>NZ_CP037423.1:4204168-4804764 GCF_007754155.1 Stieleria neptunia | reverse complement strand
GCACCGGTGATCCCGATCACCAGCGGATCGATCCGCGCGGCCGGAGTTTCCGCGGCACTCATTGGGGATCCCCACCTGGGCCGGCATTCGCAACAGGCTTGGTGCCCTCGTAGATCGTGCAGACCCCAAACGTCAGCGGGGTGAATTTGACATCCGTCAATCCGGCCGCCCCCATCCGATCGGCCAATGCTTGCCCGTCCGGAAAGCGGCTGACCGAATCGGGCAGATACGAGTAAGCCGACTTGTTATTGCGGGCGAACCATTGCCCGACCCGGGGCAAAATGTGCTTGAAATAAAAGTTGTAGGTTTGCCGCAGCCCCGGCAGCGTCGGCTTGGAGAATTCCAACACCATCACTTGCCCGCCTGCCCGGCACACCCGCGTCATCTCGCGCAAGCCTCGATCGGTGTCGGCGACGTTTCGCAAACCGAAGGCCACGGTGACACATTGGAACCGGTTGGACGCGAAGGGCAATTGCTGGGAATCGGCTTCGAGAAAATCGATCGATTCCGAAGGCGAACCGACGACGCGTTTTTGCCGAGCGATTTCCAACATCGCGTAACAAAAATCGCTGCCCACGACTTCGACACCCTGGGGGGCCGCGTCGGCGATCGCGATCGCCAGATCGCCCGTCCCGGTGCACACATCCAGCGCCGGCACGCCGGGAACCAGACGCAAGCGTTTGACCGCTTGGCTGCGCCAGTATTTGTCAATATTCAGCGACAACAATTGGTTCATCAGGTCGTAGCGGGGAGCGATCTGGCGAAACATCTCGCGCACCCGAGCATTGCTCTTGTCCAATTCCCCGGCCGTTTCGTTGGGGGGCGTGTCGACGGTGGGTGGCGCTGGTTCGGTCACGTTGGCGGTCATGGAAGGGGATCGATCGATTGGCTGGGGGCGTGGTCACGGCTCGATTCTATGGTAGCGAATCTCGTCAAACGCCCTGACGACGAGCTACCGGTACCGGCGGCCGCAAAAACCGTCCTTAGGTTCTGGCATGACGGTCGCGGTTTGGGAAGGACACAATAGAGAACCGCAAAACGGGAACGGTCCAAAACAGGCCGTGGGCCGTCGCGTCGGTTTCGGCCCCACGGTGCTGGTACGCGGCTCGACATCTGCTAACTTTTTCGCCATGCGGACACTTTTTTTTGACATCGATGGGACCCTGCTCGTGACCCAACGTGCCGGAAGCGGTGCGTTGGTGCGTGCGATGGTGGATGAATTCGGGGTCGCCGACCTGGCCATCGAACACATTTCGTTCGGCGGACGCACCGATCGCGACTTGGTTTGCGAGTTTCTGGTGGCCGGGGAAATTGCCCCGACGCCTGAAAACCAAGGCCGATTGCGGCGACGTTACGCCGTGACGCTACGCGACGTGCTGCCCACGGTGCGAGGCGAAGTGTTGCCGGGGGTCGCGGAATTGCTGCCGGCGTTGTCGGCGACGCCCCACCTCTCGTTGGCCGTGATGACGGGGAATTTTCCCGAAACGGCCCGGATGAAGCTGGAGACCTTCCGGCTGATCGATTTCTTTCCCTGGGTGGTCGGTGGCGACCTGGACGCGGTTCGCTGCGACATGGCCCGACGCGCGGCCGACCAGTTGGCACGGCGTCGAGGCGAGGCGGCCCGCGACGACGTGATCGTCATCGGCGACACGCCCAATGACGTCCGCTGCGCGCACACAATCGGCGCCAAGTGTTTGGCGGTCTGTACGGGTACGGCCACCCGCGAGGAACTGGAAATCGCCGGAGCCGACCGCATCGTCGACGACCTGACCGACCGGGACGCGATGGAGTTCTTGGTGCGGTAGGGGGAGACAAGGAGACAAGGAGAGGGGGAGACAGGGAGACAGGGAAGAAAGATCGGAACGAGACCGGCGGGGCCCCGCTGCCACCCCATCGTTTTGCCACCCCATCGTTTTGCCCCCATCGTTTTGCCCCCATCGTTCTGCCCCCATCGTTCTGCCCCCATCGTTCTGCCCCCATCGTTTTGCCCCCATCGTTTTGCCCCCATCGTTCTGCCCCCATCGTTTTGCCCCCATCGTTCTGCCCCCATCGTTTTGCCCCCATCGTTCTGCCCCCATCGTTCTGCCCCCATCGTTCTGCCCCCATCGTTCTGCCCCCATCGTTCTGCCCCCATCGTTCTGCCCCCATCGTTCTGCCCCCATCGTTTGCCCCCATCGTTCTGCCCCCATCATTCTGCCCCCATCATTCTGCCACCCCATCGTTTTGCCTCCATTGTTTTGCCTCCATTGTTTTGCCTCCATTGTTTTGCCGACATCGTTTTGCCGACATCGTTTTGCCGACATCGTTTTGCCGACCTCCTGTTCCGGCTGCACCTTCCGGTTTGGCGTGTTTCGCTTTAAAACTCTCGTTTCACCGGTCTTCCCTTCTCCGCCAGCGCAACCAGCGAGCATGACGACACCTGAAACTGACGGCACGCAATTTCCCGCCACCGATGCCGTGGTCGGCGTGATCATGGGCAGCAAGAACGATTGGGAGACGATGCGTCCGGCATGCGAGATTTTGGATGCCTTGGGCATCCGGCACGAGCGAACCGTCGTCAGCGCCCACCGCACCCCGGCACGGATGTTCGCGTACGCCCAATCGGCGCGGCAGCGGGGATTGAAAGTGATCATCGCCGGGGCCGGCGGCGCCGCCCATCTGCCGGGGATGGTGGCATCGGAAACGTCGCTACCGGTAATCGGCGTTCCGGTCCAGAGCCGGGCGCTGCAGGGACTCGATTCGCTGTTATCGATCGTGCAAATGCCGGGCGGGATCCCCGTCGCCACCATGTCGATCGGGGCCAGCGGGGCCAAAAACGCCGGCTTGATGGCCGCTCGCATGCTGGCGATCAGCGACCAGGCCGTCCGTGAGGCGCTGGAGGCGTTCATTCAACAGCAGACGCAGCAAGTCCTCGCCGCCACCGAACTGGAGTGATCTCGACGTGTCAGCACTGGAATCGAACGAATCGATGGTGATGCCGGGGGCGACGATCGGCATGGTCGGTGGCGGACAACTGGGCCGCATGTTTGCGATCGCGGCGATGCAGATGGGATACGACGTCGTGGTCTTCTGCGGCTCGCCCGACGAACCGGCCGGCCAGGTTGCCACGCGAACCGTCGTCGGCGATCTACTTGATCACGCCGTCGTGTCACAGTTTGCCCAGCAGTGCCAGGTGATCACGCTGGAATTCGAGAACATTCCCGCCGAGACGATTCGCTGGTGCAGCGAGTTCGCGCCGACGTATCCCTCGCATCATGTCCTTGCCACCGCACAAGATCGACTGGTTGAAAAAACCACGTTCCGCGATGCGGGTCTGGCGGTGACGCCCTATGCCGCGGTCGATTCGGCCGCCGGCGTCGGCGAGTTTGCCGAGCAGCATGGCTGGCCGGTGATCGTGAAAACGGCACGGAGCGGATACGACGGCAAGGGACAGTATCGCCTCGATGGCCAAGCCGACGCAGCGGCGGTGCCGTGGGAGTCCGCCGACGCCTGGATCGCCGAGAAATGGATCTCGTTTGATCGAGAAGCCTCGGTCGTCGTAGCGCGTTCGGCCGCGGGGGAAGTCCGCTGTTTCCCGCCCTTTGAAAACGATCATCGCAACCACATCCTCGACGTCTCGTTCTGCCCTTCGACCCTGTCGCCGGCACAACAACAATTGGCCAACTCGATCGCGACCCGGGCCGCCGACGTGCTGCAGTTGGTCGGCGTGCTGTGCGTGGAGTTTTTTGTCGTCGATGCGGAAACAATTTTGATCAACGAGGTCGCGCCGCGGCCGCACAACAGTGGCCATTTGACGATCGAAGCGTGTCACACCAGCCAGTTCGAACAACACGTCCGAGCGGTCTGTGGGCTGCCACTCGGATCGACCGAGTTGCGCGTCGGCGGCGCGGCGATGGCCAACCTGTTGGGCGATTTGTGGAGCGTTGACGGACAGCATCCGAGCTGGGATCAGGCGTTGGCCGTGCCGTCGGTTTCGCTGCACCTGTATGGCAAAACCGACGCCAAAGTCGGCCGGAAGATGGGGCATCTGACCGCCACGGCGGGTTCCGCATCGGAGGCGGTTCAAGCGGTGAATCAGGCGAGAGAGTCACTGATATAGGCTCGCGTCAGACGGCTGGTTCTCTGTCACAACGGCCTTCGACAGGCAAAAAGTCGATCCCACGGGTCAGCGGTTCTGGACGCTGAACGCGAGCCGTTGCAATTCGCTGGCCAAGTCGACGTTGACGACGGCCGTGGATCCCGGCAAGCGTAACGTGGTGGGGGCAAAATTCAGGATGCCGCTGATGCCGGCGGCGACCAAATCGGCGGCGACGACGGCCGCCTGGTCGACCGGGACGGCCAGGATCGCCAGGTCCGGTGAGAGTTCGGCCAGCTTGCCGGTCATCGTGGCGGCGTTCCAAATCGACACCCCCCCGATCTGTTTTCCGATTTTGCCCGGGGCGAGATCGAAGGCGGCGACCAGTCGAAACCCCAATCGCTCGAAACCTCGGTAGCGGAGCAGCGCATCGCCGAGCGATCCGACGCCGACCAAGATGACCTGCCACTGCAGCCCGCTGCCGAGCACCGCGCCGATCTGTTCGGTCAGTTTGTCGATCGGATACCCCACGCCGCGACGGCCGATCGTGCCCAGACTGCTCAGGTCGCGGCGGACGACGGCGGGAGACACATCGACCAGCGCACCGAGCTGTTTGCTGTTGAGATGGGTTTCGCCCTGATCGGCCAAGCGATGCAATTCGCGAAAGTACAGACTCAGCCGCCCGACGGCCGGTCGCGGCAATTTGTTGACGCCGCTGTTGGGGTCCGAAGTCGTTTCGTGGTCCGGTTCTGAGGGCATGGGAGGATTGTAACGCCCTCGGAAGACCGACAGGGGGAAGTGGGGAGAGGGGAGAAAAAGGAAGGAGCCAATCTCAGATCTCAGATCTCAACCCGGAACCTGGAACCTGGAACCTGGAACCTGAAACCTGAAACCCGGAACCCGGAACCCGGAACCTGGAACCTGGAACAAACGTCCTCGCTCCGCCGTCCCGATCGCTACATCTGTTATGGATTGCAATGGCGGCACTCCTGGACAGCCTAGGCGTCTTAATTTGCCTTGATCGACCTGTTTACTTGGTCGGATCACTTTACGCAGACGATGAATTGACAGCATAAGGACCCAATTCGTTGGCACGCAAACTTTGTGTGTCCGCACCATCTTCCTCCCACCGTTCGTGCGGGTAGATGGGAAAGAGGTTAATTCGGGCAACGATCGGCACCTTCGGGTGCAGTGACCGGAGCCGGATTCATCTTGAACGGGGGGTCTTTCGTCGCAGTGCACGTGCACGCAAAAAGTGCAGGAAGGTGTGAGCAATGGGTCTCGCATCATCCAGTGCGTCCCTTTGCAACCCAAATGTGTTTCCTGGAGAAAGAAGAGATGAAAAGGCTGTGGTTATTGCCCGCCTTGGCGATCATCGCGATCGTCTCGGGGGCTCAATCCGCACGCGCCGCTTATTGTGGTGCGATCAGCTATCAAGGCTGTAGTAATTGCGGAGAGTCAGTGGTCAGCGACGGCACCGTCGCTGACGGCGCGTCACCCGTCGCTGACGGAGCTGCATCGGCAAACGCCGATGGAAGCTACACCGTCATGCGTAACGTGACCGAGACCGTATACGAGCAAGTCCAAGAGACTCGCTATCGTACGCGGAACGAAACGTATTACGAAGACAAAGAAGTCCAAGCAACTCGTGTCGTTCCTTACACGGAGCAACGAGAAGTCCAGTACACCGTGATGGTGCCGACGTACGAAACGAAAACTCGTACGATCAACTACACCGTCAACAAACCGGTCTACGAGACTCACGAAAAGGTCATCAACTACACGGTCAAAAAGCCCGTGTACGAGACCAAGACGCGTACGATCAACTACACCGTCATGAAACCGGTGTACGAGACGCACGAAAAGGTCATCAACTACACGGTCAAAAAGCCCGTGTGGGAGACCAAGACTCGCACGATCAACTACACCGTCAACAAGCCGGTGTACGAAACTCGCGAAAAAACCATCAACTACACCGTGATGGTTCCCGTTCACGAGACCAAGACTCGTACGATCAACTACACGGTTTACAACACCGTGCGTGAAGACAAGGTTCGCACCGAGAACTACACCGTCATGGTTCCCGAGCAGTACACCAAGACCATCACGGTCAAAGGTGGACACTGGGAAACGCAAACGGAAACCGTTCCCGGTCCGATGATGCGACGCACGGTTCGTGAACCGGGCACGTGGACCTACGATCCGGCGACCTGCCGTTGCGTGTACTGCCCCGGCAAGTGCCGCGTCGAATGCGTCCAAGGTTGCCCCAAGACGATCTGCAAGAAAGTCTGGGTGCCGACCTGCGAAGAAAAGGAAATCTGCTGCACGCGCTACAAGAAAGAGTGCCGCACGCGTGAGATCCCTTACACCGTTTGCCGACGCGTTCCTGAGTGCAAGACCAAGACTTGCAACTACACCGTCTGCAAGATGGTTCCCGAGTGCCGCACGAAGACCTGCAAGTACACCGTTTGCAAGATGGTCCCCGAGTGCCGCACGAAGACTTGCGAGTACAAGGTTTGCAGCTACGTCTGCGAACAACGCAGCAAGGTTTGCAAGTACACCACTTGCAAGATGGTTCCCGAGTGCCGCACCAAGACCTGTAACTACACCGTTTGCAGCTACGTCTGCGAGCCCCGTACGAAGGTCTGCAAGTACACCACTTGCAAGATGGTTCCCGAGTGCCGTACCAAGACTTGCGAATACAAAGTTTGCAAGATGGTTCCCGAGTGCCGCACCAAGACCGTTTGCGTCAACAAGTGCCGCACCGAGTGCTACACGAAGATCTGCAAGGTCAAGAAGTGCCGTCAGGTCTGCGAGCCTTACACGGTCACCAAGTGCGTTCCGCGTACGGTCTGCAAGCAAGTCCCCGTGACGGTTTGCTGCCCGGCCCCGGTCTGCTGTGGTGCCGCTGACGCTTGCGGATGTGGCGCTGCTGCTCCCTCCTGCGGATGCAGCAAGTCCAGCGGCGGACTGCTGAAAAAGCTGTTCGGCGGATGCAACAAGGGATGCAACAGCTGCTGCGACGTCGCTCCCAGCTGCGGATGCGACGCTGAGCCGACCTGTGGTTGCGAAGCCGCTCCTTCCTGCGGCTGCTAATTGAATCGGCCGGGAGGTCCCGCCGAGTCACAAAGCTCGGTGGGCCGCCTAGCCGCTCAAAACTGCACGCGACAAGCCAGGCGGGGTGAGCCCCTCAATTGAGGCGGCTCACCCCGTTTTTCGCGTCTCGTCTTGATTGGGAAACAAGTGGGAGAGGCTTCCAGACTGGTCCGCTCGGACTCCTCCAGCCTGCCTCCACCAGCCTGCAAGCCTCTCCCACTTCCCAAAGACGACCGGCTTTTTTTGTCTGATCTGGACAAATGCGATATACTGCGTAGAAGCAACGGGAGCCGCGAAACTCTTTCTCTTCTACTTTTCGAGTCGAATGCTGTGTCGCAGAGTCTTTTTACGAGCGACTCCTCGTCTGCCCGCACTCCGCAATCGATCGATATGCCTTCCGTCCCCCCGGTCCCACCACCGCCGCCGCGCCGCGGAACACCGCGTGAACGCAGCCCCTGGGCCGGAGCAGACCAGTCCGCTGAAGATAGGGCTGCTGAAGACCAGGCCGCTGAAGACAGGGCCGCATCGCCGCTGCCGGGGCCGCTGCCGGGGCCACCGCAGTCGGCCGACATGATCGACTCGGACGAAGAAACACTCGGAGCCGAGCCCCCCCACGGTCTGTCCGCCAACAAGATCCCGGCCGACAAGCCCCCAACCCAACGCGGCGACGTCGCGGCGGCCGGAAACGGACCCTCGATCCCGCCGCCGCCGCCACCCCGAGCCACCCTGCCGCCCACCCGCCCGATCACGGAAGTGTCCCAGCCGCGGTCCGGGATCGGCTCGGCCGTGACCCGCT
Organism: Stieleria neptunia; assembly: GCF_007754155.1. Lineage (NCBI taxonomy): Bacteria > Pseudomonadati > Planctomycetota > Planctomycetia > Pirellulales > Pirellulaceae > Stieleria > Stieleria neptunia. The sequence goes on along the minus strand of NZ_CP037423.1, from coordinate 4,796,797 downwards.
GGCGTGGAAGCTTGCCCGAAGTCACCACGGCGGAAGACGGAAACGCCGATGCGGACGCCGCGATTGCCGCCGCAGACCAGGACGCCCCCGCGGACGACGTCACCCGCTCGGCTCCCTCCTGGCTGCTCAGTCTGGTGATCCATTTGATCGTGCTGCTGATTCTGGCCCTGATCACCTCGCCCACCGGGAACGGTTTCACCAACCTGGTGCTCGATTTTGGGATCAGCAATGAACCGATCGAGGATGCGCTCGAATTGGATCTGTCTTCGCCACAAACCGATGACCTGATCGAAGCCCCCGAAGACGCGTTGGACGACACGCTGCTGGAAACCGAGATTCCGGAGATTTTCGAAACGGTGGAACCGGCCGAGATGGAGGCGATTCAGCCGGTGCTGCTGGGAGCCGAGCCGATCGAGATCTCCAAACCGATGTTCAGCGGACGGACCGGGGCGATGCGAAAAGCGTTGATGGCGATGTACGGCGGCACCGATGAGACCGCCAACGCCGTCAAGCTCGGGCTGGCCTGGCTGAAACGACAACAGCATCGCAGCGGTTACTGGAGCATGCTGAAACCCTACAGCAACGGTGCCGTTTCGGAAAACCGGCCGGCCGCGACCGCGATGGCATTGATCGCGTTTGCCGGGGACGGCAACACCCACCTGGAAGGCATGTACCGCGCCGAAGTCGACAAAGGGTTGAAGTACTTGGTGTCACAACAGGATCGCGGCGGGTACATGGCCGCTTCGGCGCGCGGCAACGAACGAACCTACGCCCAAGCCCAAGCGACGATCGCGCTGTGCGAGTTGTACGGGATGACCAAGGATTCCTGGTTGCGCGCTTACGCCCAGCGCGCCGTCGATTACGCACTCAAAGCACAGGCATCCGATGGCGGCTGGCGATATCGACCCAATGAACCCGGCGACACGTCGGTCACCGGCTGGTACGTGATGGCCCTGCAAAGTGCGCTCGGGGCTGGGCTGGAAGTCAACCCGGGGAACATGAGCCGAATCGGACAGTACCTCGATTCGGCCAGCGTTTACTACGGTGCCGGTTATGCCTACCAACCCGGCCGCAGCGACGCCACGCCCACGATGACCGCCGAAGGGCTGCTGTGTCGCCAGTACCTCGGTTGGGAGCGAAACGATGGCCGGCTCCAAGACGGCCTCAACCTGTTGCGTACCGATGCACCCTTCGACATCAATCGCCAAAACGTCTACTACTGGTACTACGCAACCCAAGCGTTCCACCATGTCGGCGGCCCGCTGTGGACCGAATGGAACAATGAGATGAAAGTCAAACTGCCGGCCCTGCAAATCAAGGACGGCAACGAACGCGGCAGCTGGGCCCCCCAAGGCGACCGCTGGAGTATCGGCGGCCGCTTGTACACAACCTGCTTGTCGATCTACTGCCTGGAAGTCTACTACCGCCACCTGCCGCTGTACGACCAGAACTGACTCTGTCAAAGTGGGGTAAGCTTCCAGCTTGCCTTCCTGGTTTCACTTGTGAAACCCCAACACTTCCGCCAAAGTGAAGCCAACCGTCACGCACCGCGTGACCTACACCCCCATCAGCCGAACGCCCCAATCGGCCAACGTCACCGCCGCGATCGCGATCAGCGCGATCGTGTAGCGACGGATCGTGCGATCGGCCGGCAGTTTTCCGCCACGCACCATCTGTAGCATCGTGCCCAGGCATGCCAGCGCGTAAAACGCCAACAAGAATCCGCCCACGTTGGCGCGTGCCGCGGCGAGAAAATCTCCGTTCATCGCGTGCGCCCACGATGTCGTCATCCCGCAACTGGGGCAACGAATTCCGAACAGCACGCGGATGCTGCAGGGCGGAAGCCCCAGCTGGTGATGCGTCCCCAAGCCGGAGGAGTCGGGTTGCAACGTCCAGGCGGTCGCCAGCAATCCGACCAGCAGCGCAGCCACGCCCGCCGCAGCGATCCGCAACAACCACGCCCCCAGACGTGTCGCATCGCGGTCAGGTTGCGGCAACGCTCGCGATGAAGCCACGCGGGTGATTCCTTGACGGTCGGGTTGAAACTTGAAAATCGCGAACGCCCCGATGGCAGGCGGATGTGGGCCCGTGCGAACGGATCTTCCGACTGTTATTCTGTCGGTTCGTTTTAACATCCCGCAACCTGAACAAAAACCACAGCCCGTGAAGTACGCCATTTGTAACGAGACCTTCGGCGAAATGCCACTTGACCAAGCACTTCAAATTGCGCGTGATGCGGGTTACACCGGCTGGGAAGTCGCCCCGTTCATGATCACCGACGACGTGCCGTCCTTCACCGCCGACCAGCGGGCTGCCTATCGCGACGCCGTGTCAGCGGGCGGATTGGAAATCATCGGGTTGCACTGGTTGTTGGCCAAGACGGAAGGCTTTCATTTGACCACGCTGGACGAGGACGTGCGTCGAAAGACGAGCGAATACTTCTGCGAACTGGCGCGGCTGTGCCGTGATTTGGGCGGAGACGTGATGGTGTTGGGTTCGCCGCAGCAACGCAATTTTCCGGCCGGCCAAACCGAAGAACAGGCGATGGAAGCGGCGGCGGCGTGTTTGCGGGCCGTTGTGCCGACCCTGGACGAATGCGGGGTCCGGATCGCGATCGAACCGCTCGGGCGTGGCGAAGGCAACTTTCTCAACACCGCCGCGGCCGGACGCGATTTAATGAATCGGATCGCCAGCGACCACGTCGGATTGCACCTGGACGTCAAAGCGATGAGCGACGAACCGACACCGGTTCCGCAGATCATCCGTGACAACGCCGACGCGATGATGCACTTCCACGCCAATGATCCCAATCTGCTCGGTCCGGGCATGGGGGACGTCGATTTTCGCCCGATTTTTGAAGCGGTCAAAGAAATCGGCTACGACGGCTGGACCAGCGTCGAAGTCTTTGATTACTCGCTCGGTGCCGAGACGATTGCCCGCCAGAGTATGGCCAACATGATCGCCGCGCAAGCCTGATGCGAACCCGCCTGGCTCCCTCTCCGACCGGTGCTCAGCATCTTGGGAACGCGCGAACGCATTTGATCGCCTATTGGGCGGCGCGCCGTGCGGGAGGCGAATTGGTCTTTCGCATCGACAATCTTGACTCGCCCCGCGTCAAGTCGTGGGCGATCGACCAGGCCATCGAAGACCTTCGCTGGCTGGGCATCGAGTGGGACGGGCAACCGATCCTTCAAACCGACCACGAATCACGCTACCGGCAAGCATTGGCGACGTTGACCCACGGAGGCGGTAACCTGGCGTATCCCTGCGTCTGTTCACGCAAAGACATCGCCGAGGCGCTTTCGGCACCCCATGAAAGTCGGTTTCGCGGTGAAGGGCCGATTTATCCGGGGACCTGTGCAGGCTATCGCGACGGCGATGCGATCCCGGAGCAGCATCATTGTTGGCGGCTGCGGGTCAGCGACCAGACGTTGGAATTCGACGATGCCGTGCTGGGGCCGCAGCGTTGCAATCCGGCCAGAGAGTTGGGCGATTTCCCGATCACATCCAAAAACGGTCAAGTCTCGTATCAGCTGGCCGTCGTGGTCGACGACCAAAGCCAGGGCGTCGACTTTGTCATCCGTGGCAATGATCTGATCGCCAGCACGTTTCGGCAATTGGATCTGTCTCGTCACCTCGGCTACCCGGTGCCTCGTTACGCCCACGTCCCCTTGGTCCTGGGCAGCGACGGGCGACGATTGGCCAAACGTCACGGCGACACGCGGCTGAGTCACTATCGCGAGTGTGGCGTCACGGCCGAAGCGATCGTCGGTTGGGCGGCCCATTCGCTCGGGTTGATCGACACGGCCGAGCCGCAAAAAGCGTCCGACCTGATCGACCAGTTTGACTGGTCACGATTGCCCACCCGGGACACCGTGATGGACACGGAACGATTGTTCGGATTGTGAGCATCTTCGCGCCCACGCACGAAGTACCGTCTGCCGAATCGTTCTCGTTTAGCCAATCGCAGACGATTGTCTCGATGCGTCTGGGCAAACACGATTGCGAGATCGCGATCGGCGCATCCCCGTCAAAATCGGCTGACAAACGCGGCGAACGAGCGCCGCAGGGTCGATGCAAAACGACAGCGAACGGTCGCTGCCGTTGCGCCGGTGTCCGAGTAGGAAGCGACTTAAAATGGATGAAGGAGTAATACTGTGAGAACTCATGTGATGCGACACTTCGCAATCGTACTCGGATTCAGTCTGGGGGGCGCCGTCGCCCTGGACTGCGCCGCGGGCAATCCTGGCAACGCCGACAACGGAACCTATCAGGCCCCCGCCCGATGGAACAATTTTCGACGCCCTGCTGCTCCGATCCAGCCCAATCGGTCCAGCAACAATGCGATGCCCTTTGGCGCCTCAGTGCAATCGGTCGCCACCCAAAACGCGATTGAAGACCTGCCGCACCCGGAAGCCGATCGCGTTTACCCACCGGTGCCGTCCATGCCAGCGGCACCGGGTTATGCACCACAGCATCACCCCGCCCCTCATCCGGCGGCGGCGGTTCAATCCCCAGTGGTCGCGCACCCGCCGGCGGGATCGTCATGCGCAACCTGCGATTCCTATGGGCACGCGAGTCCCTACGCGGCCGCCGCGGCTGCACCCTGGCAGGGTGCGGCGCATGGAAGTTGCGCGACGGCACCAGCCCCGGGACCGCGACCGATTTCACCTTGGTTTGGTGGGTCGAGTCTGATGTTCTGGAATATCGCCGGCAGCGACAACACCCCGCTGGTCACCGACGACAGCAGCATGGTGCTGCTGCGAAACCGGGACTTGGAGCCGACCGACGACACCAGTTTTGACGTGCACGCGGGCCGCTACTTCGGATGTGGCCAGTACGCCGTCGATGTGGAATACATGCTCTGGGACCCGGAGTGTCTGTGCCGCCAGGTTCCCGACAGCGGTGCGGGATTGCGATTGATCAACCCGGCACTTCAAACCGCATCGATCAACCGGGGCGGCGGTGCGACGACCGTTTACGATGACTACGACATGAACGCGGCGAGCATTCAAGTGATCCGTGACTTGAGAATCCAAAGTCTGGAGGTCAACCTCGTCGGGTTCGGGTTGATGGGTGCCCGACGATTGGGTTCATGCAGCCCGGCTTCGATCTGGGGTGGCGGCTGTGGTTTCGGCGGCTGCAGAGACAAAGCCTGCGGCAGTGCGATCGGTCCGCTGGCACGGGCCGCCGGGGGACGACTTCGGATCCAAAACTCGCACGGGTTCCGCTGGTTCCAACTCGAAGACGAACTGGAAATCGGCGGCGACGTGGACGGCATGGTCGGCTACGGAGCGAACGACCTGTATTACAAGTCGATCACCGAAAACAACCTGTTCGGGTACCAATTCGGTTCGCGGCTGAGTTACTGCATGGGCAGCCGAGCGATGTTCAACCTGGGCGGAAAAATCGGCGTCTACGGCAACGATGCGGAATTCTTTCACAGCATCACGACGACCATGGCGACCGGCTACACCAACTCGCAAGGTGCCGGTGCCGGTGACCTCTACACCCGCCAATCCGATATCTCGGTGGCCGGACTGGGTGAATTGGACCTCGGACTCGGATACCGGATCAGCAATTGCTGGACCATCAACGGCGGCTATCGCGTTTTGGCAGCCTGCGGTGTGGCCACCGCGGTCGGCCAGATGCCGACCGAATACACCTCCGCCGCTTCGGCCGGTGCGGTCCGTGCGGACGACTGCTTGATCCTGCACGGGGCCTACGTCGGCGTCGACTACAACTGGTAAGCGTCGCGCACCCATCGCGGACGTCATCCTTTCAAACGCGAGCGTGCTTGCCACGCTCGCGTTTAGTGGGATAGGCTTCCAGCCTGTCGACGCTGCAATGACAGGCTGAAAGCCTATCCCACTCGCAAGCCCCGACACTTCTTTTCCGTTCAGATCTTACGATTTTTGTCCGGCGTATCGCAGGCTGCGGCAGACCAGTCCCTTGACCGCGTCGATGTCTGCCGTCAGCGCGACTTCCATGTTGGCTTGCCATTCCGGTCGCAGCCGCTGGTCAAACACCGACATGCCGCGGGTGAGCAGACCTTGCGTTTCGACCTTTCCGGCCATTTCCGTCCACTGGAACAACTCGGGTTCGACGACCGCGGCAATCGTCGCCGCATCGATCAACGGAATCAGTTCGCGTCCCAAGCGTTGATGGGCGGTGCGGAACGCGAACGGCATCATCTGATGCAGCAACTGGCCGGCCCGTGTCTCGGTCGACGGCAGTTGTTCCAACAATTCGACGCCGAATTGCACCTCACCGGTGACATCCAACGGCAGCAGACTCTTGGTCGTCGGCGAACCGAAGACTTCGCTGGCGGCGGCGGGGTCAAAAAACAGGTTGAATTCGGCCACGCAGCTGGCATTGCCGGCGACGTTCACCGCGCCGCCGCTGATCACGATTTTGTCCAGCAGGTTGATGGCCGCCGGATCCCGTCGATAAAGACGAGCCAGGTTGGACAGCGGTCCCAGGCAAACCAGCGTGATTTCGTCAGGATACTTGCGGACCAGTTCGGCGATCACCTTTTCGCTGCTCGGCAAATGTTGACGCTGTGTTTCACCGACCGACAATTCGCCCAGGCCGCAGCGACCGTTCAAAAACAGATCGTCGATCGCCGACGCCGTCTCCGGAGGGATCGCCTTGCCGATGCGCGGATAGCGTGGCGGATCGAGCATCGACACGATCGCACAGACATTGCTCGTTGCCTGTTCGGACGTGACGGTCCCGGCGGTCGCGGTGACCGCCAAAACCTCCAAGCGAGGGTCAAACAATGAGGCCGTCAGGGCGACGGCGTCGTCAATTCCGGGGTCGGTGTCGATGATGATTTTTCGTGTCATGCGGAAAGTGTAAGTTCACGGGCGTTTCGAAACGAGCCCGATCCGCTAAAGTGCTGGGCGTTCCCGAAAACCGATGCGATCCCCGCCCCGTTTGGCTCATCAAATCCCCCCAGCTGCCGATGACGACTTTCGATGACGCGATCCGACAAGCGACCGCCGGCGAAGACCTCTCCGCCGAGCAAACCGCGGTCCTGATCGACCAAATGCTCAGCGGCGACGCGGCCGAAGAGCAAATCGGCCAGCTGTTGCTGGCGCTCCGTGACAAGGGCGAAGCGGTTTCTGAAATCGTCGGCGCCGCGACCGCGATGCGCCGCCACATGACGCGGATCCCACACCATCACGATCTTTTGCTGGACACTTGCGGAACCGGGGGCAGCCGCAGCGGCTCCTTCAACATCAGCACGGCGATTGCGATCGTCACCGCCGCCTGCGGCGTCCCCGTCGCCAAGCACGGCAATCGCAAAGCCACCAGCGTGACGGGCTCGGCCGATGTGCTGGAGGAACTCGGCGTGGGAATCGAATCCGACGCCCGGCAAGTGGCCCGCCGGCTGGATGAGATCGGCCTGTGTTTTTGTTTCGCCGTCAAACTACACCCGGCGATGCGACACGTCGTCGGCATTCGACGTAAATTGGGCGTCAAAACCCTGTTCAATCTGCTCGGCCCGCTCTGCAACCCGGCTGGCGCGACGCACCAATTGCTCGGGACCAGCAACCTTGACGCCCAATCCAAAATTGCCGACGCGATCGCGGAACTGGGCACCGTGCGGTCCTTTGTCGTGCATGCCGCCGATGGCCAAGACGAAGTGTCCCTGGACCGATACACCGACGCCATCGATGTCTCGGGCAATCACGTCACCCAGCGCTACCGCTGGACACCGCCAGATTTCGGCTTGCCGTCGGCTACCGTCGACTCACTGGCCGCCAGCGGCCCCGCCGAGAGCGCTGCGATCATTCGCCGCATCCTGGACGGCCAGCCCGGCCCGACTCGCGACACCGTCGTCGCCGGGGTGGCTGCGGCCTTGCTGCTGACCGAATCCGCCCCCTCGCTGGTCGCCGGCGTCCAACGTGCCGCCGAGGTGATTGACAGCGGGGCGGCAAAGGCCAAATTGGAGCAACTGGCCGGCGCCTTGTGAGCGGAAACGGCGGCACCCTCGATGCCGAAATGACAGGCTGGAAGCCTATCCCACTTGTTTCCGCTGATCACTCAGCTGGACCGCACCCCGTTAACGTTTCGCCAAATTTGCGGTTCTCCCCCCGTTTCAAATCAATCCACACGATTTCTGCATCCCACCATGCCTGCAACCGACTACGCCGCACGATTCCGCGAAATCCGTGACAAAGTTGAATCCGAAGAACGGCTCAGCTTGGACGACGGAATCTTTCTCTACGATCCCGCCGTGCCGCTGCAGGAAGTCGGTCAATTGGCCAATCTGGTCCGTGAACGAAAAAACGGCAACGTGGGTTACTTCAACATCAACACCCACCTGAATCCGACCAACGTCTGCGTCTATCGCTGCCGGTTCTGTGCGTTTCGCAGCGATTTGCGCGACCCCAAGGGCTACGCGATGAGCGACGAACAAATCGTCGAGCGCGGCCGCGAAGCCACCGAGAACGGATGCACGGAAATGCACATCGTCGGCGGGCTGCACCACAAAATGCCGTACGAGTGGTACCGCGGCATCATCGAACTGCTGAACAAGACCTACCCCCAAATCCATCTCAAAGCGTGGACCGCCGTTGAAATCAATTGGTTCGAATTCCAGACCAAGAAATCAAAACAATGGGTGCTGCAAGACATGCGCGATGCCGGGCTGGGAAGCATGCCCGGTGGCGGTGCCGAAATCTTCCACCCCGAAGTCCGTGACCAGCTGTGCGAACACAAAGCCAACACGCATGAATGGTTGCAGATCCATCAGACCGCCCACGAAATCGGCCTGAGAACCAATTGCACGATGCTGTACGGTCACGTCGAACAGGCCTACCACCGCATCGATCACCTGATCCGATTGCGTGAGCTACAAGACCGGACGGGCGGATTTCAAGTCTTCATCCCGCTGGCGTTTCACCCCGAAAACACCAAGCTGGACAACATCAAAAAACCGTCCGCACTGATGGATCTGCGGACGATGGCGATCAGCCGGCTGATGCTCGACAACGTCCAACACATCAAGGCGTACTGGATCATGCTGGGCATCGAAACCGCCCAAACGGCGCTCGCCTATGGCGCCGACGACATCGACGGAACGGTTCGGCACGAATTGATTTATCACGACGCCGGAGCGACGACCCCGGAATGCCTGAGCGTGGATCACATCAAGGGGTTGATCGCCGAAGCCGGCCGCGACCCGGTCGAGCGAGACACGGTGTACAACCACGTCCACCGCGAACCCCACGATTTCACAAAATGGACCTCCGGCGCTCCGGTCAGCGTCTGAGGGGATCATTGGGATCGACACAGGTCCCAAGAGTCGACGTCTCTCTCCCTCGGACCATCGGAAGAATAAGTGGGATAGGCTTCCAGCCTGTCATGGCGAAACCCCTTTACGAGCAACGACCCCAAAACGGCATCACCTCGGTGCGGGTGGCGGGTTAGAATTTGGAGTTCCCCGAATTCCCCCACTCAACCCGCCGATCTCATGCGTCTGCCCCCCTTCACGCCTCGCCCGCTGCTGGCCAGTGCTTGCTGTGCCGCAATCCTTGCCGCCATCGCAACGCCCGCTCACGCCGATCTGACGGGCGAAGCACTCGCCGCAGCTAAAAAGGCGACATCGTTTCTGGTCGAACACGTCAGTACCGAAGGCGGTTACCTGTGGCGCTATTCGGCGGATTTGAAACATCGCGAAGGCGAAGGCGTTGTCAAAACGTCGACGGTCTGGGTTCAACCGCCGGGCACCCCCGCGGTCGGCCAAGCGTTCGTCAAACTTTATCAGGCCACCGGCGACCAACAGTTCCTGGACGCCGCCCGGGCGGCCGCGGAGTCACTTCGCCGCGGACAAATGCGATCCGGCGGCTGGCAGGCGATGGTGGAATTCGAACCGGAACGCCGCCGCCGTTGGGCCTATCGAATCGACCACGCCGGTTCCAAGGCCAAAGACCAATCCAGTTTGGACGATGACAAGACTCAATCGGCGCTTCGCTTTCTGATCCAATTGGATCAATCGCTCGGATTCAAAGACGAATCGATCCACGAGATGACCCTCTATGGACTCGACGGGTTACTTCGCCGCGGACAGTTCACCGGCGGTGGCTTTCCCCAAGTTTGGACGGCCCGACGGGATCTGGACACGCCGAGGTTGAATGCCAACTACCCCGACTCCTGGCCGAAAACCTATCCCGGACACAACGAATACTGGTATCGATACACGCTCAACGACCACCTGGCCCGCGGCGTGATGAAGGTCTTGTTGTTGGCCGACCAAGTCTACGACGATCCGCGATACCGGACATCGGCGATCCGACTCGCCGACTCACTGCTGGCCGCCCAGATGCCCGCCCCCCAACCCGCCTGGGCACAACAATACAACGCTCAGATGCAGCCGATTTGGGCACGTAAATTTGAACCGCCCGCGATCACCACCAGCGAATCGTTCAGCGTGATCGAAACGTTGATGATGGCGTACCGCGAATTCGGCGATCGCAAGTACATCGAACCGATCCCCCGAGCACTCGACTATCTGGAAAGTTGCCACCTGCCCGACGGCCGCGTCGCGCGCTTTTACGAGTTGAAAACGAATCGGCCGTTGTACTTCACGCTCGACTATCAACTGACTTACGACGACAGCAACATGCCCACGCACTACGGGTTCCAACTACAAAGCAAGGTCCCACAGTTGCGCAAACAATACGAACGGATCGCCCGACTGACGCCGAAACAGCTCGCCGAATCTGCGCAGAAGCGTCGCCAGCCCAAGGCATCGGTGGTGCAAGCGATCATCGATCGTCAAGACGAACGCGGCGCGTGGCTGAGCGACGAGCCGATGCGTTACAACCGAGTCGCCGGACCGACGATCAAAATGGACGTCGCGGTCGAACACTTGACGACGTTGGCGGATTATCTGGCCGCCGCGGACCGCTGACCTCCTTTCCGCCCGACAATCCCCAAAATTGGGACAGGGGATAACAATTGTGGAACGGCAGCTCTTGGCATCCCATTTAGTTTCTCTCCCCCTGGGAGAGACGGCGTTTGCGCAGCAAGCAAACGCCAGAGAGGGCACACGCTGCAAAAGTCTTGGCGTCTTGCCCGACGATCGAATCCGTCCCTTATACAATGGACGGCCCCTAAAGCACTCGCGAGGGAAGCGGTCATGAAACATTCACAATGAAACACGGCAAGATCGCCTCGGCCGGACGGTATAGATCCGTAAGAATGGCTGACCAGACCCTTTCCGAACGGCAAATCAGCCCGCTGACTTCCTCAATGAGAAACCCATTCATGGCAAAACACGTTTTTTTGATCGCCTGCTTGTGTGTCACCGGACCGATGTTGACCGCTCCCCACCGCGTCGCCGGCGAGGACTGGCCGGGCTGGCTCGGTTCCTCCCGCGACGGCGTTTATCGCGAGCCAGGCGTCATCGATCAAATCCCCGCTGCGGGGTTGCCGATCAAATGGAGAACCCCGATCGCCGGAGGGTACGCCGGCCCCGCCGTCGCCGACGGCAAGGTGTTTGTGTTTGATTACCAACGCAGCGGCGGCGAAGTGGTGAACGATCCCGGCCAACGCGCCACGCTGACCGGCAAAGAGCGGCTGTCGGTGTTGGACGCGAAAACCGGCAAAACCATTTGGGAATACGCGTATGACCGTCCCTACGAAATCAGCTACCCCGCCGGCCCCCGTGCGACCCCGACGGTTGACCAGGACAAGGTCTACTTGCTGGGCGCCGAAGGCGATCTGACCTGTCTGGCGGTCGCCGACGGCTCGCTGATTTGGACGCGCAATTTGCCTGACGACTTCGGAGCGGAAGTGCCCATCTGGGGCTTCGCGTCGCATCCGTTGGTCGACGGCGATTTGCTGTACACGATGGTCGGCGGCAAGGGGCAAGGCGTGGTCGCGTTTGACAAATCAACCGGAGAGGTGCGTTGGAAATCGTTGGACGCCAAAGCCGGTTATTGTGCGACCCGCATCATCGAAGCCGGCGGGACACGTCAGTTGATCGTGTATCACCCCGAAGCCGTGGAGGGCTTGGATCCGGCCAGCGGAAAATCACTGTGGGACATGCCGATCACGCCCGCCTATGAGATGTCGATTGCCCAACCGATGATCGAAGGTGACTTGATGTACGCCAGCGGGATTCACGCCGAAGCGGTGCTGTTTCGACTGGGCACCGAATCGCCCACCGCCGAAGAACTCTGGCGCGGTGGCCCCAAGAACGCCGTCCATTGCAGCAACGCGCCGCCGATGATTGTCGATGGCGTGATCTATGGAACCGATTGCGTCAAAGGTAATCTGATCGCCGTCGATGCAACCAACGGCGATCGACTTTGGGAAACGTTCCAGCCCACCGTGCCCGGCGAAAAACGATTTGCCCGACACGGCACCGCGTTTCTGACACGCTTGGGACAATCCGATCGCTACTTGTTGATGAGCGAAACCGGTGATTTGATCGTCGCCGAGTTGACCGCGTCAGGCTACACCGAGCATGGCCGGATGCACGTGTTGGAACCGACCAATGAATCGTTTGGTCGCGCGGTGCTCTGGAGCCATCCGGCCTACGCCGACCAAACCGCGTTCATCCGCAACGACAAAGAAATCGTCGCCGTCGATCTGAGCCGCTAGCGCTTCGTCAACGTTTCATCGTGAGGGTGCTTACGCCACAAAAAAACCCCGCTCGGTATTCGAGCGGGGTTTTTGTCGCGACAGGTCGATCGCTTTCGCGTGCTACCACATGTATTCCGCACCGACGGTGAAACCTTGCAGTGTCAGACGGTCGAAGCTGAGGTTGCCCGACGTCAGCCCCGTCGTCGTTTGATTGACCTGAAAGTCCATGCTGCTGAAGGCAATGTCGTCGACCGCCAGGACGTAGTAGGAACCGCGGAGGGTCAGCGAGTGCGAGAGTCGATAAACTCCCTTCAGTTCCAGGTCCGTCAGGATCGTGCCGCGTTGATCGCCGTCGAATACGTTTTGGGTTGCCAGGGAGTTGGCCGAGACCTGAATCGCTCGGTTGACATCGTTTTGCACCCAAGCCCCTTTCGCCCCTAGACCGAGCGAAATTCCCGGAGCCACGTTCCACCAGAAATCGAATCCGGTTTGCGGCCCGAACAATCGGTTTTCGGTGTCGGAGTCGGCATTGAAGAATCGATTCTGAACCACCGTCGTGGCGCCGACGGTCGTACGGGTTTGTCCTTGCGTCGAGTAGTTGAGCCCGTCGTCGTACCGCATGAACCGCAGACCGACGAGCCAAGAGCTTTGGAATCGGCAGTACGGGAACATCGTTCGTCGGCGATAGTTGAATTCGGCCGAGTGGAATCGGCTGCGGGCTTCGATCGATTGGGTGGTCGAACGGTCGGTGTCGTCAAAACCACCGGCGCCAGGGATGGTGCCGAAATCGCTGAGGAAGGAGTACAGATTGCCTTCCAGGTTGGCGGCGATCACATCAGCCTGGGCCGATGCACCCTCCTTCCATTCATTCCCACCCATGTAAGTCAATTCGACGTTGCCGCCCACGCCCCAGATGAAGGCGACCGACGCTCGAACACCGGCTTCAAGTTCATCCAAGCCGTCGTCGTTGAGACTCAAAACGGGCGTCCCGGTCGGACCACTGCCACGCTGGGTGATGACCGAGGAACTGGTGCCCTTGATTTGCCGATCCAAGAACAACGCTTCCAGGCTGACATCGTACCAACGTTGGTTGCAGATGCCCGCCTCTTCGTAGGGACGTAACAAGCTGACGGCCGATGCCAGGCACGATCCCGCATAACCGAAGGGCAACTCTTTACACGCCGTGCATCCGGCGCCGCGACAGAACAGGCAGCCCGTGCCGCCGCTGCGGAGTTTGCCCAGGATGCCGCCGTTGCCGAGCATGCCGTTGCACGAGCAACCGCCGCCGCCGCCACAGGTTCCACAGACCATCCGGTCCATGCAAGCCTGCATCGGCAGCGTGTCGCAGCCGCCGGTGTCGCAGCCATAGCTGTTGTAGCCGACCGGCATCACCGGTGAACCACTCCTACCCATCATGCCAGGAGCGCCGATCGGCGGCATTCCGGCGGGAGTGACAAAGCCGCTGGCGGCCAAGTCATAATTGGCAAGCGATACGCCCGATGAGGGATAGCCCTGTGCCGAAGCCTCGCCGGAGAGTAGACCGGCGGCGAATATCGCCGCGGCCACTGCTAGGCCGGTCCCCACCAGTGCCGAACCGGCACGGTAAAAACCGAGGAGAGGTTTGGCAGCGGGCAGACGGGAGTTTCCCGCTTCGCTGGTTGTGTTTGTCAAACGGTTGACCATGTTTCGAATCATTCGGTGCATCGCAAACGTCTCCGCGGTCGCAGCCGCCTCGCTGTTGGGGCTCGTTCGCCCGAGCCATGCGTACACACCTGTGCCACGCTGGGATCCCGAGCCGCAATTTGGAGAGAGGAAATGACCGGGGCGTTGATGCAATGCATCCACGCCCGCCGCATCGATGTGCGGCGATCACCCAGTTCCCCCCTGGTAATTCAATGTTGAAACGAATCCCGCTCCGCAGTCCGTGCTCCCGAAACCGGTTAAACTGCCAGTCTCAATCGGTGCATCGGATGCGTCCTGAGAATCGCTTCAAGCGGAGTTATCGGCAGAGACCACCCCGGTGGTTTGGTTAATTCCGGTAGAACCACTCAGGAAATCTGTATCAGTCAATACGGATACGCCAAAAGTTCCATTTTTTTTGACATCCGTCGGGGGAGCATCACGGTGTTGGGTTTGCTTGATCGCCATCTGCTACCGACAATAGCGAGACGTCGGAATCGGGGTCGGTTTGCCCTCACCGATCCCGCGTCCCCTCCCAAAACCCGGTACAAGCATCGGTAATGTCCCCTTCCTCGCCCGACGCATCGAATCGCAGTGGATCGGTCAACGTTCCCGCGGCAATGTCGTCGCCAGGAAAACGACACCGACGGCCCGGCGACGCTCTGCCCCCGCAAACCGCTGCCGACGCCGGCGATGAATCGGTCGCGTCGCTGGTCAGACGCTTGGGCACGCCGCCGCCGGATCTTGCGGCACAACTCGCCCGGCGCTTCCACGACGCCTGTCGCCAGCGCTTGGCCGACGGCGAACCGATCGCCGCGATCGACCTGGAAGACTGGACGATCAACCGCCATGGCGATCTTGTGTATACCGGAAACCCACCCGCGGCCGATCAAGCCACCCGCGATCTCGAGGCGCTCACCGCACAGTTCCAACAACAGCTTTCCGTCCCACGCCCCGCGATCGCGCGTCGCCGCAGCTCTAACCGCTCCCGAATTCGCGTCGATCGAGTCCCCTTCGAATCCGACAATCACGTTGATCAACAGGCCGCCGTCGCCAAGCAATCCCTCGCGCTGTCCAGCATCGAACAAGCCCGACGCGAAAAACTGATCGAACGATTCACCGCGTCACTGGCAGACCGCTTCGGTGAAGCATCCCTCGCCCCGCCCGAGGTGAACGAGGAGAGAATTCGCCACAGCAAACCCCAGCCGATCGCGCGCGATCGACGATTCAATTGGAACCTGGTCCTGGGCGTCGGATCCGCCGCAATCGCAATCGCACTGATCGGCACCGCCATCCGAATCAATCAGATCCGCTCGCAGCGTGCCGAAAACCGGGCCAGACAAACCCCGACGGTGAAGCAACCGGTGACGTCCTCCGACGGCCAACGCCCCGGCCCTGCAGAACCCGCCCATGTGTTCGAGGCGACAACGCCCCCAACCGCCCAAGTTGCTGAACCCGAAACGTCTCGAACACCTCACGTCGTCCCTTCCCCATCAATCGATCGTCAAGACGGGCAAGCCAACGAAGCGGCGAAGTTGCTGTTCACCGCCGACTCGATCATCGAACGTCAACGGCATCGCGGCGGATTCGATGTCATGGACGACCTGGATGACCTGGTCGCCAGCAGCGTTGCAGGCGATCCCATGGACAAGCCGGATTCAGCGGTCGCGATCGCCATCGATCCCCTGAAAACGCCGGAAATCGAACGTCCAAGCCGATCGAGCTCCTTCACGTTCTCCAAAGACGAGACGGCCGGCGAGACACTCGAATCAGTGCTCAGTGCGGAAACCTCCGAGCAAGACGTCGCCGAAGTCTCCCAACAGACCCGGCCCTCGAATGATCGATTCGTCCAGTTACCACGCAGCGGCGACAGTGAATCGGAAACCGTCATCGCCCCGTCGACACCCCCGATCGAACGCATCGAGTTTCCCAGCCCGGTCTCCATCGCACTTTCCGGCGCCCAAACCGACGACACCCGGGATCTGATCAATCAAACGAACGGAAATCCGATCGCACAACTGATCCGGACCGGCCCCGACACGCTGTTCCGCTGGTCAGACGATGCCGCGCGGGACGGACTGTCACAGAAACTGTTGCACGGGCGGATGGCGCTCTCCGGCGGTGATTCCGTCTATCTGCGACCTTCGATCGAGACCGATCCCTACCCGATCTCGCTGGCCCCCAGCCAGTGGCGCCCCAGTTGGCCGCTCGGCGCGCCGCTCTTGCCCAGCGTTTCGCGTTTGGAAATCGACCTGTCCGTCCCCGACTCGATCGACTTGGCCTGGCACACGCCCTTTGATCCGGCACGCCCCCACCATGGCTCGGCGATCGCGATCTTGACGCCGACCGACGGAGAGACGGTCGCAATTGCCGTCAGACTGGATATCGATTGCTCGCGCAGACTCTCCTGCCGATTGATCCTCGGCCGCCGATTAGATCCTGCGCTAGACTGGATGAAGCTCAGCCAGGCGAGTTTTGCTGCTGAACAAGCGTCGCTGACCGAACATCACCGAAAACTACAGATGCAACGCGGGTTGTTCGAGCAACGATACAGTTCCGCGAATCAGATGGAGCGCAGGATGATGCGGAAAAGTCGGGACAGCCTCGATGCCGCGATCGAGCGTTCGGAGGTGATTCTGGAGCGGTTGAAACTGCTTGAGGAACTGGCGAGTGCGACCCAGCAGCACGTCAAATTGCATCTGCACGCGTTCGTTCAATGGCCCGATGCGGCCCAGACGCTGCTCCGCACGACCAACCCCGACGCGGTTCCGTAGTGCTTGGTTCCAATTGGAAGCAAGGAAAACAGACGCGAAACGCTGTACGACGTCCTTTCCAGGTCGTCGGGGCAAGCCCTCCGGACGACGGCCCGGAAGGGCCGTCGTACCAGTGAAACGCTGTACGACGTCCATTCCAGGTCGTCGGGCGAGCCCGACGGACGACGGCCCGGAAGGGCCGTCGTACCAGTGAAACGCGGTACGACGTCCTTTCCAGGTCGTCGGGGCGAGCCCGACGGACGACAGCCCGGAAGGGCCATCGTACCAGTGAAACGCGGTACGACGTCCTTTCCAGGGCGTCGGGCGAGCCCTCCGGACGACGGCCCGGAAGGGCCGTCGTACCAGTGAAACGCTGTACGACGTCCATTCCAGGGCGTCGGGGCAAGCCCTCCGGACGACGGCCCGGAAGGGCCGTCGTACCTGCGAAAAGCGGTCGCCTGAAGCTGGGCGGTCCCTTCTGGCGGCTCGTGGGCAGTTTTCCCTCGCGTGCCACGCCCACGATTTCGACAAATTCTGCAGCCCCGGTTAATCTTTGCGGGTTATTCATCCGATACCGGTTGTGACGGGATTCGAATTCATTCGACGGCCCCGGTACGTGACGATTCAAACAAGGCATGGAAGCCATGATCCGCAAATCGACATCTGGACGCATCACTCGAGCTACCGCTATCGCCCTTTTTGCGGGCACCTGCCTTGTCGGCGTAGGCGGTTGCCAGGTAGGCATCAACGGGCAGACACTGCCGAGTCCTTATTACCTGCAGGACGACGTGCAGTATTACCCGAGCGGGCCGGAGTTCAAACTCTCCCGTGAAGCTGCCGCTCTCAAGGCCGCCCGCGCTCAAGAGAAACAAAACCGCAACTGAGCCCGCCTCGGCGGTCTCGGCTGACCATCGATTGAGATCAGCCGGATCGCGCCAGTCGTCCCGCGCTGCTCGATTCTCAGATCCCCGGCGCGACACCCGAGGGTGCCGCCGATGGCACGGGCAGAAGCAACAAGGGATGCAGCAACCGTTGGTGTTTAGCCTTTAGGCGATTCCCGTTCGCTGCGACGCAGCGACAGTGAGCGGCTACAGCCTGCACACCACACGTCTGCCGGTGCCACTTGCACCTGCCCCCTTTTCCGCTCGGCAAACACAGCCCGATCGACCGGTCGTCGTCGATGGTCTCGTCCAATGGCGGGCTCAGGCGAGCTTTCCGATGGCCTCGGCGACCAACGCGGGATCATCTTTTTCGCGCAGATGTTCGATCTGCTCGGCCGGCAATCCGGCCTTCTCCAAATGGCTGACGAGACGTTTCCAGACGGTTTCTCGCTTCTTGCCCTGGCTCAGATACAGCTCGGTGACCGCTTCCTGGGCCTTTTGGATCCCAATCGAATCCCGGTTTTGGTAGTAATTCTTAATAATTCGTTCTTGATAGGGCGAACGGTGGTCGCTCATATTCTGTTTCCGAACGGGAAAGGTGTGGTCGAATGTCATGGGCCGGTCAAGACGGTTATCGGCCGGGCGGCAGGGGCCCTATAGTAGGCGTTTCCGAGTAAGCTTTATACGGCTAAATCGGCGTCAGGAAACCCGTCAATTCTGACCACCGTCGAAATCGGGCGATGAGCAAAAGACGCCCTCGGGCGGCTCACGCCGGTCGCACGGAGAATGGTCCATTGCCCTAAGGAATCAGAAAGTATGTTGGCTTGCCGAGGCGTCCGCGGTGCGACAACGGTCCAAGCGGATGATCGTGACGAAATTTTGCTCGCAACGCGACAGTTGCTGGCGCTGATGATTCGCCAAAACGGGATCGACACGGCGGATTTGGCCAGTGCCTACTTCACCGTGACCAAAGACCTGTCGGCGGAGTTCCCGGCGTTGGCCGCGCGGCAGCTCGGTTGGCTCGAAGTCCCGCTGTTGTGCGGCTACGAAATCACCGTCGAAAAATCGCTGCCACGCTGCATTCGCGTGTTGCTGCACTGGAACACCGAAAAATCACAGTCCGAAATCCAGCACTTCTACCTACATGACGCGGTAAAATTGCGACCCGATTTGTCGGAGCTTCCGCCCGTGGATTTTGACGAACTGGAACAATGGATCCAGTCCCAACTGTCGTCCACCCCCTAGATCGCCGCACGAGTTCCAGAACCTTGGCCAAGAAATCAAACGTCCGATTTCATCCCGCGGTCGACTTGAGCGTGATTCACGCCTCGTTCGTGGTGGCAACCGGTGGCGTCTGCAGCGACCAGCGGACCGAATCGGCACTGCTCGGCCCGACCAGCGAAATCAACACACGGCTCGTTTCGGCGCTGGCCGACGTCCGAGCGTTTTGGTCGGCGCTGTTCGCTTCGGTTGCCGCCGGGCAGACGGCTCGGCAGTCCTGTCCGCCGGCGCTTGCCGCGGCCGGCTGCAGCGAACTCCAGATCGACCAGACCGCCGCGGCACTGGGAACCCAACTTGACCAATGCCGAATCGCCTACCAACAACGCTTCCCAAAGCTGGAACAACAACTCGGGCTGCGTGCCGGTCCCCTCAAAGATCGCTGGCAAACCTATGGTCCGGGCCTGTTGATCGAAACGGCGCGACAGATCTGGGGTTCCACGCCGCCGGAAAAATGGTGGCCCGAAAACGTCGATTGCCTGTTGGTTCAACCGATCCGCGGCGGTGATGGAGGGTTTGACTCGGGCCAATGCCGCGTCTGGATCGAAGCGATGTTGACCGACGCCGATCCCGCCGTGGGCGAACTCTTTCGGTTGGCGTTCTGGGTCACCCAAGTCGCCGTCGGACGTCACCTGGCGGCAACGCTGGGACAGGTCGAATCCCCCAGCCACCCAGAGGACTTTGGCTCGGGAACGCACCGCCGAACGTCCTTGCCCTGGGACCTCGGCTGCGTGCCGGTCGTGTTGACCGCCGGGGCGAACCTGGAATTGTTCCGCGCCGATCCGCTGCCGATCCAGACCGCCGTCGCGTTATGGCGACTCGGCGACGAATCGGTCGGCAAAATCGTCGCCAACTGGTGGGACCAATGGAAAGACGCCGGGGCGGCGATGCCGGTCGCCCTGAAGGCCCTCGACCGCATGCTCGCCCCGCTTCGCAAACGGTCCGAAACCGCACGGTCAACGGGAAATGACGACTTCGCCGATCACGAAATCGATTAGCCATCTCAGCAGCAAACTTGTGTTGAAATCGCCTGCCCCAAACGCGGGGACGGCCGTGCAATTTTCAGTCGTTAAAAACACAGGGGTTCTTCGTGGATTTGAGTGGCTAATCGCTCAGGACCCATGCGGGTATCGATCGACGCGACGTGCTCAGTGCGTGCTGCTGTCGTCGCCGATCTTGACCTTGATCGATCCCAGCATCCTCGTCATCTGCTCCTCCTTCTTTCCGACGAACAGAATGTTGTCCAGCACGATGGCGCGTTTCTCCGTCGTCGGGTGCAGAATCAAACGCCCCGCGCCGAGCAACATGAACTCAAACACGTCGTTGATCTCCTTGTCGACACGCAAATTCGGAGCCGGATAGCGTTTTAAATCGCTCAGCAAACCGTGGTGATGCAGCAGTTCGTTGTTGGACAGTTCCCAATAATTGAATTTGGTGCTGACAAAAACCGCGACATACATCAACGACATCCCGATCGTCGTGCAGAGATAGAACGTCGTGTTGGCGACCGGACGGATCCCCTTGATCCAATGGCCGACCGCGGGCAGCAAATCGGGGCGGGTGAGAAATAACATCCACAGCCCCATCGCGACCGTGGTCACGATGAACACCAGCGTCAACGACGTCGCCCGCGGAAAATCAAACACAATGATGAACAAGTTCGCCATCATGACGCACAGAAACAACCCCGTCATCACCACCGGCACGGTCTCGGCCGGATCGGCAATCGAATGGCCGCCGATCCACAACACCAACGTCGCAATGATCGAGACGATCAACGTCGGATACATGAAAATGAACTTGGGATACGGTACCAACAAGATCCGCTTTTTCTGCGAGCCGCCCGAACCATGCGAATGCACATGCGCATGCCCGTGCTGCTCGTTCCCCTGGGCTTCGTCCCCGTCATGCTGCTCAGCTTCTGTCATCATGTCGCCTTTTTGAGATTCTTATCTTCCGATGTCGATCCGACCACTGGCCCGGGCACCAATCGATGCCCCGTTCGGGCGCGCGACACGCTGACAATCCATGCTCTCGGTCACGCCATTGCCACGGTCGGGCCATTCCCCCGGTCGGGCTGGGGACGCTGAAATCTATCAGGTCCGAACCGAACACTTAATACCCGCTTCGCGCCAGCCCCACAGAAGCTGATAATTCGCGCCGAAATCGTTTCGACACGGCCCCGCACAAAGTCCTCGGCGGTTGCCGCAAACATCCGAAAGGCTTGAGTGGAGTTTATTTTTGATGAGTGATCTGATGCAACGCACCCTGGTTCTTCTCAAACCCGACGCGGTCCAGCGGCGATTGATGGGACAATTGATCGCGCGATTCGAAGCCAAAGGCTTGAACATCGTTGCAATGAAGATGCTGAAGGTGACGCCGGAAATGGCGAAACAGCACTACGCCGAACACGTCGACAAGCCGTTTTACCCGAGCCTGGAAGCGTTCATCACCTCGGCCCCGATCGTCGCCATGGCAATCGACGGGCTGGACGTCATCAAAGTCGTTCGCGATATGCTGGGTGCCACCAGCGGACTCAATGCCGCCGCCGGAACCATCCGCGGCGATTTCAGCAGCAGCCGCCAGATGAACCTGGTCCACGCCAGTGACGGTGCCGAAGCCGCCAAACGAGAGCTGGGCATCTACTTTGAAGACAGCGAGATCTGCCGCTACGAACCCGTGCTGACGCCCTTCATGCGCGCCGGCGACGAGTAACGAACGCCCCAGGCGTTGATTGCCGCAGCAACTCTCACGCCCGGCGTCACGATCCGCTTTTGGGGGCTGAAGCTGTTAGCGGAACGGTGCGAGCGGGCTGTCGATTTAGTGAGCCGCGACGCGTAAGCGGCCGGGCATTTCGACGCCCGCCCGAGGCCTTACGGCCAGCGGCTCACCACTGACTCAGCAGATCCACCCCGACCGCTGCTTACAACACGTTCCGCACCACGCCGACGGCGACGCCGACGACCTTGGCGTCGTCGACATACAACGGCGACATCTCGGCGTTGGCGGGCTGCAGCCGAATCCGGCCCTCTTCCGGGAACCAAAACTTGAGCGTCGAGTCTCCACTGGGGAGCTCCGCCACCACCATCTGACCCGGTTCGGCCGACTCCTGCTTTTGAATGACGACGAAGTCGCCGTCCTGGATGTGCGCCTCGATCATCGAATCACCCGACACCTGCAGGATGAAACGGTCGTTCTGGCAAAACATCCCGCTGAAATCCATCGTGTCGCTCTGCTCGAACGCCAACGCCGTCGTTCCGGCGGCGACCATCCCGGCCATCGGCAGACTGTGATTCTGGCGGTCAATCTTCTCCGTCAACTCGATCGCACGCGACTTGTTGGGGCTGCGATGAATCAGGCCCTTTCGCTCCAGCGCGCGCAAGTGACACATCACCCCATTGGGGCTCTTGATGCCAAATGCCTCGCCGATCTCACGAACCGTTGGTCCATAGCCCCGGTTGAGAATTAACTCTCGAATCAACTCGTATACCCGCCGTTGGCGGTCGGTGAGTTGCTTGGTCCCCATTAGCCTTCTCAGTAAACGGTGTGATGTCGTCGCAGTGACAACATGAACAGTGTAGGTGGCCCCTTCGCCAAAGTCCATGAAACCCCAACACGAGCCACATGGAGTATAGCAAGACCCCCGAACATTACATCGTGCGGAATTGAACTGGTGCCGAAATGATTAGGAGCACATCTGTCCAATACCGTAGTGCTAATCGGCAGGCCGTTCGTTTTCCCGACGCTTCGTCGCGGCCGCAGACAGATTTTCGTCGACCGGGCAGGATCGATGCGTCACCGTTGGTGCGGCCGGTTTTCGACTCCGCTCTCCATCCAGACGACACAAACCACTGCACAGTAAGACTTTGCATACACACCACGGAGCGCAAGCGGGATGCGGTCCCGTCGCGGGCGACACTTTTTCCACCCCTCGGAAAACTCTCACAAAGCGGGCAGGTTTGACAACGGTGATGGCCGGAGTCGGGCATGCGACCGGGAATTATTGCCCCAGTCGAATGATCGTCCGGGTCGAAAAAAAAAGCATCCACAACTTGCTAGCAATCGGTTTGACTTGCGTGCTAGCAAACATAGAATCTCGCCCACTTGATGAACGCGACGTGAAGAAATCGCGCCCCACTACCCACGTGTCCGCAAAACGCTGCGGCCACACCACCGGGGGGCTCGATTTTCAACCTCGACGATTCAAGACCCTCGTCGATCCGGGAGGCTGAGATGCCACCCAGCGGAGCTAGGTTGGCTGCTTTTCTTGCCAACGCTTTGGCTGCTTTTCCGGCTCGATGGATTCCCTAAGAACTCACCAACCAGATCGACACAGCACAACGATGCGTGGCCGCATGTCCGTGTCGTCCGGTTGGCTCCCGACTGATCCCGCGAACATCCATGATGGAGGACTGCGCTCCCGGTATGTCCACACCGCACGGCTGCACCGATGACTCGGACGTCATCGCGACATTCAAGGAGGCGTTGAAGCAACGTGTGGGGCACGAGCGTTTCCAGATTTGGTTCTCGGGCGTTCGCTTTGTTCTGGAAACCGCGGATCGGGTTGCCAGTCCCGCTGAACCGTCGCGAGCGATCGTCGCCGTGGCTGCCGGACAGTTCGCCGCCGACCGATTGAGCAACCACTATCTGGCTGCGATGCGTGGTGCCGCCGCATCGGCCTGTGGAGCGTCGACCACTGTCCGGGTCCACTTCGAGGACCGCCCCAACCGTCAAGCCGAATTGCCGTTTGCCGAAGCGGGCGCGAGCGATGCCGCCGACGGCAGCGGTCAGGACGACGCCCCGGTCCCGGCACCATCGAAGCGACCCAACCGCCGCGCCGCAACGAAAGCGGGCGGAGCCTCCGTGGTGCGGTCCCCCCGTGGCGCCCAGTCGCTGCGATCGATTCTGCGAGACGGCACCGATTCACGAAAATCGCCGCAGCCCAAACGAGCCGCGCCGGCGCCTAGATCGGCCGTCTCCCCTGGCGGCGATCTCGCCAGCAGGATGCCATCGCCGGCCGCAACCCAACCGCCGACCGCCGACAAGGCCCACCACGGGTCGAACACGCGAAACGATTGCAGTTGGGAGAACTTCGTCGGTGGACAGTGCAACGAGTTGGCGCGGACCGCCTGCAAAATGGCCATTGAAAGCCCCGGCCTGGCTTCGCCATTGGTCCTGTGGGGGCCGCCGGGGTCCGGAAAAACGCACTTGCTGAGCGCCGTCGCTGGAAAACTCCGCGGTCTGCATCGGATGCGGCGGGTCGTTTATCTGTCGGCTGAGGAATTCACCAACGACTTCATCAAGGCGCTCAACGGCAACTGCTTGCCCGCCTTTCGGTCTCGCTTTCGTGATGCCGACGCGCTGTTGATCGACGACATCCAATTCTTCGTCGAAAAGAAAGCGACCATTCGCGAACTCCACCACACCATCGAGATGCTGGCCGAAGTCGGCAAACCCCTGGTGTTTGCCGGCACCAAGTCGCCCAACGAGATCAACGGGTTGGGCGGCGAACTTTCCGGACGATTGGCTTCGGGGCTGGTTTGCCAAGTCGAATCCCTGGACGCCCAGACGCGAACCGAGCTGCTCGCACGTTATGCCCAAGAGCGTTGTTTGATCCCCTGGCCCGACGCGACGCTTCAGGAGATCGCGTCGGTCGCCGGCGGTGACGGTCGTCTGCTCAGCGGCATCGTCAATCTGGTCGCCCTGCTGCAACGGATGCACGGCCAGATGCCAACGATGGACCAGATTCGCCAACACGGCGCCCACCTGCTCCGCTCCTCCGGTGTCCCGATCACGCTCAGCGCCATCGAACGCGCGGTGGAAAAAGTCTTCCAATTGGATTCCAAGTCACTCCAGTCCGGCTCACAAACCAAGTCCATCACCGAACCGCGGATGCTGGCGATGTACCTGGCCCGCGAAATGACCAGCAGTGCCTACTCCGAAATCGGCGGGCACTTCGGGGGACGCAGCCACAGCACTGCAATCCTGGCCAATCAGCGAGTCCGCCAATGGCTCGACGCCGGACGCAGCCTCGGCAGGGGGCAGGCCGCCGTCTCGACCGACGAAGCGATCCGCCGCATCGAATCCATGCTGAAAACGGGGTAGGGTGGAAGGTTCCAGGTTTCAGGTTCCAGGTTCCAGGTTCCAGGTTCCAGGTTCCATGAAACCACCCGATATTTTCTTGTCACCGATTTTCTTGTCTGATTCTCGTTTTCCACCATCCATTTTTCTGCCAACTGCCAACTGCCAACTGCCAACTGCCAACTCACTTGAAACTTGAAACTCAAAACTTTACGCCCGCAACTTGAAACTTTTGGCGAAGCACCAGACACTGACCTAGTCTCTCATTCGGCAGACCTTTCCGCCGCTTCTCCAAAACCTTCCAAGGATCGGAATCTTCATGGCTGACCAGAACGAACGTCCCTGGGACAAGAAGAAGAAAAAGAAACCGCTCTCGGCCGCCGAAATCCTGCAGCGTCAGCCGCCCTACGATCTCGAAGCCGAAATGGGTGTGCTGGGCAGTATTCTGCTGTTGCCCGAGGTCTGTGATGACACCGCGTCGTTGAAAGCGGACGATTTCTACGACGATGCCAACCGGATCTTGTACACGCATTTGCGTGAGATGTACGACGACGGCGAAAAAATCGATGTGATGCTGCTCGTTTCCCGGCTGAAAAAGTCAGACGAGTTTGAGAAGATCGGCGGAGCGGCGTACCTGGCCAAGCTCTCCAACTCCGTCCCCAACGCCGCACACGCGGTCTACTATGCCGGCATCGTTTCCGAAAAAGCCGTCTACCGGAACCTGATCAACGCCAGCACCGAGATCCTACGCGACGCCTACGACCAGTCCAGTGAAGCGCGGGAGCTGTGTGCCCAGGCCGAACAGAAAGTCTTCTCGATCATGGACGGACGGTCGTCCAACTCCCTGCACTCGATGAACGACGTGCTGCACGCCGCGATGGACCGCATGGAAGCACGCTTGCGCGGTGAAGTCACCGACGGGACCGTCGAAACCGGCTTGGCCGACTATGACACCATGACCGGCGGGCTGCACAACGGCGAACTGATCATTCTCGCCGCCCGACCCTCGATGGGAAAAACGGCGCTGGCGATGAACATCGCCGAACACGGCGCGATCGAAATGCGACAACCCGTGCTATTCGTCAGCCTGGAAATGTCAGGCATCGAATTGGCCGACCGAATGCTCTGCTCCCTGGCCCGTGTCAACGGACACCGCCTGCGAAACGGAACGATCAGTGCCGAAGATCAAACCCGCTTGATCAACAAGGCCAACGAAATCAGCACCGCGCCGTTCTTCGTCGATGACTCCCCCAGCCGAACGGTCAGCGAAATCGCCGCCGCCGCACGACGGATCAAACGGCGGCACGGCGGTCTCGGTTTGATCGTGATCGACTACCTGCAACTGATCGAACCGGATAACTCGCGAGATCCTCGCCAAGAACAGGTCGCAAAAATCGCCCGACGACTGAAAGGGATGGCACGTGAATTGGGCGTCCCGATGCTGTGCCTGTCGCAATTGAATCGCCAAGCCGAAGACAGCAAAGACCATCGCCCCAAACTGAGCCACTTGCGCGAATCCGGGGCCATCGAGCAAGATGCCGACGTCGTGATGTTCGTCCACCGCGAGGAGTACTACCACCGCGGCGAAGATCGCGCCCAATTCGCCGGCCAAGCCGAAATCATCATCGCCAAACAGCGGAACGGCCCGGTCGGCGACGTGCAATTGACCTGGGAATCCGACTTCACCCGGTTCAGCAACCGCGCCCCCGAACACCACGACGAATTCAGCGATTACGCCGAATTCACCGCGCCCGGCGGATTCTGATTGGACTGCGGCATCACCGGATCACCCATTGCTGATTGAAGCCCGCGCTGATGGGGTGCAACGCGTGCCCCGTCACTGGCGTGGATTCGTGTCTCCGGCAAGGCCGAGACTTTTTGCTGCGAGAAATGGTCAAAAAATGAGGTGGTCAAAAAATCTCAGCAACGGTGCTCCGCAAGCCGTGTGCCATCCACGGAGCCCCAATCTTTTGACCAATCAATCTTTCCGCTGACGCTTCGCACGGGAACCACAACGCTTGCCCCCGCGGAAACGTGTCAATCGTCGATCGGATCGGCCCGCAGGGTGAAGAACCCGAAGTGAATCCCGTCGGGCTCGTCGTATCCGAAAAAGCCGGTCGGTGCGAAGTACTTTTCGAACTCCGAAAACGGCGGCAACTCGTTTTGATCAAGCAGTTCGGAGAATTTTCGTGCGACAACGTTGGTCTCTCCCGCCCGGCGAATCATGTTGCGTGAATTCTCGTCTTTGGCCAAGTCATAGATCACTCGGATCCCTTGGGCCCCGTCGATGAACGACAACAGAAACGGTGATTCACCGTCCAGCTTGCCGCCCAATTCACTCGCCACCAAGTCATACTCCGGCAGTTCAACCAGACGCGGCAAGTTGCCGGCATCCGCCAGTGCGGCTTTTTCCATGAACTGGGTGCTGTCGGCATAGATCAACCATTTGCCCAAGATCATGAAACTCGGTTCGGGACGGCGCATGTTCTGGGGGAAATTTTCGCCGGGACCACGAAGACGATAAACGACATGCCCGCTGATCGAATCGACCTTCATTTGATTCGGCATACGGTCGCGGATCTGCGCCAGGTTGGATTTCGTTTTGGTCGCGTCTTTCATCTCGATCGCCAGCACGTTGACTCCGCTGTTGAAACGAATCGGTTTTTCCATCCAAGTCACTCTCACCAGCCGGCCGGTCATGTTCTGCAGCAGATCTTCGCGAAGTTTCACGCCCAGGCGTTTCTCGATCGGCGCCTCGGCGATTTCCTTCAAGGCGTCGGTCCGTTGTTGCAATTTGTCGATCACCTTACCGACGTTCTCGTACGCCTTTTCGAAATCCCAATTGATCGAGGTGTAACCGGCCACGGAATCCGGGACCCATTTGGGCGGAGTCGTGTCGCCGGTTTCGGGCCGCAACACGCCCAGCACGCCGTCGCGCGGCGGATCGATTTTGATGTGGTAGTGCGCGATCCCCTCAAACACGTCGCCGCCGGAAAAGGAACTGCCGCCGATCCCGCCGATCCGATTGGCCCCCAAGTCTTGGATCACCGGCCAAATGAATCCGGCCGTCAACGATCCGCTGCGTTTGATGATTCGATCGACGATCGCGTGCGGATCGACGAAGAACGTCAGTTGGGGACGCGTCTCTTCGGCACCAATGCATCGTGAAATGATCGTTCCGAATTTCGCGTTGTCCGCCAACGTCGGCTCGTCGTTCTTGTCCAACCAGTGATTCAGCACATCTTGTGCGGTCGAATGCCCGACCCCGATCACCAAGGTCCCGTCTTTCTCAAAGAACTCGATCGGCTGCTGACCGAAACGCCCGGGCAACAGCCGGGTGACTTCGGTCGATTCGATTTCACGTATCCGTCGGACGTACCGGCCTTGCAAGACCTGCTCTTCGAATCGCTCGATGATCGACATCAGTTGGTCGATATTCTTGTCCGCATCGATGATCAACGTTCCGCCGAACGAATATTGTTCTCGTCGCCGTTGACGCTCCCGCCGTTGCTCGACCGCGTCTTGGTCTTCGTTTTCTCGGGCCTGAATCTCCGGTTTTTCGTCCTCCTCCAGCGGCTTGACCGGGTGGATCGCGAACGCAACTTGACCGTGCGGAATCGCCAGCAACTCATCCAGATTGACGCCGACCCGATCGCTGATTTGATCGAACAGATCACGCGCGGTCGCGTAAAACTGATCCGCAAACGGCCTCATCTTGGGATCGTTGATCATCCTGCCGATCGACGTCTTGTCCATCTGCTTCCGCAGGTCGTCGGCACTGTCCAGCCGGATGTAGACGAGTGTATCACTTGGTAACAAACGCGGTGCGCCGGGGGCGTCGTCCGCGCCCGACTTGCTGTCCTCGGCCGCTGAAACCGGTCCGGCAGCCAACATCAAACAAACACATGCCGATGCGAACACCGGCAAGCTGGCCCGAAAAACAGAAACGGGAGAAGAGAGCGACATCGATTTCGTCATGGGTAGAAGGGAGAAAAACGCCCGTGAAGTCGTTCGGTGCGGGGAATAACGGTTCCGGGGCAAACTGTGGCGGCACTGTCCGGACGGCTCGATCGGCACCGAGCCCGACCGCGTCGACGCGCACCTGCGGGCGGGACGTGACGGCTGATTCGATTGTCCGGGCTCGATCTTGGCGGGCCACCCACGAAGTGTACTCGGCAGAAACCGAAACGTTTCGAGGCGCCGAGGGTTAGACTAACGTAACAGATCAAGAAATCTGGTTGCCCATCTTTTGTCCAAGGTTCCGTCATGGTCTCACCGAATCGAATCACTCGGTTTTGTCGTTCGTTTTCGATTGTCTTGTTGGCCGCTGTGTTCGCCGCCAACTCGCCATCCGCTCAGGCACAGGAGACCCCAGAGGCCACCGGCGGGACCCAGTTCCAAGGCGCCGAGCCGGACTTGAGTGTTTTCGAAGGAGTCGAGCAGGGCGATTCGATCGGCACGGCCGCCACCCAGGGGTTTGGAATCGCAGCCGAAGGCGGTGCGGGAACCGCCGGACGGACGACCGGTGGAGCCGGCGGCGGTGGGTTTGGCGGCGGTGGCCTGGGTGGATTGTTCGGCGCCCTGGGCGGTGCCTTCGGCGGCCATGGGACCTCGAGCCAAAAACCGATCATCCGTGTTCGATTACGCTCCGCCATCGAGGTACCACCGCGGGCCGCCAGCGAAGTCCAACAATCCGCGCGGCGGGCGTTGAACAGCCTCCCGCCGAACCGTCGCATTCGCGGCGTCAACGTCACCATGAACGGCCCCACCGCAATCCTCAGCGGGACCGTCGCCAGCGAGAAAGATCGCCGCATGAGCGAACTGCTGATGCGACTCGAACCCGGCGTCAAGCAAGTCGACAATCAAGTCGTCGTGGATGCGGCCGGGAATTGAAGTCCCCCTTCCGCAGAGCGTTGGTGGTAAAATATCTCAACACACCCTCCTCGGTGGATATCGGAAGAATAAGTGGCGGGGATTGATTGTGGGATAGGCTACCAGCCTGTCGTTTTCGCCATCCTACCGAACAGAACCATCGGACATCGCAGTCATCCCTCAAAAAACCTTCCCCGAGTCTTCGAGAGCACCCACTAAAATCCGCGAAGCCCCCCCTGGGAGAGACGGCGTTTGCGCAGCAAGCAAACCCCAGAGAGGGCCGGCGCTGCAAAAGTCTTGGCGCCTTCCGCTACGATCACATCCGTCACTTAGACAATTGACGTCCCTGGCTGCACAGCAGTTTTAACTGGCCGGGAACCAGCCTTTCGTCTTGACGCAGAACTTGACCAGCCCCAGCATCAAAGGCACTTCGATCAACACACCCACAACGGTCGCAAGCGCTGCCCCGGAGGACAACCCGTACAACATCGTGGCCGTCGCGATCGCGACTTCAAAGTGATTCGACGCGCCGATCATCGCGGTCGGCGCAGCGGACTCGTACGTGAATCCCATCGCTTTACTGATGCCATAGCCCAGTGCAAAGATCACCAGCGTCTGGATCGTCAGCGGAATGGCAATCCAAAGAATCGTCAGCGGGTTCTCAACAATCGTTTGTCCCTTGAAGGAAAACAACAGCACCAGCGTCGCCAGCAATGCCGTGATCGTGATCGGCGTCAAAAAGTGCAAAAACTTGTCGCGAAACCAGGCTTCTCCCCGGGTCGCGATCAGCCATTTGCGTGAGAGGTAGCCGGCCCCCAACGGTAGCGCGACATAAACGCCGATCGACAACAACAACGCTTGCCAGGGAACCGGAAGCTGTCCGACGCCGAGCAAAAATCCGCCCAACACGCCGTACAGCACAAGCATTGTCAGTGAATTGATCGCGACCATCACCAGCGTGTGTCCGTCGTTGCCCTTCGCCAGGAATCCCCAAACCAAAACCATCGCCGTACACGGTGCGATGCCCAGCAGAATGCAGCCCGCCAAGTAGCTGCGCCACAGCGGAACCTCTAACATCGTCACGCCGTCGACCAACACCGCTTCACCGGCACCATACGTTGCGCCGACCTCAAGCTCGCTCCCCAAGGGGGCTTTCACGTAATCGACCGCGTCGGGACCGATGAAGCCGAGGAACAAGGTGCCGAGAAAGAAACTGGCGATCGCGTACATCGTGAACGGCTTGATCGCCCAGTTGAGAAACAGCGTCAAACCCACCGGGCGAATCGCTTTGCCCGCTTTCACAACTTCGCCGAAGTCAATCTTGACCATGATCGGGTACATCATGAAGAACAGGCAGACCGCGATGGGAATCGAAATCACCGGGGCACCATTGACATCAATCGCCATCCCATCGAGTGACTTGGCGATCCCGGGAGCGATCTTGCCGAGTCCGATTCCGGCCACGATGCACAGCCCCACCCAGACGGTCAGGTAGCGTTCAAAGAAGCTGATGCCCTGTTTTTCCGTGGGGCAGGTTTCAGGATCGTTCATTTCCAAGTCTTCCATCAAGGGACCTACTATCGTGTATCTGCGATTAACGATAGAGCCGTGTTGGGACCTTGTCAATGACGGAATGTCCTTCGAAACCAATGGGTCAACGGCGCCAGCCCGATGCCACCACGTTTGGCCCTGCCGCTAAATCGAGGAGGGAACATGAATCACCCTGGCTCCCCTCTCCCCCGATTCCTGGCGAGCCTAAGCGAGTCAGGAATTGGGGGAGAGGGGCTGGGGGTGAGGGGCTCAGCATTGAGACGCTTCACATCGATTGACGTGCTAATTCGCCGATCATTTTGCGGCGCGATTGTTGGGGGTTCACCGCTTGGGTATCCAGTATCGCCTTCGGGTCTTCTCTGCTCGTCTGCGTCACTGTGGATTGGAATCCCCCTCACCCAAACCCTTCCCGCGTTCCCAGACGCTCCGCACCATGACCCAGCCCGCCTGGATCACAATTGCAAACACGACCGACGCTGCTCCGATCGGAACCTGCGCATCTCCGGGGGACCACTCTCCCAAAAAGATCGTCAAGAAACATCCGATCGACATCGCGACCGTCGCTGCACTGAGGATCCAAAATCCGCGCAGATCAGATCGAATCGACAGGACCGCAAGCACGAGCGCAAACAGCGACAACAGTGGACCGCTGACCACGATGGACTCGATGTCGTAAATCGCAAATGCCGACGCGAGCAGCGATCCGATCATCAACAACGCGGCAAACCCGACGGCAAATCGCATCCGTCGCTGCCCAAAATCGACGGTGATTGGTACCGGTCGCGCCGGTGCACTCTGCGGCGCCGCGTAGGGGTTGATTTCCGATCCCATCCAATTCGCTACTCATGACGAAGGGCTTCGATCGGGCTCATGTAGGCCGCGCGTCGCGCCGGATAGACTCCAAAAATCAATCCGACGCCGAGCGAGATAAACAGCGACAACAGCACCGACCACAACGCAATCCGAGGTTCCAGAGTATAAACGATCTCGGGCAAGATGTCCGGCGAAACGGTTGCCACGATCGATCGTAGGCTGCGAAAGATCGGCCCGCACAGTAACCCGCACAGCACGCCCAACAACCCACCGCTTCCGGTCAACACCAGCGTCTCGGTCAAGAACTGTTGAATGATGTCGATGCGTCTGGCCCCCAAGGCACGGCGGATCCCGATCTCACGGGTCCGTTCGGTCACCGTCGCCAACATGATGTTCATGATCCCGATCCCTCCGACCAGCAGCGAGATCCCCGCGATGACCACCAACAAGACATTGAACATCGTCCGTGTCCGTTCGGCCTGCCGCAACAACTCCTTCGGGACGACAACCGCAAAGTCTTCTTGCTCGTGATAGGATTCCAACAAGTGTTTGACGATCGAGGCGGTGACGTCGACGTCCTGGATGTCGCGCACCGACAACGTGATCTGCGTCAATTCGACGATCTCACCCTTGAAATTAAACCCCTCACCGGTCCGCGTCATGATTTGATCTCCCACCCGATGCTGGAACGTTTTCAGGGGGATGTAGGCGTCGCTGCTGTACTCACGCGCATCGAGCGACCCACCGACCGCGGCGGACGCTTCGCGCGGTTTGGTTTGCCCGATCACCCGGTACACGTCGCTTTCCACGCGAACTTTCTGGCCGATCGGATCTTCTTGGGGAAACAACCGCCTGGCCGTTCCGTCGGCCAGGACGACCACGTTTTCTCGATCATCCCGCTCGTTGATCCAACGCCCACGGGCGATTTCCAACCGGTTTAATTCCAAGTGCTCCGGCGTGCATCCGATCAACTTGGCATCCATCCGCCGCCCTTTGACCATAAATTCACGACGCAGTTCGCGGATCGGCACTGAGGTTTCGATCGTCGGCACGTTGGACAAAATGCGGCGATAGTCGGCCCGGGTGACGCCATAGGTCTTGACGCGTTCGTCGGCATCTTCGCTCGATCGCGGCTCGATGGTGCGGACGATGATGTTCTTCGCACCCAATTGCAAAATCTGTTGCTGGGCGTCATAGCTGACACCCTCGCCCATTGCGACCAACCAGATCACGGTGGTGGTACCGATAAAAATCCCCAATGCCGCGAGCGCCGATCGCAGCTTCTGGACCATCAGACTTTTAAAGCCCAGCTTCAACGTTTGCGTGAACTTGCCCATCTCGTTTTGGCCTCGCTCACGTTCCAGGGACGGGCTCGGACGACGAAGCGTTGTCCGATTGGGAATCCTCCTTCACGACGCCGGCCAACTCCTCGGCGTCTTTCTCCCCGGCACTCGCCGGACGCAAGGCCTGTTGTTGGGCTTCATCCACGTAGGCCAACGGATCCAACACCACTTTCTCGCCCTCGGCCAGTCCTGCCGTGACGATGGTGAACTCGTCGTTGGTGTCGCCCAATTGGATCAGCCGCCGAGTCACCTTGCCGCGTTCTTCCACCCAGCAGAAAAACTGTCCGTCGCTTTCCAAGATACTCGCGACGGGAACGGTCAGTACGTCATCGTGCTCGGCCAGCACGACGTCGACGATCGCGCTCATGCCCGGCTTCAGCCCCTCGCGTTGTTGCAATTGGATGATCGTGTCGTATTTGACCAGGTTGCCCGTCCACCAACCGGCCGGCTTGGTCACTTCGGCGATCTCGCTGACTTCACCGACCAGCTGGACGTCCTGCAATTCGATTTGCGCCGGCATACCGACTTTCAATCGATCCACTTTGGATTCATGGATCCCGACCTTGACCTGCATTTGACTGACATCGGGGATCACCAACAACGTCTGCTGCTCACGCACAACGGCCCCTTCTTCGATATCCGGCGTGGATTTCCAATCCGCCATCGACGGAAAAATCACCATCCCACCGATCTCCGCGGTGATGGTGCAGTTCTTCAACTGTTCTTGTTCGCGTTCCAAGCGGGCTTGTTCGAGTCGCAGTGACGCATCAAAGGACGCCAGTCGCGCCTTGGCCGCCCGCAGGTTACTCTCCAACGTCTGCACCTCCTTCTGCTTCTTGTACTTCTCCAACGCCATCAACTGGGTCTGTTTCAATTCCAACGCTTTGCGAGCCGATTCGACGGCAAACTTTTCGCCCTGCAATTGAAGCGTCTTGATCAACCCCTTGGCCGCCATCCGAATGCTGGACTCGTAGCTCAGTTCGGCCTGCTTGAGCGCTTGCTCGGCATCAAAGATCTCTTTCTCGATCGTGCTCCGTTCTTCGATGAAGGTCCCTTCCAGGTATTCCGTAATACTCTTCTCCGCGACCGCCACGTCGCTTTCGGCAGTGATTTTGTTGGCCAACGCGTTCTCGTAAATGATCTCCTGGGCCAAAATGTTGTCTTCGATCTGTGACGTGTCCAACCGCACCAACTCATCACCGGGCTTGACGATCGTCCCAGTCTCGATCACCCACAGGACCGTGCTGCCCCCTTTGACCATGCACTTGATTTCTTCGTTGTTGCTGCTCTCGACGGTTCCGTTTTCCGTCACCGTGACCGCCAGTTTGCCGAGTGAGACGCGATGCGTCAGAATCGACGACTCGACGTCGCGATCCAGTGCACTGGTCGCAAACGTGGTGACGGCGCCGACTGCCCCTAGCAACACGAGAGCGATCAATGTTCGTCGCCCCCAGATCGAAACAGATGAAATCGGATGAGCCATTGGACTGTCGCGGGGAGTAGGTACGGATTCCAGGAAACAGAAGACGAATGGCACGGGCATGATTGCTGAATCCATGATCCTCTCTTCTAGTCTACCCGCTGAAGGCATTTTTTTGAGAACGAATTTGAAATCCACGATTCTCGAAAATGCCCCTCGTGCACGCTCCAGAGATGGATACGATACAAAATGATACCCCACATTCCCTTCCATCCCCTGCCCTAAGGAACGTTCGATGAACATGGCACGCTACGTCTCCAGCTCCAACCTTCTGGCGATCGGCATCGCAATTTGTTTGCTGCACCCGGGTCGTCTGGCCAGCGGACAAGACGACTTGGCGATCGTTCATCATGTTCCCAAACAACCCCTGCTGGCCG
Organism: Stieleria neptunia; assembly: GCF_007754155.1. NCBI lineage: Bacteria > Pseudomonadati > Planctomycetota > Planctomycetia > Pirellulales > Pirellulaceae > Stieleria > Stieleria neptunia. The sequence goes on along the minus strand of NZ_CP037423.1, from coordinate 4,761,085 downwards.
CGACAGCACGGTTGGCCGAAGCGATGGAGTTTGCCGGATCGCCGCTCAACGAGGCGACACGGGCCGCGATTCTGTTGGCCCGAGAACTCGACACACCGGCCGACGTGTCCCGCGCCATTCAATCGACGTTGGACCCACTGTGTTTGGCGTCGGTGCACATCAATGCCGAAAGCCGAGTCAAGGTCGCCGAAGGCCCTGTCAAAAAACAGCTGATGCAACAAGGCTGGCGAGCCTTCTTGGTCAAAGTCCACAACGAAGCCGGCATCACGGCGGAATTGGTCGCCGACAGCCCCAACGCCGCACCGGTTTACCAAAAGGGACGCGGCGCGAGACAACAGCCTCGAACCGACGAAGACTTGGTCGATCCGAGTGAAACCGAAGACCGTTGGCTGGATCTGTCCATGCTCAACCGTGCTCCGATGAAAAAACAACTCAGCGGCCTGAACCTTGAATACCGAATCGTGATGCTCGGCAGCCGCGATGCCGGCAAACGCGAAGCCAACATCGCCTTCAATGTCGGCCAGGGAACACAGGACATCGGGTTTCGAAACAGCGTTCCGATCCTGTTCGATTGCCAAAAAGCCGTGGACGTGCAACTGGGGATTAGCGATGTCGATGGCAAGCCGACAACGGCCTCGCTGTTGATCACCGACGACCGCGGACGCGTGTACCCCAACCCCGCCAAGCGGCTGGCGCCCGATTTCTTCTTTCACCATCAGGTCTACCGTGCCGATGGCGAATCGGTCTTGTTGCCGCCAGGTGACTACAACGTTTCGGTCACGCGTGGGCCGGAGTACGTACCGATCCGGCGACGTCTTCAAATCCCTGAAACCGCCCAGCACCGTGAATCGTTTCAACTGAAACGTTGGATCCATCTGGCCAAACGTCACTGGTACTCCGGCGACCACCATGTCCACGCCGCCGGCTGTGCCCACTATGACAGCCCCACCGAAGGCGTCGGCCCCGAAGACATGATGCGACACCTGCTGGGCGAAGACGTCAACGTCGGCTGCGTGCTCAGTTGGGGCCCCTGCTGGTACACCCAAAAGGAATTCTTCAACGGCCAAACGTCGGCGCTTTCAACCGAGGACCATCTGATGCGTTACGACGTCGAAGTCAGCGGATTCCCCAGTTCCCACGCCGGTCATCTGTGCCTGCTGAATTTATCCGAAGACGACTATCCGGGCACACAGGTTCTCGAGGACTGGCCCAGTTGGACCTTGCCGGTGCTGAAATGGGGCAAGCAGCAAGGCGGTGTCGTCGGTTACAGCCACAGCGGATGGGGATTGGCGCTGCCGGACAAGATGCCCGACGGATCACGCAAGTTTGTCGGTCGGCCCTGGGGCGGAGCCGCGGGGGATTGGCGCGGCCGAGCCGCCGATACGCTGCCCGATTACGAGATGCCTCCATTCGATGGAATCGGAGCCAACGAATACATCGTCACCGTGACCGACGGTGTTTGTGATTTCATCTCCGCCGTCGACACGCCGGCGATCTGGGAATTGAACATCTGGTACCACACACTCAACTGCGGCATGACCGCCCGGATCAGCGGCGAAACCGATTTCCCCTGTATCTATGGCGACCGCGTCGGCTTGGGCCGGATCTATGTGCAACTCGACGACGATCAACCTCTCAACTACGAAAATTGGATCGCGGGACTGAAAGACGGCCGCAGCTATTGCGGGGACGGACTGAGTCACATCATCGACTACGCCGTCGACGGGCTGCGCGTAGGACAAAAACGATCGGCATCCGCCCCGGCGAGCCGCTTGGATTTGGCCCAACCCCAAACCGTCAACGTCACCTTCGACGTCGCGGCGTTGTTGAAAGAGACGCCGACCGACGAAACCGAGCGGATTCGAAAACTGCGTCTGGATGAAAAACCCTACTGGCACATCGAGCGCTGTCGACTCGGTGATTCACGCCGCGTTCCGGTGGAAGTCATCGTCAACGGTCGTGTCGCCGCAACACGCGAAATCGTCGCCGACGGATCGCTGACCTCTCATTCAATCCCCGTCCAGATCGACGCGTCGTCTTGGATCGCAGTCCGCATCCTGCCGTCGGTCCACACCAATCCGGTCTTCGTCCACGTCGACGACGAACCGATCCGGGCCAGTAAGAAGAGTGCCCAATGGTGCATCGATGCGGTCCAGACGTGTTGGAACTCCAAGCGAGGTCAAATCCGCGAATCTGAACGCGCCGAAGCCAAAGCCGCCTACGACCGCGCCGCGGAGCGCTATCGAACGATTCTCGCGGAAGCAACTACGATGATCGCTAACCGGTCGATCGATGAGTGATCGGTTGGCTTGGAATAGAGGATCGGAATCCGTTCGTTCGGGCTGGCGATTTGGAACCGCTCCAGGATGCGAGGCAGCAAACGTGTAGGGGGACCGCGACCATCGGCGCCCCGCGCGACGTCGCGCGGGCCCTGCAACGTAACGCTGTGAAGCATTTTCCCCCTGCGTTTGTTGAGGTTTTAGCGGCAGGGCGCGAGCCCTCCGGTTCTTCCTCTCTGCCACAACACCGGAGGGCTCGCGCCCTACCGCTAAAAGAATGCTCCACAGCGTTGCCTGCAACGCCGATTCACAATCCGCTCGCTTCATCACCGAGCAGGCATTGCAACTCAATCCGATCGTGAAGGCACCGAGTCCGAAACGCCTGTTTCATTCTCCGCACAAACCCGATCCAGATACGCCTCGGCCTCCGGCGTCAGCTTGCTGATCCGGACGGTCGTCAAATGTTGCAAATCACCAAGCGGCTGAACGTCTTCTAAAGTCACCAGGTTGCGGTTGCGTATCTGCAGCCACGACAATTGCTGTAACTTGGCGATCTGCTGAAACGTTCCCTTGTTTGGATAGAACCTGCCGTACAGCGAAAGTGATCGCAGTGAGAGTCCATCGACAAATCGAATCGGAGTTGGCACATCGTTGTACAACGTCAGTCCCTGCAATTGATCCATCCGCGACAGGAAGGGCCAAACGAACAGGTGGTTACGTATCTGCAGGTCGATGGGCGGGTTGATCGCTGCGACAATCTCAAGATCATGGGCGAGGTTGTCTTCGACGTTCAGATCCAATGTATTCAGACCCATGTCGATCCATTGATGAAGCAATCCTTGTCTGAGTGGTTGAGATGGAATCGTCAAACGATACTTCCAACGCGTGCTAGGCTCGTCAATAAACTCAACGTACCCGTCGTACAGGCCGACGGTTCGCAATCCCGTCGGCAACCAGGCAGTGATTCCGTCAAGCGTGATGTCGGGTCTTTCAGTTCCCTTTCGGTTGGCGATATCGATCCGGCCAAAACGCGTTGGATCGATCCGTTGCAATCGACGGTCATCGAGATCGCACAATTGCAAATCCAATTCCCTCGCCCGCAGCAAGCTGATCGCCCTGCACGCCTGAGCGGTGAGTTCACACTGGCGCAATAGCAACTTATCCATCCGTGACGTGTCCGTCTGGCAGAACATCTGTATCTCGTCGGCGTCAAAGTCCCACAAGAAACACGAACCGACCGGTTGCAACTGATCAATCGGTGCGAGTTGACGCATCACGCTCCCACTCATCCGACGACTTTCTTCATGGTAGAATTCCGTAGAAAACACCAACCGGCTCAGATGCGGTAAATCACCCAAGCGACCGAGTGTTGACGGAGCGATCCGAGTGTCGTGAACATCCAACGCCTCCAGCATCGGGCACGTGGTCAGATGATCGATCGCGCCGCTGGTGATGTTGTGGTTGCCCCACAACGACAATCGTTTCAGTCGCTTGCACTTGGCCAATTCGGCAACGTCATCGACAGCGATCCCGGTACGATTGAGATACAGTCTCTCCAACGATTCAAGATGCTCGATTCCCACCAGACCGCCACGGCGAATCCGACTGTGCGACAGCTGGACCTCAATCGGCGTGGCCCAGAAGTGTCCCGTCCAAGCATGAAACCCATCCAGGAAAGACGCACGGTACCTGACCGTCCCGCCAAGCGACTCAAATCGCTTGACGGTGCCGTAAATCCGCGCATGACGCTGATAAAGAACGATGCCCACCGCCGTGACGACTGCCAGCAGCAGGAGTGTTCGAATCGAGAACCGAATGCGTTTCAAGCGGGACATCAAAACATGGTTTTCTCAGAAAAACAGCCAAATCGAGCCCGCTGTGGCGCCAAGGCTCCGATCGCACCTCAACTTTCGGTTAGTTTAACAGCTCGCTCAAAGCCCGCTTGCCCGCCGCGGCACAGAATCATTCACCATGTTGTCCCCCCCCTGAGATGTCTGGCGCTATGAAGACCGCAACCCAGCTCTGGACGTTATTGCTTCTCAGTTCCATCGTGCTGGAGCATCCCAGCGCCTCCGCAGCCATCGTCGGGTACACGGACTACGCGTCGTTCCAATCTGCCGCGTTCGGCAGCGAAAGTGTCATCGATTTTGACTCACTCCCCGGCGGCAATACGATCAACAGGATTGACGACGTCACGTTTTCGAGCGGCGGATCCATGCGTGTTTATGTGACCGACGGTATCAGCGATGGCACCATCAGTCCGGATAATTTCATCGGCAACGGAATCCTTGCTTTCCCTGAGTTCGAGAATGAAGTGATCACCATGAGCTTCGACACTGGTCGTTCAGCCGCAGGCATCTTCGTTGTCTACCAAGGCTCCTTGTCGACCGCGTTCTCGCTCACGTCGGCAGGCGGCAGTCAGTCGCTCGAAGCAACAAGTACCGTGATCGATTTGCCAGGCCCCGCAAATGGCTACTTTCTCGGCTTGGTCGACGATACGGGGGCGAACAGCATCAACAGCATTTCGCTCCAAAACCCGACCTCAGATCGCCCTTACTATTTTGACAGCCAAACAAGCTTTATCTCCCCCCCCGTTGCGATCCCTGAACCCAATTCCTTCGCGATGCTGGCTCTAATCGGCAGCATTGCGAGTTGCCGACGCCGACGCTGAACCGAGCACAGCCGCACCAGGTGCAGATGATTCAGCCATCGTCGGATGGTCCGAACGAACGCGGCCAATCGGTGGGATATCCGATCGAGCAGGAAAGATGAAACGTCGCAGAATCCTCTCGTCAATCGCAATCAGCTTGGCCGCCTCGGCCGTCAGGGGGATCGCCCAGACGGCGGCAGGCCATTCCAAGAATGCCGACACAACCGAAGACCTCGCCCATCGGCTTGGCATTTCGCTCGACCGCTTGCGTGGTTTTCTGATCGGGTCGCTTTTGGGAGACGCACTTGGCGGACCGATCGAGTTTTCCGATCCCGATCGTTTGCCCGACGACATGCCGCACGTCCGTCATTGGAAAGCCGGAACCAAACTGACAGCGACGCACTGTAAAACACTTGCCCGATCGCTTCGGCTGCGTGGCTACGAAACGCTACGCCCGGAAACGGCGCCCTTTGGACCGTGGCGAAAACGTGCACCGGCAGGCACCATCACGGACGATTCGCGTCACAAGATCATTCTGTTGCGTGCAATCAAGCGAACGCTGGACCACGCCCAGAGAGGCCCCGTCACGCTCGACCGCTCGCGTTTGGCAGCCGAGTATTTGCGTCCGCTGCGACACAAGGATGAAACCGCCGAATCGACGGCAGCGCTGGATCATGACGGATTCAAACCCTACCGTGACGCCGCCCGTTGGTGGACGGCCAGGTCACAGCATGCGCCGGCCAACCTTGCTTCCGATCCGGCGTACCCTCCCGAGCGACTTTGGGCAGGCGTGGCCAATTGCTCCGGCCAGATGGCGTTGCTTCCCCTGGCCGCCGTCTTTCCCGGAAAACCTGTCGCGGCATACGAAGCGACCTACGCCATCGACTTTTTGGATTCCGACCATGCGGTCGACTTCTGTGCCGCAATCAACTCGGGAATCGCGGAAGTGCTTTCGGATCGCCACAACGACTCGGATCCGAACACGCGAATACAAACGCTGATCCAGACGATGATCCAGACGGATCCCTACCACTACGCCGACATCCCGTTCACCGAAAGGCCGTTTGCCCAGTGGCTCCGCCGAGGGCGGCAATGGGCCGAGTCGGCCGATCGGGATCCGCGTCAACTGTTTGAAAAATTGGAGCAAGATGGAAAGCCCCATTATTGGTGGGATGCCCATTTCACGTTCGTGGTGCCGCTGGCAATCATGCACCTCTGTCGCGACGCCCCGATGGCGGCGATGAACCTGTGTCTCGACTTTGGTCACGACACCGATTCCTACGCACAGCTGCTGGGCGCGTGGATTGGTGCGATTCATGGACACGAAGCGTTTCCCGAATCCATGGTCCGCCAAGTCGAAGAACGCTTAGAAGTCGACTTCGGCGAGTCGGTCGATGATTGGTGCCAGACCCTTCTACAAGCGGCCGACCGCGTTCACACCCGACAATTGCGATTCAGTAGGTAACCCCAGGTGGATGACGACGCTGCCCAGTCCGCTCCCATGCACTATGATCCGATTTCCAGGATTGACCCTGCGTCGGTCGCCAGATCGCTTGGGCGAAACGGATGGATGCGAGACGACGAAATTCTAGTCGGTGTCGAATCGGCCGGCGAAGGCAACATGAATTGCACGCTGCGCGCAACGCTTCAAGACCAAGCTCGTCGCGCACGAACGTTGATCCTGAAGCAATCGCGTCCCTGGGTCGAAAAGTATCCCACCATCCCCGCGCCCGTCGAGCGTTCCTGGTCGGAAGCACGTTTCTACGAACGCGTCCGTCCGTTCGCGAATGTCGCCGCACAGATGCCAGCGCTGGTCGGCAAAGACGCCGCCAACTACACCCTCTGCCTACAAGATCTTTCCGGCGCCGTCGACATGACCGACGCCTACGGGCAAGCTTCGCTACCGCTGGAATCCGCCGCTCGCTGGCTCGGCCACTTGCATTCGATCGAATTGCAAACCGATGAACGCTCCTCATTTCAAAACTTGGAACTTCGAACACTCAATCACCAGCATCTATTTGAGATCCCGTTTCAAACCGATCTTCCGATCGACCTGGAACAGATCACGCCGGGGTTGGAAACCGAACGCCAAAAAGTCATTGCCGATGACAACTTGCTCGTGATCGCCAAACAAATGGGCGAACTGTACATCGACCCCGCATCCTGGAACGATCCCAACGCGCGACTCTTGCACGGCGACTACTACCCGGGCTCCTTCATGCGACGCCTGTCGACGACGCGGCAGGAAGATCCGACCTTTTTTGTGATCGACCCGGAGTTCAGCTTCGTCGGACCGCCGGAGTTCGACTTGGCAGTCTTGCTCGCACACGCGGTGTTCTGCGGCATCGACTGCGAGACAGCGAAGCAGCTGATCCTGGCCGACTACCACGATTCCGGATCGATCTCGCACGATCGCTGGCAACGCTTTGCCGGATTGGAGATTTTGCGGCGTTTACTGGGCGTCGCCCAACTGCCGCTCACCGCGACCCTGGAAACCAAACGCCAATGGATCGACGTCGCCCGGGCGTGGATGGGCTAGGTCGCGACCGGCATTGGCACCGCCGGTTCATCACTCTGATACGTTTCATTCTCGTCTTCTGATTCGTGCACCAATCGCCCTCCGGCGCTCCAGTACAACGAGTACGTGACCGGAACCAGATACAGCACGATCACGGTCGCGAACAATTCTCCGAACGCGATGCTGGTCGCCATCGGAATCAAAATCTGGGCTTGGATCGACGACTCCATCAAGATCGGAACCAGCCCTCCGATCGTCGTGATCGTGGTCAGCAAGACGGGGCGAAACCGGCGCACGCCGGATTCAGACAGCGCTTGACCGATCGGCATCCCGCCCCTGACGCGGGAATTGATAAAGTCGATCAACACGATCGAATCGTTCACCACGATCCCGGTCAAGGCGATGATGCCATAGAAACTGAACAACGTCAGCGGCAATCCCATCAACAAATGCCCGGCCACGGCGCCGAGGGCTCCGAAGGGGATGATCAACATCACCAATAACGGTTGAGCCGCGGACTTGAATTCGATCGCCAACAAGATGTACATCACGAACAACGCCACGCCGAATCCGCTGAACAAGCTGCCCATCGACTCCGCACGCCGCTCCTGTTGTCCCTCCCATCGGACGCGCACGTCGGGATACTTGGCCAACAATCCCGGTAAGAACTCGGCTTGCAGATCCGCCACAATCTCCTCCGCATTGCCGGTCTCCTCGTCCAGGTTGCTCGACACGGTGATCGATCTGGCTTGATCGATCCGATTGATTTCGGAATAACTTCGCACGACGTCGATCTCAGCGAGTTCCGTGATCGGGCGTTCCACCCCATCATTCAGCCGCACGCGGACCTCGTCAAAATTGGCCAACAACCGGCGATCGTCACGCGGGTAGGTGACCATGATCTTGACTTCATGACGCCCCCGCTGGACCCGCATGACTTCTTCACCATAGTATGCCGCGCGGACGGTCTCGGCCAAATCCGCGGTCCGCACGCCCATCGCAAACGCTTCGGGTTTGACTCGAAAACGGTACTCCCACTTGCCCGGCACAGAATCGTCCTTGATGTCGTACACGCCGGGATAAGTGGCCAGTTTTTCCTTGCACTCATCTACGGCCGCATCCAAATCGTCGACTTTGCGCGACGGCCCGAGCAATTTGAATTCGATCGGCGTCCCGCCGGGACCGAACGACCGAGTGCCCAACGTCAGTTCTTCGGTGCCCACGATCGTTCCGACCGCTTCGCGCCACTGCGCGACGATCGCGCGACTGTGCACCCCGCGGCTCTCGGCATTGACCAGTTCCACTTCCACACTGCCCTTGTGGCCACCGCCACCGGACGGCATGGGAGATCCACCGGGTCCGCCGCCTTGCACCGAGGCACCGACGACACGGTAGGACGTCTTTGCGATCGGCTGCCCCTTCTTTTCATAGCGATCTGCGATCCGCCAGAACGCGTCCTCGACCTTCTTGGTCGCCGCGATCGTCACGCTTTCCGGTGTCCCATCAGGAAACACCACGTTCGCACTGAGCGTATTGCCGTCGACCCTGGGAAAGAAGTTGAACTGGATGATCCCTGATCGGTACAAACCGCCGGTCAAGATCAACGCCGCAAAACAAATTGCCACCGCGATCGAGCGGTTGCCCAACGACCACGCCAGCGTCGGTTTGTAAACGCGCTGGATGTAGCGGTCCAACAACGACGTTGCGGCCATGTTCAGTTTTTGCGCGACGAACAACAGTGGTCGCAAAACATACAGAACGACCTTGAAGATCCGGAAAAGGATGCTGTCTTCGTGGGCCAGGTGACAGGGCAGAATCGTGATGCATTCGATCAGCGACACCAGCAGGATCGCGATGATCGCCGCCGGCATCACCGCCGTGAACTTCCCCATCGTCCCGCTGACGAACAGCAGCGGTGCGAACGCGACCACTGTCGTCAACACCGCCGTGGTGACCGAAGGAATCACTTCCACCGTTCCGTCAATCGCCGCCCGCATGTGAGACTTGCCCATTTGCCGATGGGCGAACACGTTTTCGCCCACGACGATCGCGTCATCGACCACGATCCCCAACGCCATCACAAACGCAAACATCGAAATCAAATTCAACGTTTGCCCGGTCCAATACAAAAAGATCCCCGAGGCGAGGATGGCAAACGGGATGCCCAACGCCACCCAGAACGCCAGCTTCGGGTCCAAGAACAACAGCAACAACGTGAACACGATCAACAGACCTTGTGCCCCGTTGTTGAGCAACAGATCTAAACGACCACGGACCTCGACCGATTCGTCGCTCCAGGTCATCAGCTGATATCCGGTCGGCAATTCGGCCTGCTCGACATAACCTTTCACCGCATCGATCATCACGAACAGATCTTCCGAAGTGCTGCGTTCGACCGACAGCGCCAACGCGGGTTGTCCGTTGATGACGTTGATCGCCGTCGCGTCAGTGAAGTCATCACGAACCGTCCCCAGGTCCGCGACGGTCAACACCGCACCGCTGGGCTCGGTGACCAATGGCAATTCGGCCAGCTCGTCGCCGCGGGTACGACGATTGTTCCCACGCAGCAACACTTCTTGCGATTGGCTGCGAATCGAACCGGCAGGCAGCTCGCGGTTTTCCCGACGAATGATCTCCGCCGTCTGACGCAGCGTCAGCCCGTGTGCCCGCAGCGTCTGTTCGGGGATTTCGATGTCGATCTGGTAATTGCGCGCCGCCAGAAAGTCGACTTGTGAAACCGAATCAATCGCCAGCAGATCGTCTCGGACCCGTTCGGCGACTTCTCGCAAATCCAACTCCGCTTGCGAAGAGAGCGATTCATCTTCATTTCGAGGTGCCCATTGGGGCGCTATCACGCCGACGCGAATCGATGGGCGCCGGTTGGTGACCAGCGTGACGACCGGGTCTTCGGCTTCGAGTGGGAAACTGGGGATTCGATCGACGCCCGAACGGACTTCGTCCAAGATCCGATCCGGCGAACGTGCCCCGGGAGTCAACTCCATCAACACGGTACAGGAACCTTCCATTGCCACCGTCGTGACTTTTTTGATGCCTTCGATCGAACGAACGGCTTCTTCCACCTTCTGCCCGATCCCCTGCTCCGCTTCCTGCGGCGCCGCCCCGGGATACGGCACGGTCACCGTGATCCGATCGAGTTCGAATTCGGGAAACGACTCGCGGTGCATCGCCCGCAAGCAGAACCAACCCACGATCATGATCGCGGCCATGCATAAATTCAGTGCGGCGCGATTGTTGATCGAGGCGTGAACGATGGACTTCATCATTGTGGCCGCCCTCCCCGGGCCGGGCCGCCGGTCTTCGGTTTTCCGCCCGGTGGACCGCGACGTCCCGGCCCGGCCGGTGCATCAGCCGACGTGCTGACCGGCATCCCTTCGACAGGTGTCGCCAAGGGTGACGTCACGATCAAATCGCCGGCGCTCAAACCGCCGCTGCGCTGGTACGCAACGACATACTGCTGCGACGAATTGGCGATCGCGATCGATTTCTTGTGGAGCTTGCCAGCTTCAACCGTCCACACCGTGTTGCCGGGCTGGATTGCCCGGTGGGGCAATCGGACCAGCGGGATCGGCGGCGTCGCATGAATCCGAATTTTCACGAACATGCCCGTCATCAACGTGGGCGGCTGCAGATTCAAGCTGCCGGCGGTGATTTCCGCGCCAAGACTCGGCGAATCGTCCCCCGAACCGTCGTCCAAATCCGACTGCGTCGCCACCAATGCTTCGGCGCGTCTGATCGTCTCCAGGTCGCTCAGCTTCATCACCGAGGTCGGATCATCGACGTGCACGCGACACGGCACCATGCGTGTTTGCGCATCCACGCCGGCCCCGTCATAACGATCGACGACACCCCGCCACGCGTAGTCTTCTTCACCGAGCGGGTAGATCACGGTGGCCGGGGTTTCGGGAAAATCGTATCCGCGTTCATAACCCTCGGCCGATCCGTCTGCCGCATCGCTCTGCCATAGCCAATGCATCTGATGCATGTACAGTTTGCAGCTGACGTCTAACCGTGACGTGTCTTGCAGCACGACGACCGGCCCCCCGGCTTGAACGTATCCGTCTTGCTCAACACTTTCGCTGACCACCACACCGTCGATCGGCGAAACGATCTCGGTGCGTGTCAGATTCAACTTGGCCTTATCCAGATTCGCCTGCACGAGCGCCTTGGCGCTTTCCATTCGCAAGCGGCGTTGGACCAGCAGATTCCGCTGGTCGATCTGCGATTGCAGGGTGTTTCGAGTCGTCAATTCCGCCTTGCGTGCGCTGTCGACTTCCGAATCGGACGCGGCACTGCGCCGCATCAGATCTTCGCTGCGTTTCAATTGTCGCACGTCGATCGCCAGTTGCTGACGCGACGATTCGATCTGGTTGTCCGACGATGTGATTTCTGCGTCCAATTCCAAAATCATCGCGTCGGCTTGCGCCAGCTCTTCGGTCAGACGCCGAACCTCAAGCTCATAGTCGTCCGGTTCGATGCGCAACAGCAGATCGCCCTTCTGGACCGTCCGGCCACTGCGGCACGCTTCGGACTTGTACTGAACCCTGCCCGAAATCTGGGCGGTCAGGTCGATCTCGCGATACGGAACGACAACTCCGTCGACGTCAAACGCAATGCCCTCGGTGTGCGCGACCGCGGGTTCGGCGACGACCAGTGCGGGTGGCGACCGCACCGGTTCCTGGACCGGAACCTCGGGCGTCCCCATCAGAATAAAACCGCCCAAACCGACGGCCAAAATTGCGATCGACAGGAGCGTCTGTCCGACAACCGGAATCCATTTCTTCATCAACGACACCCGTAGATTATGCAAGCTGTGAACGCGGCGGTGCAATCGTGCTCGATTGAAACACCACATGATAGCTCAAGTAGCGGACGGTCACGAATTTCACGGTTTTAGCTCGCCACACCCATCCTCCTCCCACCCATCCTCCTCCCACCCATCATTCTGCCCCCATCATTCTGCCCCCATCATTCTGCCACCCATCATTCTGCCACCCATCGTCCTGCCCCCATCGTCCTGCCCCCATCGTCCTGCCCCCATCGTCCTGCCCCCATCGTTCTGCCCCCATCGTTCTGCCCCCATCGTCTTGCCCCCATCGTCTTGCCCCCATCGTCCTGCCCCCATCCCCAATCGGGATCTACTACAATCAGTCTCCCATCACCCGATGCCCCGCCCCTGACTGCTTCCAGATGAAACCGATTCCCCACCCACCTTGCCACGCGTCGCTCGCTCGATCCGGACGACTGGTACTGCTGCCCCTACTGCTTCTGTTCACCTCCCAGCCCGTCGCGATGGCGCTTGACGAAGCCGCGACACTCGCCCTGCTCGTTCGAACGATTCGCCAAACCGATCAAGACACCGTGCGGGCTGCGTTGATGAAAGGCATGCTGCGGGGACTCGAAGGACGACGTAACGTCCAGGCCCCGGACGATTGGAGTGTGCTGGCGGAGGCTTTGTCGCGCAGTGACAACGCGTCGATACGTGAATCCGCCGACCGCCTGTCGCAGATTTTTGGCGACGCCGCGGCAACCGAACGCGCACTCGCGACACTCCGAGACTCCAGCGCCCCCGGCGCCGAACGTCAGGCCGCCCTCGGCTCACTGGTGACGCAGCGTTACGAAGGTCTGGCCGACGAACTGGAAGGGCTGTTGGAGATCGAAGCGCTTCACCTTGATGCGATTCGCGCCTACGGAATCATCGCAAAACAGGACGCTCCCAACATCCTGCTCGCCCGCTACGCCGATGCAGCCCCCCAATCCCAACGGGCAATCATCGAAACGCTCGCGACGCGAAAAGCCTACGCGAAAGCGTTGGTCCGCGGCATCAAAACCAACATCGTCCCACGCGAACACATTCCGTCCTACATCGCCCGATCCCTCCGTGACGTTCTCGGAAAAGAGTTCACGGAAGTCTACGGCGAGATTCCTGAACTGCAGAAAAACACGCGTGAAATGATCGACAAATACAAGCGTTTGATCACCGATGAAGTGCTGGCCAGTGCCGATGCAAGACGAGGACGCGTGGTGTTTCAAAAGACCTGTGGTGCCTGTCACTTGATGTACGCAGCAGGCGGCAAAGTCGGGCCTGATTTGACCGGATCCAACCGAGCCAATCTGGACTACCTGCTGTTAAACAGTGTCGACCCCAGCGGCGACGTCCCCGAAGGCTACCGAACCCAGTTGATCCAAACCGTGGACGGAAGGGTGCTGACCGGAGTGCTGGCCGAAGAGGACAATCGACGCGTCGTCCTCAAGACGGTTGATCAACCCCGGGTGGTGATCGCCAAAGAGGATATCGAAGCCAGGAAGGTGTCCGAAAAGTCCATGATGCCCGAAGGCCAGCTCGATCAGCTCAGCCGCAAGGACCTGTTCGACCTGGTCAAATACATGCAAACGAAATCGCAAGTGGAGGCGGCCAAATGAAGATCCAAGAAACACAACCAGTCGAATCCGGTCAGCCGTCCGACGTCAGCCTACGGGCCCACGACCGAACGACGCGGCTGACCGGCATCTGCCTGACGTTGGCATGGCTCGTCAGTTTCCCATCCGCCGCCACCGCACAACAACTGCTGCCCAAACAACAACATCGGACCAGCGACGCGCCATTTTTGACACCCGAGGAAGCGGTCAAAAAAATGTCGATCCCAAAAGGGTTTGACGTTTCGATCTTTGCCGCCGAACCCGACTTGGCCGAACCGATCGCGTTCTGCTTTGACGATCGTGGCCGGATGTGGGTGGTCGAAAATTTGAATTACCGCACCCGTCGCGAACACACCGACGACAAGGTCAGCCGGATTCAGATCCTGGAAGACACCGACAGCGACGGAGTGTTTGACAAGAAGACAACCTTTGCCGACGACCTGACCTTTACCTCCGGAATCGCGGTGGGCTTCGGAGGCGTCTATGTGGGCTCGCCGCCGAACTTCAGTTTCATTCCCGACGCCGATGGTGATGATCGGCCCGACGGACCACCCCAAGTGCTGCTGGACGGCTGGGGCATCAACGACCGCCACGAAACGCTGAACAGTTTCATCTGGGGTCCCGACGGATGGCTGTATGGCTGCCACGGCGTGTTCACCCAGTCGCGCGTGGGACGGCCCGGCGAAAGCGATTCGAGGCGTCAATTCATCGACGGCGGAATTTGGCGGTTCCACCCGGTGACGAAGAAGTATGAGGTGTTTGCCCGCGGCCTGTCGAACCCGTGGGGATTTGATTTTGACAAACACGGCCAAGGTTTTGCCACGTGCTGCGTCATCCCGCACTTGTTCCATGTCGTTCAAGGCGGCGTCTACACCAAGCAAAGTCGCCCGCACATCAACCCGTATATCTACGACGACATCAAAACCATCCGCGATCACGCGCACTTGTCCGCCCACGGCGGGGCGAGGTTTTATCTGGCCGATGCCTTTCCCGAGGAATATCACGACCGCCTGTTCATGTGCAACATCCACGAGCACTGCGTGCTGACCGACGTGATGGTGCCCAATGGTTCCAGCTTCATCGGTCAACACGGCGATGATTTCCTACCGACCAACGATCTGGCCTGGGTCGGATTCAGCGTCGAAATCGGCCCCGAAGGCGGTGTCTACATTTTGGATTGGCACGACACCGATATTTGCGGCAACGCGATTAACTTTCCTCAAAGCGGACGGATCTATCGCATTATGCCCGAAGGGGCGGCCCCCATCGCTCGTCCTCATCTGCGATCACTATCGGACCGGGAATTGATCGCCATGCAGTGGCATGCCAACGATTGGTACGTTCGCCAAGCACGCGTGTTGCTGCATGCTCGGGCCGCCGCTGGGACGCTCGATCGATCAGCAGCCAAGACGCAACTGGTTCAGATGTTTCATCAGGCCGACACCTCGCCGAAACGATTGCGTGCCTTGTGGGCGGCGCACGTGACGGGCTCGGTGGCACCGGAGGAAATGACGATGTTGCTCGATCACGACGATCCGTATGTTCGTGCCTGGACGGTCCAATTGTTGAGCGAACAAACGACGGTCGACGCCTTCTTTTTGGCGGACGTCGATTCGTCACAGGCCGGGTTGGACGCAAATGTCTTGAACAAATTCGCGTCGATGGCCCAGCAGGATGAATCGCCCGTGGTACGGCTCTACCTGGCGTCTGCCGTCCAGCGTCTGCCCTACGCCGATCGTTGGCCGATCCTGCAGGCCTTGGCGATGCACGCCGAAGATGCGACGGACAACAACCTGGCCCGAATGTATTGGTTCGCGCTCGAACCGATGGTGCCAGAGTTCCCCGAAAAAGCACTGAGCTTGGCCGTCAAGGGAAAGCTTTCCAGCTTGCAAGAATCTGTGGCCAGGCGTTTGGCGACGGGTGATGTCGCGGAAGCGTCGGATCCCGATTGGCAACGCGTGGTGGCACGAGTCGCGCCGGGATTTGACGTCCGCAACGTCGGCGAGGGTGGCATCGTTCACCACAAAGTCTTCCGCAATCGGTCGGCGATGCAGACTCATCCGAAAGACCGCCATCAGCCCTGTCGAATGATTCGTGACGTGAAGATTCCCGAGGGCAAAAAAACGAGCTTGCAGATGCGCGTCAGCCATCACCCGCACGGCGATTGGCAACTGCGCGTCCTGGTCGGAAAAGACGTCCTCGCGGATCAGACGATCAGCACCAGCACGGTCTCGAAAAACGAATGGCTGGACGTCCACGTCGACTTGTCCAAGTACGCCGGCCGGCAAGTCCGTCTGACGCTGGAAAACCGGGCCAACGACTGGCAAAACGAATGGGCTTACTGGAACGAAGTCAAACTGGTCAGCCGATAGCCGTGCAGCCACCGGTCATCGCTGGGGTACCAATGCTGCGATAGGACGCAGAGGCCATAGGGCCCCATCTGTCTCATTGCTCCCATCATTCTGCCACCCCATCATTCTGCCACCCCATCATTCTGCCACCCCATCATTCTGCCACCCCATCGTCTTGCCCCCATCGTCTTGCCCCCATCATTCTGCCCCGTATCGTTCTGCCATTTCTCTGCCGGGCAAAATCGATCCATTGACACAATGATCAAGCATTCCCCCCCCGCCTATTGATCACGTCCGCCGCCCTGGCCAACCTGAATCAGCACGTTACTCGAATCGGGCAGCAAGTCGACTTCGGCGTTCGACTCGATCAACGTGTCAACTTCCATCACCGACAAAACGGTGTCCAAAATTTCCGAGTCGGCGGCGGCGATTTCGTTGAGCGCCTTGCCGACGATCTTGGGACGTGATGCGGACGCTTCGGCCATTTTCTGTGACACTCGGAATGCCGTTTCGCTCTTGATCAGACCGACTCGGTTTTCACCGTCTTGTTTCATCGCACTGGTCACTTGAACTAGTCGCTTGACGACTTTTTCGGTGATGTTGTCGACCATCAGACGATCGGTGAACGCGACTTTACGAATGTAAACCGATCCCAGCGTGTAGCCCCACTTCTCTGACAACGGCGAGACCGTTCGGCGAACCGTTCGGCTGAGCGAGTGTCGGTCTTCGAGCATCTTTTCCATTTCCAAGTTACTGAGTGTGGAAATGGTCGAACTGGTCACGTTGGCTTGCAGCGAACCATCGGGATTGGCGTTGGTGAACAGATACGAAACCGGATCCGTCACCCGCATCTCATACCAGATCCCGACGCCCATCGGCGTGCCTTCTTCCGAGTTGACCATCTGGCTTCGCAAGTAGTGTTGGCGAAGCGACGTGTCGACGACGTAAGATTTTCCGAAGAACGGGACCAGCAGGGCCCGGGGGCCGAACTTCAGCACCGGGATCTGCAACCCCGGTTGATCAAGCGTCCCGATCACCTTGCCGAACAAGGTAAAGACGTGTGCCTTGCATTCGCCGACACAGGCATAGAGCCCGAAGAACCGTGCAAATCCAAGCAGAATTGGAATCAACATCAAGCCGAAAATAAATCCGCCGCCGAACCATCCCATCGTATCACCCTATCAAGAATCGTTGTATTTTCAGTTTCGAATGCCAGCCGTTACCCATCGTGTCTCAACCGCCGCTGTCCGCCTTGGTGGTCTGGATCACCCGTCGGGCCACGGAATAAAGCGGAATCCGGGCGTTCCGCAGATAGGCGTGCAGACAGGACGAGCCGCCTTCGTTTTTGATCTCGGTGAGCGTCTGGGCGAGTTCACGAAGTGGTGCGACTTCCGCTTGCGCGTTGTTCGTCGCGATCTCCACGGCCCTGGCACTCATCGTGATCTGCTGCTCGCTGTCGGCACGGGCGGTGCTGAGGTCGGCGGCGACTTGGTTTCGTGTGCTGTTGATCGCCGACAATGCCCGATCGACTTCACCCGGCGGGTCAATCTCGGTGATCAGTGCCGCGTCGAGTTCGATGCCATAGCGACCGGTCGTCGATCGGCACTGCTCTTCCATGTATTGATTCAGCAGGGGTAGATTTTTGCGCAAGTCATTGATCGAAACGCCTTCGGAAAGATCGATCGCCGGAGAGGTTTGCTCGCCTTCCTCCCCTTCCACGTCCGCATCGACCAACAGCGTTTGGCCCTTGGGGTCGACAAAGTTGGCGACTCGCTCGCGAAGCACGCTGACGAAGTAACCCATCACGTGCTCAAGCGGGCTGGCGACGCCGAACAGATACGGATACAGATTGCTCTCGCTGATTCGATAGCGGAGTTGGCCGTTGATCCCGGTCGTCAGGTTATCCTTCGTGACCGCTTCGATCGTGTCCTGCGCCTTCGAGGGGTCCCAAGAAAGATCGACCGCCTGAGTCGCGACGGAAACCTTGTGCACGTCTTGCCATGGCATCTTGAAATAGGGACCACCGGGGCCAACGACACGGACTTGAGGGTATTCATACCGTTGATGCTCTTCGTCACTCAAACCGTCAGCATCGGTGTCACCATCGGTGACCTGCATCCCTTCCAGACGCTGAGCTTTACCGAAACTCGTCACAATCGCCCGTTGATCGGGGCTGACCGTGTAGAAACCGCCGACAATGCAGCGGAAGAAGCTGTAGATGATGATGCCCATCATCAGTCCGAGGATAAATGACATAGCCGTGCTTGGTGTGATTGGGCGAAAACTGGAAGCGGTACCTAGAATCTAAAGATACCGCACGCTTAAGTCCGGGCGGGGCATTCCTCCCCGCAACACCCAAAATGGGCCTCAACCGACGCCTTCAAGGGCGAAGTTTTTCAGAGAAGCCGTCAAATTCTCGCACTCGCGACCCTCAGCTCACACGAAGGAGTAGACCAGGACCACGATCAGCAACAGGGGATACAACGCCTGCGACCAACGACCGACCCGTTCGGCCGCCTTCGGCTTGTGCTTCCCAATCATGACGGTATTCCAAGCGGAATGGATTAAGCCGGCAAAAACGATCAGGGATTGTTCTAATTGGTGCCACCCACCGAACAATTATTGGACATCACGGCATAGGAGAGGACATCGATGCCGAGCACAGACGCCAGCGCTTCCATCCGCCGCCGAATCCACTCGCGCCTGAATCCGTAGTCCTTGCCGGTCGCCTGATCGACCCCGGCTAAAAAAGCGCGCCGGACACACCGCTGCACGGCATGCACGATCGACACTTCGTCACTAGCAACCTGTTCCGAACGCAGCGGACGTCCCATCTTAAATCCCTCCTCGCGAGTGAGTAGTGGTGTGATCCCACCCCGGTGGACAAGGCGAGTCAAATACTGGTGGGTGGCACCATTTGTCCATTTGTCCGTCAAAATTACTTTTTGCCGGTCACCACTACACTTATGATCTGATTTCAGAATCGGAGGCATGCATCCTTGAATCCGATGCCGTCCGCTGCACCCACTGGCACGGTACGAGGGAATGGTGGAAGGGCAGCGCATGAGACGGATTACGTTTGCCGAAGCGAAGCTCAAAATGCCGCACTAAACTCCACGCTCGCGCAGTTGACGCTTTAGGTCGCCTTCGAGTGCGGCAAGTTGCTCGATCGACAGATCTGCAATTGATGTCTGGTCGACACCCAGAAGCTCGCGGAGGAGTTCGATCCGTCCACGTCCTGCACCGCGTGCTTCACCAAGTGCTTCTCCCTCTTGACGAGCCTGGTCGACCGCGTACTGCATTCTGGCACGTTCATCACGCTGTGCTTTAAGGCGTAGTTCATATTGGTTACGCTGCTCGGGAGTACGTTGGATCATTTCGAGGACCTCGGCGGCTTCGTTGAAGGCGGATGAACTGAAGCGTTGTCGGATTTCAGCGGCGGTCATTTCGTCGGCCCGGCGGAAGAAGTAACACCAAGCTTCCACCGGGTCGGTAACCACTCTATTATCGCTCGGGAGCATGTATTTTGGCAACTCGAGAAGGTGAATTTGAAGCCCTTCGGTCAGTTCAATGGTGCCATCTCGATTGCGAAGCCGGAAATCGCTGTGGATTTGGAGAGATTGGCGGAGCAGGATCGCGTCAAGGACGCAGATGCTGATGGCTGGCCGCAGCAGCGAGTAATCGTCGCCTTCGCCGATTTGGCTGACGTAAAGCGAGGCGGTGTAGTACGCGAGTCTCTGGGACAGGCCGGCCGGAAGCGTCGTCTGCATTTCGATGTCGTACAGGCGGCCGGTTGAATCCCGCGCCGCGACGTCCAAAATCGACAGTTTGTCGATATCGTCGTCTTTGCCAAGGATCGGATTGAGAATCTCGACCTCCGTGATCTGGATTTCATCACCGAGGATCGCGTTGAGAAAGTGCAGTGTGATCGCAGGGTGTTCCGGGCTGCCCAAAAGCAACTTGAAGACGTAGTCGACGGTGGGATCGATTCCGATGGCCATGCGCAGATGGTTGACTCAATACGGGAGTGACGGATTCACGATCAATCTACTCCAGTGATGGTTGGGTCGTCGACGCGCAAAGACTGGATTGCCGAAAGCCTCGCCGAAGTATCGCGACGGCGAGGCACTATACAGAATGCAGCAGCGGATGCTGGTTGGATTCTCTGTCAGCTTTCGTGATCTGGCCGATCGGTCGGTTCGCGGTCGTTTGCCCCCGGGTGCGTTTTGTCATGGACTTCGCGGAGGCGTTTGATCGACACGTGCGTGTAGATCTGCGTCGTGTTGAGCTGCTCGTGACCGAGTCATATCACGGCATCCTTCTCGCTCCATACTCGACTGCTTCGTTTTCAGGCTTCACACTTCTTGCTTCAAACTTCCTGCCGACCCTTCCATGGCATGAGCGCGTTCGACTGGCATCCTGCCTCGTCTGTCTCTATCGGGCTCCGCCCTCTGCGTCGGTACTGCTCGCTCGCGCTCGGCGCTACCCTCATCCTTCGGTCGCTGTCACGACCTCCGCGGGCCGTCGGCTCCGCTCGGTCGATCCCTCCCTTTTTCTTGGTCCGGACGCCCAACACTCGGACGTTACCACCCTCGCACGTCCCCGGAGGCCGAAGTGATTGGCTGCATTTGACAGCGTCAATCGGGGCGCAGTTTCCAGAATCCCCAAAAAACGTTTGACAGGACGGCGTCAGAATTCGCCATCGATTTTGACGGGATCAAGCAGTTTGGAAATGCCGGCAGATTCAACCGCGTCACGCGGATCCTGCAGTTCAAAGATGGGAAACACACAATGGACTTTCGAAAAAGTCGCCAACCTGGTCGACTGGAAAAGCTCGAAGATCGGCGTCTGTTTTGTGTCAGTGGCGTTCAATCGGACGTTCGCTTTCTCACCGGAGCTGAGGGGCAGAGCGGACTCTACAGCAAAACCTGGAACTATTCAGAATTCGCGGACACGGCGATTGCCGTCGAGGCGTCTGGCGCTACCGATGCCATTTTCGAGACCTCCGGTTCCTTGAACTTGAACCAAGCCAATCGGTCCAACGCAGTCTTGACGGAAGACGATTCCTACGCGGATTTTCATGCCTCGATCAAACCATTCCGCGAAATCGATCGTCCCGAGGGAGAACATTGGATCATTGGTTCTTGGATGAAAGTGACGGAAAACGTCAAGCCGGAAAACAAACCGCTTTGCACATCGATCGATCAGCATCTGGTCTATCGCTTCATTCCGGGGCAGGAACCAGAGGCGAATTGGGAGACAATCGTGATCCCGCCCGTTGCGGCTGGGGATCAAGTTCGAACGGCTGTGAAGGTTGGGGTGCCCAGCCGCCATCCGGTGCAACTAATGACCAACCAACACCCGACGATCGAAGTGTCGGGGGGAATCAATCAGTTTTGGGTTCAATACGATTCCTTCGACGCTTCGGAGTCGGCGTCACAAGTTGAAGACTATCGATATGAAGAATCGGCCACCATCACGGTCCTGGCCGGCGACCAGTCGATCGGTGAGCTGACCGCACGAGCTACTGTCGTTGTTGCAGATCTTATCGGAACGAACTTCGAAGTGGACCAGCCCGACTCAATTGATTGGGGCAGTGAACTGACCGTCAAATACGAGGTCAAGAATCAAGGTATTGCACGAACCAAGGCGTCACAAGCTGCGATCCTACTGTCGGCCGATGCGTCGGTACAACTCGATTCAGATCAACCATTGGCTTGGGTGCGGGTACCTGCCTTGAATCCAGGTGAATCAAAATCATCGGAAATCACAATCACCCTCCCGACAAACCCTCCCTCGGGATTTGAATCTGCCGATGGATTGCATCTCGGAATCAGTCTTGATAGTGACCAGGACGTCCCCGAATGGGACTGGGAACACAACAATGAGAATCAAGCCATCGGCAAGGACAAAGTCGCACTCAGCGTCGACAGGCCCGATTTGATCGCAAGACGAATCACCAGATACTCTGACGACGCCGGTGGTGGAATCGAGATCGAGTATGACGTCGAATCAGCGGGTCCATTTGAGGGTGAAGTGCCCGTGTCTGTTTTTTGGGCCAGCGGCCGTGGTTGGGATGATCGCGTCGGCCACTCCTTGCTGGACGAGACGATCAAGCTTCAGCCCGGTCAGTCCATTCGGGTGCCGGCAGATCTTCTAAAGAACCCTCACAACGACGTTTGGTATATGCAGCTAGTGGTTGACCCGGACAAGCAGATTTCCGAACTCAATGAATCGAATAACCTGATCACTCTCGATCCCGCCGACGCAATGTATAGTCACGAGCTGTTGGAGTACATTTCTCGTGAAATCATCTATCGAGACGAGTCCAATGGCTGGACGAGCCTGTTGGATCACCAGGGACAACTGCTGTCGCAAGTGCCCCAGCAAACCCGAGTCGTCAATGTCGAAGGATGGAAGGTTGATAAAGTTTGGTCCGCGACCGATGGATTTTTTGCGGCGGCCTTTACCTCGCGCAATTTGGATCCGGTTCTTGTTTTTCGTGGAACGGAACCCTCCGAGCCAACAGACTGGCTCGCCGATGCGCATTTTGTTGGTGTCGGATATGGCCAGTATTCGAGGAGTCGCAACACGGTTCTGAATTGGTTGGCAGGACGAACTGGGGTCGCTTTTGCTGGTCACAGCTTGGGCGGTGCACTGGCGCAATGGTTCGCCGCAGACGCAACGGCACAAGCCACCATTGGAGATGTGATCACGTTCAATTCTCCAGGGATTTCACAAACACATGCCGAAAAATTTTTGGCAGAAAAGGCAGGCGATGTCGTACACCACTATGTCAATGGAGATGTCGTCACCATGGCCGGAGAGGCATTCCTGGAGGGGAACAGTATCCGATACAGTTTTGAAGACACCGCGTTTCGCTTCGACAAGTGGCACTCGCTACCACTTCTCGTGGACCGCGTCGGAACTTCACCAGGCGAGTTCTCATCCCATCGCACCATTGGATCATCCGTTCGAAGTGGTACGGCATGGCTAAACAGCCCCTATTACTTTCACACCGACACAAGCTACCTGCTGGCGTTGACCGCTGCGAACGGACTGATCCTTTCGGGAAAGAACGCGTTCGGATTGGAAAACGCTTCCTTCTTGCTACTCAGATCGACGTTCGAACAAGAACGCCAAAAGATTGGAAAGTTTCTTCAGTCGATAGGGCTGTTCGATCTCCCGTCCGACCCCAACCAAATTGCGGTCCCCTTCCCGAAGCTGGATTTCAAAATCGCCGGCAACCTGGATGTCAAGGCGGAAGGCTTGCAAGTCATCTACGACGGGCCGAGCGACAGTCTGACCATGCAAGGCAACGTGGAACTGGCGGGGTTTTACAAAGATGCAAAGGTCATCGGAGATTTCAGCGGTGACAACTTCATTCGCTACACACCCAAAGTCGACGGCCCCACCGATACCGATCTCAACGACGGATGGGAAGTCGCAGGCCGCCTCTCTTTGGTGGATTTTGAGCTTTCACAAAAGTGGATTCTCAAGGAAGCGTTCTTGAAAATCAACACAATCAGCAACCAGGTCGCTGCGGGCGGCGTGATGCAGATCCCCAGCGGAATTGAGCTGAGCGCCTCCGTCGAAGTCTTGAACGGAAAACTCAATGCAATCGAGCTGAAAGCTGACAAGATTGACAAGCCGATCGGTGTTTCCGGCGCGTACCTGCAATCGATCGGAGGTGAATTGAAGCACCTTGCAGCCTCCGATCCGAATCCGACCGTTTTCAGTGGTTCGGTGGGCGCGACGTATGGTCCCGCCATTGCTATTCCACCGCTGCCTAACTGGCTTGGCGGGTACGAATTTGAAGGATCCATCGTCGAAATCGAAGCAGAAACCATTTGGGATCGAAATCATGCGTCACTTGCGGGAGAGGTGGATGTGATGCTCGGCATGGCAACGGCAGACGCAGAAGCGGAATTGAACTGGTCGGAAGGCTATCTCTCTGCCGAGGGAGTGTTTGATATCCTAGGGATAGCGACTGGGCAGATGACCATTCGCGGTGATAGCCAGCTAAACCTGCATGCCACCGCAGATGTGTCGGTCGATCTGCCCCCGGCCCTGGCGCCTTTTGCATACGTCGAAAATGGACAAGTCCGTCTGCAGTATCTCCACGACGCTACGCACGCAAATGATTACATCTCTGTGTGGGGCAACGTGCGAGTTCCACTGTTTGGCGATACCTATGACTGGGGCATCAAAGTCGCATTGGATGGCAGTGTTTCACAAATCGGATTCGACGAGGTTGACGCGGAAGACTCATCTCGCCTCCGAGTCGTTTCGCCGGGCGAATCAGAGCGGGTTGACCATTTGAGTCACGAGAAAGTGTTCGACCTGCCCGATACAGACGGAGTCGCCATTTTTGAGATCAAGTGGGATGAATCCTCATCGGTTGGCGATTACGAACTTCTGTCGCCCCGAGGAGATCGGATCACCTCACAAGCAATCGTAGAACACTCGGATCTTTCGGTTGTCTCATCGATGGGGACGGACCATTCGATTGTCATCGCGGCACGGAATGTTGATCCCGGGCAGTGGACCTTGCGATCGATGGGATCCGGAAGACCGTCGCTACGATCATGGGTCAGTTTGGACGCTCACGATTTGCATCTCGGACATGTTCGGCAAGACGACGATTTTGTGGTGATCGAATTCGACGCCTCTGATCTTGCGCCGGATAGTCGCATTGCGTTCTATCTTTCTACCAGTCCAGATGATGCGTCTGGCACCTACTTGGGCGAGTCCGCACCGGACCAACCGGCCATCAATCAATTTCAATTCTCCAAACAAGGATTCGCAGACGGAGACTATTTCTTGCACGCGATCGTCAGTAGCAATCACGCCGTGCCAGCGGTACAGACCAGTGGTCGGATCTCCATCTCCGGGTACTCTGATCCGATCAGCCCCTGGCGAAACCGTTTGAGATATGGCGACGTCAATGCCGACGGAAATGTCTCGCCGTTGGACGCGTTGATCGTGATCAATGAACTCGGCCGGCACGGACCGAGCATCAATTTAGATGCCCATCCCTATGATCCGGAAACGCCATTTTATGATGTCTCCGGAGATCGAATCGTTTCCACCCTCGACGCACTTCACGTGATCAATGCGATTGCAATCGACGTGACCGGCCGCAACATCGTCACATCGGAGCAGGCCTCTCCAGCCAAGGTGTCTGACATATTGGTAGCGAATTTGGCCGCCCGTCGGTGTCTTTTGAACGCGGTTCCGAAATCAAAAACCGAAGCGTCAAACGTCGATCTTGCATTTCGCCAACTGGCCGCACCGACGCCTGTATTTCGTCCCAGTAATGTCAACCTGTTGATCAACGCAATTCATCCGCCAGCGGTCCAACAAGCATCGGAACCCTTTTTGCCTGAACAAGTCGACTTCGCATTGGAAACATTTGAAATACAATGTTCAGATCTTGATCCAACCCATTGATCGTACTTCGTCGATCCGAACGTTCCTCTTGGACCTGACACGAAAACACAACCGATGCCGCTCAAGACCCAATGTCCGAATTGCGAGTCGTCCTTGCAGATTTCGCCTGACCTCGCCGGTAAACGCGTGAAGTGCCCTCGCTGCGAAAGTGCCTTTGTGGTCGATAACGTCCAGCGGTCAAACTCGGACTTGTCGCTGGCGAATTTGGAGACCGCTTTGACGAACGCCATCAGTCGCGGTCGCAGTGATTCCAAAACGAAGCCCGGTGAAACAAGGGGCCCCGAAGAAGAAATTCCTACGGAAGTCGGGCGATTTGAGATTCGGCGTCAGCTGGGCGAAGGGGGATTCGGGCGCGTCTACCAAGCCTTTGACCCGCTGCTCGACCGACTACTGGCCCTCAAAGTTCCGCTGGGCAACGATCATCGAATCCATCAAAAAACACTTGATGAGGCCAAGGCGGCTGCGCGGCTTCGACACCCCAACATTGTTGCCGTTTACGAAGTCGGATCCAGTGAACAACCCTATATCGCTTGCGAGCTCATCGATGGCCCATCGCTTGCCTCGTTGTTAAAACAGGAGCGTTTAGAAACAGAGCAAGCCGTCCAGTGGATGATCTCGATTGCCCGGGCGCTTGACTATGCCCACTCGGAAGGGATCGTTCACCGCGATGTCAAACCGCATAACATCTTGATCGATCAGCGGGGCAATGCCTTGCTGACCGATTTCGGATTGGCGCTGCGGCAAGATGTTCAATTGCAGATGCCGGGTGATAAACAACTGATCGGAACACTCGCTTAGGACCGCCGGAACAATTAGTGTCGGTTAATTGGCGAGAATCGATAGTTCCATCTCGGTATTTGTTCGTCAAAAACTGTACGCAGAGCTGCTTTCATTGTTGCGGTCGCGTTCTCACCCGTCTCGTACAACCCTCGCAAGACGTTGACCGTAGTGCGAAGGCCGGTCCGAGTCGATGTGTTCCGCATCAACTTGACAACTGTTTCCAACTTATCGAAAAGCATCCCGGAGCAAGCACGTCCAAGATGCGGAAAAAAACGGCGTTCAATCGGATTGTATTTTGAACAGTAGCTTGGATAGTGGGCTACCCGAATTTCGATGCCGATCGTGTCGACCAACTTTTGAAGGTAGTGCTTGAAGATGTATTTTGAAGCTGAGTTGCTACCGCCGCAATCGCACAATAGCAAAATGGAATTGGTATCCGGATAACAACGTTTCCCTATCCGGTTCCAGTACCATTTGAGGCTATCGGTCGCGAAGCGACTCGTCTCGTGAGAGAGTCCAATGTTGACGTGCCCAGCATTTCGTCCGATGTCGTAGATTCCGTGAGGAATCACAACGCCATCAGCCCAACTCGGAAAGTCGTGGTCGAACGCTTCAATGGGCTCTGTGGTGCGAATGCGACCGGCCCGGTAAAGACGGCCCAGGAATTCTTTGCTTTTTGTGTCGATCGAAAAGACCGGATTGCCGGCAGCCTGATAGCTCTCCACATGTCCTGCGATGAGATCAAACTGCTGCTCGCGATCCGCTGACAAGCCACCGGAAATAGTTTTGATCATTTTTCGAAAACCGATCTTCAAGCTATTCAGCCAAGCGGAGACCGTCTTGTCGCTCACAGGGGTGCCGGCCTCGGCCGCCTTCTCAGCCATTTCAGTGGAGGCCAGGTTTGTGTAAACCACGTCGGGCTCATCAGGATCGCCTCCAACACGAACGCTCAATAGTTCGTTCAGATTGTCTTCGAGGTCGGGATCGGTTTCGATCTTTTTTTTCGTCCAGCACCTGGCCGCCGTATCCTACCTTTCGCCGGATCATTGGAGAGTTGATCGAGCTCAGCGATACCTCGTTCGATGGTGCGAGTCGAGCAGCCCAGTAATTGACTGATGTACGGTACACCTCCTCGCCCGAGACGCTGTGCCTCGACAGCCGCGAACCGACGGCGATCCTTTTCGGACAAGGTTGAATAAAAATCGACTGCTCGCTTGGCAGCCAGATCGTCAAGCTGATTTTCGAATACAAACGCCATCCTTGGCACCCTCGCTGGTGGATTGAGACGCGGAAAGTCTACCCCATCCAGCGAAAACCCGCGACACTAATTGTTCCGGCGGTCCTTACATGTCACCCGAACAAGCGAGAGGGGATTTGTCACAAGTCGGTCCCGCTTCGGATCAATTCAACCTGGGCGTCATGCTGTATGAAATCCTTGCGGGACGAAAGCCGTTCAACGGAGAATCCCATGCGGTCTTGAACCAGATTGCAAAAGGTGACATCACGCCGCCCTCGAAGACCAAAGCCGATTGTGATGTCGCGTTGGAAGCGATCTGCCTGAAGGCACTGTCCCAGAACCCAACCGATCGGTACGAAAGCTGTGACGCAATGGCGGACGATCTTCAGCGATGGTGTGAAGGTGAACTGGTCCAAGCGACCAAGCCGTCGTGGATCACGCAAACGGTTCATTGGGGACGAAAGCGACCGCACTGGGCGGCTTGGATCATCGCCGCCGCGGCCTCCGTTGTGGCGACCAGCGGAATCACTTTTGTGGTCGGTGTCCAAAAGATCGCCGAGGCTTCGGAGATTGAATCCAAGGCGATCGAGCCGCTGGAGTCGATGCAGCGAGAGGTCTTGGCGATCCCGGAGCCAGTGGAGCCAGTTCCCAGCGAGGTCGAAGACGCGCCGCCGCCCGAAGACGAACCAATTGCCGATCCGCCCGCCGAAGCAGAACCGGCAATCGATACGGATCGACCGATTGATCCCGAACTGCTCGACTATGCCGAGAAACTCGAACAAGTTTCTTTGGCGCTGTCCGAAGAGCGAATCGAACGGTCGCATCAGTTGCTTGATCGGATGCCCTGGCGATTTCGCGGTGTCGAACATAGTTTGCTTCGCCGTCGTGCCCTCGGTACGCCGTTTCGCATTCGACATTCAAATTCGCTTCAATCGGTCGCATGGACCCCGGACAGTTCATTGTTGGTGACGGGTGACAGCCTTGGTGTGATCCGTTTTTGGGACAGTGAAACGCTGCAACAAGTCGGCCAGGCCGAAATTTCTCGTTTAATCGAGTTTGCATTTCCAGCCTCTTCCAACTCGCTCCTGTCGGTTCAACAAGACGGACCGGATACCGGAAGCCTCACACTGTGGCAACTGATCAAACAACGGGACCGCTACTCGTTAAAGAAACTGTGGCAGACGAAGATGCCGATGGCTCCGGCGGATATGGCGTTTCATCCGAAACGCCCGGTCGTTGCCGTCGGTGGCAAACCGCGCGGCGACACACCGAGTGTCTCACTTTTCCATTTCTCCGACTCCGACGTTGCGCTCGCGTTTCAGCCGAAAGGTCTGGTTGAGCCGATTGGTCGATTGGCGTTCACCGCCGATGGAAGCCGTTTGGATTGCCAGGGCACGACGTGGGGAAAAAGCGGTCGGCCGATCTTCGGGATCGCGGGTGCCGGGCAAGTACGTCCACTGTCTGAATCAGAAACCCGAGTTGATTACCACAACCAAGATAGATTGGGGAACACAATGATCTTGTCCGGGGCAGGACATGTATCGACCGATTTTGGATCCCCTCCGCGAACCAAAGATGGCTGGACCACTTTTCGAGGCCACGAGTCCCGCGTCAATCTGATCGCCCGGCGACCCGATCAACAAGCGTGGGCCACCGCAGATCAAGCTGGGGATCTACGAATTTGGCCAACATCCGGGCGAAAAGCTGACGGCGTCACCGTACCGCTGAAAGGCCCTGCTCGAATCGATGACAGTCACGACGGACGGCTCGCGGCCTGCAGTGCGCCGAAGCAGGAAATCTTGAAGATTTGGGACACTGCCTCGGGCGAGATCCGGCACAACCTTGTTGGACATGAAGGTGGAATTCAGTGCGTCCGGTTTCATCCCCGCAATGACAGCATCGTGACAGCCGACGGCGTAGGGACCATCCGCCTTTGGGATTTGGCGGACGAATCGATGAAGACTTGGAAGATCCCCGGAGTCGAGATTCGCGATGTGCGTTTTTCTCCATCAGGGACCCAGATTGCGATCTGCGGGTCGGGAGAGCTACCCTGGACGCCGACTGATGCCAAGACGTCGGCTGATGCCAGCGACGCGTCTGGCGGGAATGCCTCCGGCGGCTTTCTTGGCATTTGGGATGCGCGGAACGGAAAACTCGTTCGCACGTTCCAGGGGCATCGCGCCATTGTCAGCCGTTGTCTCTTTTCGCCCGAGGGTGATGAGCTTCTGTCGGCGTCCGAGGACGGGACGGTTCGCCGCTGGCTGGTCAGCGATGCCGCTGAAATCGGATCGCTCGATTCCCCCGGCTACACCCCAGACCAGCTCGATTCCGCGGGAGAACACCTGGCAGTTCTGTGGGTCGAGCGATGCGACAGCCCAGGCAGGGCAGGATGCAGTCGTGGCCGATCACATGTCGACGTACATGATCGCACATCGCTGAAGCGACTCTATCGCAAGCTGCTCTTGCCGCCGCAATCTAGCACAGATCTCCCATCAATCGACCTGAACGATGACGGCTCACGGATTTTGGTTAACAGCGACGCTGGAGCTCAGATTCTTGATACGGCGACCGGACTACACCTGATCGACGTCAAGTCCTCGCCAGTGCTCCGAGAGGCCTCGCGCGAAGTACAGGCACTTAAATACCGGACGGAGACACGAACACGAGAGATCCCAGTGACAAAGTGGATGGAATCGGATCGGGACCAGACCGTGGAAGGAAAGATGGTTGAAAATGAAATCGAAATCCTCGAACGCCAAATTCCCTTCGGCGCTCGAGTCCATCGATTGATTGTCACCTCTGGAGCAACCGACAAAACGATTGAAACGACCTATTATGTCAAGGTCGTCGAACAGAACAGAATTGTCTTGTGCAGTGACGAGCAGTGCCAAATGCCAATTGAGCTAACCGAACTGCGAGCGGACGACGATCGCGTCCGAATGGTCCTGAAGCAAATTTTCCCCGTAACGCAAGCCGTCGAACAGATCTATACGGTTCAAGTTCCGTATTTTGAGACCCTCTTACAGACCTATTCGTATTTTTCAAGCGGGCTTCACTCCCGTGACGTGAAATTTGCGAAGCAAGATCGCGGCATTCTGGCGGTCGCGTATGGTCATGCCAGAGTCATCGACGCGGTTTTACCCGAATCAAGCCTTGAGCTAAGGACCGCCGGAACAATTAGTGTCGCGGGTTTTCGCTGGATGGGGTAGACTTTCCGCGTCTCAATCCACCAGCGAGGGTGCCAAGGATGGCGTTTGTATTCGAAAATCAGCTTGACGATCTGGCTGCCAAGCGAGCAGTCGATTTTTATTCAACCTTGTCCGAAAAGGATCGCCGTCGGTTCGCGGCTGTCGAGGCACAGCGTCTCGGGCGAGGAGGTGTACCGTACATCAGTCAATTACTGGGCTGCTCGACTCGCACCATCGAACGAGGTATCGCTGAGCTCGATCAACTCTCCAATGATCCGGCGAAAGGTAGGATACGGCGGCCAGGTGCTGGACGAAAAAAAAGATCGAAACCGATCCCGACCTCGAAGACAATCTGAACGAACTATTGAGCGTTCGTGTTGGAGGCGATCCTGATGAGCCCGACGTGGTTTACACAAACCTGGCCTCCACTGAAATGGCTGAGAAGGCGGCCGAGGCCGGCACCCCTGTGAGCGACAAGACGGTCTCCGCTTGGCTGAATAGCTTGAAGATCGGTTTTCGAAAAATGATCAAAACTATTTCCGGTGGCTTGTCAGCGGATCGCGAGCAGCAGTTTGATCTCATCGCAGGACATGTGGAGAGCTATCAGGCTGCCGGCAATCCGGTCTTTTCGATCGACACAAAAAGCAAAGAATTCCTGGGCCGTCTTTACCGGGCCGGTCGCATTCGCACCACAGAGCCCATTGAAGCGTTCGACCACGACTTTCCGAGTTGGGCTGATGGCGTTGTGATTCCTCACGGAATCTACGACATCGGACGAAATGCTGGGCACGTCAACATTGGACTCTCTCACGAGACGAGTCGCTTCGCGACCGATAGCCTCAAATGGTACTGGAACCGGATAGGGAAACGTTGTTATCCGGATACCAATTCCATTTTGCTATTGTGCGATTGCGGCGGTAGCAACTCAGCTTCAAAATACATCTTCAAGCACTACCTTCAAAAGTTGGTCGACACGATCGGCATCGAAATTCGGGTAGCCCACTATCCAAGCTACTGTTCAAAATACAATCCGATTGAACGCCGTTTTTTTCCGCATCTTGGACGTGCTTGCTCCGGGATGCTTTTCGATAAGTTGGAAACAGTTGTCAAGTTGATGCGGAACACATCGACTCGGACCGGCCTTCGCACTACGGTCAACGTCTTGCGAGGGTTGTACGAGACGGGTGAGAACGCGACCGCAACAATGAAAGCAGCTCTGCGTACAGTTTTTGACGAACAAATACCGAGATGGAACTATCGATTCTCGCCAATTAACCGACACTAATTGTTCCGGCGGTCCTAACAAGTCTCTCCAAGGGTTGGCTGGATTGGCGTTTTGACGGGGACGCGTCCAAGGTGATCGCGCTCAGCTCCCATCGCGACACCTGTGATCCCAACGGAGGTAGCTGCATTGACGTCTGGGACAACCTGTCTGGCGACCTGTTGCGATCGCTCGAACGCCCTGGTGAAACCATTCACGCGTTCGCCTACGATGCAAGCACCGACACGCTGCTGGTTGCGAGCGGCCCCATGCGGGCCGCGACACGTCGGGCTTCAACACGTGGGGCTGCACCGGTCCCAGTCCCTGACAAGCCGGTCCCAGTCCCTGACAAGCCGGTCCCCGCCGCGCACGACGTGATCCGACGGATCGATCTGGAATCGGGGGAGGTTCTCGCGACCCTTTCGGGTGTTTCCGTCCCCATCGCGAAACTCGCCTGTTCACAAGACGGAACGACTCTTGTCGCGATCGACTCAAACAGCAAAGCGTACGTCTGGGATCTCCAAACCAACGCCAAGCAGAAGGAGTTCCCACTCTCGTTGCGGCGTCCGATCGGTTCCCTGCATCTCAGTCACACGGGAGGGCATCTGATGATCGCGTCACCCTCCAGATTGTCAATTTATGATACGGCGACCGGCAAAAAAAAGCCGCTGCAAGTCAATGGCAGGGACATCCAGATGCGTTTTGCCGACAACAAGACCGACGTGGTCGGCAGTTGGATCCCCAACGGCGCCGAGAATGATGGGGCTGTGCGTGTCTTTGTCAATCAGAGCCTAGAATCGATTCTCGCCGACGGACTGCGAAAACCGACACGTGAAGAACCCGATGCGGAGTACATCCTTCCGGCCGGTGACAGGAACCTGGCCGTCAAGTCGCCCTTCCACTCGGCAAGAATCCTTGATGGCTTGTCGTCTCGCCTGGCGTTGCACCCGCGGTTTGATCGGAAAGGCTCGATGGTGCTCGCGCCCACCGACAAAGCCTGCTTGTTACGATGGGACCTTTCGACACCGCCAGCGGACGAGAACCATTTTCGGCTTCCGCCGCCCAATGTCGTTCCCCCGAAATAGGCGTCGTGATCGATTCCCAAGCCCATGAATGACAAACAGAACCACCCTGCAAAGGAAGCAACCGGCCAGCCGTCGTCCGCGGGCGACCGTCGCCTGGAAGAACTCGCCCCCCTTGTCGACGGCATCGATCGGGAGCAGTTCTTTCGCCAGTGGATGGACAGCGACCTTTCCCGTGCTCCCAACCACCCGGCGTCACTGCAAAATCAAGAGGATGTTGGGATCGAACCGGCTGAGACTGCAATTGAGGAAACGATCGATCCACTCGCCATCCCTCCACAAGAGTCGTCGACGGTGGTGCTTTCCGTCGCCATCGACGAAACCGTCCAGCACCGCGAACTGCTGGTCCCGGGACAATACGTGGTTGGCACCGACCAAAGTACGGACATCCAGTTGCCAAGTGATGCCCGGGCTGCGGGTCGTTGTGGCTGTTTGATCTTGGAGCGGGGGTTGGCATTGTTTGTTCGGTATCGCGAGTCGGTGACAAGTTTGCCCGATTCATTGGTCCTTTTGGGCGAAGGCAAGTCGCTGCGATTCGGCGATTGTGAGATGAAGATCCGCCTTGCCCGGGATACCGCCTTTGATGCAACCCTTGATCAGCCACCGCCACCCCGACCGAGTCTCGAATCACCAAACGCATCCGACGTGTTCGCGATTCGCGGTTATCAGATCGCGGAAAGAATCGGCGCAGGCGGCAATGGCACGGTTTACCGAGCCAAACAACTGGGCACCAACCGCACGGTTGCCGTCAAGACACTGTTGCCCGAACTCGTTTACCGGGAACGCTCGCGTCAGCTTTTTTATCGCGAAGCCTCGATAGCGTCGCAACTTGATCATCCACAAATTGTCAGCTGCCTCGGATTTGGGATCGAGAAAGACACTCCCTATATCGTAATGGAATATGTTTCATCCATTCCCATTCAACAGGTTCTCGATGAAACCGCCGATTCCCGTCGTGTGCGACTGTCGCTGGGGCTGGCAATCAAGATGCTTGCAGCATTGGAGTACGCGCATCACCGCGAGATCGTCCACCGAGACATCAAACCATCCAATCTGCTGGCATACAAATTGAAGGAGCGTTTGCACATCAAACTCGCCGATTTCGGGCTCGCAAAATGCTACTCCACCGCCGGCTACTCGGGGATCACGGGATCCAAAGACGTCTGTGGGACACTTCCTTACATGTCACCCGAGCAGCTTTGCGGATCACGCGATGTCGGACCAACGTCGGACCTCTATTCCGTGATCGTTTGTCTGTATGAGTTTCTCTGCGGACAGCTTCCACATCCGGCGACATCGGCCGCAGAGTTGATTCAGTTGAAGCTTGAAACGGTCCCCAGGTCGATCCAATCGTTGAATCCCTCCGTCGGTTTCGAACTGTCAAATCTGATAGAGAGAGGACTTTCGAGAGACCCCAAAAAACGGATTCAAACCGCGGGCGAACTCTCGCAAGCGCTCCATGCGATTCGCACGGGGACGTGAACAGTCGATGCACCGCCCGGGCGTCTACGGCGTCCCCGTCCCCGCATCGGACTCGTTGCCAAGTTCGGTGTACAACCAAGCGCGCGCGTGCCGCCAATCGTTTTGGACGGTGACCCGAGTGACGCCTAGCTCGGATGCCATCTCGTCGCCCGACAGGCCTCCGAAAAACTTGAGTTCCACCACCCTCGCAGCCCGCGGATTTTGTCGGCTCAATTTGTCGAGTGCATCATTGAGATCCAGGATGTCGATTTGGTCTTTCTGATCCGCCTGGTCGATCGACATCGAAACGCCACGCCCCTCCGCTCCACCCCGCTTTTTCGCCTTGCGGCGACGCGCGTAATCGACCAACAACCGCCTGATAATCGTTGCCCCCGCTGCGACCACTTGCGAGCGGTTTTCCGGATCCACGTTCTTCTGTTCCAGCAGTCGTAGATACGCGTCATTGACGAGAAGCGTCGGCTGCAACGAATGCCCCGGCGTCTCATTTCGTAACGCCTTTTCCGCAATTCTGTGCAATTGGTCGTAGATCGACCGACGCCATTCCGGCGCCTGTGCTCGAGAAGAATCCGTCATGAAGTTGGCTCATCGAGGAAACACTCTGGGGCCGCGTATTGGACCAAGTCATCGGAGTATATCGTGCTCCACCGTCTGTTGCGAACGCATCTCCGTTTCAGCCCCCAATGGTCGCTGGAGTGAAATGGTTTCCCCGTGGCGATCCGCCATTGCTAGAAGCCTTCGAATCTTCAAATCCAATCGCGGCCAATTCACCGCGGGCGCGCAAGATCGTCAGTTGACTCCGCGAGAACACCAGGGCATCACGCCCTTATCGAACCGACGTGATTGGAAAATTTCTCTCAATCACTTTTGACAATACGGCGAACATTCCCGCCAAGAATCATGAACGACCACTTCGACAAACACAGGCACGAATCCCAATGAGAACAAACACAATTTTTATCAACGCCACCATCTGGCTTCTGCCAACTTGCATTTCCGTGGCACAGACGCCCTCCGCAATCGAGTACCTTCCCATCGAGCGATTCGACTCAGACTCACCGAAGTTGAATCAGATTGAGCGGATCAGTTTTTCTTCGGATGGGAATTTCGTTCTCTTGTCCGACAAAGACTTTCCCCACTGGAACGGGGGCTACCTTTATCACCTCCCCAAAGACAAATACTGTGAAATTGATTCGGAGTCTGGAATTGCTCTACGGCAGCAACCTGGAAAGCGTTCGTTTCCTCAGCGCAATGGAAGTGGTCCAAACGATGCGTTTTTGACCCCCAAGAAGAAACACAGTGAATTCTTTGGATTCTTACCGCTTCCGCCGGCAAGGAGTGGTAGCTATCGGATGCTTGGTGTGAATCAAAGTGGATTGATTCTGTATTCATATCTCATCCAATCACAATCCAAAATCATGTACGCTCTGGGATTCGACGGAAAAATGGAGCAAATCGTTCGTCTTCAACTCGAGAGCAAGAAGAGGTTGTCTCATCTCAATCAACGGATTCAATTTCTGCAATTGAGTGGTCACCAGGCATCGTTTTCTGTAGAGCGAGTGGACCCGAAAGCAGATCGCTATTTCTGTGTCGTGAACTTGAAGAGTCAGCAGGTTCACGTCCTGAAAACGGTGAACGGACCGTTGAGCAGTGGCGGAAGCGGGGCAGACTTAGAAAGATCGATGGTCCCAGGGAGAACGACCCCGATCGCAGTCTTCGCCTATGCGGACGGTTGCCTCCTGGTCCGAAAAGACGCACCAGACGTCGTCGTTCCGTTTCCAGCAGAATGGGATGGAACGATAGCGGTACGCGACTGGTGCTTCGTCAACGAGGACCGCTGGCTGATGGTCGTTGCGGAATCACTTGAAGATCTCGCTGTGGAATTGAGGCTCTTTGACGCGAACACGGGGGCAGAAATTTGTAGTGAAACGATTGAATCACCGGATGGGGAACGGATTGGAATGTGTATACTCCAGAACGCCAGCAACGTGCCTCGACGTGTGTGCGTTCGCGCGACCGCATCAGGAAATGTGTTTGCGATCAATACGTCGATCGGCCCATATTTTTATGCGGTGACCGAAACAGGTCTTGCATGCACGGCCAATCCGATCACGAACTCCCAACTCGACGTCCTCCACCGAGCGAAACAATGGAACTTGTCGCCCAGTGGCGAAGCGATCGCCGCCGTGATCAGAGACAAAGAGAAGGAATTCCGTGCCGCGATGATCAAAACCTCGTATTTTTTGAAACGCTAGATTGAAACATCTCTGGGCTTTGGTTTCAAAGGCATTCTCTACCAACTCTCACCGCCGCAGTGACGCGCAATGACGTTACGGCCGAGACCTTCTTCGACCGTTGGTTGGTCATAGCAGCAGCGGCTTGGCAGATTCGCCTTGCCGCGTTTATCGATCGTGGGAACCGTCGCTGCGATGTAGCTGGAGAAATTGGTGTCTCGCGCAAGCCATTCAAACAAGCGACGAAGCTTTGTGACGCGTTCACGAACGATGCGGATCCCACTGGCTGCACCATTGATTAAATCAACCTCGTTTTGCAGGTGGCCAACATAATCAGCGGCGGTTGTGTCGCTAATTTGGTCGTTGGCTGTGATCGATTGCGTTTGACACCAGGTGACGAAGTAGTCGAGTTGCTGCTTGGTGATGTTGACGACGCGTTGTTTGTGGCCCGATCGTTGCAGGTATTCGATGTAGCTTTGGACCAGAGCTGGTAATGTCGAAGCCATCGGGGGTGACCATGTGTTGGTGCGTTGCGATCGCGCGGACGCTTGGGGGAAGATCCATGTCGGCGGGGTCGTGTGGGCTTGGCGATCCGACCGGCTCGGCGAAAGCCAAAAAACGTACGGGAGAGTGAGTGGTCGCTTCGGAGGCGTTGGTGTCTAGGCTTTAGCCGATTCTGTCCGGTCGTGCGAGCGCCGAAGGCGTCGTGGAGAGGCGCCTGAAGGCTGGACACCAACGGTTTGGATCCATAGCCGTGACTGCCGGGGAGCCTGTCGGAGATTCGCAGAGGGCTTTGGCCGAACAGACAAGCTGTCGGTTGACGGTTTACCGAGCGTCTCGTTCCCGGCTTACCTCGCTTGGGCAAGGACGCGGTCACTCTCGCCCCTCTTGATATAGAACTCGGCTTCCTGCCTCGTCTGCCTTTATCGGGCTCCGTCTTCGGCGTCGGCTCCGCTCGGTCGATCCCTCCCTCACTCCGGTCGCCGAACGATGGCCCGCTCCTTCACTCCACCACCATCATCACTCCATCACTCCTTGTCTCCCCCTCTCCTTGTCTCCCCCTCTGCCTTCCCGCTTCCATGCCATCGTTCTCCGACTAACGTTCTTTCCCATGCCCACGTCCAACGCCTGTCGCAGCGCGGTCAAGTCGTTCTGCATGGCCAAGCAGCCATTGGTTGCGGCGGAAGCGAGGTCGGTCCTGTGTTTGAGTCAATCAACCGCCACTGAAAAGAAAACGTCGATAATTCGCTTTGCTCAAGCATCAACGAGGTTTGACCCATTAGATTTCTCCGAAATGGCCAAGCCTCCTTCAGCAGCGACGGAAGTTGGCCCGGTCGTGTGGTCAAGTCAAACGTCCGCCGCTGAAGAAAACGCCGCCTCGCGGCGGCCTTGAATCGCGATCAATCGCTACGCTCACTCATCAAAAAGATCTGACCCATTTGTTTCGTTCGGCCAGGCGGTCCAGTTTACTGACTCAGTCATCTAAGAGGCTGCCCACTTTGGCTGCCCCTCCGATTGCTCCATTTTTCTCGTTAACATGATCATTTCCTCCTGTACCCATCGGCTCAGGCGTTGCACGAATTGTAATTTGGAGACTTGATGCTCCAAAAGAGTCGAACAGCTTTTCGAGTTGTCGCAACGGCAAACCCAATTTCTCGATGTCTTCTCGAGTAACAGGTTTCGGCCTAAATCCTTTGCGGTGAGCTGGTAAAACAAGAAACTGGATGCTTGATTTCAGATCGACGATCCGTGCAAGTGCCCCTGTCTGCTCGCAAAAAAACACCGTTCCGTTTTGCGGACGAGTCGCCCTCAATCGCTTAAACAATTCGTCGAACTCCGGGACAATGTCTGAATGCTCGGATGACAAAACCGCGTGCGTGAGTGAGTCCGGCTCACTTGGCTGCGCTTGCACCGAACTGCTCGCAACGAGCATGCTGATCATCGCCATAACGGCACAAGACAACCAGATACAACACGCATCACATCGGTATCGCATGGATCACCTACTCTTCCTTCGCTTTATTGAATCGGGGTCTTCGCAGATCGTTCGTGGGTCGATTATCAATGGGCAGGGAATGCCTGCGTCCCGGAGTTTCCGGCACGCCCGTGAAGTGCAATGATCACCGTCAATTGCAAAGACGTTGTACATCCACTCTTCTTCAAAGTCCTTTGCAATGCCATACAATACCTTCTCTATGGTTTCTGGACAAACTCTGTACATGTACGCTGCATCGCATCTCTTCTTCATTCGGTCAAACTGAAAAAATGGTTTTCCTGGGGCAGTGTCCACTGGGTTTTTGCTCGTCGGATGGAAACCAACACACTGCTGTGGCGGCGTCCTTGAAATCCTAAACTTCTTTCGTACTTCCTTCGGAACATCTTTACAGTTCCAGCACACTGCCGCGTGCCCGGTTGAGGGAAACTGAGGATTGCCTTCCAGAAACTCTCGCAGAAGATCACGCTCCCAATTTGGATTCCCGCATTCGACGCATACTGCAACAAAGCACTTGTGCTCGTCAGGGCACGAACGCCCTGCCGGATCTTTCGGACCAAGGTTTTTCTTCTCATTTTCCCCGTCTCTCTGTAAGCCATAGGGATCTCGCAACCGCAACGGTGTGGACCGCACATATTCGTACAACAGATACCCATCCTCGTTAAATCCAATCGGATCCCTGGAGCAGAACCTTCCCGCGATCGCGTTATACATGCGGGCGCGGTAGTGGTAGAGATCGAGGACGTCGTCGTACTCCCGTCCGGTGTAGGTGTAGCGGTTGTCCTCGGCGGTTGAGGTTCTCGCGGTGCCGCTGGAGTCGAAGATCGACAGTCCGCCATACGCATCATACGCGTACCGCGCCTTGATCGTGCCCGACGAATCGGTCAGTGCGTTGATGCTGTACGGTTGGGTGCCGTGAGAGTGCCGCACGGGGTTGGCGGATGGCGCGTCGCTTTTCTGGCGGGGCGAGCAGCGGCTTGCAAGGGGCAAGATGCAACTATGATCAAGTTTTAAAGTTGTAGCCACACTTTCCCAAGAGCCGCGCGGACGCGCGTGAGCGCCCCGTCCATCGCAGAGGGGCGGTGAGAGCATGGTCATGACACGCCGCCGATTCGCAGAATCGATGCGAAAGTGAACGCGTCAAACACCCCGATCACGAAGCTGGCGTTGCAGGTCCTTTTCCAGCGTTGCCAACTGATCTAGCGAGAGCTTTTCAACGGAAGTCTGCCCTTGGTCCAGAAGCTCGTAGAGGATTGCAATCCGGCCTCGGGCTTCGCCAACAGCTTCACCCTCTGCTTTGCCTTCTGCTTTGCCTTCTTGCCTTGCCTGTTCGACCGCGTACTGCATTCTGGCGCGTTCATCACGCTGTGCTTTCAGGCGTAGTTCGTACTGGCTTCGTTGTTGCGGCGTTCGTTGGATCATCTCGAGAACCTCGGCAGCTTCGCTAAAGGCGGGGGATTGGAATCGCCGTTCGATTTCCTGAGCCGACATCGTTTCGGCGCGACAGAAAAAATGGCACCACGCGTCCACGGGATCCGTGATCACTCGATTATCGCTCGGAACCGTGTACTTTGGCAACTCAAGAAGGTGAATTTGTAGACCGTCGGTCAGTTTCAGGCTGCCGTCGCGACTCCGTAGCCGGAAATCGCTGTGAATTAGTGAGGATTGGCGGAACAGGATCGCGTCGAGGACGCAGATGCTGATCGCCGGATGCAGCAGCGTGTAGTCGTCACCTTCGCTGATCTGGCCAACGTAAAGAGAGGCGGTGTAGTAGGCCAGTCGCTGAGATAGCCCCGCGGGGAGCGTGGTTTGCATTTCGATGTCGTACAACCGGCCGGACGAATCGCGTGCCGCTACGTCCAGAATCGACAATTTGTCGATATCGTCGTCTTTGCCAAGGATCGGATTGAGAATCTCGACCTCCGTAATCTGAATTTCATCGCCGAGGATCGCGTTGAGGAAGTGCAGTGTAATCGCCGGATGCTCAGGGCTGCCGAGTAGCAACTTAAAAACATAGTCGACGGTGGGGTCGATACCGATGGCCATAAGCTGATCATTGGATTGGCACGGGAAACAGAAGCTGACTCGCGATCAGTCTACCGCCGTGATGGTTTGGCTGTCGATGTGTGGGACTGAGTCGCCGAGGGCCCCGCCGATGCACTGCAACGACGGGGCGTGGTACGGATAGCCCAGGTGGGAGATTTATCGCTTCCCAGTTAGCCTTCGCTATCGGACCGGTTGTCGGGATCGCGATCTTTGACGCCCCGAGGGGTTTTGTCGTGGACTTCGCGGAGGCGTTTGATCGACACGTGCGTGTAGATCTGCGTCGTGTTGAGCTGCTCGTGGCCGAGCAGCGTTTGGATCGAGCGCAGGTCCGCGCCGCCTTCGAGCATCAACGTCGCTGTGGTGTGGCGGATCATGTGGCAACTGCCGGGCTTCGTGATGCCCGCCGCGGTGAAGTAGCTTCTGACGAGTTGGCTGAGTGTGACCTGATGGAACGCGTTGCCGCGGGACGTCAGGAAAATCACGTCGGTGTCTTCATCAAGTAATGCGGGGTGACCATCGCGAAGGTATTTCATCAGCTATTCAAGGGCTCGCTTGGCTTTGTAAAGGCCGGCGGCAACGAGCACGTCACGGACTTCACGGCCGCGCTTGATGCGGCGTTGTGGGATCTGCTTGCCAAGTGTTCGGTCGGCGAATCCGATTTGTTGCTCGGTTGCTTGTTCGTTGGTCAGGTGCAGTTCGTCGTTGACGTACGCCATGGCTCGCTCGCTTTCGTTCAAGCATGTCGCGTAGAACTTGGCGATGGCCTTGATCGGGTTATCGAGGATCGCGTTGAGGAAGTCATCGTTCATCGTGTTGGCTCCGTTGGATGCGCGCAGACCGGTGGCGTGGTCGTTGCTTGGTGGTTTGGAAAG
Organism: Stieleria neptunia; assembly: GCF_007754155.1. Lineage (NCBI taxonomy): Bacteria > Pseudomonadati > Planctomycetota > Planctomycetia > Pirellulales > Pirellulaceae > Stieleria > Stieleria neptunia. Next base: position 4,719,224 of record NZ_CP037423.1, on the reverse strand, counting down.
ATCGCGGGGAGAGGCATCGGCGGTTACCGAGCGGGTCCGCGGAAGCTGCGCACCTGTCGGCTGTCGTCGGCGGTCGAGAGCCTTGAAGGTGCAGGGGCGAAACGTGGATCAACGCCTCACGGATCGGCCGGCCCTCCATGACGCGACAGCTTCCGCTCACTGTCAAGCGACGGAATCAGCCAACCGCCGCGAAAGTAGAAAACCACTTCGGGATCAATCGTTAAAGTCAACGCACTTGGTGTTAACGATCGCACGTGAGTGTTTTTTGTCTCTCGCCTTCTCTCGGCCTGATCGCCGGAGGGTCACCGGTGACGGCGTCAGTCCGGCTCGGCGAAAGCCAAAAAACGTATTGGGAGAGTGTGGCGTCGGCTTGGTCGTTGAAGGCGGTGTTGACCGAGCCGGTGTGGCCCGTGACTGCCGGGGAGCCTGTCGGTGATTTGCAAAGGGCTTTGGCCGAACAGACAAGCTGTCGGATGACGGTTTACTGAGTGGCTCGTTCCCGGCTTACGTCGCTGTCGCTCGTCGCGGTCACTTCCGCCCTTCTTGATAAGGAACTCGGCCTCCTGCCTCGTCTGTCTTTATCGGGCTCCGCCCTCGGCGTCGGTGCTGCTCGCTCGCGCCCGGCGCTACCCTCATCCTTCGGTCGCTGTCACCACCTCCGCGGGCCGTCGGTTCCGCTCGGTCGATCCCTCCCTCACTCCGGTCGGCGAACGATGGCCCGCTCGGTCTTCCCAACTTCCAACTCTTCTCTTTCAACTTGGAACCTGGAACTTGAAACATGGAACCGCTCCCCCGCTTCCTGCCATCGTTCTCCGACTGACATCCTGTCCCCGACGGGTTTCAGTCGACGGGCATCCTACCCGCCGTGCCTTCGGCGTTCTTTGATGCTCGAGATCTGCGTGGTCGGCCAACCGTCAGGATTAGACGGCCATGCATTGCGGCGGAAGTTGGCTCGGTCCTGTGATCACATCAATCGTCCGCCGCTGCATTTGCGGGGTTCAACCCCCGCCCCCTTTGATGCGTCCGTAGTCGTTAGGTTGCCTATCCTGCCAATTCGGCTCCTGACCCTTTTTCTTAGTCCGGCATCGTGGTAACAGTTTAGTCCTCTTGGAACTGCTATTGGTCGATTTTGGGGCGGCGGGATAAATTGGTGGCAATCGAGGATTGCCGCGAAATGTCTATTCCAATCTATCCCAACCACGAGCACGCTTGCCCCAATGTAGGGAATTGCCCGCATCTTGGTGGCGCCTCGGTGATTTCTGTTGCGATGGTAGCTAATCAAAGCGAGGACACCCGAGAATCATCGCTTCGCCAGATTCGATTGCTCGAAAAGCGTAACAGCGAATTGCTCAGCGACGTCGTCAGCCTCCAAGAGCAACTGGAACGCGTCAAACTTGAATTGAAGATTGAGCGGCAGAACAAGTTTGCAACCAATGAGCAGTCTGACGACGATGCGAAACCGGAATTGCAAGAGGCCAACCAAGATGATTCGGGTCGCAAAGCTAAACGCGGCGCCCCGGTAGGTCATCCAGGATGGTTTCGAAAGACTCCCCAAGAGTACGATTGGGACATTGATGTCAAGGCTCCTCGAGTCTGCCCCTGCTGCGCGAGTCGCCAAGTCATTTTGTTGGATGCCGATCCATTGGAGCACCTGCAGGAAGATATTGTTGATGGACAGTTCCGCGTCGTGCTCTATCGTCATGTGGTCGCCAAATGCATCGCCTGTGATACGCTTGTGCAAAAAGCTGGTCCGGGAGAGGTTCTGGGAAGTCGCATAGGACCAGGGTTGCGCAGCAAGGCGATCTATCTCCGCAATGTCATTGGCATTACCTACCGCAAGGTCCCACGAGCGATTGAAGAGTTATTTGGAATCACGTTCACAGCGGCAGCACTGATCGGTTTCGAAAAGGCTCTTGCGAAGCTTGCCGAACCGGTTGTCGACGATATCGCCAAGAAGCTTGCCAGCACTGACGGGCCAGTCTATGCGGATGAAACCTACTGGACCTTAGACGGCGATCGCGCCTACTTTTGGGTACACGGCAACGAACAGTTCATCCATTTCACTTTTGAAACGACGCGTGCGGGGTTCGTTTCACGCGACGTTCTTGGCCCTGACTTTTGCGGCACTTTGGTAACGGACTGCTACGGTGGCTACAATGCTCAGGTCGCTGGCGCGAAGCAAAAATGTTTGGCACATCTTGCTCGAACCTCGCGTGATTGGCAAAAGCTCGTTGCTCCGGTATCAGCCGACTATCAGTTCTTCGAAGATGTCAAGCAATTCGTCCAACGCGGTACTCGCCTCCACCGCCGACGAAAAGCCGGTAAGCTAAAAGGAGCTGCACTTGAGTCTGAGATCTTGTGGCTGCGAAACGAATTGGAACGCCTTTCGTTGACTGATGTCGAAGACGAAAAAGCGATCCAACTTCAAGGGCGAATTCTTCGTCACCTCTCAGAGTGGTTGGTGTTCATCGACGATCCACGAGTTTCGCCGACGAACAACCTTGCAGAACGTGCTATTCGCCCACTAGTCGTGTTGCGCAAGATCTGCTTCGGCAGCCGAAGTCGGGAAGGTGGTGAGCGGATGGCAGATCTGATGAGCGTTGCAGAGACAGCGCGGCGTCATGGGCACCGTGCCAGCGACATCTACTACGGTCTTTTCACGCGACCTCCGGACGAAGTACTGCGTTCGCTTTATGCACCGGCGTAGCGGCTACGCCGGTGCAGGCGATCGTGTCGCCTCTTCATAGGAAGAGACAAGCTGCGACTCCGGAAGAAGCAGCGAGCGAAATTCTCAGCCGAGCGACTCACCTGTAGTCACGTTCGCTGGACGATTCCGGTGAAACGACGTTGAATGCTGCGCTGATGGTAAACCAATCGGCACGCCCCATGACAGACTGCGGGGAGAGCTGAATCCAATCCTTCGGCGATGCGCAGTTCGAGCGATGGTCCGACACCACCGTCCCCCAGGTCATTCAACTAAACTGTTACGCATCGTGCCGAAAGACGGCGGGCATCCTGCCCGCCGGGCAGGTTAATCGGAAAGGTAATGGCCCCCTTTGGCTTGGTCACTGACGGAAAATTGCTGAGCGCGTCAACTCAGACAGGTTTTATCTCTGCTCCTATCCACATTACCTTCACACACCTATCCTCTCGCACGATAACGGCAAAGATTGTGTAGTCCCTGCCCTCTCGAAAACGAAACAAGTGGAATTCACAGTCCACAAAAGCGGACGGAGAAGAATCGTCGAGTTCGGCTAACATTTTCGCCCAGCCGTTAAACACTTCTGGATTGGCTGGTGTCACGACCTTATCCACAAGAATCATATAATATGGATTCGCTCCAAGTAAGTCGCCGGTAGTGAGCGAGTCGACTAAATGCCTTTCCAGTGGGTCCTCAAGGCTTTCGCGTTCTTCCTCTTTCTCTTCGAACGCACGGATTTGCATTCGTAGTTTCGCTTGGAGCACGAAATGCGACATTGCTAAAGCAACCATAAGGATTGCAACCACCACGGTTTTGATAGAGAATCGCATGATTCAGTTGACTGCATGGGTCATAGGCTTCCATTTCCGTAACGAACGTCACAGTACTTTGCTTTGCATATGCTGCGAAGAACCCAATTCCTTAATCCGGGAAAAGCTCGATCGCACCTCGCGTAGCATGCTTCTAGATCCGATAGCCCAGGTGAAATGACTGGTGGCTTGTTTCCTCCGGAATCCGGGGCATAGAGGTCTTTGGGGTCCTGGGGTGAGTTGTTGCAGTAAAAGCTATTGCCTACGGGGTTGATGTTTTCTGGGTAGGTATAAACATCAGAACCGCCTCCCAAGCACTCGGCCAACCGTTCGCCGTAATCCCCTCGTCCCACCTGACAAGCAATGATTTCGACCTTGCAACCGGGCTTATAAGAAGGGTGCGACAAGATTTTTGCGCACATTTCATTTACCGGGATGGGAATAAATGCGGGTCCGCCTTTTCCGTCTGGCGTCCAATTTGGATTTGGTTTTTTGGGTGAAAACTCACTTACATCATCCAGGTGGCAGCCACCGTGGCATACGATCCTGAACCACCCAGGTTTGTCAGCTACGTGAAATCCCGGCAACTTACTCTTCTCATTTCGTGGATCTCCTTCCGGTGGAAAGAACCTGATTTGCAATCCACTGGGGTCAGCGGCGTTGGTTGGCATCCCACCAACATACATGTACAGGCTCCACTGGCCACCTTCGAACCCAATCGGATCACGACTCAAAAACCGTCCCGCAATCGAATCGTACATGCGGGCGCGGTAGTGGTAGAGGTCAAGAACATCGTCGTACTCGCGACCGGTGTAGGTGTACCGGTTGCCTTCGGCGGTTGTCGTACGTGCCGTGCCACTGGCGTCGAAGATCGACAGTCCACCATACGCATCATACGCGTACCGTTCCTTGATCGTCCCGCTCGAATCGGTCAGCGCGTTGACACTGTACTGTTGGGTGCCGTGATAGCGAGAGGCGAACTTGATAGACCACCTGTCGCTTTCAGTGCATGATTTGTCGGGCAAGCAGGTTGGTTGACGAAGCGTTTTGCAGCTACGGATTCGTTTTGAATCAACGCACGACTTAACGCCTCCCGCGCGGCGGCGCGCGAGACGGCGTTGAAGGGGGCGACGACGGGATGATGGCTTGCAGAGCATCCCGCCATTGTAACTGATGGACAGGCTATTCGGTGTCGCTTTGCGGCGGTCGGTCCTTGGCGCCCGGATGCGTTTTGTCGTGGACTTCACGCAGGCGTTTGATCGACACGTGCGTGTAGATCTGCGTCGTGTTGAGTTGCTCGTGACCCAAGAGCGTTTGGATCGAGCGCAGGTCCGCGCCGCCTTCGAGCATCAACGTCGCCGTCGTGTGGCGGAGCATGTGGCAACTGCCGGGTTTCGTGATGCCCGCCGCGGTCAAGTAGCTTCTGACGAGTTGGCTGAGTGTGACCGGATGGAACGCGTTGCCACGGGACGTCAGGAAGATCACGTCGGTGTCTTCGTCGAGTAATGCCGGGCGACCATCGTGAAGATATTTCATCAGCCATCCAAGGGCTCGCTTGCCGGTCGGCACCACGCGATCCTTGCGGCCTTTGCCTTGACGGATCATGGCAAGTCCGGATTCGTGGTTGATGTCGTCGAGTTTCAGCGCGATCAACTCGGCGCGTCGCATGCCGGTGGCATAAAAGAGTTCCAACATCGCGCGGTCGCGAAGACCCGTCGCGGTTGTGAGATCGACGGAGCTCAACAGCGTTTCGATTTCGTCGATCGTCAGGTGCGATGATGGGAGACGCTGTTCTTCCTTGGGCAGTTCGATGCCGGTTGATGGATCGCTGTTGATCCAACCCTGTTCGGTCAGCCATGCGAGCCAGTGACCAACCGTTGAGAGGTAGGAAGCTTGAGTACAGAACTTGAGCGACTTGCCGGTGCGTTCGTTGCGGTAGTGATAGAGCCAACGCCGATAGGCTGCGAGTGACTCGGGCGTGATCTCGGTGACGGACTCGATGCCGCGTTCGGAAGACCACGTGATGAACTTGTTCAAGACGTAGTCGCGGCGCGAGATGGTCGTTGCCGACCAGTTGTTCATCTTAAGGTTGTTGAAGTAACGAGTTAGCAGGACGGTGGGAGTAGGAAGGTTTGACATGGATTTGCATCCTGGGGTTGTGATCAGCGCGTACCGGTAGCCGGGCGTGCTCGATCAGGGTGAAGGCGGCCGGGTGAACGTCACTCGGCCGAAGAAGACGGCATCACCGATCACGGCGATGCAGCTATGGCAAGACTTTCAATGAGGGGGCCTTGCGAGGTTTGAAGGCGAAGTTTTCGCTTTCGTTTTGAATGTCGTTGGCTGGCAACGACTTGTGTGAATTACTGAGCATCACAAACGATGCTCATGACATGCTCACCCAATGCACATCCCATGCTCGGGCTTGCCGATCTGATGCTCGCAGTCAGCTATCGCATGCTCGCAGTTTTGGTCGTAATTGTTGTATACAGAGTGTTTGCATGAGGGGGGGCTTGCGACGTTTTCGGGTTCGGTTGGGGTGAATCGTGGCTAGCTGCTTGACTGGAAACGACTTGCGTCAATCGAATGCCACCAGAAGGTCCACGGAAGCACGCCGTCAGCTTTGCCGCAGGCCCCGGAAGCTTCGCGTCCTAGGCCGGAAGCTTTTGGTCGTAGCAGCAATGGCTTGGCAGATTCGCCTTCCCGCGTTTATCGATTGTGGGAACCGTCGCTGCGATGTCACTGGAGAAATTGGTGTCTCGCGCAAGCCATTCAAACAAGCGACGAAGCTTTGTGACGCGTTCACGAACGATGCGGATCCCAATCGCTGCACCATTGATTAAGTCAACTTCGTTTTGCAGGTGGCCAACATAGTCAGCGGCGGTTGTGTCGCTGATTTGGTCGTTGGTTGTGATCGATTGCGTTTGACACCAGGTGACGAAGTAGTCGAGTTGCTGCCTGGTGATGTTGACGATGCGTCGTTTGTGGCCCGATCGTTGCAGGTATGCGATGTAGCTTTGGACCAGGGCTGGTAACGTCGAAGCCATCGGGGGTGACCTTGTGTTGGTGCGTTGCGATTGCGCAGACGCCGTGGAGAAGATCCATGCCGGCGGGGTCGCGTGGGCTTGGCGATCCGGCCGGCTGCGCTGCGTGTCTCTCGGTTGTCACTGATGGCGGCGGCCTTGATCGGTGGCGATGGCGATCAAGTTCAATGAGCCCGAGAGCGTGGACCACCTCGATGACCCGACAGCTCCGCCTGGTTGTCAACAGAGCAATTCGCCAACCGCCGCAAAAGTAGAAAACCGCTTCGGTATCAATCGTTAAAGTCAACGCACTTGGTGTTAACGATCGCACGTGCGCGTTTTTCGCCTCTCGCCTTCTCTCGGACTGCCACCGAACGGTCACGGGTGACGGCGTCAGTCCGGCTCGGCGAAAGCCAAAAAACATTGGGGAAGAAAGAGGCGCCCGGCTTGATCTGGCTGTCGTTAGTCAGCCTTGGCGGTTCCGCGCCGAGGTGGGCCTGTCGGAAAGGCAAACGGCTTTGGCCGAACAGATAAGCTGTCGGATGATGGTTTACCGAGTGTCTCGTTCCCGGCTTACCTCGCTTGGGCTCGGACGCGGTCTCTTGCGCGATCCAATAGGCGAATTTACTCATTGGACTCGAGTTTCTTCAGTCGCGATCGAATAGCGTTTGGCTGACGCTGAAAGATCACCGCCAGTTCGTCGATCGTCTTACCATCACGATGTTTTTCGCTGAGGTGAAGATCTTCCTCCTTGGTCCAAGCTGTATAGGCATTCGGGTAACGCTCGCGTATCTGATTTACTCGATCTTCGTAACTCGATTGTTCGACTGCGTCGCTGAGCGCACGCACGTCATGGTAGATCGCGCCAGCTGCCCGAACGATCGTATCGAGGAATTGTGGAAGAGACGACTCGTAAACGACGATCGACTCCACTTTAGAGTTCATTGACGGGTTCCTCTGAATGCAAAGATATTTCTTTTCACCGACGCCCTCGCGAACTTCAACCAAGTACTCGTTCGCCCCGATGGTTATTGAATCAGAGAAGTATCTCGCCGGTTTCATTGCTGAATTTGGTCACGCGTGTTCGGCGACAATTGGTTCTCCGCTTTAGCGACAACTAGTATTCCCGATTACGAATCCGATTTTTATTGAGAGGCCTTTGCTGACCGTCCAGCTGACTTCGTTTTCTTGGCTGTTTCCACGCGATAGCTTGGCACGTTCAACTCGATGATCACGCTGTGGTGAACCAAGCGATCGATCGCCGCCGCCGTCGTCATCGCATCTTTGAAGATCTGGTCCCACTTGCTGAACGCCAAGTTGCTCGTCAACAGAACACTCCCTCTCTCGTAACGTTCCGCCAGCAGCGTGAACAGCACCTCCATCTCTTCTCGATTCTGCTGCACGTAACCCAGGTCGTCGATCATCAGGCCCTCGAAACGAGACAGTTGCTTGATGTACTTCTGCAGGCGAAGATCCCGCTTTGCGATCAGCAACTGTTGCACCAGCAAGCTGCACGTTGTCAGAAGCATGCTCCGGCCTTGCTGGACGAGTTGATTCGCCAAGGCACAAAGCGCGTGACTCTTCCCCGCACCGGGCTGACCGAAAATCAGTACGTTCTCCCGACGATCCAAGAACGATCCCTCCCGAAGACTCTCCAGTTGTCGTGTCACTGACAATGGCAAGCGATCGAAGTTGAACGTCTCCCATGTCTTGCCCAGCGGAAGACGTGAGTTGGTCATTAGACGCTTGATCCGACTCTCGTTGCGGGCCTGGCATTCCAGTTCCGCCAGTTCCGATAAGTATTGAACATGGCTGAGATCCTCCGCGGCTGCTCGGTCGGCCGTCGCTTGAAACTGGTCGCGAAACATCGGCAGACGCAAGCTGCGAAACTGCTCCTTCAGCCGCTCCTCGGTCCGTTCGTTGCTCGTCCTCGTGGGCGGGGTCTTGGGAGGCTGCCGTATCGACGATTCGGTCTTTTTCGATTGGGGCTTTCGTGTGGTTGATTGATTCATCGTTTGGACTCTCCTTGTCAAACGTGTCAAATAATTCGTCATAGTCTTTCAAGTTCGGTGCTTTGACATCGATGTCGGTCACCGGCTTGATCTCGATCGCTTCACTCACCATCAGCCGAACCTGATCGACATCGATGGATTGTCCCGATTGGATTTGATGACGCAGTGCATTCTGCACCGCATCTTGGCTTTCTCTAGCCGCTAATTGCAGGATCTCAAGATACTTCCTCACCGCCACCTTCTCGCTGTGAGCGTCGCATAGCATGTCATAGGCGATTCGGAAGTGACTCGTCGGGAACATGTCCTGACGGTATTTGTAGTTTTCGAATGCTCCCGGTTTGCGAACCAATGAATCGATCACGTGCCGGTAGTTGATGGCCGATCCGCCGACGCCAGTAAGTCGTGGCATCCGTTGCACGTGGATGCCGTGATGCGTCACATCGATCCACTCGGCACCGATCCGCACATCGACTTTTTGACCGATCAATCGGCTAGGAACCGAATAGATGTTTTTCTTGACATTAATCGTGCTGCTACTGCCGACGATGATGCCTTGTTGGTTGTCATCGGTATCAAGCTTACTATCGGGAAGTGGTCGCAAATGCGAGCGTTCAATTTCAAATCGATTTAAGCGCGCATCATTAGCGCGAACGATCAGGGATCGAACGAAATGCATGTAGTCTTCACGACTGGCGAAGTCGCGACTACCGCGAAGTAGCAATGCTTGGTCGACTCGATTCTTGAGATGACCGTTGGATGACTCAACGTCGCCGTTTTCGTTCGCACAGCGAACGTTGATTCGCTCTGACTTGGTGCCATAGTGATCCATCAACGCTCCATAGCGAGCAGTGAGTTCTTTCTTTGAAGAGTGATTGTTGATCGCAGCGCTAAGGCTATCAGTGCGGTGACGCTCGGGCACTCCGCCGAATTCCCAAAACGCATTTTGAATGTAAGCGCCCGAGGAAACCATTCTTGGCGCGTGGCGTAGGCTGGTGGGTTTTCACTCACGTAACCAGGAGGTTTCCATGGTTCGCTTGCCAGACCCCGCCGTTCGCCAACGTTGGTCGCGGCTGATCCAACTTCACGAACAGTCCGATCTTGCGGTCTCCGAATTTTGCGATTTGCACGGAGTCTCCACCGCATCGTTTTATCGATGGCGACAAAGGCTGCAGGGCGACGCCGATCAGAGCGACGCGTTTCTTGCCGTGCAGATCGAGCAGCCGCGTCCCCAAATCGGCGGCACCACTGTCCGCTTTCCCTGTGGCACGCAGATCGAGCTTGCTTCCTGCGATGCCAACAGCCTGATGATCATCGTCGACCGGTTGGCACCACAACCAAGCGAGTTGCAGCAATGATCGCGCTACCAACCACTGGCGGCATTTTTCTCTACGCCAAGCCGACCGACATGCGAAAGAGTTTCTCGGGCCTGGCTGGCATCGTGCGAAACGAGCTAGGCAAAACGCCAAATGACGGAAGCTTGTTCCTGTTTATCAATCGACGCCAGGACAAACTCAAAGCACTCTATTGGGACCGCGATGGAATGGCGGTGTGGTACAAAAGTCTGGAGCAAGGCACCTTTGAAAGAATCAGGCAAGATGGCGAGGCGAGCGTCAAGCTCGACGCAGCCGACTTGGCGATGCTGCTTGGTGGAATCTCAATCGAAAATGCCAAGAGACGTAAACGGCTCAAGGCAGCGTAAGCTGCCGCGGAAGCAGTGACGACGGACCACACTTGGGAGCAAGTTTTCTTCGGCGAAGAAAACTTGCTTTTTTTCTTGCCCAGACGGTGATTTGCTATTGCGCGATTTCGAGAAGCTTTTAGTCTTCTGTACATGGACAAGCTCAAGCAACTTCAACGCGAAATCGAAGCCCTGCGTGCGAAAAACAGCACGCTTGAGTCCGTCAATGAATCGCTTGCTGCCACCAATGCGTCACTCACCAACAAAGTCGATTCACTCGCTGTAAACAACCAATCGCTTGCTACCACCAACGAGTCTCTCGTCCAAGACGCCAAGTCACTCGCTGCGGCCAAAGAGGACCTTGAATCGAAGAACGAGGACTTACGAAAGCAACTCTCCAAAAAGCAAGACGAACTCGACGCTTTGATCCGTCGCATCTTTGGCCGCCAGAGCGAACGCTTTGAAGACGACGACCAGCTGAAGTTCGAATTCGCCAGTCAAGCAGAAATCGACGACGCTCGTGAAGGCATCAAGCAGGCGATCGAAGAAAATGATCGAGCCGGCAAACGCAACAAGCCGCCCAAGCGACGCAAGCGTGAAGAGCGTTTTCCCGACAGCCTGCCGCGCAAGGAAGTGATTGTCGACTTAAGCGACGAAGAAAAAGAAGGCTTGGTGCGGATCGGAGAAGACGTGGTCGAATCGGCACACTTCACCCGGGGTGCGGCCTATATCATTCGAAAGATCTTCCCCAAGTACGTTCACCCGGAGGATCCCCGCGCCGGTATTTTGCAGGCCCCACGCCCCGCGGCGCTGATTCAAGGCGATCGCTACGACACCTCATTCGCTGCCTCGGTCATTGCCAATCGACTTGGCTACCATCTGCCGATCTATCGTCAAGAGGACATGTTCGCCGAGTGCGGCCTTTACCTTTCACGCAGTACGCTACTAAACCTTCAAGAAGCTGCCGAACGCGTGCTCCGGCCGTTCGTGCAGTGGCTTGCTGACTTGGTTCGCACCGACAGCTGCATCGGAAGTGACGACACGTCGATCCGCTTACTGTTGCCGCAAGACATTCCCGAAGCACGCGAGGACGATCCGAAGGGTCGGCGTGCTGCGGAAGTTTTTGCAGCAGCCAAGTCGAAAGGGCTCAAAAGCATCACGGCAAAGATGTGGGCCTACCGAGGCGTTCATATTCCAATCAACGTGTTTGACTTTACGGTCAGTCGTCACCGTGATGGGCCGGACCAATTTTTAGTCGATAGCGAGTATACGGGAACTCTATTGGGAGACTGCTACGGAGCGAACACGGGGATTTACATACGATCAAACGGATTGATCGTTCATGCCGCTTGCGCGGCCCATGCGCGTCGGAAGGTGGAAGCTGCGCTAGACAATCACGCGGAGCATGCAAAGCATTTACTTGGATTGTTTCGATTGATTTATGATGTCGAAGACGAAGCTCGAGAGTTGTCGCCAGCAGAACGCTTGACACTTCGCCAAAAGCAATCGGCTCCCCTTTGGGGCCAGATGCGCGAGTACCTCCAGATGAAGATGATGGACGTGCTGAGTAGTGACAAGATCAGCGATGCGCGAAGTTACATCTTGAATCAATGGCAAGGACTGACGGCTCACCTTGAAGACGGGGAAATCCCGATCGACAACAACTCATGCGAGCAGCTGATGAAGCAAGTAGCACTGGGTCGCAAGAACTGGCTTTTTCTTGGCAGTCTTGCATCGGGTTATCGTACGGCGACATTGATGACGGTCGTCAGCAGCGCGATACGAAACGACCTGGATGTGGCGGCGTACTTGGAAGACGTACTCGACCAGCTTCTCGCAGGCAGTCGCGACTATGCCGCGCTGCGTCCTGACGCATGGGGGACAGCGCATCCGGAGTCGATCCGGGCCCACCGGCAAAAGGAGCGTGAAGCTGACAACATCCGTCGAGAGCGAGATCGGCTTCGCCGCCGCCTCGCCCGCCTGGATCAGTAGCTGGCACTGCAAGGCAGCATTCAGGACTGTCTTTCGATAAAAGAAAACTGACGTAGAACACACCTCGCGCGTCACGAGGGAGTCACGCGCCTGCTAAGCTCGCGTTGGGCCCTATGAGATCAAGACGCTTGTCCCGGCGGATCGCGGATCATCTACGGCCAGTGGATCCGAGAATCGGGCGATAGCTCTTTCCCTGAAACATGGCCACGGCGTCGCCCCGTTGGCCCACCTAACCCATGGTGCTCCTGGGCGCTTACTTTTGAATCCCCTCGCTGAGCGCTTCGAAAGATTCGGAGAAACACAGAGAGACCGACTCGACGTTGGAATACGTCAGGACACAATGAAAGAGCATGTGTTCAAACGAAACGCCCGCGATGGTCACGTTCAGTGTGTTCATGACGGTGAAGTCACTCGCAGCAACCCGAGCCGGATGATGGACCTGCGGGAAGATCACTGCTTTGTCTGGACCTTCTGTACTGCGCCACAATCGGACTCGACGTTCGAAGGTTCGTCGAGTGGAGTCTGGGTAGACGCCTGGATAGCGGTCTTGCAGCCACTGGAAAAGGGTCTTGGCCTGCAGTCGCGGTTCGGCCTCAAGCCTGATCTGCACCTCGTTCCAGACATCGGCGAATGGATCGATGCGAGTCCGGTAATCTCGCGGCTTCTTCCGCTGAGAGGGGAGCCGATTGTCGTTTCGATAATGTCTTGCCGTTTTCTCATCCATCTCAGTCATCCTTGACGATGCGGCCAGTGACTTGCCAGATGCTAGCAAACGCCGCAGTTCTTTAACCTTTCCGTCCGTGACCATCGCAATCTCCGTGAAAACAAGGAGCGCATTGCCTCAACAATTCGGATACCGAACGATGGTGGTTGCCTCAACAGAAAGATACCCAAATCGTAGGTGGCGCCATGGAAATGCAAGCAAAAGCTGCACTGATTGACTCGATTCGTTCGCGATACTACGGCGCACGGAAACGAGACAAGTCGCGGATACTCGATGAATTTGTTGCGATTACCGGACACCAACGTAAGTACGCGCTGCGAATTCTCGCTGAACGCCAAAACACCACCCCAGAGCGTTGTGAAGTCGTGGGCCGCAAAATATACGACTGCGCGGTCAAGGAGGTGCTTGTAACGCTCTGGGAATCTTCCGATCGCCTATGCGGCAAACGCCTCAAAGCGATTCTTCCCGAGTTGCTGAAGTCGATGGAGTCGCACGGTCACATGAATCTTGATGATTCTCTCAAGACGCGGGTGTTGTCGGCAAGTGCTTCAACCATAGACCGACTGCTTCGTCCTATACGTGAGGAAGCGACTGGAAAGAAACGCGTTCGCCCAAAGAAAAAGGTCCGCGCTGCAGTTGCCGTCAAGACCTTTTCCGAATGGGATGATGTCGCCCCTGGGAGTCTCGAAGTAGATTTTGTTGCTCACTGCGGAGGGAATCTATCCGGCCCATTCATACACAGTTTGGTTGCTACAGACGTTGCGTCTGGATGGACGGAATGCATCCCGATTCTGATTCGCGAGCAGTCTCTCGTCGTCGAATCTTTGGAATTGCTGCGGAACAGATTTCCGTTTCCAGTCCTGGGAATAAACACTGACAATGACAGTTCGTTCATCAACGAATCAGTCATCAAATTCTGCGATTCCCAAAGTATCACATTTACTCGATCACGGCCCTATCGAAAAAACGATCAGGCATGGATCGAGCAGAAGAACGGTTCTATCGTTCGCAAACACCTCGGCTATCAGCGATTCTCGGGACCGATCGCATGCCAAACCATCGCACATCTTTTCGATAGTGTTCGTTGGTACGTGAACATGTTTCAGCCATCCTTCAAGCTCTTAAGCAAGACTCGTGACGGCGCCAGGGTAAGCAAGAAGTTTCACTCACCTCAAACGCCATGTGAACGGCTACTTAGTGACTCGCGAGTATCATCCGAATCGAAAGAGTATTTGCGACGCAACCGTCTTGAACAGGACCCGCTAGAACTACTACACGCAATCCGACAATCGCAAGCTGCGCTGGATTCGCTGTCGACGGAGGATTCGCTCTCCCAGGAGCAGCAGATTGATCTCGAAGAATTTCTTTCACAGTTACCGGAGCTATGGAAGAAAGGCGAGGCCCGACCAACTCATCAGCCGAAGCCGATGCGAACGCGAGATTATCGAACGCGTCCAGACCCCTTTGAAGGAGACTGGACGACGATTCTTGGATGGCTTGAAAAATCCCCAGACGCAACTGCGTCGTCGTTACTCGAAAGGCTCATCGAACGATCGCCCGACAAATACAACGGCGGTCAACTACGAACGCTTCAACGTCGCGTGAGTCAGTGGCGGAATATCATGGCAAGGAAATTAGTGACGGGCACCACGGCGACCTAAGTGTCTTGCTCGCCTATGAAAAATGTAACCGCTGGCATAGGGCGGCTTCGCTACGCTCAGCAGCCCTATGCCAGCATTCTTTCTAGTCCTTCCATTTGGGTATCCTTCTCGGCTGAGGCAACACGGCCGGGAAAACCAATCGCCGCTAGACACACGCGTGAACTGAATGTCTGAATGTTCCATAGGAGACGATGCATCAGTTTACACCGCATCAGGTCTCCATTGTCTCGCCGTGATGATGAGACTCGGTTCGAGAGCGGCCGAGTGGCTTGGCGGATCAGTGCCGGGGGAGCCTGTCGGTGATCCGCAGAGGGCTTTGGCCGAACAGACAAGCTGTCGGATGATGGTTTACCGAGTGGCTCGTTCCCGGCTTACCTCGCTTAGGCTCGGACGCGGTCACTTTCGCCCTTCTTGATAAGGAGCTCGGCCTCCTGCCTCGCACTGTTCTGATCGGGCTCCGCCCTCGGCGTCGGTGCTGCTCGCTATCGCTCGGCGCTACCCTCATCCTTCGGTCGCTGTCACCACCTCCGCGGGCCGTCGGCTCCGCTCGGTCGATCCCTCCCTCACTCCGGTCGGCGAACGATGGCACGCTACCTCACTCCACAACCATCATCACTCTACCACTCCTTGTCTCCCCCTCTCCTTGTCTCCCTCTCTGCCTTCCCGCTTCCTGCCATCGTTGTCCGACTGACATCCTGTCCCCGACGGGTTTCAGTCGACGGGCATCCTACCCGCCGTGCCTTCGGCGTTCTTTGGGCGTCCGGATAAGCGGTCGGTCTTGCGGCAAGACTAAGCGGCCTCCCATTGCGGCGGAAGGAGACGCGGTTGTGTGTTCACGTCAATCGTCCGCCGCTGATTTGCGGGAATCCACCCCCGTCCGTTTTGATTGTTCTGACCTTTTGCTAAATCATGCCCTTCGGCTTACATTTGCGGCTGATCCACCAATCTCAGCTAGCAATTCTCCAACCTAAACGCTCGTCCGACGCATTTTGAAAGGACGGGTTTGGAACCGTCTGGCAATATCTAAAAAACTGGGGACACGATTCTAGCAGATTCCTTCATCTCCTCGAAGTTACCCATTAACGCAAATCTCCCAGATGGCAACTTCCTTAAGAATAGCAGGTACTCAAAATCTAGGATGGCGACCCAATCGACCCCGCGGAATTTCTGCTTGCCCACACGAAATTCGACCATGGCTGAATGACGTCTGCCCTTGGTTGCTCCCAGATCTTTCATCGCAAAGTTTTCGAGGATCAGAGGACCTTCTGGAACAACTCCTTTGAGAACCAGCGAGGGGCTGAATCTATAGGCGTCTACCGTAATATGCTCTTCTAAGTGGCTAGGTACAGCCAGCAAACTTCTCTTGTTTGTCTCGATCCGGCCATTGCATTTGGCAATAACAACGATGTCAGCTTGACGCATCAGAGCATCGAAGTCTCCAGCCCCGACGGGTGCATTCCCATTTAGTTGACGTTTTTGCTAGCAACCCGTCGGGGGCTTGGCTGCTGTTTCTGGATCCGGTGTTGACGGTATCTTGGGCGATTCAAGGATGATTTTCCACTCGCCTAGCAAGGATGCCGACGACAATGCAAGGACTAGACATGGGGCAAGAGAATGGTGAGCGGATTGAGTCGGCTGAAGAAATGCTCGCGCTCTTTTACGCTCAGTTGGTTCCCAAAGTTACGCTCTGGAAACAACGGATCTCAGATCATCCCGAGCAACTCGCAACGCTGGAAAGAACCATCCATGATGCCTTTGCCCGCGGTGCGGACATGGTCGTCGCCGGGCTGATCTCCGCGACCATGATCGAAAAAGGTTTTGAAAAAGCATGCCAATCGAGTCGGGTCAACTTCTCAAGACCGCTTCAGAAAGGGCGCGAGACTAGGGTCGCCGTTCGATTGCTCGGCGGCATGCTGTTCTGGGCCACAGCGCTCTACTGTGCCCCTAAGAAAAAGTTGCTTGGTCGAGACGATTCGCCCCGCGTCGGCTTGCATGTTTCGCTTGCTCAATTCGGGTTCGGCAAAGGCGTCTCGCCCGCGCTGGAGAGTCGCGTGGCACGCCAAGTGGCATTGTGTCCTTCGATCGAAGTGGCTCACCGAGAACTGGTTCGCGATGGTATCACACTTGATATCAAGGCGGTCAAACGGATCGCCTATCAATCTGGCGACGGCTTATTGCGCCTACGACGGCATCGGCTCAAACTGTTTCGGCAGGGCAAGTTGGCGAGCACCGGTGAATTGGCCGGGAAACGAGTGTCGGTGCAAATTGATGGCGGAAGAATGAAAATACGCGGCAAAATGCTACCTGCATCGACTTCCAATGCGTCAAGCGATGATGTCGCTCAGGGGCAAGCTGACTCGCCCGGACGCTCGGCAAAGAAACCTGCACGCTCGTTTGAAGCGGACTGGCGGGAGCCTAAACTGATGACGATTTTTGTTCACGACGAGCAGGGGCGGATGGTGAAGGAGCATGAAGCGACGATCGATGGCACCCTGACTGGGCCCGACGCGATCGCCGAATTGGTTGCGATGCATCTGCATCGGCTCGGAGCCGCGGAGGCACATAGCGTGACGTTCGTCGCCGATGGCGCCCCCTGGATTTGGGATCGTATTGATCGCATCATTCAATATGCGGGACTCACGAGCGTCGTCACGCATCAGGTCTTGGACTGCTGCCATGCGGTGCATCACGTTTCCAAAGCGCTTGCTTCGCTTGGGCTCGACGCAGACGTCCGCCAGGGGCTTTATCGTCAGTACCGAACGCTGCTGCGAAACGGTCAATGGCGGCGAGTGGTTGATGAGCTCGCCGGCCTAGAACGCGTCGGAAAATCGGCCACAGAACTGGAAACAGAAATCCATTACCTTTGCCGACATGGTGAAGCGGGTCGGTTGAGTTACCCTGCCTATCGTCGCAGCGGAATCCCTTGTGGTAGCGGGGCGATCGAAAGCAGCATTCGCCGCGTGATCAATTTGCGTCTAAAGAGCAATGCAATGTTTTGGAAAAGCGAAAACGCGGAGCAGATGCTTCAAGTTCGCGCTCATCTGATTCCTAATCGTTGGGATGAATCAATCGGCGAGCTGGCCGAATTCCGTCGCACCCAGGCAAGCGACAGTTGGCACTGGGAGCCTCGTCCAATGAGCTGCAAAGTTGAAGCCACTGACCAACAACTCCTTTCGGCCGACGATTAACGTGATTTTTGCGTCAACTAAATGGGAATGCACCCGCCCCGACTGCTTCTGGACGCAGGAGAATGAACATTAACAGAATCAAAGCGGAGCGTAACACAGGCACCTCCTTACAAGCTTTCTGGATCAATCTTTATTGTGTCAAAGCTGCCATCACCTTGGCCGAGAGTCATCATCACTGAGTTCTCGTCTCCGCAACAATCCCAATGCAGCCCAGCCGATGAGCTAACAGATCCAAGGCTGCTTTCCCAACCTGCAGGGGCATCTGCATATCCATTGTTTACCCGCATTTCTCCACTCGGAAGCTCTGGACAGATAGAAATTAATCCACTGGGCGACGGATTGCGCCACGCTCTCTCTAAGCTACCGTCGGGATCCCGGACTGCACGTGTTTCTCCACGGAAAAGTATAACGCCCTTGTCGCCACATCCGCCTGGCATCAATAACCCAGACTCCCACGAGTCGCCGAACGGATTGGGCCCCGCTATCCCTGGTGCGTTTTGAACGCGAGGAGCTCCCTCATTAGCCGCGGAAATCACCCCAAAGATTTCATACCACTCACAAGCGTGGACCTCGGCGACACCTGGCTTGCAGCACTTTTTGTCGGTGCCTTCGCACTTGCGTTGAATTATCGAAAACTGAATGTGTTGAACAATGAATATTTGGCGTCCACGCCCACTTTCAGCTTCATCGACATTGACTCCTATCTTATTCGTGCCGGAAAACGTTCCGCAACTACCGATTCCAGTGACATTGGCCGTCAACGATACACGCACACGACCGCCCGGGTCCGTAGTTGATAGCGTGTCTGAAAATTCATAAAGAGAGCTATGGTCAAAATACCCAATTGGATCACGACATAAGAACCGACCCGTTTCAGCACAATATATTCGAGCACGGTAGTGATACAGTCCGAGCTTGCCGTCCCGCTCGCGGCCCGTATATGTGTACCGATTGCCTTCCGTCGTCGCAGTACGACTACTTCCGCTGCCATCGAAGATCGACAAATTGCCGTACGCGTCATAAGCGTAGCGTTCTTTGATCGTCCCGCTCGAATCGGTCAGCGCGGTGATGGAGTACTGTTGGGTGCGATGGTAGTAATGCTTGGGATTCGTAGCAAACACGCCAAGTTTCGTGGGGATTTGTGGCGATTGCCGGTTGGGCGATGGGGCGATCTGCAGTTAATGGAACTGCAGGCAATTTGTCTGCAATCCCCTGCAGCTAGCGCGAACGTGGATGTCGATTTGCGGTGCGATCAGGGGTGTGCCTCTCCGTTTCACACTCCGTGATCGCGTCGGCGACGACTGAATCGCACGTTTACTCGAAATCGTAGACCGCGAAGATACTCACGCTGAATCGTAACCCATCGAGGGTTGCGGCAGTCACATCGGATTGCGAATCCTCCGTGGCGTCCGCATCTGTATCGCCATACGACGCGTAGTATTCCGATCCCATGTAGGCGGACCTTGAATAGGTGGTGGAACTTGTGCTTTCGTTGGGCCACAACGTCTTGAGTTTGCCCAACTTGACCTCCAGTGCTTCGGCCGTCACTTGGGCGGATGTCTTCGCCTTTGCGATCGCGGACTTCAATCCGTCCCGACGCTGATCAGGACTCAACTTGCCTACAAATTGAATGCGGGCTTCGCCGGAGTCACCCTCCTCCATATACATATACGTTTCGTCGCCCATCGCTTGACTCGCCTCCAGCTTCTCAAGTGATTCTTCGTCCAAATCCGGTGCGTTGTTGTCACCCTGGAAATCGCGCTTCGAAATTTGGTCTCGCAATCCTTGCGGCAACAAGGACAGGGCTTCCGGATCCGTGGTCGGCAATGGCCAATCGACTCGTAGTGATGCCGTCGCCGTATAGACGGTTGGGACTTCGCCCAAATCAGGTACAACTTGCCCCATTTGACGTTGCATCATTCGCATGTATTGCTGTTGTTCCGAATTGTTGCTGCCGCCTGTTGAAAGTTGAGTCGATGTGAATTGAACCGACTCGCTGTTCGCGTTCATTTCGCCCAATTCTTTTCGCACACGCTGCTTGTGTGCTGCCAGCGAGCGAACCGCCGATTTGGGGTCTTTTCCCTGAGCTTTGACGGACATCGTCAGCCGCAGCGCCGATGGCTCGACCGTCACCGTTGCGGTGCCTCGGGCAACGATGCCTTCGGGGACGGACCCCGACTGAGCCAGAGTCGGTGTCGGCGACATCAGCCAAAACGCCAGCAGGGTTCCCGCACAGAACGCGATGTCCAGCGATCGGTGGGCACTTGGATTGTTACGATTCATAAACTTCTCCCAATTTGTTGTAGTATGAAAACGAGGTCAAAAAGAAAAGATGCCGTCGGAATCTTGCAGGTGTACTTTGATGATTTTCTTGACGCGATCGTCCCGTAATGATGACAGTGCGAAATGAACAGCATCCCGGTCGCTCCATTCCAAATCTCGGGCACATCGATCATAGATTTCAATTGCATCATCATCCGTGCGGCCCGCTTTGGCCAAAACAAGCGTCATGAAAACGAGCGGCTTTTCGAGTGTACCGAGTCGGTCCAGCAGCGGGGCGGGCGCAGACTCATTTCCGAGCAAGATGAGAAGGGTCTCGGCGATGGCCGCAGACGTCGCGTTCTCACTTTTGCTCAGTCGCGTTAACGCTTCCTTTGGAAGCGGTCTGTTGATCAATTGAATCGGTTGCAGTCCGGACCAATGATAGACCGACGGGACAGCGATCGTTTGGGAAATCAATTCGTGATTGACATTTTGGGATGCCAGGCGATGCAGTGCGGTTTCGGCAACCCATTGGTTCGGATTGTCCAGCAAGACCAACGCACGATCGACCGACAAGGATGATGCGTCACTGAGCGCCAGAACCGTCGCCACACGCAAGAACGATTCGTTCTCGGGAGGTTGCCGGAGGACGGCCAAAGCCTCCGCAGTGGCATGCCTTCGGCTGACGTTTGCGAGCGCCGCAAGCAGGATGGCCTGATGCTGCGGCGACTTTGCCGACTTGTAACGCTCGATCAGCCATCGCACCGAATCTGCCTGGTGAGGATAAAGGCCGACGACCTTGCGTTTTGCCAGGCCTCCTGCAACGTCGATGGATAACCGTTCGTCGGTCAAGGATTCCGAATCCTGATCAGCGATGCCCCCGGTAAGTGCACGAACAAGGTACTGGACGAATCGAGACGACGCTTCCTTGGAAAGATCAGACGACTGGCGGAGTTCTGCATCAATCTCCTTCGCAATGTCCAACGATTCCGTGAGAGTGGCCGCATCCCAATCCTTGTCCAACGATTTACCCGCTTCATCAGATTTCAAGTCAGAGAGTTGACTCCGCACCCATTTCATCCGTGCTTCCGGCGACAGCCAGGACATCCATTGATGTTCGCTCAACTGGCCTGGGGCAACGCCGGAAGGTGTTTCCAGGACTCGATCTGCCGCCGAGTCATCTCCGGAAACCATCAACGCGACGGCCGCCAAGCGACGTTCGGTTGGATCATCAGAATCGAGCATCTCAGCCAGAATAGGCTCGCAATTTCGTACCCAAGTCGGTCGCGTCAGACTCGCATCACGATTCTGCCACCGATCGAGCCAGTACGATACGCTTCCGAGTCGGCTCGAATCGAGCTTGGCAAGGTCGTTCGAGTTATCCTCGGCTTCTCGCGGTTGTCGTTCCGGGGCAGGGGGCGCGTCACCAAAAAAGGAATCGGTGAAATCGAAAGAAGGTGCCTCTTCGGAA
Organism: Stieleria neptunia; assembly: GCF_007754155.1. Taxonomy (NCBI): domain Bacteria; kingdom Pseudomonadati; phylum Planctomycetota; class Planctomycetia; order Pirellulales; family Pirellulaceae; genus Stieleria; species Stieleria neptunia. The sequence continues at coordinate 4,697,706 of NZ_CP037423.1, read as the reverse complement.
CCCAAATCGGTTGCAGTGGGGTCACCGGCATTCTCGTCGGGTTGCTTTGATCCGAAGAAGCTGCCGATCTGGTCGAGCGGGTCGTCCTCGTTATCGTCGCGTTCGCGGGAATCGTCGTCACGTCCTGCCGCCCGATCGTTCTGGTCGACGGTTTTGGCATCCGTTTCCGGCGCTTCGGGGATGAAGACTTGCGGGATCGGCCGGATCAGCGCGATCGAATCAATCGCTCGCCCTTCGTTGGTCGAGAACGCCAGCCGCCACTGTTTGAGTTCATCCCCAACACTCTGTTCTCGAAACTCTTCCATACACGGAATAAAGGCCCGAATCGCCGCCAATCGGACGTCAATGCTGTCTGATTTCATCAGATCATCCAACCGATAACGGAGCGTCGTCGGTGAAACTTCGGTCATCAACAACGCGGCGTCGGCAAGTCGGCTTGGATCGTCTCCGTCAAGCCACTGCGTACTCAAATTGACCAACGGAGTCAGCAGCTGTCCGCGTTCGTAGCCTTCCACGGATTCAAGGATGTCTCGACCGCGTTCCAGATCAGAGAGCAAGAACTGTGCGACGGCATCCGCAGTCCGCTTGCTGACCACTTTCGGGACAAGATACTGTGCCTTGTTCGCCACAAAAGTATCGGGATCGTTGGTGTGTTCCAGTACCGCATCGGCAACGGGTTCACTGACCACAGAACCTCCGGCATCAAGGTCCATCAGATAACTGTTTTCACTGACGAATTCATCCACGGCATCCAAGGCAGCCGCCCGGACTCGCCAGCGTTCGTCATCGATCAACTGTGCGAGTGCGTCGCTCGCCTCGACACGGCTGGCCAACTTACCCAGGATCTTGGTCGCATAGATGAGCAGATCCTCATCGGACTCAGATTCCAAATACTCGACGAGCCGCTTGGTGATTTCATCGTCGGGGTCTTCGGCGAACTGCCGGAGCACGGCTGTCCGAACGCTGGGGCTCTCATCATCGAGCAATCTCTGCATTCGGTCGCCCGACATCAGCGCACCGATCCGGTGCAGAGCCGAGACGGCCAGTTCTCTGACCAACGGATCCCGGTCCTCGGACAATTCGTCGATCAGCGGCTGGTCCTGCGAAGTCACATCGGCGAGAAGTTTTTCGGCGGCCGAAAAGTGTGTGGGACGATCCAGTTTCGAAAGCGATTCGATCAATCCGGCATTGGCGAGCCGAGTCGACGGGCCGGCCAGGACGCTGTATCGAACCCGGCGCAAACGTTGTCGTTGGTCATCCGTCAACGACTCGGCCGTTGACTCGATGCGTTTGGCTTCGTCCGCCGCATGATCGCCGATCACGATCGCTCGCTGGATCAACTCGTGATGACGAACTTCCGGTGCGGAGAGAAGTTCACGCAGGATGTCGCCGATCTGTCGGCGGTCATTCGCGGTTTCGCTAGCGTCAGGCTTCAGCGCCGCGGACTCCGCGGGCAACCGACGCAGCCATTGGACCAAGGGCGGCAACGATTCCGAATTGATGGATTCCGGGATCCACGGATCCATCGCGCCGACCGGCGCGTGCCAGTTCGCCAGGATCTCCAATGCGGTCAATTGAGCGGCCAGTTTCCCCGCACGAAGTTGATCGACGACGGCGCCCGCGGTAAGACTTCTGTGATCGGATAGACGTTTGGCAGCGGCGGCTCGGACCGAAGCGGAACGCCAACCCAAAAGCTCGGTTAGCTCATCGATCTCGCTTGCATCGGGCGCACCCGACGCAAACAGCACCGATTGCAGAACGGGGTCAGCATTCTGATAGTGGTCTTCAAGCCAGGCTTCCAATTCGGCCAATGGCATGTATCCCGCACGCGACGCCACACTGGCGCCCGATCCGTCCAGGACCCGCAGCGAGGGCAGTGCGCCGACTTGAAAGTGTTGGGCGATCTCCGGGTTCAAATCAACATCGACGAAGGCCAACACCCAGCGGTTTAAGATGGGACTCGCTTCCGGCGTCGTCAGCTCATTTTCGAGCCGTTGACACCACCCGCACCACTCGGCACCAAAAACGACCAGCAAGGGTCGCTGTTCAAGCAGCGCCAATCGCTTGCCTTCTTCGAACGTGTTGACCGGTTCGATTCGATCTCCCGCATGTCGCGGATGATCGTTCTCTGATTGGCGGTCCACTGCCATGCCGGGCGATTCTGAAGCGACCGAACGCGACGGATCAGAGTCATCGGTTTGTGTCGGTGAATCATCTTCCGCGGGCGAATCGGGTTGAGATTGCTTTGGCGGATCGGGGTTCGACTGGTTTGAACCGAAAAAATTGTCCAACAGATCGACGGTATCTCGTTCGACGTCTGCCGGCGATTCGACTGGGGGATCATCCGCTCGCCCGGTACTTCCCGGCCCGAAGCCTGTCAGCAACCCGAACATCGCGACAAAAAGCAGAGGCATCGTTCGCTCGATCACAATTCGACCTCAGACAGATTAGAGTCGTTGCCAGGCAGGTCCGCGCCGACACCATGGACGATCTTGCTCCAATAGGAATCGTATTGAAACAACGGGCTATTCTCGCGATCGTGACAGCGCACGCACTGCTGTGCGGCAACCCAGGGAGTCTTGACTTTGGGGTTGTTGACATGTTCATGCGATGGACCGTGGCAGTTCTCGCAACCGACATGGACGTGATCCGGAGAGGAGGCGACGTTTTGAAAGCCCGCTTCGATTCCGTAGCCGGTGGTATGACATTGCTGGCAGGATGGATCAAACTGGGCCGACTTGGCCACGAGAACATCCCAAGCATGAGCATGACGAGACCGATGCCAAACCGAATCATCCGGCGGGTGGCAGGTGGCACAGCGATTTGACCCGGCAATGGCAAAACCCTCGCGATGGCTTGTTAGGCTGGATACCAAACCGGTTTCGTCCGCGGGAAAATCCAGAACCGACAACCTCTTGTAGTAGGCATTCAGATTGGCGACTTGCGCTGCACTTTCATCCATTTCGCTGGACACTTCGATCAATCGCGAATCACCGGTACGATAGGATTGTGCATCGCTAGAAGCGTCGATCACCAATTCGCCGACATACTTTCCCTTGTTCGTTGCCGACATGACGACCACCTCGCCGATCTCATTGGGACTCATCGATTGGCCCGTCGGTCCGCCGAGCACGGCGTGGACTTCGGGAAGTGCTGCAGCCAGCGATTGAAGCTGGCCCTGATCCATGTACGCCAACACAATTCGAACGTCTGTTTCAACTTGATCGAGAGCAGCGACGACTGCAGACACCGGGTCTTGAACCGACCAGGCATCGTTGTGGATCAGTTGAGGATCGATCACGCCGACGATCCCCACGCGACAACCGCCGACTTCTTCCACGAGGATACGAGTTGGGGTCCAGCTTCCATCCTTGGTTGACAGGTTCGTCGAGAGCCACGGTGTGCCCGTCGATTCGGCCAGCCGTTGCAGGACATCGGGCCCGAGATCTGTTTCGGTCTTGCCAAGGTTATGGGCACGCAGATCCATCAACATCATCCCCCGGAGGATCGATTCGAGTTTGACCTGATGGTATTCGGAGGTGCCACTTGCACTGCCCCCGACGTCGACATAGATCGTGGGACGCTGTTCGCGTTGGGTGTCGATCAGTGTTTGCCTGCGGGCGAGACCTCCGGATTGGTTCGACGCGCAACCGCAGGGAGTGATCCAGCCCGCCGTGTCGCCGCTGAAGATCAACCCGAACGATGTCGGTTGTTGCCGATGACAACCACCGAACATCAAGGTCAAGCAGAGGAAACTTCCTCCGGTGCCAATCAACGAATGAACGAGCTTTGAATGGGACGTCATACTTATTGCAGCAAGCTGTAAATGACAATGTTCACGTTCACTTGCTCGGCATTGGTGATTTCATTTCCTCCGCAACAGCAACATCCTTGAGCGTTCGACGTGTCGTTCAAGCCGTCTTGCGAGTACAGGACCCCCAGTCGGGAACCGAAATGGATCCCTTCAAGCGGCCGCGGCGTGCCGTGTTTGGCTTTCAGGTCAGCGATGTCATAGGCGGTGTGAAAGATCAAATGATCCATCGGCAGGACGGCCATCTCTTGCCCCGGAAAGACCTTGACCATTTCGCGTCGAAACGATCGATTCCACTCGGGGGACGAACAACCGGCAGACGCCAACAGAAAACCGCCGCGTTGAACGAAGCGGCTGAGGTGATCACGTTCTTCGGGCAACAGATCGAATTCGCCTTCGCCGGTCATAATCACCATCGGGAAATTGTAGATTTCATCCGAGGACAGCTTCACGGAGTGAAGTCGGCGAGTGGTACTGATCGAAGAATCGCTCTCCGCTTTGCGCAGAAAGTTATCCGCGAAACACTCGCTGGTCTTCGTGCCGGCATAGATCAGATTTGCGACTTGAACAATGCTTTCCGGCTCACCGCCTTTTGAGTCTGGATCGGCAACGACATTAGACGGCGGATTCGAGCCTTGCTTTGCATTCGTCTCCTCCGCGTGCGAAGTCGCAGCGAGTGCGACAACGACCAGACCGCAACCCAAACGTTGCATTTGTTCCAACCACCACTGATGGATACACATGATTCACTCTCCCAATTGCTCGGCGAGTTGTCGAAAGTATTCGGAAACCTTATCCCGGTATTTACCGGGGATCGCTTGATCGGCTTGTCCGCCACCGGCGTCATGGGGCGGCTGATCGATCTGATTGGATTGTCCGCCGCCGGGTGAACCGGACCTGATCGAGGCAATCCCACCGGAGGCGCGGTCGCCACGTCCTTGGCGAGGGCTGGTCGCGGAGGTTGGCATCGCCCCGTACATTCCAACGTTGTTGGGTCCGGGCTGACGCATGGAGTATCCGCCACCGGCACCCCAACCGAGTCCCATCCCCGGTGAACCACCCGGCCGCATACCACTTGCCCCCGGTTTCATGCCCATCATGGACAAGATCTGTTCGATCGAATTCCCCAAGCTTGCTCCGCCGGCCCCCGGATTGAACGCCATTTGACAGTTCTGACAGGCTTGATCGCCCATGCCTTTGCATTGGGACAAAAAACTCTCCAAGATATCGGCCGCTGATTTGGCATCGTCGTATGCGTCGGCAAACTGATTTTCCAATAGGCCTTGCTGCGCGGACAACATCTCCGATTCAGCCTGGCTTTCGCGGATCCCGTCGACAAACTCTTCCGCAGTCCGCCGCAGCTTTTCCAAGCTCGGTTCGTCGGGAAGGGCTTTGGCGTGTGCCTCGATATCGTCCAACAACTGGTCAAGCGCTCGACGAAGCTGCTGTTGTTGTGTTTCCAATTCGGCGACGCGACCTTGTTCCGGATCGGTCTCGGAATTCAGCGAATTCAATCGTCGAGCCAAGTCACGCTGTTGGCGGACGAGTTGCTCGAATCGTTGCTGGTCCACGATCAGCGGCATGATTTGCTGCAACTGTTGAAGCGGCTCGACCGCGTTTTGCTGAAGGTCTTGCCGTTGGGAAGCGACTTGTTCGCCCAGCCGCCGCAGCATTTCTTGTTGTTCGCTCGATAGATCTTGTTGGGATTGTGGATCAGCAGCGGTGGCGTTTTCCAGCTGCTTGGAAAGCTGCTGAATTTGTTTGGCTTGCGCGGCAAGCTTCTCGGTCAACTCGCGATCGACGTCAATCGGCATCGGATGTTGACTGAACTTTTCCATCGCTTCGGCGGCCTCGTCCGCGGCTTGTTTCGCGGCGGCCAATTTCTCGTGTAGCCTTTCCCTGGATTCGGCCGAACCGTCTTCTGCGGCGCGCTTTGCAGCTTCATCGACCGCGCGGAGGGCCTCGGCAAGGTGTTCCAATTGGCGTTGCGCCGCCGCGTACTTGGCCTGCAAGCTTTCGACGCCCTTCTGACGAATTCTCAATTCGTCCAGTTCTACCTGCGAAATGATCCGCACGACCGTTACCGGTGATTCAGCGCCTTTCGCACCGTTCGGGTCGTTGTCTTCGATCCTTGCGAACAACTGTATTTCGTCGCCGGAACTTAAGCCGTACTGATCCAGCGGAAGATCCCAGCGGACGCGTTGTTGGCGGGTGCCATCGGTTTCCAGTTCCATTTTGCTGGCCGGCGATCCGTTGAGCGACCGATAGAGCCACATTCGGGCGATCCCGTAGTCATCGGCGCCTTCGATCGTCACCGGCAGCTTGATGTTCGGGGTCGCAAGAGAGATGGGCCTGGGGGAGGTGATGCGAACGACGGGATGCCCATCTTTGAGAATGCCGATACTTCCGCTGATCGATTCCCGCGATGTGATTCCGTCGATGTCCGTCACGGACAGCGTGAATTGACCGGGTCGGGTCAACCGCATGGATCCGTAGACGGTTGACGACGCGGCTTCTGCTTGGCGGCTGACGAATCGACTCGCATCCTCTGTATCGGGCCAAAGCTGGATTGTCTCACGAGTCTCGTCACGATATTGCAAATCAATACGGCCTGACGCCAGGGGGCGATTGCTGGCGAGTCGCCACATGACTTCCGTATCCGGCAAACCCTCGATGCCATGATCGGGAATCGGCCCTTCATAGGTTCCGTACCGCGTGTATTCCGGCGGAGTGATGCGCACCGTCGGTGGCAATAATTGCGGCAACAAGATCACCTTCAATTCGTGCTGGGTCGACCGTGAACGTCCACTCATCGCAAACACGATCAGTGGTTCCGTCACGTTACTGAGCATCGCTTGCCAGTGCGTTTCTGATTGGGTGTCGGGGGAATTCGCGGTCGGCAACATGGGCAACACGCTTTCCTCACCTTTCAGCGTCCGAATCACCAACTGCATCCGTTCAACCCTGGCCCCGGTACTTGTCGCACGGATCAACGTACTGTCTCCGTAGGTGACAGAGTCGCGATCCAATTGCAATTCAATCATCACCCCCGTATACGGTGGTACGTCGGAGGTTGGGGACAGCAGACGCGTCACTTGAGTTTTGGCGATCGCGGGAACGATCATCGCAACCAACAAGACAACGCTCAGCATCGAAAACAAAATAACAGATGGGCGGCGTAGTGAATCGAAGCGAAAGACATCACCGGTCGAAAAGGACGCGGCGAGTTGGCGCGACCGGTCGACCGCGAGTGACGCCATCCCAAGCGTCAACGAATCTTTCGAAGGCCACGGTCGTGCCTCCAATTGCAGACCGACCAAGACCTCGCCCCCGGTGTCTTTTTCCGCATCGATACACCGCGCGATCGCATCGTCGTTGAAATGAATCAATCGGACCAGCAGTGCCGCGGCAGTGACCAGGATCGCGACCTGCGGCGCAATGCGGGACACCCACCAACGAATCCCGTCGGGCAAGGCCCAGACGAGATCAATCCACATCGCCGCGATCCAGATCACGACGATGGTTGCCAATGACCAGAGGACCATCCGCGTTGACGCCAGGAACAACCAACGCTTGCGGTACGGTCGCAGCACCGATGATACACTTGATCGGATCGAGTGATCGGAATTTGGAATCGACGACATAGTGTTGCTGTGTGGTTGAGGTGCCGTTTTCGTTAGGTCAGCCCGGAGCGCCGGCGGATCATCCAGGTCGTGATCCAGGTGCCGAGAATTCCGATCAATGCGAGCGGATGGTCCCATACCATCGTTCGCTGCACTCGACTCGTTTCATTGGTGCGAAGACGCTGTTCGTAGCGACTGACCAAGGTCGCAAGTTGATCCGGGGCCACGACTTCACCTCCGCTTTCCCGCGCAATCGCACGCATGAGATCGGGACGGGCGTCGACTTCCAGGCTTTCAAACCACGGATCACGGACTTCGATCGACGTTTCGGCGACCACTTGGTCATCCCCGCCACGAACCACGTGAGCGGAATGAATCCCAACGGGCAAATTGCCGAAATCGACTCGAAAAGAATCCTCCTGAAGCCCGGACACAGTAGGGTGAAAGCGTTTCGGTAGCTGATCCTCTGCGGATTCCAGCAAGACGCTGAACTCCTGGGCATCCCCCGATACCGCTCGTTCACCTGAACTGCGAATCAAGAGCGACGCAGTGACCCGATTGCCGGCCAGGAACGTCGCCCGATCGGGACGAATCGCAATCGCCTGGCCCGGCAAAAAGTCATGCGACGAAATGATCCAAGCGATCAATGACTGCCAGAGCGACCAATACACGGTGTCCTTGTCGGCGTGCTCGGGCGGCAAGAACGCCCATCGCCACATCCCAGCCCCTTCCACCACAATCGTATGGCCGCTGCCATAACGCTGATAGGTAACCACGGGGACCGTCTCACCACCGCCATCGGCCACACTTTGGATCAACACTTGCGGCAGACCTTGCCGCGAACGAGGAACCGCGGACGACGACAGCGACGGCAAGTTGGACAGAGGTTCGCGTCCTTCCGAAACCAAGGGGTCAAACATGGCCGTATCCAGCCCGTGCTGTGTCACACGCGTGCGAAACCGTGTCTCCCCTTGCCCCACCCAGCGGACCGGCAAGATTTCGGCAAGTCGCGAGGCGATTTCATTACTGGGCGCGCCGCGAGCGCAAACCAAACACCCTCCCACGCGGGAAATCCACTGCCTCAGATTCTCGATTCCTTGCGGCGTTAGAAATCGATCTGCGTCACGCCCCAACAGCACCATTCGGTAGTCTTCCAGGATCTCCATCTTCTCCAGCGGTGAAACCAGCTCCGTATGGATTTGCCAGGCGGGCGCCGTCGGATCACGCGTGGTCTGGTCGGCTCCGCCCTGTTGCTCGGCGCCATCACTCCGGTGGGTCATTCGTCGCTGCAAGAACCGCTCGTTGCCGAGTTTGACGATCGAAGTCAAACTGACCATCGGATCCCCGCTGAGGTTACGACATAAGAACTTGGTGTCCCAGTAGGGCTTGCCTTCGAGCAGCAAGATGTTGATCGGCAGATCCAACCGCTGCACGAGGACCGTTGTTTCGTTGTCCGATGTCGTGGCTTCGCCCGGTACGCCCTCGGCGACGAAACGAAATCGCTGTAACGACTTCTGCGGACCACCGGGGATGGTGAATCGGATTTGTTGATTCGATTGATCGCCAAGCTGGACCGTCTGTTCGTCGACAACTTTTGAATCAGTCAACAACTGAATTCGAGTCGAATGCCCTGACAATCCCACCTGCCCGAGTTGCACGTTCAAAATCAAGTCTTGGTCGGAGAACGCAATCATTCGCGGTGATCGCGACGCCAGCGATAGATTGGTCAGTCCCACTCGACTGCCCAGCGTGACGGTGTAGATCGGTGTGGCGAGCGCGTTCGCCTCCTTGGCCCGAGACATCACACTTTGAGCCGAACCCGCGTTATGTGCGCCGTCACTGAGCAACACGATCGCGTGACCGAGCGGTGAGCCTTTACGAATCACTGCCCCCAGCGCGGAACTCAAATCGGTCAGATGGCCATGTGAGATGCCGCCGCGGCCGGCCTGCCCGGCGTCGGGAATGGGCAACGGCCGCACTTCGTCGGTGTAGAACACCTGCTTGGTCACTTCGACATCTTCGTTTTCCGAAGTCACCAATTCGGCAAGTTCCAATCCTCGCTGCCACCGGGACTGCGAACTCTCACCGCTGACATCTTTGACCGTCATGCTGGCGGTTCCGTCCATTAACACCGTCAGCCTCGGCTTGCCCGATGGTCGCGGAACGGGTCGGACGTAGACGGGATTCAGCGTCACCAGCAACGGCAGCAACAAACCGACCATCATCAGTAGCACGATCGCCGAACGACGTGATCCTGTGACAGACCAATCGCGGCGCGATACATAGAAGACGATCGCGGCGGCAGACAGTGCGGCCAACGCCCACCACAGCCCCATCGGAATGCGCGGTTCAATCGTCCACACGATCAAGCACCTCAATGTTATCGATCATTCGCTTCGTCCCATAGGTTTCCTCGCGAGACCGGTCTTGGTCGGTCCAGTATTGATCGGTGATCGATTCGATGACGGTTGGCGGCGTGTTCATCAGACCCGGAATCCTCGTAACACGGTGACCTCGGCGATCAAACCCATCAGACAGGCCACGATCAGCCATGTCCACCATCGATCGTCTTCTGTTTCTTCGCTCGTTGGCGTGCTGTACGCAACCCGACGCCCCTGGCCGACGCGATCTTTCAAAACGGTTTCGTCAAGCGCTTGCAGGTCGGACTCCAAGGCCGGCGCTGCCATGGCCACCGCCATGATCGTTTGCATCCCCTGTTGGACTTCATAGACGCCGGGGCCGATCGGATCTTCCCAAGCCCAAACAAAACCGCCACTTTTAGACGATTCATCTTCGCTGGATCCGGTGGTCTGCAGCTTTCCATATTCGTCCGCTGCCGGTGTGGTTTCCGTCGCCGGCCTGATCACAAGCGATTCTACCTCTTGTACCGTCGGCGGTAGCAGGCGAACAAAGGGATCTCCGCAGTCGACCGAACCGGTGCCCATTCCGCCGCGCAGCAGCCCCCCGACGAGCTCGCCCAGGATCGGGACAAACGTTGCCTGGAACGGCCAATTTGATGTTCCCAAATCCGCGTTCAAGACGCCGATCTTGCCCGCGTCGGCCGATGTGACATACAGCAGTGCGGATGAATCGCTAAGCTCTGCGAGCACTTGATCGCTTAGCCCTTCGCCCAAATTCGTGGTCGGCAGCCCACCACTGAAACGAACCGGACGCAGTGCCGATTCGACGGCGCCGCCCAGCGTGCGGAACGGCTCACGTCGAGCGGAGACTCGGCTGATAAAGAGGTCTTTTCGTGAACGCGACGCGGATTCGGACATCAGCCGAACGGGTGGCTGAAACCCCGATCCCAACGATTCGCTCAACCGTTTCAAATTCATCGCGTCGGCGAGTTCACTGGTCACATACAACAGGCCCCGACCGCGCCGGACGTTCGCCGCCAGGAAGCTGATCCCATCGTCGTCGAGCGTCCCCGGATGGTCGATCACGAACAAGTCCGCGACGGGCCACCGATTCGAATGAATTCGCATCGGATCGATCCTGGTGACCGCCGTCCCACCATCCGCCCGCGCAAGCGTCACGTTCAATGCCTGCTGCAGATACCAACTGCTGGACGGAACCGCCAGTTCCGATTGTCTGGAAAGCAGCACAACACCTGGCGTGTCGCGAACTTCGACCGTCAACGGTCGTGAATCGTCGGCCGACAACACGTCCAGATTGGACACCAGCGACACGTCTCCATTGATCCACCCCGCCTCGTCCATCGTCAACGATTGTGAAAGCGTTCGCATCCCGCGCGCCGGTACGTTTGCAACCAATCGTTGCTGCCAACGGTCCAGATTGACGTGGCAGACAATCTCCTTGTCATGATCGCTGTAGTTGGCCACTTCGACTTCGAGTTGTGCCGGTTGCCCGATGATCGGCTGCTGGGCGAAACGCACGTCGGTGATCGCAAGATTGTCGGCAACCGTTGACGTGACCGCGTGGAACTGCACATCGGTTTCTTCCGGCAGTCCGTCCAAGGAGGCGGTTCCCCAGTTGCTCCGTTGGAAATCACTGATGATGACCAGTTCACGTTTTTCGGCTTTGGCATCCGATAGGATTCGCGCGGCAAGCTGCAGCCCTGCGTTGGCGTCGGCTTGTTCCGGTCGCACCACGGCCTCCTCAACCGCACCCCGCAGTGATAACAGGTTGGGTGAGATCTGGTCAAAGACGGTCCTTGGTTTTGCACCGGCAAACACCACGGCCGCTTGGAGCCCGCGGGTTCCGTCCAGGAATTCGATCGCGGCGGAACGCCCCTGGGCGAATCGCTGAGCCCCCGCGTTGCCCGCCGCCATACTTTGACTGACGTCCAACACGATCACCCGTGCCGTTTCCCCCTTTGCCGTCCTCGACACCGCCGGGCCGTCATCGAGTGTGGGCCGGGCAAATGTCGCGGCCAACAAACAAATCGCAGCGATTCGCATCAATAGAATCAACCAGTCACGCAGCCGATTCCGTGCGCGACGCTGTTGAATCACTTCGCTCAGCAATCGAATCGTCGACAACGGGTACTCGATCGGCACAGGCCGTGTCAAAAAATGAACGACAACCGGAGCACCAACCGCCAAGACGCCGATCGCGATCGCCCATGGATTCAAGAATCCCATCGTTGGAAGCTCCCCTTCTATGCTCCACGAACCACCAGGAACGATCGCAAGACTTCCAGGTAACTCTCGTTGGTCGAGACCCGATAGTAGTCGCTACCGGAACTGGACAATACATTGCGTATCATCACGGCAAGTGCCTCAAATCGCTGTTGATAGGCGTGACGCACTTCGGATAGTTGGCAACTCACGACGCCATCTCCCTCCAAACCCGCGAAACGGAACGCGTTTCCATCCGGAAGATTTTGTTCGTCGGGATGAATCAAGTGAATCGTGATCACTTCCCAGCCACGGGCACGAAACGTCCGGATTCTCGAAACGACTTCGTCGATCGAATCGACCAGAAAATCACTCAAAATCACCAGCACGCCTCCCCGCGGGGATCGTTTCAAAACATCCTCTAGCCCCTGCCCCAGTTGCGTTGTTCCCGCGGCTTCCAGTTGCTCGATCGTGTGATGCATCAACTGGCGAGATTGGGTCGACGAACTGGGCGCGATGTATTCGGTCAGCTGTTCTCCGATCACGGCCAGCCCGACCGCGTCGCGATTGAACACGATCAGATGTGAGAGTGCGGTCGCAAAGTATTGCATCCACTCCAGTTTTGCGCCGGCGGTCTGATTGCCGGCACCCTGGGCCATCGAACCACTCACATCCAGCACGAGCGTGCAATTGAGATCCGTTTCATCCTGAAAGATCTTCAAATAGGCGCGCCCCATCCGCCCCATCGCTTTCCAATCGATCCGGCGCACGTCGTCACCGGGCGCGTACTCGCGATAGTCCACAAACTCGCCCGCCCCGCCACGCCGACGAGAACGATGTCGCCCGCTAAAATTCCCTTCGACCGCCCTCCGCGGTGAGAAACGCATCCGCTCCAAACCGGCGAGCGACGAGGCTTCGAAGAAGCGACTGACATACGGTGTTGTTTGCGACGCAGATGAACTAAACAAGACGCATTCCAAGATGACGTGTGGCGGACGCTACCGATTCAAGATCGAATCGACGAGCGAATCGACACTGAAATTGTCACCGATCGCACGGTGGTTCATGATGATGCGATGCCGAAGGATCGGCAGCGCCACGGCCTCGATGTCCGCAGGAATCGGGCTCGTCCGGCCTTCCAAAAGCGCCCGCGCCTTCGCTGCCAACACCAAATTCTGACTGCCACGCGGCCCAGCCCCGAAGGCCACGTAGTTCGAAACCGTCTCGGGTGCCGTCTCCGAATCCGGACGCGAACGTATCGTCAGATCAACTGCCAGGTCCACGACGGCCTCGGGGACCGGGACCGCACGAACCGTTCGACGCAACTTCAAAAATGCATCGCCCGGCAAACGGCTTTCTGGTATCTCCACCGGTTCGGCCGTCGTTTTATAGACGATCTCTTTCTCTTGCTCTCGGGTCGGGTATCCGATGTGGATTTCCATCATGAACCGGTCAAGCTGGGCCTCGGGAAGCGGATAGGTCCCCTCTTGCTCGATCGGGTTCTGGGTCGCAAGCACCAGGAAAGGCTCTTCCAACGGATAGGTTTGACCGCCTACGGTGACATGCCGTTCGGCCATCGCTTCCAGCAGCGCCGATTGCGTTTTCGGGGCCGCCCGATTGATCTCGTCCGCCAGCACCAGATTGGCAAACACCGGACCGTGACGAAATTGCATTTCGGTGATCCCGCTGGACGCCTCCCGCGCAAGGAGCTCGTAGCCGGTGATGTCACTGGGCATCAGGTCGGGCGTGAATTGAATCCGTGAAAAACGCCAGTGAAACGCGTTGGCCAACGTTTTCACCATCAGCGTTTTTGCAAGACCGGGCGCGCCGACCAATAAGGCATGGGATCCCGTCAGTGCGCAAATTAGCAACTGATCGAGTACCGCATCTTGTCCGACAATGGTTTGTTTTAATTGTTGTCGAACGCTTTGTACTTGTTCCAGAAATATTTCTGTCACCTGTTGCGCGTCGGCAGTTTCGAGTGAACTATTCAACCGAGCCCCCGCCTAATTGAAAATGTAAGAAAGCTTGTAAAGAGACAATGATGAGAACTATGAATCGGTCCGCCATCGATACGAACCGGTTCACAACCGGGCTCACAATAAAGGATCCCAGGGCGCCAGTCCACCAAAACAATAAAAAATAGTTTTACCGTTTTGCTGACAGCGATTTGCTCTTTGCCAACAACGACAGAAGAAACGCGTCAGTCGCTGAAGACATCGTCCGGGCCGAGAGCAGTGCCATCGCGACTTCTTTACTGTTCACCACAGCAGACAACGGCCGCAAATGATTGAGCGTCGCAAAACTCTCGCGAGGCAAAAACCGTTGCTCTGGGAAAAGGATCTCGGCTCGCTCGTGCCGCGCCGTGATGCGTTTGAGTTGTCGCTGCTGCATGCGCAACGACTCCAGAGTCGCCCTTGTTTTAGAGTACTCAGGGAGTGGATTCGACACGAAGAAGATCGGCACCCCAATTTCATCAACGTAGTCAAGCAATTCGTCAAACGCCACTTCCTGGCTTTCGGGCATGGTCAAGTCGAGGTCCCTCGGCTGCTCGGTCTCGTCCTTGTTGACTTCCTGCAAAAAACCATCCTGATCCGAAACCTCTGCGACAAGTTCGTTGTGAGATCCGAATAAACCGCGAGGCAAACTGAGATTCCGCTGATGCCCCGAAACGAAAAATAGCCGACCCTGTGCTGCGTTGCGGAATCTCTGGCTCGGCAACAGTCGGAATTGCGGACTGTCTCGCAACTCTGCTGCGACCGCTTGCCCATCTGAAGCCGCAAGCCAGAGGAACATCGATCGGCGAAACTGCCACTCGGCTAGATCGGCAGCCGTGTAGCGAAGGTCATGTGGGGCATAGTGATAAACAATCACCCGGGGGCGACCGTGCGAACGGATGTACCTTTCGAGCATCGCTTTCTGTCCGTCCGCCCCAATCAGACTGATGGAGCACAAGTTGAAGACGCTCGTGCCGACGTGATCAGACATGACTCGCGGATCGAGCCCCATCAATCCGGAACTGTCGCCCAGCAAGAGCACGTCCGGTGCCGTACCGGTCGTATTCGCAGCTTGCAGCTTGATTTCCATGATCGTCTCCACGACAGTTGGAGGTCGATCGTCGGGCAAGAAGATCCCGTTGGCGTCAATCGGAGTGTCAACGAAAGAGAGCGTTGCCTCGATGACCGCAACCAACACGATGGCCAGTAGAAGTCCGTACGGAACCCGCTTTCCATTCGCAGCGTGAGTTTCAGGATCAGAACTGGAAATAGATGAACTCATGACGTTCCGGTGATCCGAGTAAGACGATGCCGTAAAAGAGCGCGACGTAAAATGCGACACGGGTTGTCAGCCGCCATCGAATCCACGGTTCATTATCGCCTCTCTTGAACTGGTAACACTGAAACAGAATCAGAGGAATGCCGAACAGAACCAATCGGAAGACCAGATTCGGGTCGATGCTCAACAGACTCCAATGCCAAACCTCTGAAATGCTTTTCAACAACTTCAAAATCGACGACAACGATTCTGCCCGAAAGATCAGCCACCCCAGACAGGTCAAGTGAAAGAACGCCAGAGCTGACAACCAAAATCCGACACCACTCGCATTCGGCTCCCGCAACTGAGGTCTGCGCGCCCTTTGCTGTTTCTCGCGAGCGTCATGAATGATGGCAAAAATCCCGAGCAAAACGCCGTGATAGAGACCCCAGATTACAAAATTCCAACTCGCCCCATGCCAGAGCCCGGCCAGGAACATGGTGATAACGAGATTCCGTATCACTCGGAATCGCCCCCCGCGGCTTCCTCCCAGCGGAATGTACAGATAATCCCGAATCCAAGTTGAGAGGCTGATATGCCATCGCCGCCAAAAGTCGCTGGGGTTGGTGGCGAAATAGGGCAGGTTGAAGTTCTCGCAAAGCTCAAAACCGATCATCCTCGCCACGCCGCGGGCGATGTCGGTGTAGCCAGAAAAATCGCAGTAAATTTGGATCGCAAATGCATAAGTTGCCAACACGACGGCGAGGCCGTTGCTTTCGCCGCCATTGCCGTAGACCGATTCGATGAACGGTGCCAGGTTGTCTGCGATCACCATCTTTTTAAAGAACCCGACCAAGGCGAGTTGGCAACCAGAACTGATCCGTTCCCAATTGAACGTCCTGGGCACTTGGATTTGAGGCAGCAGACTCGTCGCTCGCTCGATCGGTCCCGCCACCAGTTGTGGAAAGAAGCTCACGTACAAAAGGAAATCGAGAAACCGATCTGCAGAGGGCATCTTCCGACGATAAACGTCGATGGTGTAACTAAGCGTTTGGAATGTGTAGAACGAGATTCCGATCGGCAGCACAAGCCGAAGCAGCGGCGGCCGCATCTCAATCCCCAGCGTCGAAAGCACCTCGCTGAATGAATCAATGAAGAAGTCAAAATACTTGAAGACCGCAAGCGTCCCCAGATTCACAACCAAGCTGATGATCAGCACATCCGATCGTCTTTCTTCGGAAACCCGGCCATCAAGCAACCTTCCGCAAACAAAGTCAACGACAGAGGAAAAGACGAGAAGCCCAAGAAATCGCCAGTCCCACCAACCGTAAAAGACGTACGAGGCGAGCAGCAGACAAGGATTGACCCAACGAAACGGAAGACGCCAACACGCAAGCCAGACGCAAGCGAACAACAGGAGAAACGGATAGCTGATAAAGCTCATGTGAAGCTGTCGTGGCAAGAGCAGAAGGAACTCAAGACCGCGTGAAACCAGAGTCGCCGAAAGCCGCCATGACGTCGATGATTAAACCGATAACACAGGAAGGCGAAGTGATGAGGGGTAAAACAACGGAGACGTTGGTGTTTAGCCTTGAGGCGATTCCCGGTCGCTGCGATGCAGCGACAGCGGGCGGCTAAAGCCTGCACACCAACACTGATGCCCGTGCCATTCACTCCTCGCCCCTTTTTAAGTCCCCTGTCGCTTTCTCCCGATCGCCCTGCTCCATCATTCTGCCCCGAATCATTCTGCCATCTCTCCCCTGCCCTCTCCGAGATCGATCCACTCGCTCCGCTCAGTTTTTCCTTCGTCCGCTGCTGATCAAGGCATCTTCGAGGGTTTCGTCGTGGGAGAGGACTTCTTCGGTCGTTTGCGGATCGGCTTTGCGACAGGTTTCGGTCAAGATCTCCGCGAGATCGTCGAGCGGGTCTTCCCAGGTTTCGACCGTCGTGTTCTCCGGTGGCACGTTGGCCATCTCGTCCAGGAACAAAATCATTCTCAGGCAATGACGTAACAGGATGCCTTCTTCTTTCTGCAGCTTCTTCGTCGTGACGTATTTATTGAAGTCGCCGTCGTAATTGAGCAGTTCGCCGACGATCCAAACCGGTCGTACGCGGACGCCCTGCACCGTGGGGTAATCATTCTGGAACAGGCGATGAATCTTTTCGCCGATCGTCAGCGGCCAGACTCGCGGCTCTTCGAACATCACGCGGCCGAATCCGCGATCCTGGACATCCTCGTCTTCGTCTTCGCCCCGCGCACCAAGCTCTTCCGGAGTCGCCAAGCCGAGCTTGAGCAACTGGGGATCGAGCCGCGTGGTGGCCAATGTTCCCGGCGGCATGTCTTCGATCCGCGGCATGCGCGTGAACCTTGCGACGGTGCCGGGAACTTCCAACACACTCTCAAACGACGCGATCCGTTCTTCGGGATCCGCGGTTGCCAGCAAGTCGGCCAAGTAAACGCCGAACAACGGGTTGATGCTGCGCAGATGAACCAAACGATCCAGATGCTTCGTCGGCGTCGCAACCTGCGGACGATAAGCGTCCAGGTCGTATCGCTTCACCCGTGGCTCATCGTGCTCGGCACCCTCATCCGTCTCCACCGGTTGGGCCACCGACTCTGGCGCCTCGTCGCGCATTTGATCCAACAACTCGCCGAACAATCCGCCCGTGCTGGATTTCGGTTCCGCTGCCTTGGTCTTCTCGCCGGCAACCTTCTTCGCCACCGGCGGTTTGGATTGGAGATCACTGGCGGACGCGGGAACGGGCTTGGGGTCGAGCTGCAAATAGTCGGCCTGCCACATCGTGATCAGCATTCGGTTCAATTCCCGTTGCCCCTCTTCGATTTTCTTGGGCGTCAACAAACGTTTAGAGACCAGTTCGCGGAGCGGCGCCACACTGGAATCCTTTCCCAGCATGTAGGCCAGCAAACGCCATGGCAATTGTCCGCGGCTGGAAAGGTCTGCCGAATCGGCCTCTTGCAGTTGGATGAATTGTTGTTCGGTCCAGTAGGTCTCACCGGTTCGCCGCTTGGGCATTTTCTTCTTCAGCTGCTTTTTGGCTTTCAGCAGCCCCGGATCTTTGGTGTCCTCGGGAATCGAATCAAATTTTTCCCGCCACTTGTTCAGTTTGACGTCGTCCTCGTGGGCCAAGGCATAAACGAAACCTCGATCGTCGAATTGCGGTCGTCCGGCACGGCCAAAGATCTGTTGTGCCGAAGCCGTTTCGACCAGTTTGCGTTTATCCTTGGGCCCCTTCAACAAACTTGGCAACACCACACTGCGTGCGGGCAAATTAATTCCCGCGGCAAGCGTTTCGGTGCAAACACACATCGCCAACAATTTGCGTTGAAACAGCTCCTCGACCATTCGCCGGTAGCGTGGCATGACGCCGGCATGGTGCACTCCGACGCCGCGCATCAGAATCTGCTTCAGCTTCGGTCCCGCACCGTCCGCCATGTCGGCCGCGTTCAGGTAGTCGGCCAGTTCGGCTTGACGCTCTTTGTCGATCAGACTTTTTCCCTTGAGCATCTCGGCCACGGTCCAGCACTGCGAGCGAGAAAAGCAAAACACCAGCGATGGCGTGCGGCGGATTTCGTCATCCCCGGCGGCAATTTTTTCGGCAAAGTCATTCAAGATCTCATCGCCGATCCACTCATACTGCAGCGGCACCTTGCGTTCATCTCCGGTGACCAGCTGCAATCGGCGGTTGTGGGCGCGCGAAAGCCAGGACGTGAATTCCAGCGAGTTGCCGACTGTCGCACTCAACAACATGGTGCGAATGTGGGCGGGCAACAACGCCAACGTCAGCTCCCACACGATGCCGCGTTCGGGATCGTTGAACGAATGAAACTCATCCATCACCACCGACGTGACGTCCGAAAAATCAAAGGCCTCGGGATTGAGCAACCGGTTGAGCAGAATTTCGGCGACGACGACCAGCACCGGCGCATCCCCGTTGACGCGTCGATTGCCCGTGACCAGCCCCACGCTGTCGGCGGGAAACCCCCAGCGCACCGCACTCTCTCGCAATTCATCCAGTTTCTGATCGGTCAACGCGATCAGGGGCGTGGTGTAATACATCCGCCGACCGGTCCGCAGGGCCTCGTACACCGCCGCTTCGGCGATCATGGTCTTGCCCGTTCCGGTCGGAGCGCAGATCAACACGCCCTGGTCGCCGCGATCGGGATCGCCGGCAAAGTACGCCAGCATCGCTTCTTCCTGAACCGGGTAGGGCTCGTAAGGAAGTAGCGAAAAGTACTCGGTGGCAAGCGTATCCCGATCCAGATCGGGATCAACGGTGATCTGTTTTGCTGCCGCCGAAGGATCTACGGCGGCCGGTTCTTCGTGGTTCATGCCCATGTTGTAGCATGGCGGGGCACCGCATTGACACGGGGCGAACAGAGATTGCCCCGTCGCTCAATCGTTTTTCAACGTCATTGTGCCGACGTACAACCAGTCGGTGAACGATTCATGGACGTGTTGGTTGTAATAGGTGATCGGATGAGCCGTCGAGGACGCGAAAACCTGCTGCATCGCATCCCAAAGTGGCGTGTGTCGATCATAGGACCACAACGCAAAGGATCCTTGCTCTGTCAAATGCGCCGCAGCCCTTCTTAGACCGTCAACTTGATAAAACGAATCGTGCTTCTTCGCCAGTTGGTCTTCGGGCGAGTGATCGACATCAATCAAGATCACGTCGAACCGTCGCTGCGTCGGTTCGGCGAGCAAGAACTCGAAAATGTCACCCTGGGAGACGTTCAAACGATTCGAGTCGTTCAGCTCCTCGGCCAGCGGGGTCATTTCGTCACGCAACCAGCCGATGACTTGCGGCAGGTACTCGATCACTTCGACATGCTCCACGCGTTCGAAAGCCAACGCGGCATGGGCGGTGTACCCAAGCCCCAGCCCACCGACCAGCACGCGCAACCCGCTTCCCGTAGCCTGCTCCAACGGAATCGTCGCCAATGCCCGTTCGGAATCGGTGTGCAAGCTACTCATCAGAAACTCATGATTCAGCGTCACTTCGGTGACCCACTGCCGTGGCTCGGACAAGGTCTTGCGCCGCCTCAGGCAAAGTGGTCCGAGGGGAGTCTCTTCATAGGCCAGAATTTTGAGGTCGATCATCGTTTCCTGCGGTTGGATGGGGAGCATTGCGCCCACCCAGACCAACAATTTGCGCGGCGGCGTCCAACGAGTTTAACGCGCCGACCGGAACAGGAAGCCCGTCAATCGCTCAAACCCTTTCCGGTAGTGGATCTTGTCAAAGCTCCTACGCAGAGGGCTCTTTCACGGTCGAGCGGAAAAGGGGTCAGGTACCAAAAACCTGTCGATGCTGAAATGACAGGCTGGAAGCCTATCCCACTTCAAGAGATCCGACACTTCTATTCCGCTCGTTGCTAAGTTCAAAAGTTGACGAATCACTAGGGCAAGACGGGATCGAGTGCGGCACGTTGGGGTGCCGGCCACAGGAGGACTTTTCCGTCTCTGGCGGCGGTCATGACCAGATCTCCGTCGCCGGTGCAGTCGATCGCCGTGACACCCTGGGTGTGGCGACGCAGGGCCAGCACTTCGCGGCCGAAGATCAATTCGGAATCCGCCGACAAGTCGTCTTCGAGAACTTCTAAACGCGGATCCCACACCCGCGCGGACTTGTCGCGTGATGCCGTCAGCACTCGTACTTGGCCGGAACCGTCGTTTAAGACGGCAATCGATTCGATTCGATCGGCGTGGCCGCGCATCACCCGCGGCTTGACGTCCGTGTCTGCCATTGAATCAATCAACCAGGCGGTCTTGTCCGAAGCACCGACCGCCAAATATCGACCATCGCTCGAAAATGCCACACAGGTCGGCGCCAGCCCCTCGGGCAGTCGCCAGCGGAACGTCGCAGCGGAACCGTCGATTGGGTGTAGCTGGATCGAACCATCGGCGCCGGCGAGCATCAACCGCCCGCCATCGGGCGAAAACTGCAGCTGCTTGATTTCGGCTTCGTCGATCCCGAACTCGCGTTCCAAGCGGAAACCCGATTGGCGATCTTTCCAAATCCAAAGTCGCGCGGCAGCTTCTGCGCCACACGTTGCAATTCGATAACCGAGTTCGTCCATACGGCTTGAAACATCCAGCCCCGTTATCGCGCCGGCGTGCGGGTTTTCCAGCTTGTCGATCGCCTCGCCCGAATCGGTCTGCCACAGTCGCACGCTTCGGCTGGCCGTGGCGGCGATCTTTCCATCGGGAAAGAAACAGGCATCGACCACCGAGGCGTGGGGACGATAGCTTTTCACGTGTGCCATCGCGTCGATCGACCAACGAAAGGCGGCTTCGCCATTGAGCGTGATCAACTGGTCGCTGAGCGACAACAACCCCGTCTCGGGTGCTCCGATCGCGGCCGGCAAATCAAAGGCCTTGTTTTTTTGACTGGCCAGATCGATCAATATCACGCGGCCGCCGCGTCCGTCTTTGGTTTGACGACAGACCACGACCTGATTTCCCCGATTTCCGAAGCGTGCCGACGTCAGACGCGCGCTATCACCGGCGGCCTGGCCGTCGGCATCGAGTGGCGCTGCGACCCGATCGAGCCGACGGCTGTCTTGCGTTGCCAGATCCCACCACGTGGCCGTCGTGACGAAGCGGTTGTTTGCGGTTTGCGCGGTGATCGTGATCGCCTGGTCCCCGCGCGGTGACAACGAGAGGGCGGTCACAAAACCGTCATGATCCAACCGGCGCCGCGGTTGCCGCGACTGCAAATCAATTTCCGTCAATTGCCCGTTGTCGCTGGCCACCCACAGCGATTGGTCGTCCGGCGAAATCGCCAGATCGTTGATTCGGTACCCTCGCAACAGATCGATCGGCGGACCGATCGGTTGACCCGTCGTCGCGTCCCACTGCAAACAACGCCCCCCGCGATCTCCCGTTGCCGCGAATTCACCATCACTGGACAACGCAAACGCGGTCACCGCTTGATCGCCGGCGGTCAAACGATGCACGATTTTGGGTGCTCCGTTTCGCCGATCCACATCCCACAACAATGCCTTGGCATCCGGTCGACTGGAACCGGACAACAGCCGGCGACCGTCCTGGGAAAGTGCAAAAGCGTTGTTGAGCCCCGTCCCCTGCAACACACCGAGCTGAGTCCCCGAGTCGACATCCCAAATCCGGATCGTCGCATCCGCACTGCCGACGAACAAACGTTTTCCCGACGCATCCAGCCGCGCCGACATCGCCAAAAACTCGGTCCCTTCGTTCAATTCGCCCGCCGCAGCTTCGTTGGTGTTGATCCGCGCGAGCTCGCGGAACATCAATCCCGTTCGGTCCAGCCCCAGGATCCGAGCGGTGTGGTCGCGGCTGGCTGAAATCACGCGAGAGCCGGAACGATCGAGCCGCGCGGCCAGGATTTCGTCACCGTGTAGCCGCGTGCCGTTTAACTGCGCGCCGTGTAACTGCGTGCCGTGTTCTGGGGTCGTGCGAATCTGGGTCGCGGGCCCTTGCGTCTCATCGGTCGCGTCGTCCACGTCCTGCGAAACCGATTCGGGTGTCGAGCGATCCCAAACCCGAACGGTTCCGTCGGCCGATCCCGACACAATGGCTGCGTCCCCCAGTCCCACGGCGTTTGCTCGGATTGCCAACGCGCGGACCCATCCGCCATGGCCACGCAGGGTGTACCGCAGCGATTGATCGGCAACCATCCACGCGGCGATCGTGTAGTCATCCGATCCGGTCAACAGCGTTTGGTCGACATCATCGAACCGCATCACGGCGATCGCGTCCGGATGCGCTTTCCAGCTCGCGACGATCGCATCTCCGTCGGATCGCGCCGCTGTTTGTGTTGGCGTTTGTGTTGGCGTGGCTGGCTGTCCAGCGACCGACGGTTCGGGTGACTCGGGATTGTCGCTGATGGAATCGATCGCCCGTTGGAGCGCGGCGTCAAAATCGGTGGGCCGCAGTTGCCGGGGACGCCACAAAAACACGTTGCCGCGTGTGTCTCCGGATGCGGCCAGTTGCCCATCACTCGACAGCGCCAACGCAATGGCCGGGAAGGAATGACCGGAAAACTCTCCGATTCGTGCAAACCGGTCGGACTGGATCTGCCACGCGACGACGCGTCCCGCTTTCCCATCGCTGACCGCAGCAATGATGGTCGGCGGATCACCGCTGTCGGATTGACGCGATGCCAGCGAAACAACCGGCGCGATATGCCAGCCGCGCGAGACTCGTCGCTCGTTGCCGGGATCCCACAGTGCGACCGTGCGATCGGAGGACGCGGACAACAACCGTCCGTCGGCCAGAAATTCCAGATCGTTGACGGTCGCGGAATGTCCGTCCAGCACGTGCAGGGTCCGCCCCGTCATCGGGTCGACAATCAAGACAGTCCCCCGTTGCGTCCCGATCGCACACCATTGGCCATCGATGGCGATGTCCGCGCACGTCGCGAACAGATCATCACGCGTCCAAATCGGTCCCGATGCATCGCCGATCTTGGCGCGATGCACCGTGCCATCGTTGCAAACCACGACTCCGGACCGACCGTCCGCTGCCATGGCAAGATCGCTGACTCCGGAATCGAATCGGAACGACGATCGCGATTGGTTGGCCAAGTGCCACAAGTAACGCCATTCCCAGGCCGGTGACTGGTCGCGTCGGGCAGCCCGAATCGACGTCAAGATCAATCGTGCATCGTCAAATTCATTGCCGTCCACGCGGGCTTTGGCCAAACCGATTTGAGACAGGTACGATTCATACCGCGCCCTTTCCAGTGCCACCAACGCAGCTTTTTCGCTCCGCTCGGCCTTCAGCTTCTGTCGAAGCGCATCGTCGGCATTTTGCTTGGCGATCAGTTCTTGATCCTTGGCTTTCTGTTCATTCTCCTCGGCCAAAATCCGCGCGTCTTTTGCATCCCGTTCGTTGTCTTCCGCGATTTTCTTCTGAAGCTCGACCTTGGCCTTCTCCCGCTCCACTTCGACCAGCCGATTGGCCGCCAGCTGCTCGGATTCCTCCGCCCGATCCCGCTGCTCCGTCGCGAGCCGAGATTGTTGCTCGGCTACCTGCTGTTGGGTTTCGGCAAGTTCACGCTGCTCGTTCGCTTCATTGCGTTTCTGATTGATCACGTACAACGCGATGCTTCCGCCGACCAGAATGAACAGCAAACTGGCGGTGACAAGCCGGCGCATCAGTCGCAAACGAACCAAACGTTGTTCGCGTTGGTGCAACCCCGCGTTCAATTTTTCGATCAGCGGCAGGTGTTTCGACTCGTTGGGATTGAGCAATGACAATCCCAGGTCGTAGTCGCCGTTTTCGTAGGCGGCTGCGGCGTGATCGATCCGACATCGATCCAAGCCTTCCATGGCGGCTTGATTGCCATCCCAAAGCGCAAGGGCCTGTTCAAAACCGTGACCGGCGCGTGAAAAGGACTCGTAACGCAACGTTTCTTGGGCCCGTTGATATTCCTGCTGGGCCGCCGTCGAGATCGCGATGCTTTCAGAGTGGGATCGATACGACCGGATCGCTTGCTGGAACGCTTGCACGCTCTCGTAGCGCTGCTTGGGGTCGGTCGCCATCGCCCGCAACGCGATCTCCAACAACTCGCCGCCATGCTGCGTCGATGCGTCTTGGATCTCGTTCGCCGCGACTTTGCGGATGCACTGACTGACGTTATCGGCCCGATGCGGTGGAACGCCGGTGATGATGTAAAACAACGTCGCACCGAGCAGATAAATATCGCTGTGCGGGCCGATCGCCTCGACCGGACCGAGCGCCATCTCCGGCGCCATGAAAGCCGGTGTCCCGCCCAAGCCGGCGGTGAAGGTGATCGAGTCGCGTTTCTCGAATTCGGGTTTGGCGATCGCCAGCCCCCAGTCCATCACCAACACTTCGCCAAAATCCCCGAGCATGATGTTTTCGGGTTTGATGTCGCGGTGGATCACGCCGCGCGTGTGCGCGAACGCGATCGCGTCACAGACCTTCAACAAGATTTCCAGATTTTCGTCGCGTGATCGTTCTTCGATCGTCTTCAGCCAAGGCTGACCGACGACACGTTTCATGGCGTAGAACAACGTGTTGTCGGCCGCCACGGCGATGTCGTGAATGGGAACGATGTTGGGGTGATCCAGGTCACCCGTGACGACCGCCTCGGACAAGAATTGCTGACGCCGCTCGTGTTCGACGTCCTTCAAGCGACCGGATTGGCGGAGCGATTGACGTTTGGCCTTGGGCAGCGGCTTGATCACCTTGACCGCAATCATCCGATCCAGCGAGGCCTGTCGCGCCACGTAGACATTCCCCATGCCACCGCGACCGAGCAATCGAATCAAACGATAGTCCGACGGCGAATCGGGGTCGCGGGTCGGGATGGCAAGGTCACGCTCGCGAATCTGCAGTTTCGATTCGGTGATGGACCGTTCCACCGCGGGACGCAACTGGGACGGTTCGGCCTTGTTCTGCTTGCTGGCCCCGATCGCGGCGGATCCCCAGAATGCCGCATCCTCCTTGCTCAGTTCTCGCGGATTGATCGTCTGGGAAATGTCGCGGCTGTGCATCACCGACGGCGGGACTTCGTCAACGGTCTCTTCATTCAGATCGCTGGCGGTCTGATTGGCCGCAGAGCCGCCGGCGAAAACACGCGTGGCTTCGGTGTTTGATGATGGAACATCGGTCGTCGTCTGATCCGACGGCTCGGCCCACTGCAAGGTTTCGTCGATGGCGTCGCCCTTGGTCTCGTCGATGGACGCCCCCCTTTGGTCGACGTCATCCAGCGTATCCTCTTGGTCGTCGTTGCGGTCTTCGGCACTCATCGCTCGCTCGCCTCCAGAGCGTCAGCCGCGTTCATCGATTCCACACGCGCTCGAAATCGCCCCGCTACCGAGAACCGGCCGATTCGAGGGGTGTCCCACGTCTCCGGGCCACGAATGTCTTCGCTACGATCGAATCGCATCGGTGGTGGAGCCCAATGGGACGATTGATCGAGCCGCGGGTCCGCCTCGGTCGAATCGCCAGCTTCGGGATCGCCAGCGTCTTGATCGCCCAATCCCTCATCCGGTTGGACGGGAATCAGTCGCAGGGCGCCTCCGTCGGGCGCATCACCCGGCAGAACCGGCTTTCCGTTCCTCAGGTCCACGCTCAAGATCGAACGCACGTTGCCGTCGCCGAGCACGTACTGGATCTCGTAGCGTCCATCGGGCAAGGACTGGAACAGTTTTTTTAGTTGATCACCGCTGATGATGTCGTCCGGCAAGCGTGTCGGTGGCACCAAGTCGTCGCCTTCGGGGTCAGGCGACAGCACACGAATTTGAAAGTACTCTTCGCGGGCGGTCGTCGTCGACGCGACCACTTCGGTCGTTTCCAACGCCCCGCCCAAGACCACGACCGTGGATTCCGTGCTGACAAAGACGGGAGTCTGTTCGATCACCGGAATCACATCCCGGACGGGAAAGAACGCCACCGGAATCGACAACGATGGAATGATGAAACGGGCGGATCCGTTTTCCAAGATCGGCGTCACGGAATCATCCTCGGTTAGCGGATTGTCGGTCGACGAAATCAATTCTCCCTCGACCCGCTGGACCGCACTGTCTGCCTGTTGGATCGTTGCCCCCGTCACCACGATCGACTCGTGGTGGCGAACCGAAAACCGCACTTCCAAGGGATCGGTCGCGGATGTTCGACCGTTGAATCGGGCATCCAGGATGTCGGGTTCCAAGTACAAGTGTTCGACTTGCAACGGTGGTGCATCGCCGCTCAATGCATCAATTTGTTGAAAGCGCTGCGTCGCGGCGCCCCAATCGATGTTGATCGTTAATCCCCGTTCGCCGGGATTGCCGATGTCGACGGTCAACACGCCGGTCGCATCGTTGACCGCCGCCTGCTCCAGTCGATTTGTTGCGATCGTGGTGGCATCATAAAACGCGGTGTCGGTTACCCCGTCATCGGGTCGCGTGGCAAACCGACGCGCGACCCCCACACCGTCACCGGTTTCGATCTGAAAGTCTTGCCCCAACACAATCTGCGGGGCATCGATCATCACTGCCCCCGCGACACTTTGTTGGGCTTGGATCTGGACCGAATCGTCCAACCGAATCAACTCGCCGGCCTGCAGTCGAATGCGGCCGTTGGCACCGCCGGCGATGAGTTCGACATCGCCGCGCCGCGAGTTCAGGTCGTCTATCAGGAACGAATCGAACACGGTGATCGACTCCGCCGCGCGGACTCGGATTTCGCCGTTGACCGTCGCGACCGTTTCGCCGTCGTCCTGCCGGTCGGACGACGCCAATCGGATCGAATCGACTTCATCGATTTGCACGTCACCGCGGCCGATTCCCAAGACGCTCAATTCCAATTCATTGACGTTGGTGACCAACCGAACCGCCTCCGCGGCGTCATCGGTCGCGTTGCCGCTCTCGATGCGAAGATCGTCCGCGACCAACAACGAGTCCGCCCCGAAGGACAGCACGTCGTCGCCGGCCACCAATTCGACATCGGTCACCTGCCCGGCCGACTGAGCGGTGTCGGTCACGATGGATCGGACCAGGATGTCGCTGTCGGCCGCCGTGGCAACCAGACGCACATCCCGGTGCTGGTCCGCGTCCTGGCCGCTGGCATTCTGTGACCGGACTCGATCCGCCACGATCTTCCCGACGGCGACGATTTCGATGTTCCCATCGACCGTCAGCACGTCGACCAACTCGATCGCCGAGCCCTCGCTGATTTGCAACCCGCCGGACTGTCGGACGAAGGCAACCAGCGCTCCGATTTCCGTCTCGATCGCGTCTGCGTCACCGATTCCTCTGGCAACATCGATTCGCACCTGCCCCGACTCGGCGACCAGATCCACGGCCTGGTCACCCGCATCGATCAACGCTCCGAACGATGACTCGATCGAAATGGCTTGTCCGTTGTGGGCCGAGCGAATCGACGAGACGAAGACGTTGCCCGGCGTCTGAACCATCACGGGGCCGGCCCCGGCATCGATCAGCGAGCCGTCTTGCAAGGCAACCGTGCTGTCTGGCAAACCGATGGCATTGCCGCCGGACAGGTGAATGGTTCCGTCCAAGGAAGTCAAACTGCCGGTCGGCGCGACAACCAGGTTTCGCCGCGATGCGATCGTGACGTCACCCGACTCGCTGACCACGCCGCCACGGATCGTGATGTCCGACTGGCCGCCCAGGTTTTGCAGCACGATCTTGCCGGTGCCTCCGGCCGACAGGGCGGTCGGCGACACGTCGGACAAGACATCCATCGACGCGGTTTCCGTCCAGATGGTGACGTCACCGTTTGCATTGCCGACGTCGATGATCGACAAGCGATCGTCGCCTCGATGGCGGATCAGGATTTCTTCGCCGACACCGCCTCCGGTCCAGACGCGCGACAGATTGACGGTCCGATCCGCCAGAACGTCCATTCGGATTGTCCCCTGGTCCGTGATCGCCTGTAGATCGGAAACGCCGGTCACGGTGATTGTGTCACTGGCACCGATACCCGAGCGGGCCCCCAGACCGATCTCGCGTCCGATCAGGTCAACGGTTGAATCCAGATCGGCGTCGTCGATCGTGACCGCATCGATCTCAATCCGCCCGTCGCCGGCATCGACCAAGCCGATCGGCAAGGTCCCGGTGGACGCTGGAAATCCAGCGAGTTCAAAACTGTTCACAAAGATCGATCCGCCGGTCCCCGAGGTGCTGGCGGAAAACGATTGCAGCGCCGCAACGTGAATGGGAACGGCAGCCGAACCGATCGAGGCCATCGTTCCGGGCATGTTGGATTGTCCCGGATACGCGCCCCCCGCCGTGATCTCCACCAGATCGCCACCCGCGTTGACGCTCGCCCCTCCCGCGTCGGCGACGACATTTCCGGCGGCGATCAGCTTGACCAAACCATTCGTCGTCGCGGCCGATTCCAGCACCAAGTCCCCGGCCACCTGAACATCGATCGTGTCCGCGGCGGAGACGAACAACCGCAGATCATCCGCCGAATCGCGCACCGTCACGCCCTGATCGGCCGCAACATGCACGTCGTCGATCGTGTTATTCGTCGACCCCAAGTTCAACTGCCCGGTCGACGAAGCCGTGACCTGCATCGCATCAATCTGCGATCCGATCGCTTGCCCGACCGAGCCGATGCGGCCTAGTCCATCGTCGCTTCCCAGGACCAGGGTGCCGTTGGGCGTGGAGATGTCTCCCAATAAGTAATCGCCACCATGCAGCGACACCGCGACATCGGCGGCGGTGCTGCGGAGCGTCCCGAGCGACAAATCACTCTGCGACGCGGCCGAGTCCACGACGATTCGACCGGTGCCGGCATCGAGGGTCGAGCGCACCAGGAGCGCGTCGCCGGCATTGACCCGAATGTCGCCGCCGCCGATCAACGTCAAATCGCCATCGATCGTCACCGATTCGGCGTCCAGCAGAAACGTGTCGGCGACACCGAGCATCCCGACCTCGACGTCAGCATTCCAATTTAATTCATCGTCACCCTGTCCACCGACCACGGTCGGCACCGCTTCAAAGTCCTGTCCGAAACCGGCAAACGACAACCGATCGTTTCCATCGCGTCCATCGATGAAAAGACTGTCGGTCGGGTTCTCAAAACGCAATTCGCCGGTTCGGCCACCGCTGGCCAGTTGCCACTGCGTCATCGCCGGGTCTGGATCGGCGACCACGTCCAGTTGATCTGCCGCGCGAGTCAACTGTGCGGACAGCACCGCCGACGGCAACTGCAGATCGACCCGACCAACGCCGAGCATGTTGATGTCGTACGCCGGCGCAAGCGATGGATCGTGTTGGACGGTTAAACCAACTTCATCGGCGCTGTGATAGACGAAATCAAATTGATCGGGAGAATCGACCGTGCTGCGATCGCTGTCAAAGATCGTCACCGACGCGTCGCCGAAGACTTGCGTGGCGTCAAAAACGATGTCCACATCGAAGTGCAACGGATTCGCACCGGCATCGACGAAACCATCGACGTCGATCAACAATTCCGCCTGCTCGGCCGTCGCATCCAAAACAAGCATGCCGCCGTTGAGACCGGCGATCGGCCGAACGGTCGGATCAGCCATCTGGGCGTCGGCCAGTGAATCGCCGCTACGGATTTCCAAATCAACGCCCGCTCGTGAAACGATGGTGACCTTTCCGGCCGGCTGCAAACGATCCCCCGCGGTCACGATCGCGACGTCGTTTCCATCGCCACCGAAATACGTGATGAACGCCGGCACCGCAGCAGCACCGGGACCAAACCGAGTCAACACACGGGCGCCGTCGAACAATTCACGGGGTGTCGCCAGCGGTTGACCGTCCTCGTCGACGTTCGAAACGAACCGCCCGGTCACCGGACCGTCGGAGTCGTTTTGGAGGATCAATAACTCGGTATCGCCGGGCAAGGTGACGGCGATGTCCAACTGCAACAAGGCCCCGACCAGATCAATCGGTTGGCCGTCGATGGCGACCGAATCCAACGATTGGCCCACGGTCGATCCGTCCACATCCACCTGGTACGTCGCGTCGGCACTCAGGCTTAACGCACCGAATCGCAATTGACCGGTGGACGAGCCGCTGGTGAATTCGTTCGGCGCGAGCGCGCCTCCGTTGAGCGTCACGGCTCCGCGAATCTCGCCGCTGCCGGCAAGCACGGCACCGTCGCGGACTTCAACCGCCGCGGCCGCATCGATGCTCCCGTCCACCCGCAAGGTTCCTTCAACCACCATCAGATCCGTGCTGGATGCGTTCTCGGCCAGCAAGACAAGTTCGCCGTCACCATGTTTTTCGATTGCCGTCTGGCCTTGGGAGTCGATCATCACCGCGTCCAGTTCCACCACGCGGGTTGTCTGGACCGAAACCGCATCATCAAAACGAACGTTCATCGCCTGCAGTTCCGTGTCGGCTGCAAAGGTGACGTCGTTCTGGAAGGTCACCGAACCGGTTGCCGAGATTTGACGCGGGGTCGTTGCGGCACCAACGATTTGAATCCCATCGTCGGCGGCAAAACTGATTCCGTTCCAATCGGTCAGATCAGCGTCCACGGTGACGGCCCCCACGGCATCAACGGAAAGCTGATCTCCGCCTTGGAATTCACCACGGATCGTGACGGAATCGCCAGACGACAACATCACGCTGTCGTTGGGGCCGAGGGTGCGGTGATTTCCATCGAGCGTCAAATGCTGGGCCGCGTTCAATTCGGTCATCGTCTGTTCGAACACAACGTCGCCGGAACGAATGCCTACGGTTCCCGCGGTCACGTCGCCTTGCACGTTGACTTGATCGCGAACATCGATCGACAAGGTGTCCTGGATCGTGACGTCGCCGGCGAAAGAGGTCTCGGTGGCGCTGACCACGCGAACGTCTTCGATCCAATCGCCCGCGGACGCATCCATTTGCCCGATGCGAATCAACGAATCCGAATTGGGATCCAATTCAAAGAACAGATCCAAGTCGCTCGACGACGCGCTGACGGTCGCGTCTTGCCAGAGCACCTCAGCAGAATCGCCGATCAGACGAACGCTGCCGTCTAGCGTCACGGTTCCGTGCACTTCAAACGCCCCAGACCCCAGGTCGATCTGCGTCAAACCGGTGGGCAATGCCGCTCCCAGGACCACGCCTCCGGTCAGGGCGACCGTTCGGTCGGCGAACTGGATCGACGTACCGCTGGGCGTCAACTCGATCGCCTCGCCAACGATGTTGATTTCCGTCGGGGGTGATGGCGACGTAACGGGCTGGAACCCGAGCACGGTTCGGTCTTCCCCATCGGCGTCGATCACATCCAAATTGATTCCGTCGGGCAATTCGATCTGCAACAGATCGTCCCCGCCGCCCAAATCGATCGTCACCTGACCGTTGGTGATCTGAGAAACCGCCAACGGATCGGTCTCATTACCGGTCGCGCCGCCGTGATGGCCTGCGATCGGAATCACCGCGCCGAAGGCATCGGTCAGTTGAATGGAATCGCCGCCCCCAACGGTTTCGAAGTGAACTTCATCGTCGGCCAAATCGCCAAAGATCAACAGTCCGCTGGCGGCCGAGAGTTCTGCCGTCGCGTTGAGAACGATTCGTGGTTCCAAGAGGGTGAGGCGAGGCGTCACCCACCGAGGCTGCCCAGCCGACGCCAGCGGACGTACGCGGGCAACGGAGCGCCTGTCGATGAAGGCGCGCAGCCAGCCCCCGATCCGACGACCGGCCCCATCGTCATTTTTCGCCCCACGGCCAAGCATGATAAATCCCCTCTTAGGGCTTGAATCGAAGTCGCCCCAATGAGGCTTGATGAGAACCACGACGTCACACTGCACAAACCAGTCAAGGCCGACAGACCAGGAAAACCCCAAGCATCATGACGCCGGATGGGGGCGCCAAATCAAATCTGTTAAATGGGCGAAAATCTTCCGGCCGTAACGATTTTACTGGGAATCCTCGCTCATGGCAGTCGAAAACTCAGTGGGAGTGGCTTGTTCTCCATCGCCGACCCACCGCAATCTGTCCATGAACGCACCGACTCTCTCCGTGATCGCCGCGCTGACGATCGGCTCCAGCCTATTGGGACAAGCTCCCGCGGATCCGCTGCGACTTTCTCCGGTCCAGCTCGACGACGTCAGCCGCCCCGCTTCGCCAGGCGATTCGCCCGCGGTGCCGCGTCCCACCCCCGAAGCATTCGGACAGCCCAAAAACGAGTCCGAACCGGTCCCACCCCCCGACGAACGCAAACGCGACGTCGCGGCAATGCAACTTGCTCGATTGGACAAACCGCTTTCGCAAATTCAGCTATCCGGATTGGCATCACCACCTCAGGTTTCACAACCGGGTTTCACGCCGCCGCAGGTCGTGTGGATGACCGCCGGCGGCGATGGTCCGGACTACCCGCTCGATTCCGTGACGACCTACACACGACGACGCCTGTATTTCGAAGACGCGCCGCTGGAACGTTGCGGCCAAACCGAATGGATTTTTTCCGACGGGATCATGACCAATTTGCATTCGGGAGCAAAGTTTCTGATCGATACCGCTCTGCTGCCGTACCGCTTGATCCGACAGCGGCCCGACGAATTAGTCGGCGCGGTGGCCGAATGAACCATGGAAGTGGTCTTGGCGAGCCGGCCTTGACTTTGATAAGTCCCAATGCCCGACGGTCTTGCCGTCACGAAACATTCCCGTTGAAGTCTTGGTTTTGGAAACGGAATGCCGCACCAACCAATCATCGAACCTGACATGACACACCTTCGTCGCCTGCGCCCCTTCTCCTGCGGCGCCATCGCCGCAGTCCTCTGCGTGCTGGCGTGTGGGTGTCACGACGGGCCGCTCTACGGTCTGAAACGGGTCAATCCGTACTTCACGATGCGCGAATGGAAACGGGACCGAGAACTCGGCGTCACCGACCACCAGCGGCGGCAAGAGTTGCAAACGCTCGCCAGTCAGATCGGCGACATGAACACGCGAGAACAAGCGAAATGGGCAACCCACCTGGATCGCATCATCGAAAACGATCCCAGCCCCGAAATGCGGCGGCTTTCGATTCTCGCCGCCAGCAATTTGAAGACGCCCGGGGCGATCGAACTGATTGAACGCGGACTCGACGACGAAAGTCTGAAGGTTCAAATGGAAGCCTGCCGCTCATTGGGAAAACGGCGTGAACCCGAAGCCGCCCAGTTGCTCGCGTCCACACTCGGTACGACTCCCGAGGCCGACGTGAAGAATTCGGCGATCGCCGCACTCGGCAAGCACAAGGGCAACATCCCTGTCGAGTCGCTTCGCTTGGCATTGGAAGACCGCGACCCGGCAACGATTCACCTGGCGATGCAAAGTCTGAAAGGCGTCATCGGGAAAGACTACGGCAGTGATCCCCAACAATGGATCGCCGCGATCGATGCACAACGCGCGCCCGCAGGGCCCACCGCGGATGCGGACGACGTCCGCGTGGCCGACGGTGAAGGCGACGAGAAGACGATCCGATAGAGTCCGACGTGTTGGGATGCGGGCAAGACGTTGCATCTCGGAGGACGGTAACGGCAATTTCACGCAAGCGACCGATATCCCGTGGGATGTCGATTCATTTGCTGCAGGATTTGCCCCCCCTTTAGATTCTCTCCCTTTGGGAGAGACGGCGTTTGCGCAGCAAGCAAACGCCAGAGAGGGCCGGAGCTGCGAAAGTTTTAGCGTTTTCCGCTACGATCAAATCCGTCACTTTTACAATCGACGTCCCGTAGGGATGAAAGCGAGTAGCCGGAGGTGAGCGTAGCGACACCTCCGGAATCCGATGCCGGGAAGCTTGGTCGCCCCCGACAGAAAACGCAGTGAAGCATTTTCCCCCTGTGTTTCTAGAAGTTTTAGCGGCAGGGCGCGAGCCCTCCGGTTCTTCATCTTTGCCAAAACACCGGAGGGCTCGCGGGCCGTCGATTTAATGAGATTTGTCGAAGCAATGGTGAGCCGCCGGCCGTAAGGCCTCGGGCGACGCATGGATGCCCGGCCGCTTACGCGTCGCGGCTCACTCAATCGACAGCCCGCTCGCGCCCTGCCGCTAAACAAATGCTTCACAGCGGCGAGCGCCCCGCCGTCAATCCACGAACACAAAGTCGTTGGACAGCAGCAACGTCTGGGCGAGTTGTGCCAGACGCCCCAGCGGTGCTTCATTGCCCCGCTCAATCGGCCCAGCGAAGTCGCGTTTCGAATCGCCTTCGAAGTAGTCGCCGCCGTCGGATTTTAACGAGACCTGACACCGCAAGAAGAACGAATCGAAGCTATCCGAGGCGCGTGGGGACACGACAAAATCGACCGTCTCTCCTTCGGCGACATCGGCGTTCAAATTGCGAAACGGCCGATTGTTGCTCTTCTGGTTTTCGCGCCAGATTCGCCGATCTCCGACCCAGATCGCCAATTCGACGCCGTCACCTTGATCGTTTCGATGCCCCACCATGCCGCTGATCGTCACGCGACCGCTGGCCGGTGCCACCCATCGTCGCACGACGGCATGCTGTCGCCCGGGATGTCCATTCTCCGCACCGATCGACGCATAGCCGAGTTCGGAGGATGCGGGCAATTTCTCTTGGTCCTGCCACGTCGATCCGCTGAACACCGCCAGCGGGCGAAACTCGGTCACGCGGCTCTCCGCGTTCGCCGGCGAGGTTCCATAGCGCCAAGCGAGCTGGGGATCGAATCGCTGCTCGCGTCGGCCGGCCGGTTGCCGCAAAAACACGACACACGCCTCGCGCTCGCGTGCACTCGGTTGGCGAGACAGAATCCGCTCGAACAGACGATCCACCTGCGCCGCACTGTCCTGGCTGTCTGCCCGGACCTGCTCGGCGGCCGAACGCGCGAACACGCCGATCTGTGGATGGTTCATCAAGAACAACGCTTGCTGCGGCACGGTGGTAAAGAACCGTTTGGGCGTATGCGCGTCGGGGCTGGCCATGTCGAACGTCCGGAACAGCGACGGCAAGTTTTGGCGATCGATCATGGCGTAGAGCGTTCGTCGCGGGCTGGGCGAGGCCAAATGGATCTCGACCGGCGGGCCGCCGATGGTACGATCGAGTCGACCGCAGACCGCCAGCACCGAATCACGCAAGGATTCGAAATCGCGGCGTCGACGGTTCCCGCGCGACGCCAGACGATTTTCGGGATCAAGACGCAGCGCTGCGTCGTCGGCGGGTTCGGCCGATTGGGCGTACACGCGCGAAGAGACGATCCGCCGAATCAGTCGCTTGACGCTCCAGTGTTCGGCAAACTCCGCGGACAACTCATCCAGTACTCCGACCAACGGCGGTGCTTCGGTGCGGACACCAAAGTCACTGGTCGAATCGACGATCGGTCGACCAATCAGATGCATCCAGATTCGATTGACGAACACACGCGCGACCAACGGGTTCTCTTGCGATGCCAGCCGCTCGGCCAATTCACGCCGGCCACTGCCATCGCTGAACCGCGGCTCGTCGGGTTTTCGCAGCGCCGTCAGATACTGACGTGGCGCCGTTTCACCTCGATTGCCGGGCTGGCCACGCACGAACACATGGCTGTCGGCGGGCTTGGCTCGATCGACCAAGGCCAGCGGGCTGGCGGCGTCTTCGGGGGTCTCGCTGCTTTGCAAGATGCCCAGCAACGAGTAGTAATCGGTCGTCGGGATCGGATCAAACTTGTGATCGTGACAGCGTGCACAGGCGACGGTCATTCCCATCAACCCACGCGTGATGACATCGATCCGGTCGTCGATCGTGTCGTAGCGATTGAGGAATCGACGGCCGACGGTCAGAAAACCCATCGCATCCAAATCACCGTTTTGGTTGTCCGGATCAAAGCGATCCGCGGCCAATTGCAGCCGGATCATCTGGTCAAACGGCATGTCGGTTGCGAAGGCCCGGATCAGCCAATCGCGATAACGATCACTGCCCTCGAGTCGACGCTCCTTGCCCGCCAACGCGTACCCGATCGTGTCGGCGTACCGCGCGACGTCCATCCAGTGCCTGGCAAATCGCTCGGCAAACTGCGGAGAGGCGAGCAGGCGATCGACCAAACGGAGATGCTTGTCGGTTTCGGTGGAGGCGACGAAGGCGTTGATCTGGGCGATCGTCGGCGGCAGCCCGGTCAAGTCGTGGTAGAGTCGCCGAATCAATGTCCGGTCGTCGCAGAGCGGGGAAAGGGAAACGCCCGCGTCGTCTGCCAAGCCCCTGGCGATCGCGTCAATCACATCGCAATCGTCGTCGCCGACCGCGACGTCGCCGCGGAACCGCTGGGGCGCGTTGAACGCCCAGTGGGACCGGGGATCGATGTCCATCGGCGAAGTTTTCTTTGGCGGCTCGGCGATCCACTGGCGGGGGTCGGGCGCCCCCATTCGCACCCAGTCCTCCAACAATTTGATTTCGCGTTCATCGAGCTTGCCGGTCGGCGGCATTTCATACTCGGCATCGTCATAGCGGACGGCCTGGATCATCAAACTCGCGTCCGGGTCCCCGGGCACCAGGGCCGGGCCGGAAATGCCGCCGGTCCGCAGCGAAGCGGCAGCATCCACGAATAATTCACCGGACGATTCCCCCGACTGGCGTGAATGGCATTCGTAGCAGTGCTGGATCAGCAGCGGTCGAATCTTCGACTCAAAGAACGCTTCTTCTTCAGGTGCGATCTTCGCCGCTTGTTTCGCATCCGATGGTGCGGCGGGCTGTGCGGCGGGCGAAGGTTCCGCGGCGGAGGACGAAGCGGCGGTGCACAACGTGGTGATGCATAGTGCGGTGATGCACCATGCGGTGATGCACAGTGCGGCCGCGTAGGAGGCGGCAAGAACAGAGACGTATTTCATTGCGGGCGGTGGGCGGGGTGGTGGTGGGGACAACAGGATAACCTCATCGAGAGGAAAACGCCAAACCAAACGGCGACTCCCCGACAGCCTTTCCACATGTCAAAGTTTGCCCAGACGGCGTGTGTGAATCGGAAAATCGTCGACTCGCGCGTTCTGTAGCCGCCAACCGTTTTTCAGCCACTGCTTCTTTCGTTAGCGTGTGCAACCGCTGTGACTGGGTCACGAAATTATCTCCACACGACATTTTTACCACTCGGACGCTGATGCCTCAGGACGAACTCTCTTCCGCCAACGAAACGGAATCTCAAGTAACCGACACGATC
The DNA here is from genome assembly GCF_007754155.1 of Stieleria neptunia. Lineage (NCBI taxonomy): Bacteria > Pseudomonadati > Planctomycetota > Planctomycetia > Pirellulales > Pirellulaceae > Stieleria > Stieleria neptunia. The sequence continues at coordinate 4,659,867 of NZ_CP037423.1, read as the reverse complement.
GCGGAGCCCTCGGCAGGGTCGACGGACCCCGCCGTCCCGGCTGCCGAACCGCCCGCCGACTCTCCCGCGACCGTGGAGGAAGTCATCAAGGACGCCGATCTGGATGCCGCCAAGGCCGCCTGGGAGGAACAGGCCGACCCCACCGCGGCGACGGTCAGCGAAGCGGACTTGCAGCGGGCGAGCGAATTGGCCGAGCCGTTTGTCGGTCAATGGAATCAATTGATCAGCACGACCAACTGGGAAAAAGGCCGGATCATCAGCCTGTGGCGAAACGAGTTGATCGAATCGGGTGTCGACGCGACCCAGTACTCCGATGACGCCTGGTCGCGACGCGTCGGCGGCGTGACCGCGCCGCACGTCGGGCGACTCCGCCGGGTCTATGAGCGATTCAACGATTCGTACCAGAGCTACCAGGGGTTGTACTGGAGCCACTTTTTGGCGGCCCTGGATTGGGAAGACGCTCCGCTGTGGTTGGAAGGCGCCGCGAACGAAAAGTGGAGCATTTCGGTGATGCGTGAAAAACGCTGGCAGGCCGAAGGTGCGGTCGATAGCAACCGCCCGACGGACAGCCAGATCGTCGAGGTCGACACCGACGAAGACGTCACGCTGCCCGCGCAAGGGGACGGCAAAAACCGGGAATACGATAACGACAGCGGCGGCGTGGAATCCGGCCCCACGTTCGAAGGCCCCGACTTCGGCGACGAAGAAGAATTGCAATCCCTGGCGGGCCAAAACAAAGAAGGCGAAGCTGGCATTCAAGCCGAGGGATCCGAAACCGAAGCGCCTGCCGCACCGGTCCAGCCCTTCATCGGACTGCCCCAGTTGCCGAACGACTTGAACGAAGCCATCGAGTCGCTCAAGCTGGCCATCCTGCGACACAAAGCGGCCGAGTGGCGCGACGTCGAAGTCGATGTGGTCGAACGCTACCTGCAAGCCGTCGGCGTGATGCTCCGCAGTTAGACACGTCGTCAGGGGCGAAAGTTAAATGCAGACCCGACGGTGCAAGCCCGGTGCCACGTACTTTGACACCCAACGGGGTGTTGTTGGTTAGCGGCAGGGCGCGAGCCCTCCGGTCTTTCACGGTGTGATTGAAACGCAACCGGACGACTCGCGCCGTTCCGCGAACACCGTCGCTGCTAAATTGAATCGACGCTGCGCGTCGCGTCTCGCAGGTGCTCCTTTTGGCTGACCAAGCGCGCGACCTGCTGCCATCCCGCATCCACTTCACGGACGGATTCGCAGACCAGGTGCGCTTCGTCCCAGTCGTGCTCGTCTTCGATGACAAACCGCAGACCACAACGATCGAGTTCGTCGGGAACGGGCACAAAGTTCAGTTCATAGTCGCCGGGTGCATCCTCCATGCAGCCGGCCAGGGTTTGGCCGGGAGACAAACGGTCGGCGTTCCGTCTCAGCCGGCGGATCGCATCGGCGTGACACACCTCGCCGGCCAACCCCAGACGCTCCATCGGGGTTCGCCCTTGAGCACTGGACGTGTAACCGAAGTAGTCCCCGCGACCGCTTTTGCACGCTTTGGACAGCAACCCGTCGACCAAGGCGGCGTCGACAAACGGCCGGTTGGCCGGAACATAAAACACCCACGTGGGCATCGTCCGATCCACGATCGCGCCGACTCGTTCCACCAAATGGCACGTCGGCAGACTCAGCGGATGGATCACGGGGCTCTTGAGTTGCGTCATCGAATCCGGCAAGTGACAGCCCACCGCGTAGATCTCATCCACCCACTGGCATTCGCTCAACCGCGCCGCCATCCGCAACAACAAAGGTTGCCCGGCCAGTCGTCGATTGGCGAACCGCTGGATCGCATGTGGCGGATCGACCCGCTGACCTTCACCGACCGCCGCCCCACCACCGAACGATCTGTCATCACCGACTCGGTGGTCTCCCAGATCGATGACCGCGACGATCCGCTGGCCACACCGCGTTCCTTTGGTTTCTGACATCGCCTACCCCTCCACAAAAATTTTTGATGATTCGATCCGGCTGGCGATCGAATCGTCATCGCCACACCCCATTGTGGTGTCGCCCGGAATGCCGCGTCTACGGAAATCGAATGGAACTTTTTGGCGAATCTTGGAATTTTCCCTCAAGTCCTATCTTCCGTTGCGGTGCCCCATCCTGCGACCCTGAGCGGCGTTGCAAAATTCTTTTCTGTCTGCTTATCAATCACCCTGCTGGACGAGGGATCGTCATGCTCGAACTGAGCCAATTTTTCGCCGTGGTCAATGCGTTGGCGTTACCTGTGCTGGGGCTGTGGGCACTGCTTTCGACCAAGTTGTCCGTCGGCGACGCGTTGCGACGTGCCGAACGCCGTTTCTTGATCGCGTTGGTGATCATCAGTTTGGTGACGCTGCGGACCGTGATGCGTCTGGATGAAGTCTGGTTGATCCACACCCTGACGTTGGCCTTCATGGTCTTGGGTGTGTTCACCGTCCCCAGCCGCGAAGGCGCCCTCGCAATCAGACCCGTGGCGTAAGCTTCCAGCTTGCGTCCCCCACGCCACCCGTGGCGTAAGCTTCCAGCTTGCGAATTTTCGCCAGCAAGCGATACTGGGCCGCTGACCCATTTCGCGCGCCCCCAAAAAGCAATGCCCGACCCACCGACGAGCACCACCACCCCCGAACTGACCGGCGTCTCTGTCCAACCGGGCGGCGCCGTCCGCGGGGAAATCCGACCGCCGGGCAGCAAAAGTTTGACCAACCGGGCGCTGATCTGCGCCGCGATGGCCTGCGGCCAGTCGACGCTTTCGGGAGCGTTGCGCAGCGAAGACACGGCGGTGATGATCGACAGTCTCCGCACCTGCGGCGTTTCGATCAATGTTTCCGAGGCCGGGCGAACGATCCAAGTCGACGCGTCGACCCGCAGCACCAGCGCGGACGCGGCCCATGAGTTGTACATCGCCAACAGCGGCACCTCGATTCGTTTTTTGACCGCCGCCCTGTCCGCGGCCGGAGGCAACTACGACTTGTCGGGCGTTGAGCGGATGCATCAACGGCCGATCGCTGACTTGGTCGCTGCACTGGCCGAAGTCCAACTCGGTTCGATCGCGACACAGTCCCCGGGCGGTTGCCCACCGGTCGCGATTCGCTCGCGCGGATGGAGCGACAAACCGATACGTGTCGGCGGCAGTGTCAGCAGCCAATACTTGAGCGGATTGATGATGGCCGCCCCGGTGGCCTTGCAAGCGCGGCGGTCACACGCCGATCCCGGTCACCCCGTCGGCGACATCCAAATCAACGTCATCGGCGAACTGGTCTCCCGGCCCTACATCGAAATGACGGCTTCGGTGATGCGATCGTTTGGGGCGAGCGTCGACATCCAGGAAATCGATTTAAACGCTGTCGATTCCGTCTCGTTGCGCGTCAACGTCTCGGGAGCGGGCTACCAAGGCATCGAGTACGCGATCGAACCAGACGCCTCGGCCGCCAGCTATTTCTGGGCCGCCGCGGCGATCACGGGGGGCGCGGTCACTGTGTTGGGGCTGACCCCCGACGCGATGCAAGGCGACGTCGGATTCTGCCGTGTGCTTGAGCAGATGGGATGCCGCTGCGTTCACGATGCCGACAGCATGACCATCTCCGGTCGTGCCTCGCGCGGCGTCGACGTGGACATGAACCAAATCAGCGATACCGTCCAAACGCTTGCCGTGGTGGCACTGTTTGCCGACGGCCCGACACGCGTTCGCGGCGTCGCCCACAATCGATTCAAAGAGACCGATCGCATCGGCGATCTGGCCTGCGAGCTCCGCAAACTCGGCGCGACGATTGACGAACACGACGACGGTCTGACGATCCATCCGCCCGGCGACGGGATCACGCCGGCCACGTTGGAAACCTACCATGACCACCGGATGGCGATGAGTCTTTCGCTGGCGGGCCTGGCCGCCGAAGGCGTCCGGGTACTGAACCCGTCCTGCACCGGAAAAACCTATCCCGAGTTCTTTGCCGACTTGGAAACGCTGACCGGTCGTCCCCACCGCTGGTGCTGAAGACGCGCCACGGGCTTGCGCCGCGTGTTGGGATGCATTCCAGCGGGACGCGTGACGGCCTGTCGATTTGGTGAGCCGCGACGCGTAAGCGGCCGGGCATTTCAGCGCCCGCCCGAGGCCTTACGGCCAGCGGCTCACCATTGACCCCGCAATCCCGATTAAATCGACAAGCTGGTCAGCGACCGGCGGGTGGCGAAATCTGGGAAACGTAGCGATCCCGCGAGCGAATGATCGTATAATACGGCCGTCGATTTCTATCCACACTCTTCGGACTTTCGCTCCATGTCTCGACTCGCGTTTCTGATCCTTGTCGCAACGGTCTCGAGTTCTAGCTGCCCGCCGGGTGCCGGCGCGGCAGAGCCTCCCAATATCGTGTTCATCTTTTCCGACGACCAGTGCTTCGACACCGTCGCAGCGTTCGGCCACCCGGAAGTCGAAACACCCAATCTGGATCGCATCGCCAAGCGCGCGACCACCTTCACCCGCGCCTACAACATGGGGTCTTGGTCGGGTGCGGTGTGTGTCGCCAGCCGCATGATGCTCAATTCCGGGCGATTCCTCTGGGACGCCGAAACGGTTTATCAAACCGCCGAACAGGAACGGCAAGCGGGTCGGTGGTGGAGCGAGTCGATGAAAGCCGCCGGATATCGAACCTACATGACCGGAAAATGGCATTGCCGGGCCGACGCGCAAAAATCCTTTGACGTCGCCCGCGATGTCCGCGGCGGCATGCCCAGCCAAACGCCGGCCGGGTACAACCGACCGCTCATCGATCCGGAAACCGGCGCAGTGACCGATCCCTGGTCCCCGAGTGATCCCAAGTTCGGCGGGTTCTGGGAAGGCGGAACGCACTGGAGTGAAGTGGTTGCCAATCACTCGGTCGATTTTCTCAGCGAGGCCAGCGCGATCGACCAGCCGTTCTTCATGTACCTGGCCTTCAACGCGCCACACGATCCACGCCAATCGCCTGCCGAGTACGTTGCCAAGTACCCGGTCGACCAAGTCAAACTGCCGAAAAATTTCCTGCCCGAATACCCCTACGCCGAAGCGATGGCTGCCGGACGAAGGCTGCGCGACGAAAAACTGGCTCCGTTCCCCCGCACGCCCCTGGCCGTCAAGACAAACCGCCAAGAGTATTACGCGATCATCACGCACATGGACGCGATGATCGGCAGGATTCTGGACGCCGTCAAAGCGACCGGCAAACAGGACAACACGTGGATCTTCTTTACCGCCGACCACGGGCTCGCCTGCGGTCAACACGGCTTGATGGGCAAACAAAACTTGTACGACCACAGCGTCCGTGTGCCGCTGATGGTGATCGGGCCGGACGCCAAAGCGGGGCAAACCATCGATCACCCGGTGTACCTGCAAGACATCATGCCGACGACCTTGGAATTGGCCGGGATCAAGCAACCCGAGCACGTCCAATTCAACAGCCTGTTGCCGATGCTCGGCGGTGCCGACAGCCCCTACGATGTCGTCTACGGCGCCTACTTGGATAAACAACGCAGCATCCGCACGGAAAACTACAAGCTGATCGTCTATCCCATTGCCAACAAGATGCGTTTGTACGACATGAAACAGGATCCGCTGGAAATGAACGACCTGGCCGGTTCGGCAAGCCATGCCAAAACGGTCAAGCGGTTGTTCTCGCGTCTGGAAACACTGCAAGCCGAAATGAACGACGGCCTGAACCTGGGCGAGTTGTCACGCTACACGGGGTCGTGAGAAGGGAAAGGTGGCGGCTAAAAAAATACACTGGCTCATCTCTCCCCAAAAAACGCCGGAGTCGCGAAGCGTCGAGCGTTTTTTGGGGAGAGGGGCTGGGGGTGAGGGGCTCAGGATTGAGACGCTTCACATCGATTGACGTACTAAATCGCGGATCATTTTGAGACGTGATTGTTGCCGGGTTTCACCCCACCACTTCCAACTTGGCGAAGGCGAGTCGGAAATTGTGTTCTCCGTCGGCGAATTGAACGCGTGCCATGCGTTTGGGGCCGAGACCGCTGACGGCCAGGATCGTTCCTTCGCCGTAATCGTAGTGCCGCACCGTGGTGCCTTCGCGATACGCCGTCAGCGGCGGACGATTCCCCGACATCAAATCCGCCGCCGTCTTGAGCGCACCGATCTCGGGGATCGATTTTGTTTTGGCCTCCGGAGGAGCCGATTCGGCGGTGACCGAATCAAACGCCGGCGAAGACTCTCGGGCTTGGTCGTCGGACGAGAACACGTCCTCGTCTTGATTGGCTCCGAAATCGAACGACACGTCTGCCTGGGCTTCTCCCTGGGCTTCCGCGTTGATTTGGATTTCCGGCAGATCCCAATCCCCTCCACCGCTCTGGTCGATCTCCTGATCAAAATAATTTCGTTGCACCGTCGACTCGATGCGTTTCATCTCCTCCAACGGCAGCTCGTTCAAAAACGGGCTGGCGATCACCGGTCGCGTGTCGCCGCGAATCATGCGACGTTTACAACAACTCAGCTGCAACCATTGTTTGGCGCGGGTGATACCGACGAACAATAAACGCCGCTCCTCTTCGAATTGGGCATCGTCTTCTTTGGATCGTTTGTGGGGCAGCAAATCATCTTCGACGCCGACGATGAAGACGCGTGGGAATTCCAGCCCCTTGGAGGCATGCAGGGTCATCAGTGTGACGCGTTGGTCGTTTTCTTCGAAGGCGTCGGTGTCGCTGACCAGTGCGACTTGCTCCAAAAACGCTTCCAGCGATCCGTCGTCGGGATGCCGCCGGTCAAAGTCCACCGCGGCACTGATCAATTCGTCGACGTTCCCCAGCGGACTGGAATCGTCCGCCTCGTCTGAATTCTTTTCCAGAAACTTGTCGTACCCCGATTCTTGAACCACGCACCGCATCAAGTCCTCCAGCGGCGCGGTCGCGCGGGCGGCGATCCGGTCGTAGATCGCGACAAATTTCTTGACCATCGTGACGCTGCGTTTGGCCAGCGATTCGATCTGCTCGGCCCGCCGGGCCGCTTCCAACATCGGGATGTTGTGGCTGTCGGCAAACGCCTGTAACCGCTGCACCGTCTTGGCGCCGATGCCGCGGGTCGGGGTGTTGATCACACGCGTCAGCGCAACGTCGTGTCCGGGATTGTTGACCAGATGCAGATACGCCAACACGTCCTTGATTTCTTTCCGCTGATAGAACTCGACGCCGTTGACGATTTGATAGGGAACGCCACGGCCACGCAGTGCGTGTTCGAGTGACCGAGTGAGCGAATTCATGCGACAAAAGATTGCGAAATCGCTCGGCCGGGCCAGGCCGGAAGAAATCGCCGCGACGATCTCATCGGCGATCGAATCGGCCTCCTCATAGCCGTTTTCAAACCACCGCAAAATCACCGGTTCACCTTCGTCGTTGTCGGTGAACAGGTTCTTTTGCTTGCGACGTCGGTTGTGACGGATCAATTGATCGGCGACCCGCAACACGTTGGGCGTGCTGCGATAGTTTTGTTCCAGCCGAACCGTTCGGACCGAAGGGTAATCTTTTTCAAAATCCAGGATGTTGTTCAGGTCCGCGCCGCGCCAGCCATAGATCGATTGATCCGGGTCTCCGGTGACCGACAGGTTGGGGTGATCGATCGAAAGCGCCCGCACGATCGCATACTGAGCCAAATTGGTGTCTTGGTACTCGTCGACCAGGATGTAGCGAAATCGTTGATCCAGTTCGCCACGCAATTCAGGACTGTGCCGCAGCAGGTTGGCGACGTGCAACAGCAGGTCATCAAAGTCGACCGCGTTGGCCGTCAACAATTGACGTTGATAAACCGGGTACACCTTGGCGGCGACCGTTTCTTTGGGCGAAAGCATCTGGCCTTCCATCACATCCGGCGTGATCAGCTTGTTTTTCGCCTTGCTGATCACGTTGGCGATCTGGTCCGGAGACGCATGCGTGGTGGAAACCCCGGCGGCTTCGATCGCACGCTTCATCGCCTGCTTGGAATCCGAGGTGTCGTAAATCGAATAATTCTCTTGCAGGCCCACCATCGACGCGTACCGCCGCAACAGCTGGGCGCAGAAACGGTGAAAGGTGCCCATCCAGACCTTTTGCCCGGGCGCCAGCTTGTCCAACCGCAATCGCATCTCGTCGGCGGCTTTGTTGGTAAAGGTCAACGCCGCGATTTGCCAGTCCGGAATGTCTTGCGCCAACAAATACGCGATCCGGTGCGTGACCACTCGCGTCTTTCCGCTGCCCGGGCCGGCCAGGATCAACATCGGGCCGTCGACGTGCTGAACCGCTTCGCATTGCGGGGCTGTCAATTCGCGGAGCAAAGCGTCGCTGTGGGGAACATCCATGGCAGGTCGACTGGCGGAAACAGAATTCGGAAGAAACGCCATCATCATATAACGAACAGCCACCTCAAGGCCATGACGCCAAAACCATGGCCCCGCGGCGACCCACCGGCCGACCGTTGCCCAAGGCGGTTCTGACCGCAGCGAGGTCGCGCAGTTTTTTAAGTCACCCTCCTGTGTGGAGGTCGAGCGGTTTTAAAGTCACCCTCCTGGCAGGAGGGTCGTGCGAAGCGAGGGGAGTTTCATAGTCAAGTAATGATTCTAGCTCCCCTCTCCCCCAACACTCTGGCGAACCTAAGCGAGCCAGAGTGTTGGGGGAGAGGGGCTGGGGGTGAGGGGGAATCCAATCCATCGCGACGCATACGAGCAGAGAAGCCCCTAAGGCGAGATTTGATACGCAAGCGATGAAACCCGACAATAAGCACACGTCAAAGTGTTCGGCGATTTAGCACCTCAATCGAGGTGAAGCGTCTCAATGCTGAGCCCCTCACCCCCAACCCCGTTTCGTTAATCCACTCAAAAACGGCATGATAGTTTGCCCGAAGACCGTTTGACCGAAAGCCGATCTCCGTTTCGACTTTGAAGATCGGTCCCGCGCTTCAGAAACGATGCACGCCGGCGCCGCCGCGTTCGGCTTCCCACCCCCCACGGCGCGGCGGCCGACTCGCTACAATCAGGTACCATTGTGATGCGCGACAGCTGGCCCGATCCCTTGAACCTGACCCCATGGCAAAAAACGTTATTGGAACCGACCTCGAGACCTGCAGCACGGACCCGATGACCGGCTTTTATCGTGACGGGTGCTGCAACACCGGCGCTTCGGACGCGGGGCTGCACGTGATCTGTGCCGTGATGACGGCTGAATTCTTGGATTTCAGCAAGTCGCGCGGCAATGATCTCAGCACCCCCAATCCGCTGTACCGGTTCGCCGGACTGCAACCGGGCGACCGCTGGTGTTTGTGCGCCGCACGCTGGAAAGAGGCCTACGATGCCGGCCAAGCCCCTCAGGTGGTCCTCCGCGCCACCCATGTCTCGGCCCTGGAGTTTGCTTCGCTGGAAGAACTCCGGGAGCACGCGGTGGACGAATCCGAGCGGTAGCCTCGGTTAGCTGGGCAACCTGCAGCAAATGGCAGAGCGGTTGTCGGGTGTGCGGCGCCTTCTATTGACGATAACTTTTTGTCGCTCCTATACTTCGCGATCGACACTTGTGCGACATTGACGCTCGCCCAGCCCAACGCTTCCAACTCGTTCACTCACCGCAATCGGCTCGTCTCGCTTAGACAACGCGGACAAGACCACTCATGAAAGATCGCCAGGCAGAACTGGAACAGAACATCGTCGCCGAGAATTTGGCCGGCTTTTACAAGAAGATTGAGCCTTATTCCAAGCTCATCCTGACGGCGGTGGTGATCGTCATTGTGGCGTTGATCGCCGTCGGACTCTACTCCAGCGGCGAAGTCGCCAAACGCAGCGACGCGACCTTGCAGTTGCTGATGGAGAACCCCGAAGTCGCGTCCCAGTACCCCGACACCGTCGCGGCGGCTTGGTCGCTGCTGTTCCAGGGCAATGAAAGCTTGGCCCAAGGCATCAACTCGCTGTACCAAGACCGCGACGAAGCCGAGACCTTGCTCTCCCAAGCCAAAGATCAATTCAGCGACGCCCGGGCGGCGTCGAAAGAAACGCTGTTGCTGTCCCGGGCAAATTTGGGTCTGGGCATGGCCGCCGAATCGCTGGGCGAAATCGATGAGGCGATCGACGCCTACAAGCGAACCGTGGACGCCAACGAGTCCGAAGCAATGGTCGCCGTGGCACAGGAACGTATCGACCGACTGTCCAACCCGGACACCGTCGAATTCTTGGCCTGGTTCTCCGATCAAGATTTCTCGCCCGCCGACCCCTCGCTGCCGCCCGAGCTTCCCGGCGCCTCCTCGCTTCCCGATCTGCCCGATTTGGACCTCCCCGATCTGAACATGGGCGACGATCTGAAGTCGTCCGACGAGCCCGGCGCCCCGATCGAAGGCGGATTAGAACTGCCGGAAACGACCGAGCCGGAAACGACTGAACCGGAAACGACTGAACCGGAAACGACTGAACCGGAAACGACTGAACCGGAAACGACTGAACCGGAAACGATTGAACCGGAAGCTGCCACCGAGCCGGAAGCTGCCGAACCGGCAGCGGAAAAGACGGAAGAAACCGCCGAGTAGCGGCTTGCCGCGACGTCGCGAACGGCTGCGGGTGTTTTGCCCAGTCGACAAGACATTCAGTCGAATCGAAGGTCCAATGATGCAACTCGGGTGAAGTCAGAATCACTTTCTAACGAAGACGCTGCCATCAGCGACGAGTCCCCCAGCGACGAGCCTCTGAACGACGAATCGAGCGATCCGGTGCGCCGGGATTTCGTCGTTCCCGAGTCGGCGGCCAACCAACGCATCGATCTGTTTCTGACCAGCGCCTGCGACGGCTACAGCCGCACGCAAATCCGCCAGGCGGTTCAGGAGGATCAAGCGGCGGTGGATGGACGAACGGTCCGCCCGAGTTTCCGGATCAAACCCGGACAAACGATCCGTTTTCAACTGCCCGAAGCATTCTCCGATGAAGTGGTCCCGGAGAACATCCCGTTGGACCTGCTGTACGAAGACGACGGATTTGTCGTCGTCAACAAACCGCCGGGGATGGTCGTGCACCCGGCCCGCGGCAACTGGCAGGGAACCTTGACCAGCGCGCTGGCACACCGTTTTCAGTGCCTGTCCGACGTCGGCGGCCCGACGCGACCGGGGATTGTCCACCGGTTGGACCGCGACACCAGCGGCGTCATCGTGGTCGCCAAGACCAACGCCGTTCACATGGCGTTGGCCCAGCAATGGCATGATCGCGAAGTCGAAAAAGAATACTTTGCCATCACCGTCGGCCGACTCGACCGCGATCGCGATGTCATCGACGCACCGATCGGGCGGCATCCCTACCAACGTGACAAGATGGCGATTCGAGAAAACCATTCGACCACGAAACCGGCCAATACGTTCTACGAAGTCATGGAGCGGATCGGTCGCTTCACGCTCGTCCGGGTCCGTCCTAAAACCGGACGGACCCACCAAATTCGCGTCCACCTGGCCCACCTGGGATGCCCGATCCTGTGTGACCGACTCTACGCGGGGCACGCCGTCGCGACGGAATCCTGGTTGCAGGGACAAGGCACCCTCGCGGGCAGCCCACCCGTGCTCGATCGCCAGGCCTTGCACGCGCGCCGTTTGACACTCTGCCATCCCCAAAGTGGCGAATCGATGACCTTCGAAGCCCCCCTACCGGATGACATCCGGCGGACGATCCAGGTGATCCGCCAGACAGAGCACCGATGACTCCAGGGGTGACGACCGGCTACAATAGACACTCTTGATCGACAAGACGATTGACTCCTGTTGATCAAACCAACCGTTCACTGATTTCTACGCTCTTGAAATAGCCAGCCCATGTCGTCCGCCGCTAGTGATTCGAAAACTGAAGTCGGCAGCTACTTCATTTCGAACTATCCGCCCTACAGCCAATGGAAAAAGGACGCGCTGGAGGCAGTCGTCTCGGCGCTCCATAGCCCCGCGATCGAAACCACGCCGCTGGGGCTGTACCTGCACATCCCGTTTTGCCGAAAACGCTGCAAGTTCTGTTACTTCAAAGTCTTCACGGATGTGACCGCGCCGGAAGTCCAACGTTACGTCGACGCCTTGTGCAACGAAATTTCGATGGTCAGCGAAACGGAGGTGATGAAGGACCGCCCGTTCCGCTTCGTTTACTTCGGCGGCGGCACCCCCAGTTTCCTCTCCCCGAAACAGCTGACAGAACTGGCCGAACGACTCCGCCAGCACATCACCTGGGACGGCGCCGAAGAGGTGACGTTTGAATGTGAACCGGGGACGCTGAGCGAAACAAAGGTCAAAACGCTCCGCGAAGAACTCGGGGTCACGCGACTCAGCTTGGGTGTCGAAAACTTCTCCGACAAGCTGCTCGAAGAAAACGGCCGCGCCCACCTGTCCAAACAAGTGTTCCGCGCCTGGGAATGGATCGCCGAAGCCGAATTCCCCAACGTCAACATTGACCTAATCTCCGGGATGGTCGGTGAAACCTGGGACAACTGGAAAGACAACATTCGTCAAGCCATCGACATGTCACCCGAAAGCGTGACGATCTATCAGATGGAATTGCCTTTCAACACCGTGATCAGCAAGGACATGCTGGAGAACCACACGACCAGCCCGGTCGCCGATTGGACCACCAAGCGTGCCTGGGTGGATTACGCATTCAATGAATTCATCGATGCCGGCTACAGCATCAGCAGCGCCTACACGGTGGTGAAAGATCCTTCCAAGGTAAATTTCTCGTACCGAGACAATCTCTTCAAAGGAGCCGACTTGCTGGCCACCGGAATCGCCAGCTTCGGCCACGTCAGCGGCGTGCATTACCAGAACGTCGCCGAGTTAGAACAATACCTCTCGACGGTCGAGTCGGGTTCGCTGCCGCTGGGCCGTGGCTACGTTCCGACCGACCACCAACGACTGATCCGCGAGATGGTCTTGATGCTCAAACTCGGTTATTTGGAATTGGGCTACTTCCAAAACAAGTTCGGCGTCAACATTCTCGAGCGTTGGAAGTCGGAGTGGGAAAAGTATGTCGAAGACGGTTGGGCGACGGTCAACGGGGAACGCATCGAATTGACCCGATACGGTTTGCTGCGAGTCGACGCCATGTTGCCCGTGTTCTTTGAGCCGGAACATCAGAATGTCCGATACACGTAGCACCGAATCGTTCACCTTTGCGATGGGTGAATTCGAAGCCACGTTTCCGCTGGACCGCCAATACGCCAAGAACCACATGTGGGCTCAATGCATCGAGCCTGAATCAGGTTTAGGGGGCGGCACGTGGCGGTTCGGGTTGTCGGCCTACGCCGTTCGCTTGTTGCAAGACGTCTACTTTCTGGACTGGGAAGTCGAAGCACCGTCGGCGGTCGAGCACCGTCAGATGATTGGCGCGATCGAAAGCAAGAAGGCGGAAAGTGACTTGTATGCGCCCGTCGCCGGGACACTGTCGGCGATCAATGAACACGTTCTTTCCGACCCCAGTTTGATCAACGCCGATCCCTACGGCGCCGGATGGATGATCGAACTGGCCGTCGCCCAAGAGGGCTCGGGCGTCTTGCTGTCGCCCGAGCAATATGCCGATCACCTGACCGAAGCCTGGAAAGTCGCCCAGCGCACGATCAAGGGTCAAGCGAACGTCTAGGCACGCACTTTAACGTGTTCTCAAGCTGACACCGGACGACTCGCGGGCTGTCGATTTAGTCGGGATCTGCTGAGTCAATGGTGAGCCGCTGGCCGTAAGGCCTCGGGCAGCGTCGCAGTGCCCGGCCGCTTACGCGGCGCGCGGCTCACAAAATCGACAGCCCGCTCGCGCCGTTCCACCAACACCTTTAGCTCCCAGCACTTTGCATGACCCCGACGGGGACAGAGCCGGTAGCCGGAGGTGAGCGAAGCGACACCTCCGGTCGTCCGGCGGCACGCACGAGGCGACCCCAGAGGGTGTCGAAGCAAATGACGCCCGAACGCTGCGGCAGGAATCAGCTGCTGGGGAAGTCGACCGCTCGCCGCCTGATGGCGCGGACTCTCTGGGCTTTCGGGGGGGTGGGGGCACTCCAAACGCAACATCGGCGCCGCGTATTAGCTAAACTCGCTCCATCCCCACTTTTCATTGATTCCTCTTCATTCCCCACCGTGATCCCGCAACGATGCCTTTGTTCTCGAAATCTGCCGACCGGGGTGCCGGTCCGCCTGCCGCTGCGCGAAGACTAGCTCGCCCCCGAAACGTCGCGTCGCGACATCGGATGCGCCGGAAACTGCAGGCGGAAACGCTCGAAAAACGGCAACTGCTGGCGGCCGAAATCGAGCCGAATGATGTGCCGGTCTCCGCGACTGCCCTGCCCCGCGGCGACGTCTTGGAAGGCGCGATCAGTTCCACGCGTGACGTCGATTTCTTTCGTGTCGATTTGAATCGGGGCGACCGCTTTGCGATCAACACCTTCAACGTCAATGCGCCCCGGTTCAGCCCGACGTTGCCTCCCGGACTTCAGATCCAGGATTCCAGCGGACGAACATTGGTCACATCCGATGACGGCGACACCGCGCGGTTGGTCGCACCGGCGACGGGACAGTATTTCATCCGCGTCGGTTCGGAAAACGTCTTCGGCACGTTCGTCGGACCGTACGGAATGCAGAGCAGTTACACCGCGGCGCCGGGGAACATCGAATCGGAACCCAACGACACGCTTGCCGCAGCCGACGGCTTGAATGGGCTGCTCGGCCAAAAAGTCATCGGCCGACTCGCCGATGTTTCCGAGCAAGACGTTTATTCGCTCGATGCCTCGGCCGGTCAAACACTGGTGGTTTCCTTTGCCGGATTGCAAACAACCAGTCCGGCGGTGGAGGTCCTCGATTCGTTCGGCAACGTGATCGGTGAAAATCAGTCGGGCACCGGAATCGTTTTGCAGATTCAAGACGACCAACAGCTCTTCGTCGCCCTCTCGGGCGCCAACTCATCCGGCGACGTCTCCGGTGACTATGCAATGGTCGTCGATTTGGTCGACAACGCTCAGGCGTTCCCGGACCTTGGCGATTCGTTCGAGACGGCCGGTCAGCTCGATACCACGACGTACCGAGGGAACTTGGTCGGCATCCTAGATGACCAATCCGATCGCGACTTGTTTCAATTCGAAATCGACGACATCGAATTTCTGAGGTTCGATCTGCAATTCAGCGGAAGCGAACAGATTGTCGAAAGCGGCAAAGAGATGCGGATCTACAACGCCTTCGGTCAACAGTTGATCCATTCGCCCAACGGCCGGATCTCGACGGAGGTCGACGACGCCCTGGTGCCGGGCAGCTACTTTTTGGAAGTCCTGGCCGACAGCCCGATCGGCACGGGAGCCTATGCGATCGAGTACGTGACGATCACGGATTTTTCGTTGCAGCGCGACAACGCCGTTCACTTCATGGATTTCGACAGCACCGATCCGTATCTGGGTTTTAATCGCGTCGCCCCCTATGCCGTTCCCGAAGCGATCGACTACTACCTGGGAACCTTTGATTCTCGCTACGGCGTCTACGATGCCGAAGCGACACGAGACAAACCTGCGCCGGGGAAAGAACGCGTGGCCTCGGGGATCGGTGATTTCGGCGACATCGGAGCGGGCGGCTTCGGCGGCGGCTACCGCGGTGTCCGCAGCAGCAATGGCAATACCGTCAACAGCGCGCGGGAAACCTCGGCAACGGTCTTGCGGCGGTTGACCACCACGACGGTGAACCATGAATTCGGTCACGCGACCGGGCTGCCCCACGCCCGTGACGTCCAGGCATTCATGTCCTACGTCGGGACGAGTGAGTATTTGCCGGTCGGTGGAACCTACGCGTTTCAAGGAACCGATTCCCGGCGTCCCGGCAATCAAGTCTATGACGTCCGCGATTACCTGGATTTCATTCTCCAGCCGGGCGCCCAAGTCTACGTGCCCGAACAAACTGAAACTGCCGGGCCGGTTCCCTTGGATAGCTACTTGCGTGAAATGTCGATCGATTACACGCCGACCGCCGTCCACGATGTCGGCGATCGGCCGACCGATGTGGTCAGCGGTGACTTCAACAATGACGGTCGAGACGACATCGCCATGTCCAGTGACACCGATGACAGCTTGCAAATCTTCATCGCCGCCGCCGACGGCACCCTCGGGACTCCCTTGACCATCGCCGCCGGCGGAAACCTGGGCTGGTGGACCGACGTGTTGGAAGTCGGTGACTTCGACAACGACGGCGACGACGACATTGCGATGATCGTCAACGGCGCCCAACAAGTCTCCGTCCTGATCAGCAACGGGGACGGAACGTTCGCCCCCGCGTTCAACTATCCCCTGTTCGGCAATCCCAACGGCCTGCACGTTTCGGATCTGAACGACGACGGCATCCTCGATTTTGCCACCACGGTCCGCAACGACAACTCGATCCGCGTTTACACCGGTGACGGAGACGGACGGTTCAGTTTTCTGCAACAATTGTCCGCGGGAACGGCCCCCCACGGTGTTTCCTCCGGCGACTTTGACGGCGATGGCAACCAAGACTTGGTCACCACCAACTTCACCAGCGATGATCTGACGCTGTGGTACGGAGACGGAGCCAACGGATTCAACCGTCCCGTCGTGTTCGCAACCGGTGATGGCCCCGAAAGCGTGACGTCGGATGACTTCAACAACGACGGTCGCGACGACTTGGCCGTGGTCTATCGACAGGACCGAGCCGTCCGTGTATTCCTCTCCGATGCGTCGGGGTTACCTGTCCAAGACGCGTTTCACGACACGCGGATCACAACGCACTTCATCTCTTCCGAGGACGTCGACCAGGACGGATTCGAAGACCTGATCGTCGGCGGGTTTGGCAACACGCTGAAAATCCAGTTGGGCAGCCCCGACGGAACGTTCACGCGTCCGATCTCCATTGAAACCGGAAACGGCGAAGCGGTCGGAGCGGTCGCGGATCTCGACGGCGACGGCGACAACGAACTGGCGATCACGAACTACTGGGGAGGGACCTTGTCGGTGGTCGATGAACCCGACGAAGCGACCAAGAACGATCGCGTGGTCGTGTTTGGGATGATCGACACCGACCGCGATGTGGACCAATACACCGTCGATGTCGCCGCCGGCCAACGATTCACGTTCGATGTCGATTCCGCAGAATTCCAATACCCGCTCGACAGTGTGCTTTCGATTCATGCTTCCGATGGCTCCCTGATTGCGACCAGCGATGATGCGACCGATGGGAACAGCGGAATCAAGAGCGTCGATCCGTTTCTGGATTGGACCTTTGCCAGCGAGGACACGATCACCGTTCGCATCGAAGGCAAGCTGAGTTCGGCGGGCAACTATCGATTGAAAGTCACGCCGGGTCGTGCCATCGATTCGGTCGGACCAACGGTGATCGCGATGCATCCCGACAACGGCGACGTCGTCAACAGCACCGGCCAAATCACGTTCTATTTTGACGGCGTCCTCGACGAATCGACTCTGACACCGGAAAACATCGTGGTCACCGATTCATCGGGCGGCGTGATCGCGGGGACGGCCGTCGCCAATCCGCTCGATTCGACCGTCGTCTGGACGGCGGACTCACCATTGACGCCGGGCGACTACACGATCCGTTTGGTCAGCGGCAGCGGCGGCATCACCGACCTGGCCGGCAACCCACTCAACGGATTCGTGCAAGCCGACTATTCATTCCCCGATCGTAGCGGCAGCGCGACGACGCCGGCCGAAGATTTTGTCACGCGGTTGACGATCAGCGGAACCGACACCACGCCGGCGCGGGTGCAAAGCGTCTCGTACATTCGCGATCCCTACAACGCCAGTCGCTTCGTCGTGCGGATGAATGATCAATTGAGCATGCCCAGCGTTCATTCGGCGACCTACACGCTGCGCGGTACCGGTCCCGACGGATTATTCGACAGCGACGATGACACGTTGACTGAACTGGACGCGACCTACGAGGCGATCAACACGACGTTTAATTCGACGTTGAACCTTTACTCGCGTGGCGTGGTCGACTCGGGACGCTATCGCATCGAAGCCGACTTGGTGGACGTCGCCGGACACGACGTGCGTTTGTTCGAATCGGTCACGGTCTCCGGTAGTGTTGCCGAATCGAACTTGTTCACCGACGCGGCACTCAGCAACCCCGGATTGACCGGCAGCTACATCAACACCAGCCTCCGCACCGTCGACGAGCTCGATTGGAGAGTGACGCAGACGATATCGGGAACCCGCGTCGATCCCAAGGTCTCGTTTACGCGTTCCGAATTTGGCGTTCGCTCCACGGTCGGAATCACCGGCGGTGTCGACGACGACAATTGGGACAATTTCTCCGTCCAATGGGACGGCTATGTCGTCGTGCCCGAAGACGGGGTGCAACTGTTGACACGGAGCGACGACAGCAGCCGCTTTTGGATCGATTTGGATCGCAGCGGATCATTTGATACCGACGAGTTGTTCGACAACGGCTGGGGCAGCAACCAACCGCTCTTGTCCGGCGAATTGACTCCCGGATTGATTGCCGGAACGTACCCGATTCGGATCCAATACCAGGAGACCGCGGGCGGAAACGAAATGCATTTCGATTGGATCCGCCCCGATCGCCGCGTCGACGTCGGCGGATTCATTCACGGGCCTTCAGTCACCGACGTCTCGATCACTCCGGGGACTCACGTCTTTGACGATTCCATCGAGTCGCTCGACGTCACCTTTTCTGGGAATCTCGACCTCGGCACGTTGACCGCCGATAACTTTACGTTGCTGCAAAGCGATGATGCGACGTTCTTCGACGGCAATGATGTGGTGGTACCGGACGCCGATGGGTTGATCGGTTGGGATCCGTCACGGAACGTGGCAACCTTGGAATTCGGCCAGCCGTTGCGCGCCGGGTTTTACTTGTTGGAGGTCAACGGCGAGGCCGGTGGGATCACCAATTCCACCGGCGATCTGCTCGATGGCGAGTTTCTCAGCAATGTGATCGCGGGAAATGACAGTCTGTTTCTGTGGGACAGCAAGCCATCGGGGAACGGCATCGCGGGCGGAGACTATCGGGCCGCGTTCTCGGTCTCGCGTCAAGTGTTGGACATCGAAATCGATCCGGGATCGATCAGCGAAAACGGAGGCCAGGCGATCGCCACGATCATCCGTCGCAACGCCGATTTATCGACGCCGATCGTCGTTTCACTGTCCGTGTCGGATGCGACCGAATTGCGACTCGGCTCGTCCTTTGTGACCATCCCGGCGGGCTTCGACACGGTCACGGTTCCCGTGTTCGGCGTCGACGACGCCCTGCTCGACGGCAGTCAATTCGTTGGCGTGACGGCCACGGCCAGCAACTTTCAAAGTGACGTCGCGTTTGTCGAAGTCACCGATTATGAGACCTTTGGCCTGCGATTGAGTTCCCGCACGGTGTTTGAGAATTCCGATACGGTCACGCTGACGCTGACACGTCTGGATGCCAGCCAAGATGCGGTGGTGGACCTGACGCTCTCACGCTCTGACCAACTGTTGCTTTCCTCCAACCGCATCACGATTCCCGCCGGGCAAACGCAAGCGACGGTGACGCTGACCGGTCGCGACAACCAGATTCTTGATGGGACGCAAAACGTCACGATCACCACGTTCAGCGTCGGGATGCTTGACGCGACGACCACCCTCGACGTGCTCGACTACGAGCCGCTGACGTTGATCATTGACGAAGACTCCATTGGCGAAAACGGCGGCACGACGACGGCGCGGCTGACACGTACCGATACCAGCCAACCGCTGACGGCAACGATGGGGAGCACCCCGGCCGGATTGTTGAGTGTTCCGGCGACAATCACGTTTGCCGACGGTGCGGCAACGTCGGATCCCTTTTTGATCACCGCCAACGACAATTCCTCGCTCGATGCCGTTCGTGTCGGAACCGTCACCGCATCCGGTCCCGGTTACATCTCGGCAACGGATACCGTCAATGTGACCGATTTCGAAGAGTTGACCTTGGTGACCGCATCAAACACCATTGCGGAAAATGGCGGCACCATCCAGATGCAAGTGCGTCGGTCTGACCCGCGTGGCAACATGGTGGCAACCCTGACGTCGACCGACCCCGGCAGACTGGCCGTGCCAGGTGCCGTGCAATTCGATGACGGAAGCCATCTTTCGCGACCGTTCTTTGCCGCCGCAATCGATAACGATCAATTGGAAGGCGACCAAGTCGTCTCGGTGGTTGCATCGGCAACGGGTTACCAGCTCAGCCAAACGGAGTTGACGATTACCGATCACGAGCAATTGACGCTCACCCGTCTCGGGGATCCGTTGACCGAATCGAGTGGCACGGCCACGTATCGGATCACGCGTCCCGCCGCGGAAGGCGAAGCGGTGGTGGAAATCACCGGCGGTGCATTTGACAGCCTCAGGCTGCCGGCAAGTGTACGCTTCGGCGCCACGCAAACGGAAGTCACCTTTACCGCGGAAGTCGTCGACAATCCGACGGTCGCCGGTGATCAACAGGTTGGCATCACCGTGGCATCGACGGGCTACATTGCGGACACGCTGACCGAGACGATCCAAGACAATGACACGCCGGAGTTGCGACTGTTGATCGATTCGACCGATGTCGTCGAGGGTAGCCGCCGGCGCATCGCCAGATTGACCCGCAACACACTCCCAGGCGTGACCGTTTCGATCACACCTTCGGTCGCCGACTCGCTCCAACTGCCTCCCTCGGTCACCTTCCTTCCCGGCCGCCCCACAGTCTCCTTTGAAATCGCCGCGACGGACAACCAAGTCGTCGATGGCACGCGAGAGATCGATGTGACGTTTGCCGGTGCCGGGCATCCCGATGAAGTGGTGACGATTTCGGTACTCGATGACGAGGTCGCCGGTTTCGATTTTCTGACCTCGAATTTGCGAGTCGTTGAAGGCGCCGCACCGGGCGTGTCCTCGCTAGCGCTGTCGGTCCGGCCGATCAGCGACGTCACCGTTTCGATCGCGTCGAGCGACCCGTCACAGTTGGTCGTCTCACCGACAGAGTTGACCTTTACGCCCGACAACTGGTCGATTCCACAAGATGTTGAAGCCACCGCCATCGACGACCTGACGTCCGAAGCGGTCTCACAGCTGACGCTGACCGCGACGGTGGCATCCGGAGTCGCGTTTGATCAACTCGAACCGCGAACGCTAGACGTTGAGGTCATCGACGACGATGTGGCTTCGATTTGGCTGGAGCAGACCGATGATTCGACGATCGTCAACGAATTCGGATTGGATGACCCGTTCTCGCTGGCGCTCGCAACACGCCCACTTTCCCCGGTGCAACTTTCGATCGACGGAGAGGAAGTTCCCGAGGTCGTTTTCACCCCATCGGTGTTGACCTTCACGCCTGACAATTGGGATCAGCCCCAGGTCGTGGTGGTCAGCACGCCGCTGGATTTTGACGTCGACCGGAATCAGATCGGTTCGGTTTACGTGAACGTCGATCCAGCACAAAGTGACCCGATCTATGCCGCGGCGAGTCGCCGAATCATCGGTGTCGTCCATATCGACTCAATCCTTAGCGACCTTCGGATCCGCCAGGAAGGCGATCGAATCGTTCTGATCGACGAGATCAGTGGAGAAACGCTGCGCAGCACCGCCGTCGGCGATCCCCAGGGGGCCACGTTGGAGACCGGCGACCGCGGCGAATCGATTATCGTCGAACCATTGCCGGACCAGACGCTGGTCTCGATCCGGTCCTCCGGCGGCGATGATCAAATCGCATTGTCGGCAACGACGGGCGGTCAAGTCGATGGCGGAGACGGCTATGACACGATCGCGCTGACTGCCGGAGGTTTGCTTCCACCGGAGATTTCAGGCGGCGTGGTGTTGCGGAATATCGAAAGACTCGATTTGACCGATCCGGCCAGCCAAGCACTCGACTTGGATGCGCCGGCGGTGATCGCGATGACTGATGCCAACAACTCGCTACACATCGACGTCGGCCCCGAGGACCAGTTGACGTTGGCAAAGGGGTGGCAATTCGAGACGCCCATCACGATTGCCGGATACGCGACGCACCGATTAGTCAAAGATAACGCCACCGTCCACGTGTCCAGCGAATCCATTTGGCAGAACCCCTTCAACCGTTTCGATGTCAACCGGAACGGCGAGGTGAGTCTGATCGATGCGCTGATCACGATCAATCGGCTGGCCGTCGACGACCTGAATGAGTTGCCGTTGCTGCCGACAATGAATGCGTACCAGTTTTACGATGTCAATGGCGACGGCTTGGTGACCAGCCGTGATGCGCTTGCGATCATCAACTCAGTCGCCGTTCAAGGCGAAGGCGAAGGCGAATCGCCGCGGCTGACATCCATGCAGCCAGAATCCAGCGCGGCTCCGTTGACCGAACCGATTGGCGGCGAGCCCCCAGCGGCGCTGTCGATGGTGATGGCCGAGCACGCCAGTGCGTCCGAGTTATCACCGACCGATACTGCCCCCTGGGCAAACTGGGCTCCCGGTCATGTCGACCAAGCGATCAGCGCCCTGACCGACTCGATTCGAGCGGATGACGACGATGACGACGACGAAACGGACCCAGCCGAGCTGAAATGGCTCGACCTCTGGTTGACGCCGCTCGGGTAGCCGATCTCGCGCGCTGCGATTGGCAAAGGCCGTCCCCCCGACAGCCCATACCTCACCCAAATGGTGCCACCCACCATTTTGACTCTCACCTAAATGGTGCCACCCACCATTTTGACTCGCCACCATCTTGTTTCTGACGTGCTCTGCCAGAGCGTTTCTGATTACACGAGTAAAAGCCAGCTCCCTTTCCGGCGTTTTTCACAAGGAATGTTTCCACATACCCCGTTTTTAACGGTGCAGAATACTTCACAGCGCGGCCCAAAAAGGTTGGCGGCTTGAAGGTGGCCGTATCTTGGGGACACTAACACGTTCGCAAGCATTGAGGCGACACGCCGCAATGCGGTTCCCGCTCAACGAGTTTCCAACCAAGCCGAATGGCGTGCGATGCAGCAACAATCCTTTTCACGCCGTGGGCAGTCGCGTCGCCGATTCATCGGCGGAAGAGCCACTGAACGGACTTGCGCTATGCCGCGAAACACTCGGCAACTTTCCGGTGGCCCCTAACCCAGTTGCGGCCGCTCGACTCGGCGAACTGCGACATGCCGCTCGGTGAGCCCGCACAGCAACTGTTGCCAAAGTAACGCTGGAAGTTCCAGACCAAATCGCGCCACATCGACAAGTCGATTCCGAGACGCGAAACCAGACCTTGCAAACTTGGCGGTATCTCTCGTCCCGCGCCTTCTTCACTCTGTTTGGCAGTCCAACGGAGAAGCTCAACATAGTCCTTCAGGCTGATCCCCAGAAACCCCTTGTCGCTCGCCCGCACTCCGGCCTGGTTCGGTTGAGCGTCGCTGGAAAGCGTCGACTCATCCAGCGTCAACGGTGCCAGCCATCCGTCGCGGCGGATGCGTTTACCGGTCGGATTCTTTCCTTTTGCCCGCTTCTTTTCACGCAGTTCATCTACCGGCGTGGTGCGGCGTTCTTCGCCAGCCTGTTCCGTCGTAACCGGAACCAGATCAAAAGCGGCCGAATCGATTTCCTGACCTTGTTCTCCTTTGATCCGATCATAGCCGGACGTGTGGACAGACTGATCGGGCGATTCCGCCATCGCTGCACGGACCGGGTTGAGGTCCACGTACATCGCACATGCCAGCAAGCCGGCCTCGTCGGTGATCCGTTGCAGCTTGAATCGGCCTTCCCAAAATCGGCCGGTGCACTCGTCTTGCCGGTTGGCCATCCGCGCAATCGGTTCGCTCAAAGAACGCATGAACCAAGAGATATCCGACAGGCGACGACGCACTTCGGCAAGCCTCTCTCGATCGGACACCAACATTTGAACCTCGTTTTCGGTGGGTTCACCCAAATGTTCTTCCATTCGACGGCCGGGAAAGACTTTCAGCCACCGAATGGCGACCTCCTGGTCCGTCCACGCGCCGACAACGTCGGGGCGATTGCGGAGGATCAGATGCATGTGATTGGACATCACGGCGTAGGAGAGCACATCGATGCCGAACACAGACGCCAGAGCTTCCATTCGACGCCGGATCCACTCACGCCTGAATCCGTAGTCCTTGCCGGTCGCCTGGTCGACCCCAGCTAAAAAAGCACGCCGAACACACCGTTGGACGGCGTGCACAATCGATACCTCATCACGATCAACTTGTTCCGAACGCAGCGGACGTCCCATCACAAATCCCTCCCCGGAATCAACTGGTGGTGCGAGCCTACCCCGGTCGTCAGATCGAGTCAACTTAAAGGTGGGTGGCACCAATCGGGAAGTGAGAGCCCTCGGCGAGCCATCACTCGCCATTGACAGGAACTAAGACGGCCGATGGCACCATTTAGGGAAGGGGGCGGGCGGTTCGAGGTTCATGGGCGTGGGGCGCTTCGGTATACTCGGCGGTCGATGACGGAGAATTCGACCGAAACGACTCTCGGGACGCCGGCGCAGTTCTTGCCCGGGATCGGCTCGTTGCGCGCCGAAAAGCTTGCCAAAATCGGTCTGCGAACGGCCGGTGATCTGCTGTTCTGTTTCCCGCGCGGCTACGAATTCCCCGCGCCGCCCGCCCGGGTCGACCAACTGCGTGAGGGCCAATCCGCTTCGCTGGTCGGCACGATCGTGGACGCCGAAATCGTCTCTCGGACACCCGGAAAGTCAATCTTTGGCGCCGTCGTGCAAAATGATTCGGGTGCGGTACGCATCGTCTTTTTTAACCAGCCGTTTCGCGCCGAACAAATCACCTTCGACCGCCGCGTGATGATCAGCGGCGAACCGAAGCTGAACGGATTGCGGTGGGAATTTGTGCACCCCAAGGTGACGCTGCTGGAAGACGACGAGGAAATCAAAAAGCCGCGAATCCTGCCGATCTATCCGCTGACCGAAGGCGTCAAACAAAACGAGATGCGGCACTATGTCAGTGCGGCAATCAACGCTCTGTGCGAAACCCTCACCGAAGTCTTACCGGTCGACCTTCGCGACCAGGCGACCACGGCGCTGCGCGAGGCCGCAATCGACCTTCGGCTGCCGCTGCCGGAGATTCGCACCGCCATCCGCAGCATCCATTGGCCCGCCGATCAAAGTGATCTGACGGCCGCACGAACCCGTTTGGTCTTTCAAGAATTGCTGGTCATGCAACTCGCGTTGGCGATGCGGCGCCGCAAACTGACCACGGATCTGAAGTCCACGCCACTGCCCGCCTCGGCCATCCTGGACGCCCGGATCACGAATCGATTTCCGTTTGAATTGACGGGCGACCAAAAAGCCGCGATCAAAGACGTCGGTCGCGACATGGGACGCCAGTTTCCGATGAATCGATTGCTGCAAGGCGACGTGGGCAGCGGTAAAACCGTCGTCGCGATCTACGCCATGATGCTGGCTGTCGGCCATTCGCATCAAGCGGTCTTGATGGCGCCCACCGAAGTCTTGGCCCGACAACATTTCCAAACCCTGACTCGGATGCTGGCCGACAGTCGTGTCCGCATCGGGCTACTGTGCGGTTCGCTGACCGCGGCGGAGCGGCGGGAAACGCTTCAGCAAACCGCATCCGGAGAACTCGATCTACTCGTCGGCACCCAAGCCCTGTTGTACGGCATCGAATTCAAGAATCTGGGCCTGTGCGTGATCGACGAACAACACAAGTTCGGCGTCCGCCAGCGCGTGCAACTTCGCAGCGGCGGGGTCGATCCGCATTACCTGGTGATGAGTGCGACGCCGATTCCGCGCTCGGTCGCCATGACGATCTTCGGCGATGTGGACTTGACGACACTGCACGACAAACCGCCCGGACGAGGCAGCGTCAACACTTACTTGGGTCGCGACCAGTGGCGTGACCGCTGGTGGGCCTTCGTCAAAAAACAACTCGATGAAGGTCGCCAAGCCTTCATCGTCGCCCCCCGCGTCAGCGCCCAGGCCACAACGACGCAAGACGATGCCGATCCGCTGGCCGAGGAATCGGCTGCCGACGAAGATGTGTCGTCGGTCGAAACCGTCTACGAAGACCTTCGCACGGGTACCCTGGCGAAGTATCAACTCGGTCTGCTACACGGTCGACTCTCCAGTGACCAGAAGCGCGCGGTGATGGAGGCCTTTGCCGACGGCGAGACGGATGTGTTAGTCAGCACAACGGTGATCGAAGTCGGAATCGATGTGCCCAACGCAACCGTGATGACCATCCTGGGAGCCCAGCGATTCGGATTAGCTCAACTTCACCAACTCCGCGGGCGGGTCTCGCGCGGTTCACACGCCGGTCACGTCTGCCTGTTCACCGACGGCGAACAACCGCCCGAAGAATTCGAGCGACTGAAGGTGCTGGAAAGCACCAGCGACGGTTTTGAACTTGCCGAAGCCGATTTCAAACTGCGCGGCCCCGGCGACGTGTTTGGGGCCCGTCAAAGCGGCATGCCCCCGCTGCGGATTGCCGATCTCATGAACGACATCGACATCCTGCATGTCGCCCGCGAAATCGCGCAGCAGACGATCGACGAAGATCCCGAATTGTCGGATCCCAAATGGGACGCGCTCAAGAAACAATTGATGCGCCGCTACGGCAAACGATTGGACCTGGGCGACGTGGCGTAGCCGACACCGTAGGTCACGCTGTGCGTGACGGGAGGCATGCACTGCAGGCCCTACTTGTTCCACCACCAAGTGCTGGTCCGAGAGGAGGCGATCTGGTTAGTCAGCGAGGTGTCGACTTGCTGGTCATGAACAATCTGGAAGGCATTGATGCTGACGCCACCCGAAGCCGTAACGACCCAGCCGCTGCGTCCCTTGATGAAGCTGCACTCCGGAGCGATGGTTTGAGGAGCATCCAACATCGGCATCTCCAGCATTTCCTGATCGCGGAACACGACCAGCTCCAGTCCCGCGCGATTTTCAAGTTGTTCCTGCACGATCAGCGTCGAAGCAACCGTCAGATCCATCAAGTTTTGCAGGTCTCCGAAGACCGGCATTTCTTTGGCCAGCTGCTCAAAGCGTTCGGTCATCGATGTGGCCCATTTCTCCGCCAGCTTGTCGGACTTTCCGGCACCGGTTGCCGTGCCGTCGGCGGCGATCGCATCTTGTTCAGTCATCGTCCGGATTCCTTGACCGGTCAATTTCCAGACCGTGCCTTCTTCGTTGCGCGTCAAGCTGTCGTACTCGCATTCCATCCACCAGCGAGGGTTCATGCTGCCGGCATGAGACGTGTTACGGGCGAGTTGCAGATAGCTGGGAAGACCTTTGACGGGTGAATCTTCGATCGCCATCGCCAGCCGTTTCATTTGATAATCCGCGGCGACAAGGATGGCGGCGTAGCGGCTGGTCGCGGGAATGCCGTTCAACTTGATCATCTGCGGACCGAATGCCTGCTTCATCCCTGCTTCCAGGACGGAGGGATTTTGTCCGGGCCGGAGTTTCATGCGACCGAGAAACGCGTTCAAACGTTGCCGGCCTTCGGCCGTCGGTTCGATCGAACAGCTGATGCCTTGGGCTCGTGAGTTTTCGACATTGCGAAGTGCGACGACCAGGTCTTCCAGCTGAAGAATCGCGGCGCCGGTTTCCGTGCCGACGACGCTGCCGGTTTCGGACAGGGTCCAGGGTTCGGCCGGTCCCGCCAGGATCAAGTCGTTGTTTTCCTTGTCGACCAGCACATAATCGACGCCGGTCAAGCCGGCCAAATAGCGGATCTCTGAGGGAAGTCTCGCGCCCGTTTTACGAACCTCGATGATCGCGTCTTGCAAACCCGACAGCGACACGAGTCGCAGATCGGTCGCAGCCGCCAACTCACCCGCCGGGGCCGTGACGACGTTGCGAAGCAGGTTGAGCAGTTGTTGGTTTTCCTCGACCGTCGCCGAACGAACCACGCCGGCTGGATCGATCGCAACGCCACCCACGTTATTGCCGCCACCGCCGAAGTTTCCTGCTTTGGTCAGCGAGGCGACTGCAACGAGACAGCTCATCGCAATCGCGATCATGAATCGAGCTTGGCTCAGTTTCATCGAAAAGTTACTCCGAATGGAATTGGATTTTAGACGCCTGCAAGTCGCAACGAAGCGTGATCTTACGGCGGAAAAGTCGGTTGGGAGGCGGCCTAGACTGCATAAGAGAATAGTTGCCGCCCATTCCAGTGGCAAGTTCGACCCGACGATCTGATAAACTATTCGGCATCCAATCTCATCCGGCCACTTCGAGCGAATTCCAGCACTTTGAGCGACAGCAGCCTCACCTTGCCGCCCCACGACGACGATTCCGGCCCCAACCGCCTGCCGCTGAAGGGGGTTTCCACCTCAAACGGCCAATGGAGCACCCCCGTGGGTGGCATCGATGGCGGTTACCTGGTGATCCAGTCGGCGGGGCGATGGAGCGATGTTTTCCGACTCTCCGCCCCCGGACAAGTCATCCTCGGACGCTCCAGTGCCAACGACATCGCGATCCGCAGCGAAAAGGCGAGCCGCCAGCACGCCCGGGTCTGGTCAACTGCGGAAGGCTGGATGATCGAGGATCTGGGCAGCCGCAACGGCACGTTTCTCTCCGGCCGACGGATCCAGGCTCCGACGGCCCTGTCCGACGGCGACAAAATTGAAATCGCCGGCTTCTCGCTGCAGTTCGTTCACCAGATTCAGTCCGCCGAGGGCCCCGTCGCCTCGCCCCGACCCGCCGGGGCGACCGAAGATCACCTGACCCTGGCGATGGAGGCTGCGTCGATCACCGATCGTCGCGCCAAAAGCGAATACTTGCACCGTGATCCACTGACCACCGACTCGCCCGGAACGCTGGTGCAGACGGAACAGGCCCGCGCAACACTGCTGCAACTGGCGTTCGATCTGGCCGGTGCGGAAACCGCTGCCCAGGCGATCGACATGGTCCTGGACCGTCTGGCCGCATCGATCCCGTTTCGAAGCGCCGGTGCATTCGTCGTCGAATCCGCATCGCGCCGCCGGGCCCCAAACCGTCCGCCGCAAGACCAGCAAACCACCGACCTGCAAGCCAACCCTCGATCGGGCCCAGACCCATCGATGCTGACCTTGGTCGCCACACGTCATTCCAATGATGCGGCGCCGGGATCGAGCAGCTATCGGCGTCCGGCCGACACCGCGATCGCCAGCGTGATCGGTCCAGACGGTCAAGCGATCTTGGCCAGAAACGTTTCCGGCGACCGAACGTTGGCGACCGAAAACAGCCAAGGCGAGATCGACGCGGTCAGCATGATCCTGGCCCCCGTCCGAGATCGCGAAGACAAACTGTTGGGCATGCTGCACTTGCTGACGACGGACAAAGACGCGGTGTTGTCGGCGCCTGATCTGGAATTTGTGCTGGCCGTGGCCGAGATTCTGGCCGAATCGCTGCGCAACCTACGCGTCCGAGGAAAACTCGATCGCTCGCTCCGCCGGTCCCAACGCCAAATCAAAACACTGCAAAAGCAGATCGGCGGAAAAGTGCAAATCGTGGGGCAGAGCGACGCGGTCCGCGACATCATCGAAAAGATCACCATGGTCGCCCCCACTCACGCGACGGTCTTGGTCCGCGGCGAATCCGGTGTCGGCAAAGAACTGGTCGCCTCGGCGATCCACCACGCCAGCGGACGCGCCTCGGCGCCGCTGGTCTGCATGAATTGCGCCGCCCTGTCGCCGTCACTGCTGGAAAGCGAGTTGTTCGGACACGAGAAAGGTGCCTTCACCGGCGCGACCGATCGCAAGCTGGGCAAGTTCGAAGCGGCCGACGGAGGCACGCTGATGCTGGACGAAATCGGCGAGATGGATGCGGAGATTCAAGCCAAGTTTCTACGCGTGCTCGAAGGCCATCCGTTTGAACGCGTCGGCGGGCAAAGTCCGATCAAAGTCGACGTGCGTGTGGTCGCGGCAACCAATCGCGATCTTCAATCGATGGTCGCCGAAGGTAAATTTCGCCAAGACCTGTTCTACCGATTGCACGTCGTCGAGATGGTCGTGCCGCCGCTACGCAAGCGTGGCAGCGACATCCTGTTGCTGGCCGAACATTTTTTGGCACAGTTCAACCAGCAGATGGGCCGGCGGATCACGACGATCAGCGACGCGGCCAAACGGATGCTGTTGGATTATCGCTGGCCCGGAAACATCCGCGAACTCCGCAACGTGATTGAACGCGCGGTGGTTCTCAACTCCGGAGTGACGATCGATGCCGAACACCTGTTGCTGACGCCGGCCATGTCGGCCGGCACGGGCGACGCCGAGTCGATCGCTGCGTCCAGTCCGGTCGAGATTTCGCTGGCCGAGTTAGAACGATCGCACATCGAACGCGTGCTCCGTCATACCGATGGCAACAAAAGTCGCGCGGCGTCAATCTTGGGCATCGAACGCAGCACCCTGGACAGAAAGCTAAAGAAGTTCGATCGTGAATCGTAGCTACCCAGTGGGATAGGCTTCCAGCCTGTCTTTGCAGATTGACAAGCTGTATCTAGGTGCCGCATCGATTGGTGCCATCGATTGGTGCCACCCACCATTCTGAGCCGCTAGCAAAACCAGATATCGAATTGTGCCACCCACGAAATCATCGATTGGTGCCACCCACCAAAAACAGGCGTGCAGGCGGGATCGTGCTCGCTAGCAAAACAGTAGCCGCATTGCCGCATCGATTGGTGCCGCATCGATTGGTGCCACCCACGAAATCATCGATTGGTGCCACCCACCAAAAACAGGCGTGCAGGCGGGATCGTGCTCGCTAGCAAAACAGTAGCCGCATTGCCGCATCGATTGGTGCCGCATCGATTGGTGCCACCCACCACCCATCGATTGGAAAGCATCGATTGGAAAGCATCGATTGGAAAGCATCGATTGGAAAGCATCGATTGGAAAGCATCGATTGGAAAGCATCGATTGGAAAGCATCGATTGGAAAGCATCGATTGGAAAGCATCGATTGGAAAGCATCGATTGGAAAGCATCGATTGGAAAGCATCGATTGGTGCCACCCGCCAAACTCAGCCGTGCAGGCGGGACCGGGCTCGCTAGCAAAACAATAGAGCGGTGGCACTAAAGATGGTGAAGCATTGCCGCATCGATTGGTGCCACCCACGCATCGATTGGCACGCATCGATTGGTGCCACCCACCAAACTCATCCGTGCAGGCGGGACCGGGCTCGCTAGTGCCGCATCGATTGGTGCCATCGGCTGTCTTAGTTCCTGTCAATGGCGAGTGATGGCTCGCCGAGAATTTTTCTTGGTTTTACATCTTTGGCTCTGGTTGATGAGATTCAGCTCAGGGTGTTGGTGATGGGCGCGAGACGCTCGTTCGGGACTCAACGAAATGGGCCGCCCCATTCCGCATCGCCGTCACCTCGGCCTCATCTGCTGGCGCAGGCCAAGGTGACGGCGACGCGAAAGGGGCTCATCAAACATCGTGTTCTAGGAAGGGGGGTGAGTGCCGTCCGATGCGACGCGTATGCATGTGGGACTTTGCCAGGTCGGATCGATGTCAATGGTGCCCCGAGGGCTAGGCCGCAGGATCGAGAGTGGGTTCACGCCAAGGCGTTCCTTCGCGTACCATGACGTTCAGCGTTACCAAGAGCTTTCGCATCACCGCTACGATCGCCACCTTCGGCGGCTTGCCTTTGGCCAGCAGGCGTTGGTAGAACGCTTTCATGATCGAGTTGTGTCGCGTGGCAACCAACGCGGCCATGTAAAGCACTTTGCGGACCAGGGAGCGACCTGCAAACGTGCTACGCTTGCCCTCCTTTTGGCCGCTATCACGGACGATCGGTGCGACGCCAACGAGCTTGGCGATTTGGCCGCGGTTAAGCGAGCCGAGTTCGGGGAGCTCGGCCAGAAACATCGCGACCGTTGCGGTGCCGACACCGGGGCACGAAGAGAGCAGCGCTGATCGCTCTGACATGGGGCCGCTGGCATCGATCACCGAGGCAATTTTTTTCTCAATCCCTACGATTTGTCGCTTATAGAAGTCCAACGCTTCCTGGATCACTTCACGTACTTCCTCGTCACGGGCTTGGGCAAGGCGGTTCCGTTCGGCCGACTGTTGCGAGAGTACTTGATCTCGTCGATGCACGAGTGCTTTGAGCTTGCGTTCTTCGGGAGAAGGTTTTTCACGCAACTTTGGCGTGACGACTTCACCAAAACGGGCGATCATTCTGGCGTCGATCGGATCGTTCTTTTCAATCAGTCCAATTCCTTTGGCGAACGATCGCACCTGCGCGGGGTTGCACACGCTACAGTCGATGTCAGCTTCGTGCAAAGCGTCCACCAGATTACTTTCGTAGCCTCCGGTGGCTTCCATCACCACGATCGTCTTGACACGCTTGCGACGAAGGTGTTTCATCCACGCGTTGATTGCTTCGGGTGTGTTGTCGATCATTTGATGTTCGGTTGATACCGAATCGAAGAGATCGAGTTTGCGGCTTGCAACATCAACTCCAATAAATCTTTTGTAAACTGTGGTCATCGCTTGATCCCTGGATAGTAGTGCGAGCTCACGCTTGTCGGTGGCTCCTTCGGCTGTTCGGGTTTTGAACGAAACGGACCGGCGATCTAGATGGCACACGACATCGAGTGTCTACCCACAACGATCTACCGAGTCCGCGTGCCTGCCGGCAGCAAACCGGCAGGCACTTTTCGAATCATGGCTCACTCGTAAACCCAGCTTGAAAACGAATTCAATCGTGAACCACGAGGTCGAGCCGCCGTTTCCAAGACACTACCCACCAAACTCAGCCGAGCCGATTGGTGCCACCCACCAAACACGGGCGTGCAGGCGGGATCGTGCTCGCTAGCAAAACAGTAGCCGCATTGCCGCATCGATTGGTGCCACCCACGCATCGATTGGCACGCATCGATTGGTGCCACCCACCAAACTCATCCGTGCAGGCGGGACCGGGCTCGCTAGTGCCGCATCGATTGGTGCCACCCACCAAACTCAGCCGAGCCGATTGGTGCCACCCACCAAACACGGGCGTGCAGGCGGGATCGTGCTCGCTAGCAAAACAGTAGCCGCATTGCCGCATCGATTGGTGCCACCCACTATTCTTGGTGCCATCGGCTGTCTTAGTTCCTGTCAATGGCGAGTGATGGCTCGCCGAGAATTTTTCTTGGTTTTACATCTTTGGCTCTGGTTGATGAGATTCAGCTCAGGGTGTTGGTGATGGGCGCGAGACGCTCGTTCGGGACTCAACGAAATGGGCCGCCCCATTCCGCATCGCCGTCACCTCGGCCTCATCTGCTGGCGCAGGCCAAGGTGACGGCGACGCGAAAGGGGCTCATCAAACATCGTGTTCTAGGAAGGGGGGTGAGTGCCGTCCGATGCGACGCGTATGCATGTGGGACTTTGCCAGGTCGGATCGATGTCAATGGTGCCCCGAGGGCTAGGCCGCAGGATCGAGAGTGGGTTCACGCCAAGGCGTTCCTTCGCGTACCATGACGTTCAGCGTTACCAAGAGCTTTCGCATCACCGCTACGATCGCCACCTTCGGCGGCTTGCCTTTGGCCAGCAGGCGTTGGTAGAACGCTTTCATGATCGAGTTGTGTCGCGTGGCAACCAACGCGGCCATGTAAAGCACTTTGCGGACCAGGGAGCGACCTGCAAACGTGCTACGCTTGCCCTCCTTTTGGCCGCTATCACGGACGATCGGTGCGACGCCAACGAGCTTGGCGATTTGGCCGCGGTTAAGCGAGCCGAGTTCGGGGAGCTCGGCCAGAAACATCGCGACCGTTGCGGTGCCGACACCGGGGCACGAAGAGAGCAGCGCTGATCGCTCTGACATGGGGCCGCTGGCATCGATCACCGAGGCAATTTTTTTCTCAATCCCTACGATTTGTCGCTTATAGAAGTCCAACGCTTCCTGGATCACTTCACGTACTTCCTCGTCACGGGCTTGGGCAAGGCGGTTCCGTTCGGCCGACTGTTGCGAGAGTACTTGATCTCGTCGATGCACGAGTGCTTTGAGCTTGCGTTCTTCGGGAGAAGGTTTTTCACGCAACTTTGGCGTGACGACTTCACCAAAACGGGCGATCATTCTGGCGTCGATCGGATCGTTCTTTTCAATCAGTCCAATTCCTTTGGCGAACGATCGCACCTGCGCGGGGTTGCACACGCTACAGTCGATGTCAGCTTCGTGCAAAGCGTCCACCAGATTACTTTCGTAGCCTCCGGTGGCTTCCATCACCACGATCGTCTTGACACGCTTGCGACGAAGGTGTTTCATCCACGCGTTGATTGCTTCGGGTGTGTTGTCGATCATTTGATGTTCGGTTGATACCGAATCGAAGAGATCGAGTTTGCGGCTTGCAACATCAACTCCAATAAATCTTTTGTAAACTGTGGTCATCGCTTGATCCCTGGATAGTAGTGCGAGCTCACGCTTGTCGGTGGCTCCTTCGGCTGTTCGGGTTTTGAACGAAACGGACCGGCGATCTAGATGGCACACGACATCGAGTGTCTACCCACAACGATCTACCGAGTCCGCGTGCCTGCCGGCAGCAAACCGGCAGGCACTTTTCGAATCATGGCTCACTCGTAAACCCAGCTTGAAAACGAATTCAATCGTGAACCACGAGGTCGAGCCGCCGTTTCCAAGACACTACCCACTATTCTCAGCCCATTGGTGCCACCCACCAAACTCAGCCGTGCAGGCGGGACCGCATCGATTGGTGCCACCCACTATTCTCAGCATCGATTGGTGCCACCCACCTTATTGATTCACCCACCTTATTGATTCAAGCCGGGCACATTCTTGTCCGAGAAATCCTGCTGGCCGGTGAAGAATCGCCTTGCGACGCCGCCGAGTCATTGGCGATACAGTCTGCCGGGGCTGAGGAGAGTTGCGCGCCATCACCGACATTTGTGACGACGGGGTTCCCACAGGTCCACCGCCAACGGAGCGAATTGCCGGGGTGTGCGTCGCTGCGACGCGAACATGCCGTCGATCATTTGTTTCGGAAGATCCAATGATTTGTCAGCACAACCCATACAAACAAGGGGAACAAGGGGGGTTGGAGAATCGGATGCATCATCCAAGACACCTTGCGGAATTTGCCGCCCTAAAATTTTTGTCCAATCTGGTCAACGTGCTGCCCCAAAGCGCGGCTCTGAAGTTGGGCAGTGTCGTTGCGCCTGTCGGTTTTCAAATCGGTCGGAATCGACGATTGGCGGCCGAGCAGAGGATCCGCCAGGTCTTCCGCGACCTCTCCGAAGTCGACGCTACACGGATCGCGCGACAATCCTATCGCGATTTGGTATGGCATCTGATCGAGATCTTGCGCACCCCCAAAGTCACGCGAAAATGGGTGGAACAAAACACACTGATCGATCAAGACGATCGTCGACGACTCGACGGTGCGGTGGCGCTCGATCGCGGTTGTATCCTGGCGGTTCCACACTTGGCCAATTGGGATTTGGCCGGCATCGCCCTGGAGCAGCTCGGTTATCCGATGACGTTCATCTACCGCAATCAAAAAAATCCGCTGTTCAATCGTCACCTGAACGCGATGCGCAGACACATCGGCAGCGAAACCATCGAGCGCGACGATCCGATGCTGTTTCGCAAAACGATTCGGTCGCTGCGAAAGGGCAACATCATCGCGATCCTCGTTGACCTGCGTTCCCGTCAAAACGACTTGAAGGTTCCGTTCCTCGGCCATACCGCCGACCTGGCCCGCGGATTAGGGCTGATGGCACATGTCGCCGGATGCCCGGTCCTTCCCGCCTATACAACTCGACCAGCCGGCGGCCGTCTGCAACTGCATTTCAAAGCGTCGATCATGCCGAATCGAAAAATGGACCGCAATGCCGACGCGGAACGCATCATGCGAGCAACGATTCCGCCGTTGGAGGCGGCGATCCGCGCCAATCCGGAACAATACTTTTGGTTCAACAAAAGATGGGTGCTCGAACCAATCGACAATCAATCAGCAGACGGAATCACGGCAGGAAGGGCTTATTGATTCATTGCTGATTTCGAAATTCGGTTGCGGTCGATCCGTCAAGAACACAAGGGGCTCGTGGTTCACCGCAGCACGTGACAGGCCGGAAGCGTTGCCCACCAGGGATCACTCCACCGAATCGACGGCGGATTTGAGTGTTCCGCCGCTGGTCAGCGCGATGGTTTTTTCGCCGATTTTGATCTTCACGCTGTCTGCATCGATCGATTCGACGACTCCACGCACGCTGCCGATTTCAAATTCGTCGCCGACACGCAGCTTCAGCGTCTTGCCGCGCGTTCGGACGTTCATCCAGGCCGTCCAATCTTCGGCACCCTGCACCAATCCGGTCAGATACGTCTGCTTGGCATCATCAAACTCCAACGGCGGCTTTTCAGGCGGCGGCGGTGGAGGCGGATCGACGACCTTGACCAGCAACGTTTCTTCGACGACCCGTTTCGGGTAACCTTGATCGGTGACACGAACCGTCACGTCGAACTCCGTCAGTT
The DNA here is from genome assembly GCF_007754155.1 of Stieleria neptunia. NCBI lineage: Bacteria > Pseudomonadati > Planctomycetota > Planctomycetia > Pirellulales > Pirellulaceae > Stieleria > Stieleria neptunia. The sequence goes on along the minus strand of NZ_CP037423.1, from coordinate 4,623,500 downwards.
CGTCGCTGCTGACACGCAACGTGCCGCTGCGATCGTCAATCGAAACGTTCTCAGGCGGATCGACCAATTCATAGGACAGCCGGTGTTGCTCGGCGTCCTTGAACACCAGCGAAACGGCTTCGCTGCGTCCCTTGGTCACTTCAATTGTGTCGCTGCCGCCGTAGGAAGGCGCCCGGTTGGGCGGCTCGAACAGGTTGCGATTCAAGATCGGATCGCTGTAGGCCAGCGAATCCGGATCCACGCGCCAGGCGTTGGTGTCCGGCGCGTTGGCGTCGACGGGAGCGTTTCTCAGCGAAGCCACTTCGATGGTCATGCTGATCGTGAACCCCGATTCGGTCTTGGACGGTTTGAGATCAAACTCGCGGATCCGATGCAAATAGTCTTTGGATTGGATCTCGTGCATGAACTCAAAAATGTTTTCCACTTCGGCACGCCCCGTCAGCAGAAACGTCATTTGTTGATACAGATCGCCGACGGGACTCGTCCGCCCGCTGTCGATCTTGGCGTCTTGGATGTTGTGGTTTTCCACGACATCAAACAGCCAACTTTGGTAGTCGCTGCGGGCACGCTCGACGTCGCTGGAAACCGACCGCACCAGGTATTCGCCCATCTGGCGGTCGGCCAGTGCACCTTGATTGCGTTGTTCGGAAAGTTGAATCTGTCGTTCTTGAAGCGACTCGTATTGGGTACGCCGCTGTTTGATGGCGGTTTTGTATTTTGTGAATCCCCATTGGCCGAGCCCGAGGACAAACAGTCCGCCGACCAAGATCGCTAATACTCGTTCTCGCTGGTTCATGCTTCGACCTCCGTCACATCGGTCGCGTCATCAGTAGGTGCTTGTTCGGCAGACTCTTCGGCCGGCGTCGATTCGGCCGGCGGTTGTTCATCGGCGGCCTCAGTTTCCGCTTCGGCATCTGTATCCGCTTCCGACTCCGATTCGGCCTCGGCCATCCGCTCGGCCATCCGCTGGTAGCGGGTGTTGCGAACCGTTTCACCGGAGACCATCACCGATTCGGTGAACGTCCAGGCATAGGTGTCTTGGCCTTTTTGTTCTTGCGATCCCTTACCGACGACGCCATGGGTCTCGTCACGCAGTGATTCTTCCAACTCGTCGATCACACTCGGCTCGGTGACGGCACCGACGACGCGAAGCGTGCCTCCGCCGCCGCGAATGCTGGCAGTACCGGAGATATTGCGGACGATCAGCTTGTCGCTCGGCGGTGCTTTTTCGGCCAGTCGTCTGATTTCGTCCAACCAATTGACATCGCTGTCGAGGAACTGGTCGATGGTTTCGGTCCGAGCGATGCTCTGTTGGGCAGCGTCGGCCGACGGCAACAACAGGTTGACTTCGTTGGTCGCGTTGGCGATCTTTCGATCCCACTGGGCGAATTGCCGGTAGATGAAGAAGCCGGCCAGGAACACCGCGGCAATCGGTCCGGCGATCATCAAGATGCGGCGGACGCGATCGGGTTCCTCTTCCGGCTTCTTACGCGGGTTGAGAAAATCGATCAACGTTTCCGGAGCCGTTTCGTCGCTGGCGAGCAGGCCGACCAGTGGGGCGAGCCGGCCGACGTGTTCGGGCAAAGCATCGCGATCCATCTGCAAGTTGACCAGATCGAATGGGTTGACCGCCTGGACGTCCTCGCAGTTGACGGTGCTCTTGATGGCCGCGATGTCACCGGTGTGAACGGCACCGGTCCCCCACACCACGATTCGATCCGGCGTGGACATCTCGCCACAGGCCACCATCGTCCGATGCAACTCGCTGGCGATCGCACCGCTGCGATGCCGGGCCTCGGACGGCAATCGAACGGTACGCACAAAGATCACTTTGCCGTCCCGGGCGATCACGATTTCCGCGTCGTCGGTCAGCAAGTCGATCATGACGCAGATCGGCGGCGTCTTTTGACCTCGCAAGTACAGCGATGCGGCGGTCAACGGACGCAGCACGATGCGTTTGGGCAGCAATTCCGACGTCGAACAGAGTTCGCGGACACGATCCATGTCCCCCGGAGAAACGGCCGCCGCAATCAGCGTGTGGTTTTCATTCGTACGACGGGTCACCAAAAAGTCGACAATGGCGCGCTCGCTGGCCGACGCAAAGCTGCGGATGGCTTGAAATCGCACCATGTCCGGAAGCTCATCATCGGGCACCGGCGGCAATTGCAACTCTCGCAACTCCGCTTTACCGCGACCGATCGTGACGAGCGTTTCCGTCTTCTGCAGGCCTTCGCTGGTGATGTAGGCCCGTAGCTTTTCCGAGACCGATCCGTTTTCAGGAATCGGGATGACCTGTGCATCGGTCACCTGCACCTTGGAACCGTTGCAGTTGGCGACGACGATCCGCAATTCGCGGTCGTCATAGTCGAGGGCTATTCGTTTAGGCATGGTGGTAGTCTAGTTCGATAAGGTCAAAACGCACGGTCAGTCTCGGGGGGCTGGCTGGGAAACGTTACTGGGAGGCGGTTACTGGGAGGCAGCGGGCTCGTCACCGGACACCGCGGCCGTGTTGCGGATTCCGAGCACGGAAACGTCAAACGCCCGACCGAGATGGCTGAGGTCTCGATAGGACACGATTTTGGGGTTCACGGTGGTCGCGTCGATGATCACTTCTTGGCGATGGGCCAAACCGGTCGATTCAAAGTAGCCGACGATCTGGGCCCGATAGACGTCGCCGCCGCCGGTCAACAGCGGCACCAAATTTCTCATTTCCGCCAGCGTCACGATGCCTTCGACCATCAACCAGGTCTCGTAGAACCGGTTCTCGTCGTCGGTTTCCGTCCCGCGGGCCTCCAGAATCATGCCGACTTGTTCCTCGGTCAAAAACGGGATGCCGTACAGCAGTTCCGCGGGGCATTCATTGACATTGATCCGACCGGGCATCGCCGGCGTGTCACCGGTCACCAGTTTGTCCATGATCAACGGCAGGTAGATGCCCGCGGTCAACAGATCAAAGGGGCTGCGGTAGGTCACCGCGTCGTCTCCTCCGCCGACGGTGACCGTGGCGTCGATCAGATCGAGCACCTGGGTGAATTCGACGGAACCGCCGGCCGACAGATCGAAGTTTTCCAGCAGGTCCGCCGTCCAAACGCCGCCGTCGTTGGCCGGTTGGTCATCCGGTGCGGCGTTGGCTGCATCCGGCAGAGCCGCTCCGGCGAGCGACGTCGACGGTGCCCCCGACATGCGGTACGCACAAATGAAACTGGCGTAGACGTCATCGCCGAGCACTTCGGTCAAGTCTTCGTACAGGATTTCCAGATCGTCCGCGTTGATGTTCACCCGAAACGTGCCGTCGCGCTGCTTGTTGGCCTCTTGGCCGTGGATCGTGAAATAGGCCGCCAAGCCGAGTGCGCCGGGCGTGTCGACGGTGACGTTGAAGCGTTGTTGTTCGTCCGGATCGAGGACGCCGTTGCGATTGGTGTCGGCACCGAACAGCAGCGTCGGGGTCATCCCGCTGACCAGCAACAATTCTTCGACGCTGTTGATCGGGCCGTTGGTCGGTTCATAGGGCGTCGGCAAACCGCTGTAATACTCCAGCTCCGCACCATAGGGACGCACTTCGTCGTCGGCGTCCAGCCAGTCCATGATCGAATCGGCGATCTCTTCGGTCATCCCCGGCAAGGCCAACAACAACGCGGTAGCGATACTTTCAGGCAACACATCGGCACTGTCCGGATCCGAGAGCAGACTGAGCGCGGCCATCAAGCCTTCGGAGTTTTCATCCAAGACCGTCAACGTGTTGAGATTCAAGCGAGCCGATTCGTCCTGCAACCCGAAGCGAATGCCGCTGAGCATGCCGTTTTCGTTCAGATCCGGCGCGGGAACGGAAAAGTCGCAGACGTTGGCCGGGTCTTGATCGGAAACCGCGATCGCCTGGAACAGGTTGGGATTGTTGTAGACGCCTCCCATGTCGTCCCGCATCATTCGGGGTTGAGACAAGATCAAACGAATCGCCTCGGCACCGGAATCGGCGGCCACGCGGGCACGGACCAAGTCGCCGGACAGGTACGCGGCGTCGTCGTAGGCGACCATCACTCCGGTGAACGAGTACACCGACAACGTGGCGACGACGACGACCAGCAACACCAGCACCAGGAAAAAACCTCGCCGTCTGCCCGGACGTTGCGTCTTGGTTGTGGTGGGTGAAAACATCACAGGCCGACCCCCGAAAGATCTTCTTCCTCTTCCTCTTCGATGATCTTGGCCATCGACAGTTTGACGACGTGCTGAAACAGCCGTGGTTCCTGCTCGCTCTCGGCGACCAGCGGATCGACCATGACCAATTGGATTTTCACGGCCAGGGGAAGTTCCCCCAGTTCGTCGCTGTTCCATTCGATTTGCCAGGTCACGCCGTCCCAGTAGGAAAACTCGATCCCCGTGACCTCGGGCGCGAGCAATTCACCGGTCTGGCCGAGTGCCGCGAGGTTGCCCGAGGTCGATGCGAAGGTGGTTGCGGAGCGATCCAAGACGCGGCGAACCAACCCGCCGGCGGTCGTCGAGGTCGTCGCGTCCAACTTGGCCAGCGGATCCTCGATCCCGATCGAGTCGGCCGCCTGAACGTAGTAGGTCACGGTTTTCAAATCGCTGGGCAAATCGGCCAGGTTCCCGGGATCGACGTCCATCAACATGGCATACTCTTCTAACCGCGGCAGGCGACTGGTATCGATTTGCAATTGATACTGGTCCCCGATCAAGCCGGGCGTCTGCAACACGGCAACCCCGCTGACCGATGTCACCGGTTCCTCTTCCAGTGCGGGGTCGTCCATGCCGGCAGCCTCGGCGTCGCCGGGATCTCCGGAATCCCCCGAGTTGCCACCGCCGGTGGCCGAAGCGGCGGTGCTGGCGAGCAAGGTTTCCAGCGCGCTGGTGTCCAACGGTTCCGGGTGCAGCGATGCCCGCAAGTCGTCTTCGATCATCTGCATCACGGCCGAGGCCAGCATGGTCCGCCGCATGTCCATGTCATTGGAATCCATGTCGACGGCGTAGAATCGGAACGCCGCGTTGACCAGGGTCATCAGGACGACGGCCATCGACAGCGTCAAGAACAGTTCCAGCAAAGTAAAACCGCGTCGCCGCGGACGGCCCAACCGAGCCGCATTCGTCACGTTCGTCAAGCCCGTTTGAATCATGTGAGAGGCTCCTCACCGCCGTTGGCGATTTCTTCGCGCGCCGCCTCTTCTTCCAACTCGGCTTCTTCCAGCCCCAGCGCCGGGTCGATCACCCAGCGATCGAGTGCAAAGGCGGCGAGTTGTTCGGTGCCGTCGCCGGCGCGGGCCGTGACGGTCACGCGAAGGGAAAGCAATCCATCGAGTTGACCGGGCATGACTTCGACCGTGTAGACGAACGTTTCGGTCGACGCGCTGTCGAACGATTCGGCCGGTGCTTCGACGATCGTCGTCGGTGTTTGGCCCGCCTGGATGTTCAACAACTGTTCGTTCAGTTTGGATTGGCAGATCATCCTGGCGGTCACCAGCGCGCGGGCTTCGCGAGCGGCGCTGACGCCGGTCCCGGCGATTTGCGCCAAAACCGCCAGACTGCTGCCGAGGATGGCCAACGCCAGGATCATTTCCAACAGCGAAAAACCGCCCCGACGGCTTCGCGAGGGTGATTTCGATGAATCCTGTTTCGGTGCTTGCGTGACGGTCATTGATTGGCCCCCACCTCGCTGATCGTGACGTCGCCGGTGATGCCGCGCAGCTTGATCGTGATTTGCCCGTGTTCGGGATGCATCAGCACCACCGCGGCCGTGCTGGTGGTCCCGTCGGGGTAAAACAAGATCGGTTGACTGTATCCTTCGGCTTGGTTGCTCATCGTCGCCTGCTGGATTTCCATCGCCCGGGCCGCCGAAACGACCGACACGCTTTTGACCACCACGTCGTCGGGCAGATCCAATTGGCGGATTTTCGATTCGTCCTGGATCACCGGGACAAATTGAGCCTGCTCGGCACCGGACAACAGAGCCGATTGGGTGCCGGTCTGGTCGATCGCGTTGACCGAGTCGGCCGTGGAGAAATACGGTTGGACGCGGAACTGGCCGGATTCAAGCATGGCGTCGACCATCAAAATCCGACCCTGCCGCATCGAGTCGATGCGGGCCAACATCAATTCTTCGCGGATCTGTTTGGCCCCTCGGACGATCCTTCGATCACCGAGCAACCAGGCGACTTGTGGGATCGCGATCGATGCGAGGACGGAAAGGATCGCCAAGACCAACAGCAACTCCAGCAGCGTGAATCCGCTTTGTCGTTCTGGCGTGCGATGAATCTCAAGTGCGACCATGTCAGGTAACGCGGTGAAGCGTTTATTAGCGGCAGGGCGCGAGCCCTCCGGTGTTTCGGGAACGATGAGCAACCGGAGGGCTTGCGCCCTGCCGCTAACACTTGGTAAAACGCAGGGAATCAATGCTTACGGCGTCACGACGATGTCGTCCTCGGTGTTTTTCTGGCCGTCGATGCCTCCGCTGCGGAGTTCGTAACTGTTGCCGTTGACGCTGTAGTCGATGTCATTGCCCCAGGCGTCTTTGGGGATTTCGGTGATGATCGGCGCGACCCATTTCGCTTTTTTGGCCGCATCGGACGGTCCGTCACGGAGTTCTTCCAAGGTTTGCGGCAAGCTGTTCATGCGGATCTGGAACATGTCAATGTTCGACTTGAGCATTTTCAGCTGAGCCGTCGTCGCGTCGGCGTTAGCGGCTTGGCCGGTCCCCACGACGTTCACCGCGACGATGCCACCGAGGACGACGAGGATGGCAAGAACCAGCAACAGCTCGAGCAACGTGAAAGCGTGTCGAGCCGCACGTCGGTGACGGCGACGGCGACGGGGGGAAGCAGCAAATGGGGACGATGGACGTGACATGGATTGGATTTGCATGAGTCTGGGAAGGGTTCCGAAAGGGGAAAGGGCCTCCGCCCGTTTGATCACCAACGGAGCGTGCGAGGGGTCGACCAACCCACACCACTGGTGAGGCCTTGCCTGCGGGAGGTCTTGCCTGGACGAGCAGCAACCAAGTACCGGCCCTGGGGGGGCGATACTCGAGGCGCTCTTTTTATTCTAACCACTCGCCCAGCAAAAGGTTCCGCGATTTAAACAACAAGCCGCCAGCGGGCGGGTGAATGGAATCGGATTGAGACGCGACCCGACGCGGAAGTTGAGGCAGTCGACGCGAGCGACAAGGGTGCAGGTACCGTTGGTGTCTAGCCTTCAGAGACCGTCCAGCTTAGGGCTAGCGCGAAACGCGACAAATCTGATTGAGCTGACCGAATGGGTGAGAGGTGGTCGGCGGAGGGGTCTACGACGTCCTTTCGAGGTCGTCGCGCAGAGCCCCACGGGCGACGGCCCGGAAGGGTCATCGTACATCAGAAATGCGATCGTCTTAAGCTGGACGGTCTCTCAAGCCTGCACACCAACACGGATGCCCGTGTCATTCGGGCCTGCCGCCGTTTTTTGCGGCCGAGATTTTCCGACCAAGATTTTCCGACCAAGATTTGCCGCCGAAGTTTGTTCGCTCCGCCCCCCGGATGTCGCCAATGAAAGCGGGAATCAGCTGTCTTCATCGTCCGGGCGCGCCAAAACCCGCCCAGACGGAACGGGAAGCTCGGTTATTCTCGGACAGAAATGCTAGAATGGCGCAGACTTGTGAATATTCTGTGGATGGATTTCCTGCCGCGCGCCGCGGTCGATCGATGGCGCCGCTCGGTGTGCGAGTCGTCCAACCAGTCGGTTTCTCCTTTCCTCTCCACTTATCGCTCGGAAGTTTCCCATGGCGGCACGCGACGATTCAGTCATTCGCGGCAGCTTAATCACCTGTTTGATTCTGCTGGTCCTCTCCCTTGCCCTGAACTTTATCCTCTGGAGTTGGGGAAGCGGGCAAGCGGAGGAACGGGCGACCATTGCCAATCGCCTGAACGACGTCTCAAACGGTCTGAAAAACGCCGAGGAAAAGAACATCACGATGCAGAAGATGCTCGGTGCCGAGCAGATGACGCAGGACGAATTCGATTCCTTTGCCAACAGCAGCAGCGGGGACGCAGAATTTGACGCCCTGGCCACCCAGTTCCACAGCGACATGCAGGTGTTCGGCCAAGACGTCGGCATCCAGGACCGCCACTACGGCGCGCTGGTCGATTACTTCATGAACGCGATCCGCGACCGAAACGAGCAATACGGGGTCGCTCGCGACGACGCCAACAAGATCCGGGCCCAAGCCGCCGCCGATGTCGCAACCGCCCGTGCCGCACAGCAGAAGGCCGAAACCGAACGAGAAAACCTGGCGAAACAACTCGAAGACGAGCGGACCCAGTTCGCCGCCTATCGCAACGACATGCTGACCAAAATGGAGCAAGCCAAGGACAGTAAGACGAAGAGCGAACGCGATCTGCAAGCCCTCCAACGCAAAGCCGGCACCCAGGTCAACGATCTGGTCAAGCAGACCCAAATGTTGGAAAACACGATCGAAACGCAGAAGCTGGAACTGAACAAGCTTCGCGGCGGCAGGTTCGAGACCGTCCAGGGCGAAATCCGCTACGTCCTCCGCGGCGGCAAGATCGTCTCGATCAACCTGGGCTCCGCCGACGCGTTGCGACCCGGGATCACGTTCGGTGTGGTCGATCGCGATGACACCGCACGGCTTCAAGACGCGGACATCAAAGCGTCCATCCAGATCACCAAGATCCTCGGCCCGCACTTGGCCGAAGCTCGCGTCGTGGCGATGCCCCAAATCGGCAACCCGATCATCGAAGGCGACGCCGTCTACTCGCCGTTCTGGGCACCCGGCCGGACCGTTCGCATCGCCCTGGCCGGTGGCATCGACATCGATGACGATGGCCGCCCCGACAACGAAATCCTGGAAGGCATGATCAAGGCGGCCGGCGCCGAAATCGCCGACAACGGCGAACGCAGCGGCCGAATCGATCCGGGCGTGCGGTTCCTGGTCGTCGGTGAATCGCCCAAAATCGAAGGTCGCGACGAAGACGTCGCCGCAGCCGAATTGGCGGCGCTCGGCGAGGCCAAACAACGGGCGACCGAAGCCGGTGTGACCGTGATCCCCGCCTGGAAATTGCAGGCGTACCTGAAGACGCTTGATGATTCCTTGACCACGCCGTTCGGTTCCGCCGTCCGCGGCGATGACTGGCAACCGGAGCCGGTCCCAGGCCCCTCGCGGCGCCGCCCCGTGGATCTACCCGACATGTTCAAGCAACAAAAAGAGCGGGTGCAACGGACCAACGAAATCGTCAGTCCGTAAGCGACCAGCGGAGAAGGAGTGGGATAGGCTTCCAGCCTGTCAACGCCGGGAAAGCTTGGCGCCCGCCCCTTACTCTTCGCTTGGCGGCGACGTTAGACTGATGGCATCCCCTTGTTCCCTTTGAGGTGCCATCATGACCCACCACGTCTTTCGACTCTCGCTCGCCATCCTGGCTCTGGGTTTGATCGTTTCCGGTCCCGCGGTTGCCGACGAAGCAACCACGCGGGAAACCCGGTTGGCGAAGTACTTGAGCGGAACCCAGTTCATCGGCAAGTTCACCGTCGATGGAAAGGACGGGTCGCCGAAGACCGAAGCGTACACGATCAAGTCGTGCGAAAAACTTCCCGCGGCGGATCTGTATCGGTTCACCGCGCGAATCAAATACGGCAACGTCGACCAGGAACTGCCGATGGATCTGAAAATCCTGTGGTCCGGCAACACGCCGGTGATCACGCTCGATTCGTTGTGGATCCCCGGCATGGGCACCTTCGACGCCCGCGTGTTGATTCAACCCGGTCCCCAAGCCGGTCGCTATGCCGGAACCTGGCAACACGGGGACCACGGCGGGCACCTGTTCGGGAAGATCGTTGCACTGCCCGAGCACTCCGCCGACAACTCCGCGGAAACCTCTCCTGAACCGGCATCGGACGGCAGCAACGGAGCGAATTGACTTTGCGCCGCTGGCGTCGAATTCCGTAACACCACTAGAGCATCACCTTGGCAAACTGGTACGACTACCCCCAATACTTCGACATGCTGTTTCGGGAAGAAACGCCGGTCGAAGTCGCTTTTTTTGAAGAAGCCTTCCAGCGGTTTGCCGGGCGCAAAGTGCGGCGTGTGTTTGAACCCGGATGCGGCAGCGGACGGCTGGTCGTGGCGATGGCCGCCAAGGGCTACGACGCGACGGGCCTGGATCTCAGCGACGCGATGTTGAACTACATGCGTCGCAAGTTGAAACGACGAAAGCTGCAGGCGACGTGCGTCAAGGGCGACATGACGCACCTGGAGTTTGAGAAACCGTTCGACGCGGCGTTTTGCACCTACAACACGTTCCGCCACCTGCTGACCGAAAAGGACGCCGTCGCCCACCTGCGCAGCATGGCCGACTCGATTGCCACCGGCGGGATCTATATTTTGGGCATGCACCTGGTGCCTGAAGAAGACTATGAAGCGGTCGTCGAACGATTCAAAATGAGTCAAGCCGGAACGACGCTCACGACGACCATCAGTGTTCCCCACACCGATGAAAAGAAACGCCTGGAAACCCTGCGCGTGAAACTGAAGGCCGTTAAATCGAGCGGGGAAATCGTCCGCATTCAAAGCGAGTTTCCGCTGCGGCTGTACACGCCAACGCAATTGAAACGACTGTTCAAAAAGGTCAGCGATCAATTTGAATTGGTCGCATCCTTCGACTTCGCCTACGACATCGACGATCCGTTGCCGTTTGACAAAGAACTGCTGGAAGGCCTGTTCGTGCTGCGAAAGTTGGGTGCGGAGACGTAGGTCACGCGGTGCGTGACGGAGGGCATGCACGGGACGAGCGATGCTGCTGCAACGCAAGCCGGAAGCTTACACTGCGGCAACGCAAGCTGGAAGCTTACGCCACTAGCGCAGTTTCTCGTTGTTGCGATGTCGATCCTTGTCGCGCTTGGTTTTCTTTTCCAAGTTCGCCCGCAGCGCTGCGGTCAGGTCGATACCGGTCTGATTGGCCAGACAGATCGTCACGAACAACACGTCGGCTAGTTCGTCAGCCAAGTCGCCGGGTTGATCGGTCGACTTGTACGATTGCTCGCCACAGGTGCGTGAGAGGACCCGCGCCACCTCGCCGACCTCTTCGACCAGCTGAGCCAAATTGGTCAGCTCGTCAAAGTAACGAACGCCGATCGTTTGGATCCAATGGTCCACCTGGTCCTGCGCCTGACGAAGCGTAAGCGGCGCGCGGTCTTCGGTCGCACTCATTGGGCGAGCAACAGATACGTACCGCTTTTTCCGGCAACAGCGATGTCCACTTTGGAGTCGCCGTTGAGGTCTTCGGCCACGATCTGCAATCCACAGCCGACGTGACCTTCATCGATGGTGTGGCGTTGGAATGATTTGGATGCTTGATCCCACGTGTAGTAGTACAGACAAGGCGGCTCGTTGCCGCCGGGATCACGACTGTTGTGGGCGTAGTAGCGTTTGCCGGTGATCAGATCTTTGTTGCCGTCACCGTCCAGATCAACCCAAGCCAGCGAGTGGGGCTGGCTGAAGCTGGAATCGATCTCGTGAATCTCGAAGGAGAGCTTGCCAGTCTCCTTGTCCGGTTCGGTTTGTTCCCACCATGACAATCCGTAATCATGCCCTTTGCCGATGATCAGGTCGCTGTCGCCATCTTGATCCAAATCGGTCACGATCATCGGCAGGGAACTGTGCAAATCCCAGTCGGCGTGGAAGATCCAGGGTTGGCCCCAGGGGTCCGATTGCGGCTGTTCATACCAACCTTGGCCGACCAAGACGTCGGTCTTTCCGTCGCCGTTCAAATCACCGACGGCGACACCGTGCCCATTGGCGGATTCGCCCAGGGTATGCCCGACGAGAGAATACTTGGCCGAGTTCTCCGGTTTGGCAGCCGCTTTCTTCGCGCCGCCCGGCTTGCCGGTTGCTTGAGTGGTCTCGCTGGCGGGCTCCGAATTGCCGGTTCGATCGAGCAACCGATAGACCATCATGGGGCAATCCTTTTTCCAACTATTGACGATCCACTCGGGGCGTCCGTCCCCGTCCAAGTCTTCGAACAGTTGACCTTCGTTCTGAGACTTCTTGGTGTCTTTCAGCAAGTGGGCCGGCCATTGTTTCCCCAACCGCAACGCTTCCTCGCCGGGGTTTTCGTACCAATAAACCTCGGTCGGCAAGAACGATCCGGCGATGACATCCAGCCGGCCGTCGCCATTGACGTCGAACAAGTAGTCACCGTTGCTTTGCACATAACCGTTCCAGTCATCGATGTTGCGCAGCGGTCGTGCCGCCCAATCGCCGCCCTTGAACCACTGGCGACCGGCCACCAAATCAGTCACGCCATCGCCATCGACGTCGCCCGCCGCAATCCCCTCGTTGGCATCAAGCGCGAGCATCCGTACGGTAAATTCAACCGGTTTGCCGGCATGGACATCGCCGCCGGCCGCCAGCAGAGCGCTGAACAGCAACGTGCAGAGAATCGGGGCCAACATGGCGAGACGAAGCGGGATCCGTGTGATCATGGCGGGAGATGCGGGTGGGGAGTGGGAAGACGGTGAATTGGAACACGTTGAATTGGAACACGTTGAAAACAGCAAACCGGCCTGTTCATGCATTGGATGTCCTTGCTCAACGCGATCATGTCAGCCGCGATCAAGGGCACGAAGGGCGACGTGCGGCCCCTTGCAGACGCAGACGGGCTTCGATCATCAGGCCGAAACGGCACCGATGCACAGCGCCTCGCGCCCCGGCATTCTATCTTAAGCGGAGGGCCGATGACGCGTCACCGACCGACAGTTTACAAAGTCTGCCGTTGTCCCCCAGTCAGACAGACCGTTTCGGTCGCCGCAATCCAAAAAGATCCCAAAATGCGGGAAAAAACTAAAGAATGTTGCCGCTGAATGCTAGGAAGTTTTAAGCGAATGCGGCATGATGGTGGCCGTCGCATGACGACACGCCCCCCTGTCTCCTGAGATCGCCGTAGTCCCAATGCCCGAATCAACTGCCAACCCAAGGGACGCCCAACCTGCGAGCTTTCGGATCGATTCGGAACCGACCAAATCGGTCAGTGCGGAAACCCCGGAGACGGTGCATCTGGTCTCACCCCCCCCGGCGATTGAATCACTTCCCTCAGCGATTGAATCCCCCCCCCCAGCGATTGAGTCACTGCCCGCCGCGATTAAATCACTGCCCGCGGCGATTGAATCACTGCCTCCGGCCGATCCGACACTCTACGCGGAAGACTTGGCCGTCGGAGATGTTTGGCAGACTGAGATGCGTCAGATCACCGACAGCGATGTGCAGGCGTTCGCGGACCTGACAGGCGATCACACGCCGTTACACGGTGATCAGGGATCGGGATCTCCTTACGGAAAACCGATCGCCCATGGCTTGCTGGGTCTGAGCGTGTTGGCGGGCCTGGGTACGAATCATCCCAAAGCATCCACGCTGGCCTTTGTCGCGGTCGAAGATTGGCGGTTTGTCGCCCCGGTTTTCTTTGGTGATCGGGTTCAAGCTCGTAACGAAATCGTCGAGATTGAGCCCCATGGTCGCCGTGCCGTGAAAGTCCGCTGGCTGAGACAATTGCTTGACGAAACCGGTCGCGTTACCCAAGAGGGATACTTTGTGACCCTGGTCGGTTCGAAAGCTCGCGGTCGCAAAAAGCCGCGATGAATCGACGACTGGTCGATTTGGTGGGATTTGTTGAGTCAATGGTGAGCCGCAGGCCGTGAGGCCTCGGGCGACACCGGCATGCCCGGCCGCTTCCGCGTCGCGGCTCACGACTTTGACAGGCCGCTCGCGCTGTTCCGCCCACCCTGTCTGCTTGTTGTTAGCGGCTGGCCGCGAGCCGTCCAGTCTTTGACGGTGTTTCGCGAACCCCTCGCCGGGCGAATGCGTCTGATGGGCGTGGCAGGGATCCTGGGCTGCTCGGTCCGCGGGCAAATTCGGGTTCGAATCGCGGCCGATTGCATCTCAAGGTCGCTGGCAATGCCGGAATCTAGCCGAAAATCCGTTGGGATTTACCTGCCGAAGCCGTACAATCCGGCCGCGAAGGGGCTGATTTCCGCCCGGTTGGCATGCGAGGTGCTTAGTTGGACTGCACAGGCCGACGTTGCCAGACTTGCTTGGCTATACTAAAGGGGTCCGAGCGACCCGAAGATTTCAGGAGGACTTTTCCCTAAGTGCGTGAACAACATCTAGTCAGTGATGACACTCCGGAACGAAGCGTCTTGGCACGATTGATCTTGCCCGACACGCCGGCACCGGAAGATCCGCTGGAGGAACTGCATGGATTGGCGACGACATCTGGCACCCAGGTTGTCGGAGAATTGATCCAGCGGCGTGCGTCTGCTGAGCATGGCACCTACCTCGGAAAAGGAAAAGTCGAGGAATTGCGTTTGCTGGTCGAAAAGACCAAAGCCGACGTGGTGATTTTTGATAACGAATTGACTCCCGGGCAAATCCGGAATCTGGAGAAAGCGACGGGCGCCAAAGTCCTCGACCGGACCGAGTTGATTCTGGACATCTTTGCCGCGGGGGCGCGAACGTACGAGTCTCGCCTGGCCGTCGAGCTGGCCCAGTTGGAATACACGCTGCCGCGGTTGAAGCGGATGTGGACCCACCTGTCGCGCCAAGCGATGGGCGTGGGGATGCGTGGCCCCGGTGAAAAGCAGCTGGAAGTCGACCGCCGATTGGCCCAAAAACGCATCCACGATCTCAAACAAGAATTGGGCAAGGTGGAATCGCGCCGCGAGCGCCAGGTCGCCTCGCGTAAGGAAGCACCGACGGTTTCACTGGTCGGTTACACCAACGCCGGCAAGAGCACCTTGATGAACGCCTTGACCGAAGCGGGAGTCCAAGCCGCGGACAAGTTATTTGCCACGCTGGACACCCGCACCCGTCGCTGGTACCTGCCCCACTGGGGCACCGTCCTGCTCAGCGATACCGTTGGGTTCATTCGCGATCTGCCCCACTCCTTGGTTGCCAGCTTCAAATCGACGTTGGAAGAAACCCGGCAGGCCGATCTGTTGCTGCACGTCGCCGACGCCAGCAACGCCAACGTGTTCGACCAGATCAGCGCCGTGTACAAAGTGCTCAGCGAACTGGAGATCGAAGAGAAGGACACGCTGCTGGTGCTCAACAAGATCGATGCGATCAAATCACCGGCGATGCTGAACCGGGTGCTGGATCGTTACCCGAACGCGATTCCCGTCAGCGCTAAGAGCGTCAAGGGACTCGAGATGTTAACCGAGGCGGTCGGCGAAGCGCTCGGTCGCGAGTTCCTGGATTTGGACATCGATGTCGATCCCGGCGACGGAAAATTGCTGGCTTACCTGGCGGCCAAGGGAGAAATCGTTTCACAGCACTTCGGTGCCGATGTCGTCAACGTGCGTGTGAAAATGCCCGTCGCCGCGATGGGGCCGGCGCGCAAGTCGGCCATCTCCATCCGTCCGGCGGGCACCGGCACCTTCGCACCCGTGGAACCACCAGTTGACGTTCCCGCAGAACCGCCCGTCGACACCCCCGCCACCGACGTGGCCTAAGCATCCAGCTTGCGTTGCCGTGGCCTAAGCTTCCAGCTTGCGTTGCCGTGGCGTAAGCTTCCAGCTTGCGTTGCTGCTGCCGAAGGCAAGCAGGATGCTTTCCCTACGTGTCGGCAAGCAGGATGCTTGCATCACATGAATCAAAGGAGCCACGACTTGGCCCACTGGAATCCGAGCGGAAAACTGGCGGTCGTCACCGGTGCCAGCAGCGGCATCGGCCGATGTCTGTCCAAGCGGCTCACCGCGGCCGGTTGCCGAGTCATCGCGGTTGCGCGACGTGCGGATCGTTTGCAGTCTCTCTCGGACGAGATCCACCGCGACGGCGTCGACGACCTGCTGCTGCCGATCTGCGGAGATGTGACGGAGTCCGCCACACACGATCAAATGGAATCGCTGATTCAATCCCGCGGTGGCTCACTGGATCTGCTGGTCAACAACGCGGGCATCGGCGCGATCGGTAGCTTCGAAGAGGCGACGGAGTCGCGGCTGCGAAAGATCATGGAGGTCAACTTCTTTGCCCCGGCCCAACTGACCCGTCGCTTGCTGCCGTACCTGAAATCCAGCAACGACGCGGTGATTTGCAATCTCGGCAGTGTGCTGGGCCATCGCGCGGTGCCGGACAAATCGGAGTACTGTGCCAGCAAGTTTGCGATGCATGGCTGGAGCGATGCGCTGCGTGCCGAGTTGGCGGGAACGTCGGTACGAGTGACCTTGGTCAGCCCGAGCACGACCGAGAGTGAGTTTTTCGACGTGCTGGTGGAATCCGACGCCGACGCCAAATCCAAAAGCGTTGGCAGTTGGCCGGCCGACCGAGTCGCCGCGTCAACCCTGGCGGCGATCGGCAAACGCCGCTCCGAAGTGATCCTCAGCCTGGCAGGAAAACTGCTGGTCTACGCCGACCGGTTATGCCCACCGCTGATGAATTGGGTGTTGCGCAAGTAGGTCACGCTGTGCGTGACGAACAGCGCGTAGGTCACGCTGTGCGTGACGCATGGCATGCACAGCATGCCCTACTAAGCGAAGTGGTCGACGGTGCTGACGACCTGGACCATCGGGTTGGCGCCGCTGGTTCGGAAATAATCCGGTGCCCAGCGTCGCAGTTCGATCCACATGGCAATCACGGCGATCAACAAGAACACCATGCTCAACACGAGCATGACGGTGTAGACGCTCGGCGGCTGTTTGCCACCCTCAGTCGATGGAAGTGTCGACACGGTCACCCTCCAGAATAAAACCTTCGCTGTAGTCTTTCATGATCTCGCCGACGGCTCGGTTGGGGGTCGCTTTGAGAACCTTCAAACGGCCGATGTAACGCGATTTCCGGGTGACTTCGAGTTCGTGGCCGGGGCGAATCCCGTCGTCCATGCCGATCGAAACTTCGGCCAAACCCTTGGTTCGATTGATGACCAAGACATTCCCGTTGCGTTCCGGCGGTGCCCCGTCCAGCGGCGCCTTGGGATCGATCCCCATGTGGTCGGCGATCTCACGGAACCGAGTCAGCTCTTTTTGCAGATTCTGATTCCGCGTTTCGAATTGCAGACGGACGCCACGTGCTTGGTTGAGTTTGTCTTGCAGCACCAGCGTTTGGGCGAACAAGGCATCGCGATCTTGCTGTTCTTTCCGCACCTGATCGCGAAGGTTCGCGGTCGTGTCGGTCAGCGTTTGCAGCTCCTCGGCGCGAATCTTGTCGACCTGAGCCAGGTTGGACAATTCGCCTTCGAGCTTTTGCACCGAGCTGATTCGCAATTGCAATTCTTCTTGCAGTTGGTCCAACTGGGTTTGCAACGAAGCCAGCGCGGTTCGACGGGCGACTTGCTCGCGACTGAGCGCCGCTTGAGCCCGCTGTTTGGCGTCCTCCAGCTGCTCATTCTCGCGAGAGATGGCCTCGATCTTTTCCTTGTACCCGCTCGGCCCCAACACGACATCGCGCCAGTTGCGATGCGAAGCATTGACCGCCAGGGCCAAGACCATGAAGGACAGGCTGAGCAGGAAAATGATGACGGTAAACGACTTCCCAAGTAAGGTCATTTTAGGAGCTTTCCTTTGACAGGAGCGGTCCGAACACGTTGTCGAATTTGGTAGGGTTCAGGCGACAAAATGCCGGGTTGGTGAGCGACGATAAGCCGGGTGCCCACGGTGGATTTTCCTTGCAGAAACGCGGGATGCCCTCGCATCAACCGCCATTCCGCACTCCCGGAAGTATAGTTACCGCAAAAATCAACTGTCAACGAAATCGGCATTAAAAGCATCAAACGCCCAGTTTGCCCCGATTCAACGTGGTGAAATTTTGTCCCTCGTCGAATTTGCACCGGGTTTGACGGTCATAGGGCCCCCCTATTTCACCGCCAACATGCGCTCCAACGCGACCAAACTCCACTTGGTCACCTCTTCAGATACCTCAATCGTATTGACCGGAGTCCCCTCGCGGAGATTCTCCAGCGCCCAGCACAAATGGGGCAGATCGATGCGATACATCGTCGCGCACATGCACAGGACGGGGCTGAGGAAGTGGATTTCTTGCTCGGGATGCTCGGCCTTGAGGCGATTGACCAGATGCAACTCGGTCCCGATCGCCCACTTCGTGCCCGGCGGACTTTCCTGAACCGTGCGGATGATCAAGCCGGTGCTACCGGAGACGTCCGCCAGATCGTTGACTTCGCGCGGACATTCCGGGTGCACCAGAATTTTGATCCCCGGATGCTGCTGGCGGAATTGTGCGACGTGCTCGGGACGGAACATTTGGTGGACACTGCAGTGCCCTTTCCACAAGATCACCCGACTATCGACGATCGCCTGCTCTTCGTTGCCGCCGAGTTCTAATTCGTAGGGATCCCAAACCGGCATCTGGTCTTCCGTGATGCCCATTTTCAGTGCCGTGTTGCGTCCCAGATGCTGGTCGGGGAAGAAAAACACACGATCGCCGCGTTCGAAGGCCCATTCCAGGACCGCCCGGGCGTTGCTGCTGGTGCAGACGATGCCGCCATGTTTTCCGCAGAACGCCTTCAAGCTCGCGGCGCTGTTGATGTAGGTGACCGGGATCACCCGCTCGGTGTCGATGACTTCGGACATGTCGTCCCAGGCCGCTTCGACCTGGGCAATCGCCGCCATATCGGCCATCGAACAGCCCGCGGCCATGTCCGGCAAAATCACGCGGACCCGTTCTCCATTACGGCTGGCAAGTTTTTCAGGGCGGTTGGCCAAAATGTCGGCCGTTTCGGCCATGAAGTGGACACCGCAAAACACGATCGAGCGACACGTTTCACTCTGGGCTGCCATTTCGGACAACTGATAGCTGTCGCCGCGCAGATCGGTGTGCTCGACCACTTCGTCCTGCTGGTAGTGGTGTCCCAGAATCAGCAACGAGTCCCCCAACTCCTGGCGAACGGCCGTGATTCGCTCGATCAGCTCCTCGCTGGAGAGCGTCTTGTAGGCCGCCAGCGGGTGCGCCGCGTTGCGGTTCGGATCGGAATGGACGGTGGGGAGCGTTGGCGTGGTCAATGGACTCACTTTCAAAAAAAGTGGAAAACGAGCGACAAGCAATCGGGCTGTCACCGGTTCTATTGTAGGGCAGGTTGCCCATTCGGTCGATTCACCCGAGATCTTGCCGACGATCATTCGCCACCTAATTTGGCGCTGAATCAATTAGCGGAACGGCGCGAGCGGGCTGTCGATTTAGTCGGGATCTGCTGAGTCAATGGTGAGCCGCTGGCCGTTAGGCCTCGGGCAGCGTCGCAGTGCCCGGCCGCTTACGCGGCGCGCGACTCACAAAATCGACAGCCCGCGAGCCGTCTGGTTTCGGCTCGAAAACAGGTTCAAACTAGATAGCATTATCGCGAGCACTAGTATTCCGTGTCACCTTGGTTTTCAAGTAGGTCATGCTGTGCATGACGTTCTTAGTGTCACGCCCAGCGTGACCTACGCCAGTTTGCGCTACCGGAACCTTGAGCTGACACGGAATACTAGTAGACCACGGCCGATTCGACGCGGTACGGCTCCAGCTTGGTTTCGCCCTTCAGCCCGGCCAGGTGAATCAGGAACGAACAGCCCAGGATTTCCGCCTGGCAGAGTTCCAGCAGCTTGCAGCAAGCCTGCATGGTCCCGCCGGTCGCCAGCAGGTCGTCGACGATGATCACCCGCTGGCCGGGGAGCACGCCGTCGATGTGGACGTGCAATTCGTCGCTGCCGTATTCCAGGTCATACGAATGGGAATGCGTTTCAAAAGGCAGCTTGCCGGGCTTGCGAATCGGCACGAATCCGGCGTTCAAGTGCAGCGCCAACGGGGCGGCAAAGATGAACCCCCGCGCTTCAGCGGCGGCGACCACGTCGACCGTTTCGCCGTCAAAGGGAGCCGCCATGGCCTCGGTCGCCGCCTTGAACGCCTGGGGATCGAGCAGCAACGGGGCGATGTCGCGATAGATGATTCCCGGCTTGGGAAAATTGGGAATGTCGCGAATGAAACTTTTTAGATCAATCGTCATCGGATCGTCTTGAGCGTGGCGAGATGTCAAACGCCAAGAGATTAGCCGGATCAGAGCCCCAGGGGTAGCCAACGCAATCACAGCGGTCAGGCGGACCACTAGTCGTTGTTGGACATCCCGCTGGCAGCCATCCGGCTCGACGCGATCAGATCACGGTGGTGGTACCACAAGCGATGCAGCGAGATGAACAGGAACGCATTGGCCACAAGTGAGCAGAGCAAAAAGACGTTGACGTAGGGATTCGATCTGCCGATCGCGCCCGCGGCACCCGCGATCCCTGCCTGGTCGGTCGGCGGCACGCGGTTGCCTGGCCCGGGGCCTCCCTGGCCGATGCCGCCTCCGGCCCCCGCAAGGTTCGGCCGATTGGCCGCCGTGCTCACGTCACCGGCGGGCGGTCGAGACGATCCTGCCGCCGGGACTCCGTCGCCAGCAAGCAATCGATCACTCGCACTGGCCAAACCCGACAATGAATCGGTCGACAGCGTGGTGCGGCCACGCTCGGCCTCCAGTTTGGCAAGACGCTCTTCCTCCATTCGACGCTTTCGGCCGATCGTCAGCTCCCACTGCGTTTCTTCATCCACGCGCTCGCCGAATCGATCCAGGACGTAACGTTCTTTGTCGATCGGGTTGCCATACTTGTCGTAGGACCACGCCCCCGGCGGCAATCCGTCGATGTCTTTTTGGGACAGACGCGGATCCACGTCCGGCCTGCGCGAGCCAGCGGCCTCCGACCCCCAGGCGCCGGTTGCCGCCGCGTTGGTGGCACCGTCCAGACTGGCGAAACGCGGATCCGTCACCGGCAATCCGCCTAAGGTATTCGGCTGAGACGGGCCGGCCGGTGGCTGAACCCCTGGCAAATTCCATCCCGCCTGTCCGCCTGTTCCGACCTCTCCGGCCGACCATCGTCCTGGAGTCGCCGCGTTGGCCATCGTCTCGGTCGTCGCCTGAGCCGCTTGCTGTTTTGCCAAATACTCTCGATAGCTGACATACAAGTCGTTGACGAAATTCTTGTCACCCATGCGTGGATCGGTGGGCTGAATCCCAAACAATTGCCCGAGTTGAGCAATCTGTTCGTAGGTCCAACTGGAGGGCACACTGGGCGCCGCAGCCCGGGGATCAGCAGTTCGAGGATCGGCAGCGCGAGGATCGGCAGCGCGAGGATCTGTAGCGCGGGGATCGGCCGCTGGAAAACCCAATGCCGAACCACCGGTAGCGGCTTGCCGCGACGCCGCCCCACCGGACAGGCTGCCCGGAAACAACAGGTCTTGCTGCGCCGTCGTCCTGGCCGGATTTTGCCCCACGTTTTGGGAATTGAAGTTTTGAGAATTGGCGACCTGGGAAGCGGAAGCGTTCGAACGGGCGTTGTTGTTTCGATTGAAAACCGACAGATCGTAATTGGCTTCTTGTGCGGTCGGGGGCCCGTAGACGGGGCGGTCCGGCGTATTGGGCGACGCAGCGGCCGTGTTCCTCGCGAACTCGCTGCCGAATGTGGCGCTGGAGCCCGCCGCATTGCCCTGGTCGGGCAACCTCACTCCCGACGGCAGACCGCCAAAGCCTCGCGATGCCCCGCTGCCGGCGCTGGTCGGCGATGCCGTCGCCTCGCGTGCATTGGCCATCAATTGGGCTTCCCGGCTCTGTGGATCTTGGGTCGCACCGACCGTTGCGATCGCGTTTGGGTTTTGGCTGCTGCGGAGGTCGCTGCTGCGGAGGTCATTGCGAAGGGTTGCAGACGGCCGGGTTGCCGACGAAGGGCTGCCCAGTGCGTTGCCCCCCACCGGGTCCGTCGTCGGCCGGTTGCCACCGGAATTCGCCATCCCAGCAAGCCAATTACGGTCGCGCGACGCCATCGGATCGGTCGTCGGGCCACCGGCTCGAGGTCCCACACGCTGGGTGTCCACACCGCCGGTGAAATTCGGCAAGCCCATCGACGCGGACCCGCCGCCGCGGGACGGTTGCGCACTCGATTCCGACGATCCGAAAGCCCCCGAAAGGGACGGCGGAATTTCAAATCCGCCGCTCGGCGCTTGCGCAACAAGCCGCGCAGGTGCGATCTGGAGGATCGAGATCAGTGCGGCAATGGCGACCATCAAATAACGAATGGTTTCGCCCATGACATTCTTCCCTGAACAAACGATTGGACTTCAAATCCGTTTCACGGCCAAACCCAATGAGCTGAGCTCCAAATAAGACCACCAAAACAGAACGCTAAACAGCTCAGACGCATTTCCGGCGCGTGTTTCATGACAAGGTAACGACACCGGCCGCCAAACGTAAAGAGAGGTTTCACGCCAGGCCCCCACCGGAGTGCAGGCCGGCACGCACGCCGCGGATCTCCGCAGGTCGAATCGGTGGATTCGCACCCGCCACGGGGATTGATACATTGCAATCATTCTGCAAACGCCACTCCAACGGGCCGCCCTGAGCCAAATCCGATGAAGTCCCTGCAACTCCCCTACCTGGCCGTCTTTTTCATCTTGGTCGGATGCAACTCGACGCCGCCGCCGTCACCTGACGGTGGCACTGCGATCCAAGTCCAATTGAACTGGTATCCCGAAACCGAACACGGCGGACTGTTCCAGGCTCTGGCCGACGGATCCTATCAGGCCGAGGGGCTCGAGGTGACGATCCAGCCGGGGGGCCGGGCCACGCCGATCGGCCCCGAACTGGCACTGGGGCGAGCCCAATTCGCGATCGCCAACGCGGACGACGTGATCATCTATCGCCAGCAAGGAATCGACGTCGTGGCGGTGATGGCGGCGATGCAAAATCATCCGCGTTGCATTCTGGCCCGCCGAGACAGCGGCGTGGAATCGTTTGCCGATTTGAAGGGCAAAACGCTGCAACGCCAAGCCGGACGCGCGTTCGTCGAATTCATGCGTTCCAAGGGGATCTTGGACGGGGTCAAAGAAGTGCCCTACCACGGCAGCATCGCGTCTCTGGTCGGCGATCCGAACATCGTGATCCAGGGCTACAGCTGTGCCGAACCCCTGCTCGCCGAACAACAGGGAGTGCCGGTCAACACCTTGATGGTCAGCGACCTGGGGTTCAATCCCTACTCAAGCGTTCTGGTGACCACGGGAAAATTGATCCGCGAACAACCCGATCTGGTTCGGCGTTTCGTCGACATCACGCGTCAGGGTTGGCGAAGCTACCTGAACGACGGCAGCCAGGGCAACGCAGCGATCTTGAGCGTCAACGAAGAAGGCATGACGCCTGAAGCACTCCAGTTCGGCGCGAAGGTGATGCGTGACTTGGCGATGCCTGACGCGTCGAGCGCCGATACCGTGGGCACGATGACGGCGCAGCGATGGAGTGAATTGTTCGACCAACTCACCGCGCTCGATCTGGTCGACCCGGAAAAGGTCCGCGCCGAAGACTGCTACACACTCGAGTTTTTGGAGTAGTGCTTTGTCAGCTTACTTTTGTGCTGAAGGTGTTAGCGGAACGGCGTGAGCGGGCCGTCGTTTTTGTGAGCCGCGCGCCGCGTAAGCGGCCGGGCACTGCGGGCGCTGCCCGGGGCCTTACGGCCAGCGGCTCACCATTGACTCAGCAGATCCCGACAAAATCGACTGCCCGCGAGCCGTCCGGTCGCGCTTCAAAAACGGCGTGAAAGACCGGAAGGCTCGCGCCCTACCGCTAACAAATGCTTCACATCGTTGCCCGCTACCGCGACGACGGACTCTGGGACATCAATCCCACGTCCCACTCCACTTTCCATGACCGGTCTTTGTAGACCATCTCCTGCAACGAATCCAAGTCTTCGGGATTGGTGACATAACCGTGAACCGATAACCGTTCATCGGTCTGCAGCGGCGGCGCGTGATAGGAGATCGTGACCAACTCGTATTGCGATTTGGATTTCACCTGCGAACGCAATCGATTCGCCTCGCGGACTCGGACACGTGTTTCGTGAAGCCCGTCTCGATAGGAATCCACACCGATCAAGACGCCAGTCAGCGTGGCAACCGCAATCACCGCGGTCATGATACGGCGTTCCTTGGTTCTCGTTTTTCCGCGTCGAAAACTCCAGATCACCGCTTCGAAAATCGCGATCCCAAACGTCGCCCCAAAGCCGAGCGCCGCAACCGGGCCGAACAGGTAATATCCCAAAGCGACGAGCAGCAAGTTCAACGCTGTCGCGCCGACGCAGATCATCAATTTGAAACGTGGTGTTTGCATGGAAAAGGAGTCCCTCTGGCCCTGCGCACAAGCGCAGGACACCCAATCGACTTCAGTGACACCACCCTGCAGATGAGATGACAGGCGAAAAACACTTTCGCGCAGAATGGATGCTCATGCGGGTGAACGCGATAACCCTGTGCTACAGCCGCAACAAATGTTTAGGATCGCGAGAGAAAACGACGAAAAACCGGTTCCCGACAAAGATGATTGCCCATTTAAACGCAACAAACCGGCCGCCGACGGCAACGGACGTGCCTCTTGAGGGTTTCCCCTGAACGTCGGAAGATGCCCGGCGGCTGGCACGAGCCCCATGCCATCGCAGGGGTCAGGGGAACGGCCCGCGCGGGCCGCCGACATGATCGGGATCCGCTAAGTCAATGGTGAGCCGCCGGCCGTAAGGCCTCGGGCGGGCGCCCGAATGCCCGGCCGCTTACGCGTCGCCGGAAGAATAAGTGGGATAGGCTTCCAGCCTGTCATGGCGAAAACGACAGGCTGGAAGCCTATCCCACAATCAATCTCCGCCACTTATTCTTCCGACGGTCCTTGCGCGCCCGCGAGCCGTCCGGTCGCGTTTCGAAAACACCCCGCTTGGCGTCAAAAAAATGGCATGGGGCACTCGCCGGCCGGGGCCGACCTACCTGCCCAGATAGGCGTCGATTTGCTCTGCCTTGCGCAACAGATACGGAATGTGTTGCTCGGTCGTCTTGACCAATCGCGACAGCTGACGCAGTTGTTCGCTGAACTCACCGGCAAATTTGCGTTGCTGTTCATCACGCCACGTTTGCTCCAGTTGATTCATCTGCGTGCCCAGCGCCGTCGAACGCTCTTTCAACTCCTCGACGAAACGATGCAGATGGGAAGCGAATTGACGCAACTGTTCGGGATCAACGACGGCTTGATTCATGATCGGGCTCTCAGGACTTCGATGGCGTGGAGGTTGCTTGAAGACGTTTCAGGTGCGCCTCGTATTGTTGCCCGGTCGCCTGCAGTGACAACTTGTCTGCCAGCTCACAGAGCAGTTTTAGGCTGGCATGGCGCAAGGATTCCGGCGCGACAACGGACCGTCGCAGCGCCACCGCGCGGAGCTCTTTCATCGCCGGCAAGTCGTTTCCCAGAGCGAGCAAACAGCGGGCGCGAAGAAAATGAGCTTGGGGCGAAAACTCGTCCAGCTCCAACAAGTGCCCCGCGTCGGCAAAGGACTCTTCAAACATCTCGGCGTCAAACTTCGCATCGGCCATCGCCAATCGCAATTGGATCTGCGAGGGGTCTCGCGCCAACCGGGCGCGACAGACTTCGATCCGTCGCATCGCCCAATCGCCACGACTCCGTTCCAACTCTCGATCCGCTTCGGGCGTTTTCAGCCGCGACGCGAGATCACTGACTTCGCGGTATTGTTGCAGCGAGCGGGCAAGGATCGCTTCTTCCAATTGAAACAGGATGCCTTCGTCGTCGGGAAAGATCTGCGTGGCCTGCTGCAGCAATCGCTTGGCTTCCAACGGCCGATGCTCGCTGCGATAGATCGCGGCGAGTTCCAAGAATCCGTCCAAATCCGTCGGGTTGGCTTTTAACTTGTGCTCCAACTCCTGACGTCGTTCCAATTGAACGGTGCGACGATGTTCCCGTTGGTCTTCATCCAATTCCTCGTTCGAATCCGCCACGGGTTTTCGCAGCAATTCGCCGGGGCTGACCGGACGCCATCGGCCGCCGTCGAGCGGACTGAGATCCGGGTTGCCGGAGTCGACCGATGACTCATTGGATGAAGCTTGATCCCTGGCCGAGGAAGCGGTGTTTGCATCAAGATCAGGCATCGGCTCACTGCGCGGCAAAAGAAAAGCGTGTCGCCGCGGACCGCCGCGGACACTTCAGTGTGAACGCAATCGCGGCGCGATGCAAATCCAAATGGTGTTCCGCCGCAATTCCGTTTGACCGAAAGCCTTTGACGGCTTTCGCGACGACGCCAACCACCGATTCCCCAGCGTCCTACCAGGGTGCTCGGATGTAGTAGTAACCGAATTGGTCGGTGTGGCTGGGCCACGGCGGCGTTGGCCGGAACGCCCCCCGCGGGCCGGCGCCGTGGCCGGGCGCGTTGCGTCCGTACTGGGAATTGATCGGATACATCAAGTTCTGGCCGACACCCCACGAGTACGATTGGCGCACGTTGGCGGTGGGCGGAACAACGACGGCCAAGGGCTGGCCCCAGCTTTGATGATAGTAACCGCCATGCCACGGATGGCTGACCGGAGGGCTCTTGTGAAACAGCCCCGGCCCCGCGGCGGTCGCGTCGGATGGCGAGGCGATCGGGATGGTCGCCAGGCACGCGACGAGGACGAACAGCGTACGCATGAGTTTGATCTCGGTGGGTGGAAGTGAAAAGGTTGGTTCAAAATCGGCGTCAACATCGGCGTCAACATCAACGCGGCAAACGCAGCTTGTTCCAGTACAGATTGCTCACGGCCTGCTTGATCGGCGGATACGAATAACGCACCTTGGTCCGATTGATGCCACGCCCATCGTCGTAATTGTTGTGGTAGCGGTCTTTGTG
Organism: Stieleria neptunia; assembly: GCF_007754155.1. Taxonomy (NCBI): domain Bacteria; kingdom Pseudomonadati; phylum Planctomycetota; class Planctomycetia; order Pirellulales; family Pirellulaceae; genus Stieleria; species Stieleria neptunia. Next base: position 4,596,803 of record NZ_CP037423.1, on the reverse strand, counting down.
CTTGTACAGGAATTCGTGGGGGTACAGCGGCTGGTACGTGTTAAACGTGTGCCCGACGAAGTGCGGCACGGGGACCGGCGAGACGTACATCTGGGCGTTGGCCGTGTTGCAATTGCCACCGGAGTAAAAGTTGTAAAACAGATCCGAGTGGTCGTACTGGCGGTTTCGACAGACGCTGCAATTCGCATCGCCGCATCGGTTGGCGAGTTTCCCCAGCACACCGCCGCCGCAGTCTCCGCTGGAGCAGGTGCCACAGCTGCCGCTCTGACAGGTCGCACACTCACCGCTTTGGCAGCTGCTGCAGCCGCTATCGCTGATCGAGGCCGAAGCGAGATCGCCGATGTAACCGCCCTCGGCCGGCAGGGCGGTGTCGCTGACGACCTGGCTGGCGACGATAAAGGATTCGCCTTGTGCCAAGGCGTTGCCGGCCGAAGCGACGAGTGCCAGCACCGCGACGGCGCCATAAAGTTGGTTTGTCAATCGAAGTTTCATCCGGTGGTTCCTCCGAACCCGTGTTTCAGCCATTGATTCCGTTCGCGCCCGACCGCCGGATGCGATCCACTGCCGACAATCCCTGTCGGCGGTTGCAGACCACCCCAGACGGGCGCCCCGAAGGCGGCCGGCCGGATGCGGGCATTTTCTTATTCACACGGTTTGTTGTTTCGGCGCGATTGCCTGCTCGGCGATAGCTGGCAGCGTTCTGCTGGCGATTTCGGATCATTTCGGAGCATCGCTAGCACCGGTGTCGATTGCATTTGCCATTCGACCCGGCCAACCGTTAAAGTCTGCCGCCACTGCCTGTCTAGAATTTTCACCGTCTCTACCCTAACTTGAGCAAATCGGCGCGCCTCTGCGACCGATGGAGAAGGTGAAGAACGCACCGAGTCATTTGTGTAAAAGGACCCTTATCGCGTGGCAAAACGACGTCCCCGCAAGCAATCGGAAAAGAACGGCAAATCGTTGTTTGACGCCGTCGAGGATTCGCTCCTGACGGCGGTCCCGCTGCGCCAGGCGGCTCAGGAACGCTACCTCAATTATTCCCTGTCGGTGATCACCAGCCGGGCGCTGCCGGACGTCCGCGATGGGCTCAAACCCGTCCAGCGACGCATCCTCTACACGATGCACCAGCAGGGGCTCTCCAGCACCGCCAAGCACCGCAAATGCGCCAAAGTCGTCGGCGACGTGATGGGGAACTATCACCCCCACGGCGACAGCTCGATCTACGAGGCGCTGGTCCGCATGGCCCAGCCCTTCGCGATGCGGATGCCGCTGGTCGACGGCAGCGGCAACTTCGGCAGCGTCGACGGCGACAACGCCGCGGCGATGCGCTACACCGAGTGCCGCATGACCCCGGTCGCCGGCGAAGTGCTGACCGACCTGGCGACCCGCACCGTCGCCTACAAGGCCAACTATGACGGCAGCCGCGAGGAACCCGTCGTCCTGCCCAGCCGCTTGCCCAACCTGCTGCTCAACGGCGCCACCGGGATCGCCGTCGGAATGGCCACCAACATTCCCCCACACAACTTGCGCGAGATCTGCAACGCGCTGCTGAAACTGTTGCGGGATCCGGAAATCAAAGACTATCAACTGGTCGCCAATGATGCCGTCCAGGCCCCGGACTTTCCCACCGGCGGCCAAATCACCAACACCAAGGACGAGCTCCGCGAGATCTATCAAACCGGCCAAGGCACCATCAAGCTTCGCGGCACGATCAAACAGGGCACCAAGGATCGTAGCGGAAAAGTCATTCAAATCGACTCGATCCCCTACAGCGTCAACAAAGCGCTGTTGGTCGAACGGATCAGCGAATTGGTCTTCGACGGCAAACTGCCCCTGGTCACCGAAGTCCGGGATCTGTCGACCGACGAAATCCGCATCGACCTGCTGCTCAAGAAAGACGCCGACGAAAAAAAGGTGCTGGCATTCCTCTACAAACACACCGATTTTCAAAAGAACTTTAACGTCAACCTGACCTGCCTGGTTCCCACCGAAAACCCGGAACTGGGAACGCCCGAGCGACTCTCACTCAAAGAAATGCTCTGGCACTTCCTGCATTTCCGCTTGGAAGTCGTCACCCGTCGTTTGGAAAACGAACTGGCGTCACTGGAGCGGCGGATCCACATCCTGGAAGGCTTCGCGCTGATCTTCGACGCGCTCGATCAGATCATCAAAATCATTCGCCAATCGGACGGCAAAGCCGATGCGGCCGAAAAAATCATGAAGCGGTTTCCGGCCAGCAAAGGCGGCCTGGACGCCGAGCAGACCGACGCAATCCTCGAATTGAAACTGTATCGATTGGCGCGTCTGGAAATCAATCTGATCCTGGATGAACTGAAAGACAAGAAGAAACGCGCCGCGCAGATCCGTAAACTGCTCAACGAAGACACCAAGGACACCAACGCCTCGGGCCGCTGGAAAATCGTCCGCGAAGAAATCGAGGGGCTGATCACGACCTATGGAAGCGACACCGCGAGCCGTCGGCGGACCGCGATCAACGCCGTCGAAGAGGAGGTCGAGTACTCGGTCGAAGATTTTATCGTCGCCGAAAACTGCCACGTCCTGGTCACCACCGACGGCTGGGTGAAACGGCAAAAACAAATCGTCGATCCCGCCAAGAGCCGGCTCCGGCAAGGCGATTCGGTGCTCGCCTGCATCGCCGGCAGCACCCGCGCCACCCTCGCCCTGTTCTCGTCGCTCGGTGTCTGTTACACGACCCGATTCATCGACATCCCCGCCTCGACGGGTTTCGGAGAACCGATTCAAAAGCTGTTCAAGATGAAAGACGGCGAACGGATCATCGCCGCAATCTCCTTCGACCCGCGTTGCATCGGCCAGATCCACGAAGACCCCAAACACCCCGATTACTGCCCCGAAATCCACGCCTTCGCCGCGTCGAGCAACGGGTTTGCCCTGCGTTTCGGACTGGCACCGTTTTCCGAACCGTCGACCCGCAGCGGACGCCGTTTCGCCCGCGTCACCGGCGATGCCGCGATCATCGACGTGGTCCCGATCACCGGCAGCGAAATCATTCTGGCCGTCTCGGAAAACTGTCGCGCGATCGTTTGTGAATCCGAAGAAGTCAACTATCTGTCCGGGGCGGGAAAAGGCGTCACCCTGATCCGATTGGCCGACGGAGATCGCTTGCTCGGATTCAAAGCCAGCAGCGGCGATCGAGATCTGCTAACCATCGAAACCAACCGCGGCGCACGGAAAACCGTCTCCACCGCCAAGTACCGGGTCACCAGCCGCGGCGGCAAGGGCGTCGAGCTGCAAAAGAACGGCAAGATCGCCAAGATCATCTCGCCGCCGGTCGCCGCCCCCGCACCCTTCGACGATGAATAGTTTCAAGTTTCAAGTTTCAACTTTTAAATTCCAAGTTATTGCACTCTAGCGTTTTCGATGTAGCGAGATTCGATTCGATGTAACCCTCCCAGCGGGAGGGTGATAAAGCAGCTCGCGATAGAAGACGGCGGCAAACAGAGATTCCGTTAGAGATAGCACGTTTCTAATTTCAAATATCAAGTTGATGGCGTTTGATTATCCATGACAGCAATCGCGACTAAATCCAACTACAACGCCGACGCCATCGTCGCACTCGAAGGTCTGGACCCGGTCCGGAAGCGTCCGGGCATGTACATCGGGGGTGTCGGCACCGCGGGACTGCACCATCTGATCTGGGAAATCGTCGACAACTCCGTCGACGAAGCGATGAACGGCCACGCCAGTGAGATCGTGGTCACGCTGCACAAAGATGGGCAAACCATTTCGGTTTCCGACAACGGACGCGGCATCCCTGTCGACAAGCACCCCAAGACGAAGAAACCCGCACTGGAGATGGTGCTGACCATCCTGCACGCCGGCGGCAAGTTCGAAGGCCAGAACTACAAGACCGCCGGAGGTCTTCACGGCGTCGGGGCATCGGTGGTCAACGCGCTCAGCAAAGAACTGACGGCGGTGGTCCGTCGCGACGGCGCGCAGTACAAGATGGAATTCGAACGCGGCAAGCCGACCACGAAACTCAAAAAACTCAAGGGCGCCGTCCGCGGCAGCGGAACGACGATCACCTTCACCCCCGATCCGCAGATCTTTCCCAAGACGACCTTCGACACGACACTGATTCGCGCCCGTCTGGAAACGGCCAGCTTCTTGCACCGCGGTGTTAAAGTCACCTACGTCGATGAAGTCGCCAAGACCAAAGAATCGTTCGTTCACGAACAAGGCATCGTCGACTTCCTCAACAAAGTCCTGAAGGAACGCAAAGCGCGCCCGATCCACGCGACTCCGTTCAGCCATTCGGTTGACGACGACATGCGGATCGAAGTCGTCTTGCAGTGGACCGAATCGACCGATGAACACGTCCGCAGCTATGTCAACGGAATCCCGACCGGCAGCGGCGGAACCCATGAGAACGGTTTTCGCGGCGGACTGAACAAGGCGGTGCGAAACTACATCGACACCCACAATCTGACGCCCCGCGGCGTCAAGATCACCCACGAAGACATCCGCGAAGGAATGGTGGGGATCATTTCGGTCTTCGTCAGCGAGCCGCAGTTCCAGGGGCAAACCAAAGACCGTTTGAACAACCCCGAAGTTCAAACGTCCGTCGAAGCCGCGGTGCGTGGCGAGATCGAACAGTGGATGAACAGCAACCGATCCATCGCCGATTCGATCGTCGCCCGGATCATCGCCGCCGCCCGCGCCCGTGCCGCCTCCCGAGCCGCCTCCGAAGCCGTCTCACGCAAGGGCGGTGCGAAACGAACGATGCTGCCGGGCAAACTGAGCGATTGCTTGTCCAGCGGAAAGATGCAGTCCGAGCTGTTCATCGTCGAAGGTGATTCCGCCGGCGGCAGCGCGAAACAAGGCCGCGATCGAAACTACCAGGCCATCCTTCCGCTCCGCGGAAAAGTTCTGAATACCGAAAGCGCGACGCTGAAGAAAATCCTGGACAACAAAGAAATCCAGGATATGGTCGCGTCGCTCGGTTGCGGGATCGGTCCCAAGATGGACATCGCCGGACTGCGCTACGGACGCATCATCCTGTTGGCCGATGCCGATTCCGATGGGCACCACATCACGACGTTGTTGCTGACGTTCTTCTATCGTCACATGCCCCAATTGATCTCCGACGGACGACTGTTCATCGCCGTTCCGCCGCTGTATCGAATCGATCTGGGCAAAGAAACCTACTGGGCCAAAGACGACGCCCACCGTGAAGAGATCCTGCAGAAACACGGCGGACGGGCCAAACCCGAAATCACGCGTTTCAAAGGACTCGGCGAAATGATGCCCAAAGTCCTCTGGCAAACCACCCTCGATCCCGCCCAGCGACAACTGCTGCGGGTGGAAGTCGATGACCAGTTGGAAACCGATCGCGTGATCAGCGACCTGATGGGACGCGACGCGTCGGCACGGTTCCGGTTTATCATGGACCGGGCAGCGGACGCCGAAGTGGACGTTTAGGAAGAGACAGAAGATGGCAGATTGATAAGGGGGCAGAATGATACGAGACAGATCTCCACACCATCATTCTGCCACAACAACATTCTGCCACCACATCCGACGGCCGAATTCAACAGAGCCACTTGAAGCCTTAAGCCTTCAGCTTACCGGCCAGTCGCAGTAATTCGACCACCGCCTCGGCGGCTTCGTTGCCTTTGTTGCCGACCGTTCCGCCGCTGCGTTGAAGCGCTTGTTCGAGCGTGTTGCAGGTCAACAGTCCGAAACCGATGGGTTTGCGTGTCTGGACTCCCAATTGCATCAGCGCATCGCTGACGCTGCGATTGATGTGTTCATCGTGTGTGGTTTCGCCCTTGATCACGCAGCCGAGCGTGACGACGGCGAGCACCTCGTCGCGGTCCAGTGCGTTGGCGGCCAACAGGACCAATTCCCAAGCGCCGGGGACGCGAATGATTTCCAGGTCGGCTTCGGAGTAACCGGCAGCGGTCAGCGTTTCGACGCTTCCGCGGACCAGCGAATCACAAATGCCTTCGTTATAGCGACTGGCGATGATGACAATTTTTCCGGCGGGCAGCTGGCCATCGACACCCGTAATCTCAGTCAACATCCTTCACGCTCAGCAAAAACTCGGCATTGTTCTGTGTCTTTTTCAATCGCTTGATCAGGTCATCCATGGCATCGACCGGCGAGACCTCGGACAAGGCGCGTCGCAGCGCCGAAATCCGTTTGAACTCTTCTTGATCCAGCAGCATTTCTTCGCGCCGCGTGCCACTTCGGCTGATGTCGATTGCCGGCCAGATCCGTCGATCGACCAACGACCGGTCCAGGACGATTTCCAAGTTACCGGTCCCTTTGAACTCCTCAAAGATCACGTCATCCATCTTGCTGCCGGTATCGACCAACGCGGTGGCGATGATCGTCAGCGACCCGCCCTCTTCGGTTTTCCGGGCGGAGCCAAAGATCGACTTGGGTTTCTGCATCGCGCCGGCATCCAGCCCGCCGCTGAGCAATTTGCCGGTGGATTCGCCGTCGCTGTTGTGGGCTCGAGCCAGACGCGTGATCGAATCGAGAAAGACGACCACGTCGACGCCGGCTTCGACCATCCGTTTGGCTTTTTCGATCACCATCTGGGCGACTTGGATGTGTCGCTGGGCGGGTTCGTCAAACGTACTGCTGATGACTTCGCACTGCGGCCCGCGGACTTCGCGTTCCATGTCCGTGACTTCTTCGGGACGTTCATCGATCAGCAGAATAAAGACATAGGCCTCGGGATAGTTCGACAGCACCGCGCGAGCCATGTTCTGCATCAGCACGGTTTTGCCCGCGCGAGGCGGGCTGACGATCAAACCGCGTTGCCCAAACCCGATCGGCGTCAACATGTCGACCACGCGTGTGGACATCTCACCGCCTTCGTGTTCCATCATGATCCGGCGATCCGGATGCAGCGGCGTCAGGTCCTCGAACGGGATCGCGGCGTTGCGTTGCGACGGATCGCGGCGATTGATGGCCTCGATTCGCAGCAGGGCAAAATAGCGTTCGTTTTCTTTGGGTGGACGGATCTGGCCGGCGACATGGCTACCCGTCTGCAGTCCGAATCGACGGATTTGGCTGGGCGAAACGTAAATGTCGTCGGGACAGGACACGTAATGATGCTTGCTGCTCCGCAGAAACCCGAACCCGTCGGGCAGGATTTCCAGCGTGCCTTCGCCGTACATCAGTCCACCGACTTTCATGCGGTGTTTCAAGACGGCAAAGATCAGCTCCTGCTTGGACATCACCTCAAAGTCGGGAATGCCGTCTTCGCGAGCCATTTCCAACAGCTTCGCGTCCCCCAACTCTTGCAATTGGGCCAGGTTCAGCTGGGGCCCGTCGCCGCCGGAGGGAATCCCGACGCGTTGTCCGACCTTGGTCGCTTCACTGACGATCTCTTCGGGCAGCGACAGCGGATCCCGCTCCGCATCGAGTTCTCGGATGCGTCGATCGACGACCTTGTCCGGATGTCGTTGTTGGCGTTGCCGGCGGTGACTGGAATAATCACGTGATCCGCCATGACGTTTTGGTCCGCGATCATCAGCGCGGTGTTCGTCGCCCGAAGGCCGATTGGATTGCATAGTCGTGGCGTCCGGGGAGGACGCGTGGGAAGAAGAGGAGTGGAGAGTCTGGCAGCAAACTGCAACGAGAAGGGAGGCAGGAGGAGGTGTCTGGAGGGACCGGTGAGGGAGACACGAAGACTGAGGGTAACGGAAATATGACCGTCGCTGAAAGGGAACCGACGCTTTGCGGGGCTTGAATTAGGAAATCGTTCCGCGGTCGGAGGAACAGTGACGCTCCGGCGGCCGCGATGGGGCGTCCGCCGGCGCACCGGCTGCTGGGTTCATTCTAACGAGATCCCGCCACCGTAGACGAAGATTTTGGTGCAAAGCATCTAAGGTCGCGTCATTGCGCATAACGAGATTACTGAGTCGGCATTTCGTCTCTATCGGCATCTGATTGGCCTCCCGACGATCCAGTTCGGCGGCATCCCAGCCCCGTGTTTTGCAGCGATCCAGCCGATTTTCGCGTGTCGCGTCGACACACCAAATCTGGTCACAACTCCGGTCCCAGCCGGATTCAAACAGCAGCGGCACGTCCAGCAACGCGACCGCTCGCCCGCGGTCGGCGGCTTGGACAATCCGCCGCTGAATTTCTTGACGGGTCAGCGGGTGCAACACCGATTCGAGAAACGCCAGGTTGTCCCGCTTTGCCTGATCGTTACCAAAGACCAAATCGGCCATGGCAGCGCGATCGATCGTTCCGTCGGAATTGAGAATGCCGTCGCCGAACCGGGCGGTCAGCGCCGAGACGACGTCGGGGCGACCGAGACAGTCGCGTGCGATCAGATCGGCATTGATCCATTCCGCCCCCAGTGACGCCAGAAACTCAGCGGCCGAAGATTTTCCGCCGGCCGGTGATCCGACCAACCCCAAAATCAGCATCGCATCGCTCAACTCGATTACGGAAGATAAAGCCAGGAGGAACAGGCCGGACAGTGTGTCAAGAATCCCAGTCGGACGCGATCGACCATCTGCGTGGTCAACGTCTGATTGCATCCGCCACAGGAATCGTCTTCGATCGGTGCCAGGGCTTCGTCGCCGCGGCCTTCGGTTAAACGTTTGTACTCCGAACGGGCCGCCGCCGGGACCTCGGCTTCCGCCTTGGCGAGTTCATTGCGGACGTGGTCCAAATCGGCTTGGACGACGACCATTCGGTTCTCCACCGCCTCGACGCGTTTCTTGTGCTCGGCCGTCTTTTCGGCCAATTCACGCTCGGCCACCGCGACGGCTTCTTGCAGCTCGTCGATGCGTTCGAGCCCTTCAAAAATCTCGTCACTTTGAACGCTGTTGGCCTGTTCGTCGGCCGCGATCTGCTCCTTCAGAAGGTCGAACTCCTTGTTGCTCGACGCCGTGTTCAGCTTCGCTTTCAAGCCCTCGATCCGATCCTCTCGCGATTTCAATTGAAGCTGTTTTTCGTCGCATGCCAGCGTCGCAGCTTTGACCGCCTGCTTGGCCTGATCGAGCGTCTCCTGGCTGGCCTGGACCACACCCTCGCCGGCCTTGATCTGTCTCGGTCCCCGTGCAAGCTGCCCCTCCAAGTCGCCGATTTGCAAAAGCAGTGAGTGCAAGCGACGCAACAACGCGCTTTCGAATTGTGTCTTGTTGTCGACGGCCATGAAGATCTAGTTCCCGAGGAGAAGTGAACGCAGCGGGCACCATGATACCGCCGTATCCCGCTCAGCAGGAACCCGTCGACCGATCGAGGTAACGCAACATCTCGGAACGCCGAATCGCCCCTTTTCGATTCAACAGCCGCTCCCTGGCGTTTTCCGGAACCACCAACCGCCGGATCCGACGGGGCTGTTCCCAGCGTGGCAAGGTGCGGACGATCGCGTCGATTTCGCGAATCGGAAGTTCCGACTCGGTCGTCTCCACCCAAAACTCAACGGATCGTCGTTCCGCTCCCGCCGAAACGACCGCGGTCCGCACACCATGAATCGCCGCAAGCCGCTGTTCCAGTCCCAGCGGGTCAATCTTGTGCCCGTTGGACAAAACGATCCGGTCGTCACAGCGTCCCAAGATTTGCAACTGTCGCGTGGCCGGGCCGATCCGCACGCGATCGCCCGTGTCCAGCCAACCCGCCGCGTCGATTCGCCGCGCGGTTGATTCGCTGTCCTGCCAATAACCACGCATCAGATGCGGCCCACGTACAAACAGCCGCCCTTCCTCCGGCCCGTCCTTCTGCACAGGCTCACCTTCAAGGCGATATTCCCAGCCGTCGACGAAACGACCGGCGTGCCCCGCAATCGAATCGCCGGGCGTTTGACTGGCGATCACCGGCCCCGCTTCGGTCAACCCATAACCCTGGATCACCGTCACGCCCTGCTCGCCCCACCGCCAAAACTGATCTTCTGTCATCGCCGCTCCCCCACAACCGACCAACCGCAGCGACGGCGGGACGGGGCCGCTTTCCAGCACGCGACCGGCCAAGCTGGGGACCAGATTGCACAGCGTCGGCGCACATCGTTCGCACACCCGTTGCCAACCTTCGTAGCCGCGTGCGATCGCCAACGTGCACCCCGACAGCAACCACGTGCCCAGATCGCATGTCCTGGCGTAACCATGAGCGATCGAAAGCACCGTCAAACGCAGATCCGTTCTGGACTGTGGAACCGACCGCAGTTTGGCGGCGGCATTGAGCAACTGACTCGCGTGCGACAAAACAACTCCCTTGGGCTGGCCCGATGTCCCGCTGGTCCACAACACCAACGCGTCGTCCGTTGCGGAAACCTCCGGCAACTCCGCGACGACGGATCGACCGGAATCGGAACGTATCGCATCGTAGCCGCGACGAACGAGTTCTCCCTTGGCAGCGTCTTCCAGCCAATCACAATCGACCTTGCGGCGACAGCCCGACAAATAGTCGGCTCCGCCATCAACGTCCACCGGGATCTCCGTGATCCCCGCCGCTTGGCAAGCCAGTGCGATCACGACATCGACCGGCGTGTTGCTGACCACGTGCATGACGGGTGCATGATGCGGATTTTGTAACCGCAGCCGCACGGCAACGGCCTTCACCCAGCGCGCCAGTTCCGCCCACGTCACCGAGTCCTGTGGCTGGAACGAACCCGAATCATCCGAAAGCAGCAGCGCCCGCCCCGTGGCAAATTGCTCCGCGTTTCGGTTCAGTGCATCGACAAGGGTACCGATGGAATGTGTCACGGCGCATTCACCGATCGAAGGTCGATTTGTTGCGGAGAATGTGGTGGTAGTGCTGGGCGAAACGGTGTGATTCATCGCGGACGTATTGCAGCAATCGCAGCGCGAACGAGTTCTTGCTCAACCGCAGCGGCTCACTTTCGCCCGGCCGAAAGATCTCCTCGTCGCGTTTGGCCAACGAGATGACGGTCGGCGGAGTGATGTCCTGATCACGAAACGCCGCCATCGCCGCGCTCAATTGGCCCTTGCCGCCATCGATCAACAGGATGTCGGGGAACGCATCGCTGTCGTCGCTGAGCCGGCGAAAGCGGCGTGAGACCACTTCATAAATACTACGAAAGTCATCGATGCCGTCGACGTCGTTGATTTTGAAGCGCCGGTAGCCGGGTTTAAAAGGCAGCCCGTCGATGAATTGGACCAGGCTGGCGACCGTTTCGCCGCCGCCCAAATGCGCGATGTCGACGCCTTCGATGACCCGGGGTGTTTCCTCCAGCGACAACACTTTGCGGAGACCCGCCAAGCCTTTCTTCGGATCGATGTAAAACACCTCCGGCTGGGCGTGCGTGTCCAATTCGCCGCGTTCTTCCAGTCGTTCCAACATTTGAATTTCATCGCGGACGATGGCCGCACGTTCGAAATCCAGCGCTTTGCTGGCCGCCGTCATCTCGTCCCGCATCTCCTTGATCAATTTGCGTTTCCCGCCTTCGAGAAACGTTTGCAGCCGCTTGATGTCGCGTCGATACTCTTCTTTGCCGATGCGAAAATTGCAAGGCGCGGTGCACTGATTGATGCTGGCCAACAGACAGGGGCGAAACCATTTCCAGCGTTCGTCGGATTCCGAGATGTCCAACGAACAGGTGCGAAATTTAAAGATCCGCTGCAGCACTTGGATCGCACCGCGGAGTGCGCCGGCGCTGGCAAACGGCCCGTACAGCTTGACACCCTTTGCTTTCGGTTCCCGCGTGACTTCGATTCGTGGGAACTCTTCACGCGTCGTGATCATCAGGTAGGGAAAACTCTTGTCGTCCTTGAGATCCTTGTTGTGCTTCGGCTGGATGTCCTTGATCAAACGCGACTCCACCAACAAGGCATCGACCTCGCTGTCGCAATCCATGTAGTCGATGTCGGCGATCTCCCCGATCCAGCCGGCCGTCCGGGCATCCTCCGCGGCCGCTTTCAGAAAGTAGCTTCCCGCGCGGCTGCGCAGGTTTTTGGCTTTGCCGACATAGATCACCCGCCCGGCATCGTCCTTCATCAAGTAGACGCCGGGTGACTGGGGAAACGTTTTGACCTTGGCGGCTGCCTGATCAAATCCGGTCGGTGATTCAGCAGAAGAGTCGGTCATCCGCGGAGGAAAGGGGTTGAAGAAAATTAAGATCGCCGAGGCGTTCGATCCCAGGATTGGGCCTTGTCGACCCCTCGTTCCAAGGCCCTGCCTTTTGGGCCTCGTTCCAAGGCTCCTGCCTTTTGGGCCTCGTTCCAAGGCTCCGCCTTTTGGGCCTCGTTCCAAGGCTCCGCCTTTTGGGCCTCGTTCCAAGGCTCCGGCCTTTGGGGCCTCGTTCCAAGGCTCCTGCCTTGGAACGCAATTTCGGTGCGGCTCCGCCGCCCGCCGCAGGCCGTCCGGAGGCGGAGCCTCCAAGACAGTGTGTTCCAAGGCAGGAGCCTTGGAACAAGGGGGATGTGAACGCCGCGATTCACCGTTCGACCTCCCCTCGCTTCGCTCGACCCTCCTACCAGGAGGGTGACTTTAAAAACTGCACGACCTCCACACGGGAGGTTGCTTGAGCCGGTGCGGCCCGCGGGGTTCACTTCTTCGCCAACGACCAATCCTTGCGTTGGCGGCTGCTGGGAATGCCCATGCGTTTTCGGTACTTGGTCACCGTCCGCCGCGCGACCGTCATGCCTTCTTCGGCGAGTTTTTTGACCAGGCTTTCGTCGCTGAGCGGATCTCGTTTGTCCTCGCTGTCGATCAACTCTTGCAGCTTCAATCGAATCGTATCCCACGCGACGTCTTCGCCATCATCGGTTTGCGTCCCGCCGACGAACAGGCGATGCAGTGGAATGATTCCGCGTGGCGTCTGCATCCATTTGTCGTTGACTGCGCGGCTGACCGTGGTCACGTGCACGCCGACTTTCTCGGCGATCTGTTGCATTTTCAGCGGCTCGATCGCTTCGGGGCCTTCGTCGAAGAATTTCTTTTGATGCGCGACGATCGCTTCGGCGACTTTCGTCAACGTGCTTCGACGCTGCTCGATCGATTCGATCAACCACTGGGCGCTGTTGATTTTGCGTTTGATGTACTCGCGTTCTTCTTCGGTACACGACTGGTCTTGAAGCCGTCGGCGGTAGTATTCGCTGATGTACAGCGAGGGAACGCGGTCGTCGTCCAAGGTGATCTTGTATTCGCCGTTCTCGTCTTGCTCCAAAATGATGTCGGGCGTCACGTTGGGAACGTAGGTTTCCATGAACGCGGCGCCCGGTTTGGGATTCAAGATCTGCAGCTCGGCCCGAACGGTCTGAATCAGCTCGATCGAATAGCCGGTGGCTTTTTGAATCTGGGGCAATCGGTTGGCGGCCAAATCCTCCAGGTGCGAGCTGATCAGTTTTTCCATTTCCTCGAAGTGCTCGAACTCCGGACGCAATTGCATCAACAAGCATTCGCTCAAGGAACGCGCGGCGATCCCGGTCGGTTCGAGGGACTGGACGACCTGCAATGCCCGCTCGGCGACTTCGTAGTTCTCGGCGGTATGATCGCTGGGCAGCAGATCCGCCAAGGGCGTGCGCAGGTATCCGCCGTCGCGGGCATCCAAGGTGCTGATGATCCGCTCGGCGATCCGTTCGACATCGTCATCGATGTCCAATTCGGCGAGCTGGTGCAGCAGAAAATCGTTCAGCGATTCGGGCCGCGACTGGGCGTTGGCCATCAGATCGTGTCGCCGATCGGCCTCCTCTTGCATCCGACCGGAGGAGCGTCGGAAGGAATCGTCAAACGTGTTGGGCAGCTCCGAGACCATGTTCTGCAGACGCTCGAAATCGTCCGAGTTGTCGCCGCTGTCTTCAACGACCAACTCCTTCTCATCCTCGCTGCGATTGTCGGCCGACGGCGGCAGGTCTCCCTCTTCAGGCGCCGGTTCGGTCTCCTGCTGTTCCAGCAGGGGATTCTCGTTCATCTCCTGTTCGATGCGTTCCTGCAACGCCAGCATCGGCAATTGCAGAATCTCCATCGACTGGATCATCCGTGGGGCCAGTTTTTGGGTCTGAACCATTCGGGCCTGCAGGCCCATCGACATTCGCATTCCGCTCATGAGATCCGCTTTACACGTTTGGACGCTCTTTCACCACCGCAATGACATTTCTGCGCGGGTGCTCCGGCGACCTTCGGCTCTGCCACATCATACCCTTTTTGGCCGGCCGGCGAGCATATCTTGTGCCAAAGAGCGCCGATTTTGCCCCCTATAATTTTTGCCGGCCCACCAAGGCATCGGCAATCATTTCCCGATTGGCATATTCCAACACGCTTCCGGCCGTAATGCCCCGCGCCAGCCTTGTGATTTGCACCGGAAACTCGGCCAGCACATTGCTGATGTACAACGAGGTGCCATCGCCCTCGACATTTGGGTTGGTGGCCATGATGATCTCCGTAAAATTCCCGTCGCGGACCCGATCAACCAGCGCATCGATGGTCAATTGGTCCGGGCCGATCCCGTCCAGCGGGGCAATTCGGCCGAGCAACACGTGGTACAAGCCGTTGAAGGCTTGCGACTGCTCCAAACTCATCAAATCGCGGGGCTGCTCGACGACACACAACCGGGTGGTGTCACGACCGTCAGAGCGACAAATCGCGCAGAGTTCCTGTTCGCATAGATTAAAACAGGCCTGGCAATAACGGATGTCGCTGCGAATCCGCCGAATCGCATCGGCCAGCGCGATCGCCTCCGCCTCCGGGACCCGCAACAGATGGAACGCCAGCCGCTCGGCGCTTTTTCGCCCCACGCCCGGCAACCGGCCCAGCTGGTCGACCAGTTCAGAAACAGCCCCTGCATGCTTGTCCACTTCGCAGACTCCGTCGCGCTCAGCGGCCGATCAGGGACGTCAACAGCCCATCGACGCCGGGGATATCTAGATTCATGTCCGCGACCATCGCTTGAATCGCTTCGGCGTAGGTTTGCTTGGCCGCGGCGCCGGCGGCGTTGGTCGCTTCCAACACCCCCTGTTCGATCTCCGCGTTGCTCATGCCATCCTGGGCGATGTTCACCGATTGGACCTGCCCGACGCAGTTGACGACGACGAACACCCTGCCGCATGCCGAATCGCCGCGGACATGCTCGTTCTGCATGCGGGCGTTCAATTCCTGCATCTTGTGCGGCAAATCCTTGAATGCGGCCATCATGGACGCGATGTTGCCGAGATTGCCAAGTCCTTTAAACATGTGATTGCAGAAAACGAGTTGGGAAACGTCTGGAATGGATTGGATTTCAAACCGAAACACGGCCGTCTGGCGCACCGGAAGGCCGTGCCGGGAACGCCTTGGATTGTAGCGAATCAGGAAAGTCTTCGAAACGACGGCACGCGGGCAGGGTTGCTGTTAAAATACGATTCCCGCCGTATTGCCCTCGCTTCGCGATTCAAATCACCTATGCCGCGTCTCCGCTTCTTCTGTGTGGTCTGCTTGATCACCAGCCTCTGTTGTTCCGAATCCGTCCCAGCGCAGCAGTGGAACCGATTTCGCGGCCCAGGGGGCCGTGGTGTCGCCGAAGCGGATCTGCCGGCGACGTGGAGCGAGACGGAAAATCTGGCTTGGAAAACGGACCTGCCGGGCAAAGGCAGCAGCAGCCCCGTCGTGTGGGATGATCGCATCTATCTGACCGCCTACACCGGCTATGGGATGGAGTTGGAAAACCCGGGCGATCCGGCAGCGCTGATGCTGCACGTGATTTGCCTGGATCTTCGCCACGGAAACATCCTCTGGGATTGCCCGATCAAGCCGTCGCCGGACGAACAAGCGCTCAGCAAGCGAGTCGGCGAGCACGGCTATGCATCCCCGACGCCCTGCGTGGACGACAGCGGGGTCTATGCCTTTTTCGGACCCTCCGGATGCGTCGCGGTCTCACACCAGGGTGAACTCCGCTGGCAAAGAAATCTGGGAACCAAGACGGTCGGCTTTGGTGCCGCGGCCAGCCCGATCTTGTTCGGCGATCTGTTGATCCAAAACGCATCGATCGAATCCGGCACCCTCTATGGTCTGGAGAAGCAGTCCGGGGAAATCCGCTGGAAAACCGACGGCATTCAAAGCGCATGGACCACCCCGACGCTCGTCACGCTGCCGGACGGGTCGGTCGAATTGGTCGTCAACCAGAAACTGGCGACATTGGGCTTTGATCCCCACACCGGCAAGCAACATTGGTCCTGCGATGCGATCCAGGACTACGTGGTGCCCTGCGTGATCGAGCACGACGGTCTGCTATATTGCAGCGGCGGTCGTTCGAACAAGACCTTCGTCATCCGTCCCGGCGGACGCGGCGATGTGTCTCAATCGCACCTGGTCTGGGAACAATCCCGTGGCGCCAACGTGACCAGCCCGATTCTCGTCGATGGTCATCTGTATTGGTCGCACGACAAATCGATCGCGCTGTGCCTGAGAGCGAGCGATGGGGAAGAGATGTTTCGAGAACGGATGCCCACGCGGAGTCGGGTTTATGGCTCGATCGTCAGCGATGGCAGCAAGCTGTACCTGACCACACGCGATGCCGGCGTGTTGGTGCTGGCCGCCCAGCCGGAGTACAAAGAGCTTGCCGTGAACAAGCTGGGGACGGACTCCGAACGCTTCAACGCCACCCCCGCGATCGCGTCGGATCGATTATTGTTACGTAGCGATCAACGACTGTATTGCATTTCAAAATAAACGTTTCCATTCCTTTTTCTGCCGATCGAACCACCGTGATTCACCCCAACCCATCCCTTCGCACGCTCGGTTCCCCCGTCGCGTGGTTGTTGCTTCTTAGCCCCGGCTTGCTCATCAGTTCAGCGTCGGGCGAGGCGCCGGCCAAAGTCGAACCGCTGCCGGTGGCCGACGCCGTCGCAACCACCCCGACGGAAATGAAGCCTTACGCCGAGCCGATCGAGCACACGCAACTGAAGATCGATATGGTCCCGATCCCGGGCGGCGAATTTTTGATGGGCAGCCCCGACGACGAAGACGATCGTGGCGACGACGAAGGCCCCCAACGCACCGTCAAAGTCTCTCCGTTTTGGATGGGCAAGTTCGAAATCACCTGGGAACAGTACGACGTCTGGAATGAAGAAGTGGACCAGCGGATGCGCAAGATGCTGGCGATCGCTCCGACCCCGCGTGACCTGGCCGTCGACGGTGTTTCCAAACCCACCGAGCCCTACACCGACATGAGCTTCGGCATGGGCCGCGAAGACTATCCGGCGATCTGCATGACCCAACACGCCGCACGCACCTATTGCAAATGGCTGTCCGCGAAAACGGGACGCTACTACCGGTTGCCGACCGAAGCCGAATGGGAATACGCCTGTCGCGCCGGGACCCAAACGCCCTATTCGTTCGGCAGCGACGTCGACGAACTGGAAGACCACGCCTGGTTCTTTGACAACAGCGACGACACCTACCAACGCGTCGGCCAGAAAAAGCCCAACCCCTGGGGGCTGTACGACATGCACGGCAACGTTTCCGAGTGGGTGCTCGACCAGTACACGCCCTACGATTCGATCAAAGAATCGGTCGACCCGTTGGTCGTCCCCAAGACCCTGTATCCCCGCGTCGTTCGGGGCGGGGGCTGGGATGACGATCCCGAAGTCTTACGCAGCGCCGCGCGAAAAGCGTCGGCCGAAGAATGGAAGGACCAGGATCCCCAGGAACCCCGCAGCATTTGGTACCACACCGATGCCCTGTCGGTCGGTTTTCGCATCGTCCGCCCCTTGGAAGAACCGACGCCCGAAGCCAAAGCCGCCAAATGGGACAAGACCGAACCGGAACAAAAAGACCCGGAGGAGTGATCGAGCCAACTCACTAGCCGACTCGTGACGAGGCTCCGCCTCGTCACGCAAGGAACGCGAGGCTCCCGCCTCGCGCGACACGACCGCGAGGCAGGAGCCTCACAGAAACCCCCGTTCCCAGGCGGAGCCTGGGAACGAGATGAGATCGAGCAATCTCACTAGCCGACTCGTGACGAGGCTCCGCCTCGACACGCAAGGTTCGCGAGGCTCCCGCCTCGCGCGCAACACGACCGCGAGGCAGGAGCCTCATAGAAACCACCGTTCCCAGGCGGAGCCCGGGAACGAGATGAACCCAACCACCAACTCTTCCGACTCCCCCAACCGAGATTTTTTTCGATGACGAACCCGACCCGACGACAGTTTCTGGCAACCACGACGAAAGCCGCCGCGGCTGCCACCACCCTTGCCGCCGCCCGACCACAAACGGTCCACGCAGCCGAAGACAACATGATCCGCGTCGGGCTGCTCGGTTGCGGCGGACGCGGAACCGGTGCGGCGATCAACGCATTGACCGTCGACAACGGGCCGATGACCCTGGTCGCAATGGGCGATGTGTCCGAAAACAAGATGAAGAGTTCCTACACGTCGCTGTCAAACAAGAAAAAGATCGGCGCCAAGGTCGACGTGCCCGAGGAGCGACGTTACATCGGCTTCGACGCCTACAAAAAGGTCATGGACACGCTGGAACCAGGCGACGTCGTGATCTTGGCCACCCCGGCGGCGTTCCGCTGGGTGCACTACAGCTACGCCATCGAGCGTGGGTTGAACGTGTTCATGGAAAAACCCGTCACCATCGACGCCCCGACCTCCGTGCGGATGTTGGAAATCAACAAAGCCGCGATGGCAAAAAACCTGAAGGTCGCGGTCGGATTGATGTGCCGACACTGTGTCGCCCGCCAAGAATTGTTCGACCGCATTCAAAACGGCGAGATCGGTGACCTGATGATGCTGAGGGCCTACCGCATGGCCGGACCGACCGGGTCGGCTGCGGCGCCGCCCAACACCGGCGACCTGAGCGAACTGATGTACCAGATCAAACACTTCCACGGTTTCCTGTGGCTTAGCGGCGGGGCGGTCAGCGATTTCTTGATCCACAACATCGACGAATCCTGCTGGATGAAGAACGCCTGGCCGGTCAAAGCGATCGCCTGCGGCGGACGCCACTATCGCGGCGAAGACGTCGACCAAAACTTCGACGTCTACTCGATCGAATACACCTTCGACGATGGAGCCAAATTGCTGGTCGACGGACGCACCATGCCCGGTTGCAAACGCGAATTCGCCAGCTTCGCCCATGGCACCAAAGGCTCCGCGGTGATCTCCACGGCGTCACACACCCCCGCCAAGGCGCGGATCTATTCCGGACAGGCGTTCGAGAAAGACAACCTGACCTGGGAATTCCCCCAACCCGAACCGAATCCCTATCAAGTGGAATGGGACGATCTGGTCGCCGCGATTCGCAACGACACCGCGTACAACGAAGTCGAACGCGGCGTGATGGCCAGTGCCGTGACCAGCATGGGACGGATGGCGGCACACACCGGCCAGGAAATCACGTTGGATGAATTCATGAAACACGATCATGAATTCGCCCCCAACGTCGACCAACTGACGCTCGATTCCGACTCGCCGCTACAGCTGAACGCTCAAGGCAAGTACAACGTTCCGATGCCGGGATTGGTCAAAAACCGCGAATACCTTTAATCCGCGGCCGGCGGCTGGAAGGCCCGTTCGATCTCTTGATCGTCGACGTCTTCCACCTCCGGTAAGTTCCCAGGGCCTGGCATTTCACTCGCCGGAAGCGAGGAAACCACCACCGCTTGATCGAGCGGATCCAGGCCCAGTGCAATCTGCAACGCCCCCAACGCGGTGAACCAATCGCGTTGGGCTTCGACCAACTTGATCTCGGTTTCGTTGGCCTTGGTTTCCAACAGGTTCAAGTAGATCAGGTCGATGTAGCCCTTCTCGAAACCTTTCTGGTAGCGGGCCAACGTGTCCAGGGCGGCGTGCAATGACAATTCACTTTGCTCGACGATCTGCTGAGCGAGCATCAATTGGTTTTGCGCGATCTGCAAATCGGTCGCGATCTTGTCCCGTACCAACCGCAGCTTTTCATTGATTTGAATGATCTTGGCGGACGTCGATTGAATCTTGCCCCGCGCCTTGCGACGTTGAATGGGCACCTCGCTTTGGAACCCGATCATCAGCTCGAATTCGCCCTTGTCATCGGACTTCGTCGCCGGCTCGCCCATGTCCTGTGACGCTTCGGTCACAAAGTCGAAGCGGGGCAACATCTCGTTGCACGCCAGACGACGGTCCCATTGAACCTGACGAAGTTCGTACTGCAGGATCTGCGGTTCGGGACGACGACCGAGAGCGGCGGCCAAGTCCGCATTAAAATCAAACTCGCGTTGTGGTTCGATCACCGGGAACCGCGTCGGCAACCAACTCTCGGCCGGAACCAGCGGTTGCCCTGATTCGTTTCTCAGATACAGCGATAACTTGAACGCGGTGGCTTGGAACTTTTGCTGGGCCTTGAGCCGCAAGGCGCTCCGCTCGGCGATCAGTTGTTGATTCAAGACCAGATTGACCGTCGCGAACTTCCCCGCCTCGACGCCGACTTCGAATTGCTTGCCGCGTTTGACGGCCAAGTCCAGCAATTCCTGCTGCGCCTGCAAGACGGCCCCGGCGGCGACCCATTCCCAATAGACCTCGATCGCGTCGCTGGAAATCGACAAGATGGCTTGTTGGAATTGCGGCTCGGCGGCTTGTTGCTGCAAACTGGCCTGGAACACGGCGACACGTTGGGGGTCGATCGCCCGACCTTGCAACAACGGTTGGGCGGCACTGATCTTGAACTCGCCGGCATCATCGGTCTGACGTTCTTTGTACCACGGTTGATAGAACCCACGCCCGATTCGGTAACCCGCCGACAGATAGCCGCCCCACCAGGTCTGCCTGGCCACGCCCAAGCCGCTGCGATAGTTCTCGTAGAACCCCGTCGGCTCCGACAGCGAATGGGCATTGAATTTGGTGTCGTACGCTCCGTAGGCGGACAACAATTCCCCACCGGCGAGCGGCCGCAGTTGCCGGGCGCGATGGATGTCCGGATAGGCACGATACAAACTGGCGACGACATCGGCCAGTTTCAACGGCTCCTCGGCAACGGGCATCGCTTCGGCCGCTTGCCTGCCGTCGGACGTGTTGGATTCGACCACGTCGGCCGGCGGGGGTTGAACCTCGTCTTCCACCATCGCCAAAAACGCGGCAAAGGAACGTTGATCCGTCTCGTCCTGCGGAATTCGGCTTCGCTCCTGGGCACCGACATCAATCGTGCATCCGCCCCACAGCATCGCCGCGAGTGCCAGACGGACGGCGCCGCGACGCCCGGACCGGGCGATCGCAATTACGGCTTGGGCAGTTTGACCTTCGCGGTTTTTTCCTTTTTGGGCTCGCCGTCGGCCACGACGGGAGGAAATCCGTTCAATTGACGCCATATCTCATAACCGAGAGGAACTCGTTTCAGCAAAACCCATCCGTTTGCGCGCACACCCTGACGAAGGTATCGGTCATCCGGCCAACCGTCCTCCCGCTGAAAATGATTGTCCGGCGTGACGATCACGCGAAAATACCCCATCCCGTCGTCAGTTGGGAAAACCCGGTTGACTTTGCCGCCGAACGTTCCGACCGCGACCGAGGGCCAGCCGACAAACTGCACCGCCGGCCATCCCTCGAACTGCAGACGCACCTGACCCCCCTCTTGAATCAAGGGCATGTCGTTGCCGCTGACCTTCATTTCGACGGCCAATTCATCCGCATCGGGCACGATGACGAACAGTTGATCGCCTTCCTTGATGGTGTCGCTGCCGGTGACACCGTTCCACTGTTGGATGTACCCGGAACGGGGCGCCCGAATCTCCAATCGATCCAGTTCCGACCGCTTGTTCCTCAGATCGGAGATCTCTTTTTGAACCGTGTTGACCTTTCCGGTGGCCGCGTTGATCTTGTCATTGGCCTCTTGGTTCTTGATTCGGATGTCCCGTTTTTTGGCTTCGATTTCTTCTTCTTTGGATGCCAGGGCGGCATAAACTTCCTGCTCGGCGTTCTCGGCCTTGAGCACCTTGGCTTCCTGGGCGTCGACCGCTCGACGCTTGGAAAACAACTCTTCGCGTGAAATCAGTCCCTGCGGAAAGACGTCTTCGGCGACTTGCAATTGATTCAGTTTGTCACGCAATTCGGCTTGCAGCGCGGTGACCTCGTTCTTCGCCTGCTCCCACTTTTGCTTGGCCGCGTTGTAATCTTGTTGCAGCGACTTTTCCAAGGACTCGCCGGATTGGAACTGCAGTTCGGCGTTGGTCTTGGCGACCTCCAGACTGGCCTTTTCGGCCTGCAACTTGGATTCCAACGCGATGATCTGGGTATCGATCTGAGCCACGCCGTCGGCCGCGAACGGCGTCATCTGCAACAGCAACTCGCCCTCTTCGACATAGCTCCCTTCACGCAGCCCCGGTTTGACGTAGCTGACCACGCCCTTGGATTGACTAAGCATCGGTTGGGGCCGTTGCTGTGGATCGAGCGCCAAAACGGTTCCGGTGCCCCGCGCGGTCTGCCGCCAAGGCACGAACACCATCGCAGTGATCGACAGAATCAAGGCGACAAACGTGATCCGACCGACGATGCGTACGATGCGCCCGGTGCGGACCATTTGCAGTGCCGGAAAGTCATCGGCGGTAGGTTCGAATGCGATCATGTCAGTGACGAACGGGTGCGTGTCGTTAGGAGAGGTGCAACGAAATCTGGCTGTCGCAAAGGGCGGCGACTTCATCCCGATTGGTAAAGACGATCAACGTCCAGTTCGCATCGGGGCCGGTCAGATTTTCCCACAGCTGTTCACGATGCTCGCGGCTCAAATGATCCATCAGTCCGTTGATGACCAGCAACCGGGGATGCGGTCCGATCGCACGGGCAATCATCAAACGCGATTGCTGATCGATCGTCAGCGGATAGCCGCCGGTTTGGACCGGGGTGTTCAATCCGTCGGGCAACGCGAGCACGGCTTCGATCAAATCGGTTGCGGCGAGCGCCTGACGCACCCGATTGGGCGAAACGTTTGGGCGTCCCAGGCTGACATTTTCGACAATCGAACCATAAAACAGCTCGGGCATTCCGGCGTAGCCGACCAGTTCACCGGGGTCGGCGATCGCCGCTTCAAAGGCGTCAAACCCGGCGACCTGGATCACCCCGGAATCGGGATCGACGAGACCGGCCAGCGATTTGGCCAGGCAGTCCATTCCCGCCTGATCATCGCCGACGATCGCCACACGAGAACCGGCGGCAACCTCGGCCCTGGGAACCTTGCAATCGTGCATCAACGAATGGAACGCCAACTCGCTCCAACCGACCTCCGCGGGACCTTGTGGAATCGTACCGATCTCCGTCCTGGGGTCCGGCGGAATGTCCAGCAAATAACCGACTTTATCGATCCCGGCCATCATGTCGTAAAACTTCTCCAACGACTTCCCGGCCTTGGCGAACGCACCGACCACGACGGTGACCACCAGCTCGCTGGCGACCAGTTGTCCGAGCGTCAATTGCCCGTCGATGACCAGCCAGCCCCCCAGTCCGAGCAGCGCGGTGGAGGCGGCGACTTGCAATCCGACGGCGAAAATGACCTGCCGGATCACGACGCCGAACTGCTTCTTTCTCGCTTTGATGTATTCCGATGTCAGCTGATTCGCACGCAGAATCGCCAGTCGCTCACCGCCGCCCGTCTTGAACGCCGTCGGCATCGAGATCACGTCCTGCAACCAATGGGCGACTTCATACTTGGTCTTCGATTCCTTGATCGCCGTCAGAATCCCCCCCCGACCGAGAATCCACGTAAAAAAGACCATGGTGAAGATCAGGACGAGATCAAAGCCGAGCAAGAACGGGTGGTAGAACGCCAGCAGAATCAGCCCCAGGGCGGTCGTCAGCACCACCGTCACACCGTCCAGCAACAACACCGCCGTCGCCTTTTGGATCGTCATAATATCGAACACGCGGTTGGCCAATTCCCGCGGATACTCGCCGCGCAGCGAGGCCTGGTTGGCACGCGGAAACCGATGCGACAGATCGCTGACGATTCGCACAAATTGACGTCGCTGGATCATCTCGACCACCCAGGTCTGCAAGACCTTGAGCACACCCGCGATCCCCAAACACGTCAACAACATCCCCGCCAACACCACCAGCGGCTGGAAATACGTCCCCCAACTGACGACATTGACCAACCCTTCGATGACCAGCGGAGTCGCCAATCCCAACACCCCGGCAACGCCCGCAAACAAAACCACCAGCCACAAATCGCGCCGATCCAAATCCAACAGTGCGAT
This sequence comes from Stieleria neptunia, assembly GCF_007754155.1. NCBI lineage: Bacteria > Pseudomonadati > Planctomycetota > Planctomycetia > Pirellulales > Pirellulaceae > Stieleria > Stieleria neptunia. The sequence goes on along the minus strand of NZ_CP037423.1, from coordinate 4,572,700 downwards.
CAAACGCCGGATCGGTGTCGGATAGTCGCCGACACCGTCGTGTGCGTGGGCGCCCGAAAGTGTTTCGCACTCCAGCTCCTTTTTCGCGACCAACATTCGCACCGAATCACGCTTCCCTAACAGACCGGTCAGATCCGATTTGCTCAAACTCAGATGCTCGGTGGTCTTCCCGATCAGAGACGCTTCCAGCCGACTGCCCTCGGCCCGTTCCAGCACCAAAATCTTTCCGCCCTCCAGCGCGAACACCACCGCATACCCCTGGCGAATCGTCGCAAACGTCTCCCCCACGCTGCGGAACGGCGACTCCCGCAACACGATGTCGGATTTCTCCGCCGCGTCCATCAACTGCCGAAACGGATCCCCCGGATCGGGCGTCTGCACGTGCAACGCGATCGGCTGCTTGTTGACCTGGACATCGAGCGCGATCACCAACACCGCGATCGTCTTTTCCACCGCACTGACGCTCGGCACTCGGTCCAAGTCGCGTTCATCGCCCTCGCGATCGATCTCTGCGGCATTGCCCTCACCCGGTCGTAACATGTCAATGATTTAGAGAATTAGGAGACGAAAACCCGGTCCACATCCTGACGCGGTCACGACTGACCCCATCACAGGTCCGGCCAAACTGTAGGGTCAACGCTCGATTTTTGACAAGCCGATAACTCGGTCAATCACCCAAAAACTCGCTGTCGACAAACCGGATCCCCGAGTACCACCACATCACCGGCAGCCCCGCCAACATCGCCAGCCCCGCGGCAATCGAACAGAACGTCCAAGAAAACCCCACCAGCACCCCGGCGATCGCCGCCGATCCGACGGCAAACAGCATGATCGGCGTCATGGACAGCCCCAGGATCATCATGAAAATCAACGCCCGCGCCCCCTGAAAGACGTCGGGGGTTCCGCTGGGCATCGGCCGCAGCCCCGTCACCGCGGAAATAAAATTGGTCATCGACGCAAATGCCAGACTGAACGCCCCCCCGGCGAACACCACCGACAGGGACTGCACCAGCGTCAGGGAACTGACCACCAGGGCCGGCAAACAAAACGCACACTCGATCGCGATCAACACCGTCGCGGTTCCGCTGACCATCCCCATCGCAATCGCCATCGGCCGAATCGGCAACGTCTGGTACCACGTCAGCAGACGTCGATTCGCCGAAAACCCGCTCTGCGCGGTGATCGACACCAAAAATCCGACATAGGCCGACGCAGCCAGGGCGATCGGCACGGCATAGGTTCGGACCGGATCGGGAATCGCGTCCGGTGAAAAACGCAGCAGCACCGCCGCGGCGATCGCCGCCACCATCCCGATCAGAATCAGCCCAGGCACCAATCGCCCGGTGCGCCGAATGGCCGACGTGACCTGCGACCACGCCACCGGCCCCACACCGCCCAGCCATCCGAACGTGGGCAACATCTGCGGCCGTTCCACGTTGCTCGTCGACACACCATAAACGTTGCCGCCGCGAATCCGCTCGAGTTTCTTTTGCCGCCGTGCGACACCTTCGACCGCAAGCTCGGAGAACCCGCCGTTGGTCCGATAACAGCTGACGGTGATTCCGGCAACCAAGGCAGCACTCGTCAGCAGACTCCACAGCCATTCGATCCCGACGGGACGTTCCATCAGCAACGCAAAAGGGCGAAACGGAAACGTCAAACCGCGTGCCGCCCAACCGCCGTTGATCGCCCGGGAAATCATCGCCACCGAATAGGCTTCCGAAGACCACAGCAATTGCTGGGCGACTTCCAGCGCGATCAGCGCCAGACTGGCCACAGCGCACCAGCGAATCGCGCGCAAACCCGTTGGCGAAATCCTGGATCGGACCAGCGTGTATTGAAAGGCGATCATCGTGATGAACGCGCCACCCAATGCGATCCCCAAAAAACCGCCCAACAGGCTGCCGAAATGCGGCAACAGGAACACGGAAAAGAAAAAACTAAGCGGCAACCATCCGATCCCAAACGTCAACAGTCGGTACGACAGGATCTGGGAATTGGTGAACGGTCCGGCAAGCACAAATTGAAGCTCCGGTGGCTTCAGTTCCAACAGCGCTTTGCCCGAATCAGTCGAAACCATTGCCGCCGCTGCGGCGTACATCAAGACCGGGATCGAACTGCCCAGCAGTTCGGCGATGATCGACGACGGCTGTTTCTGATCGCCCAGCGCCATCACCACGGTCGGCATCAGCCCGAACGAAACCATCGCCAGCATGAACAGGGTGAAGAACGCACCGGCCGGTTTCTTGACCAATCGCCAGCCCTGCCGAACCGCGGCCCGCATCAGCATCCGCATCAATTGCGTCAAGGCGGGATCAATCATCGCTCACCGCAAGATCTTGATCGCCGAGTTCTTCCGCTTGACCGGTCAACCGAAAGAACACTTCTTCCAACGAACCACTGGCGCCGCCGAACCGCTCGCGCGCCTCGCCGAGCGGACCGCTAAACAACACCTTGCCTTGTCGAATCAAGACCAAGAAATCGCACAGGTCATCGACCAGGGACAGCAGATGTGAACTGACCAAAACCGTCGCCCCCCGCTGCGACTGTTCTCGAATCGTTTCCTTCAACGTGCGAATGCTGGGCGGATCCAGCCCCGTCATCGGTTCGTCCAACAGCAAGACGTCCGGCCGGCGTAGATACGCGCACGCAATCGCCACCTTTTGCCGCATCCCCCGCGACAACTCCGACGCCAACGTGTTCTTCTTTTCGTCCAAGGTGAACCGACCGAGCAGTTCATCGGCGTCGTCTTGCCAGTCGGTCAATCGGTACGCCGACGCGATGAATTGCAAGTGTTCTTGGACCGTCAACGTGTCAAACAGCGGCGGGTCGTCGGGAACATAGGCCGTGCGTTGTTTGACCAAAATCGGATCGACCGCCAGATCGGCACCGGCCACCCGCATTCGCCCTGCGGTCGGCCGAAGAATCCCACACAAGGTTCGAATCGTGGTCGTTTTGCCGGCGCCGTTGGGACCGACCAGCGCCGCGACCGAACCCGCCGGGATCGCGAACGATGCACCGGCCACGGCGACGAACTCACCATAACGTTTGACGAACGCTTCGACTTCGATCATGGTCGGCCGCCGGGTGCATGGTCCAATACAACGCTACCGAATCACCGACTGGGGGATTCAATTTCGAACAACATGATCACGGTCACATCGCCGCCGGAAAACGTGTTCATCGGACCTCCCCCGGTATCCATCGACGCCGAATGATTACCCGAGATCGACAACACCCGCACGTTATTCTTTCGGATGAACCGGTTGATTTGTTTTTCCAAGTCATCCAGTTCGGTATCGACGGACTTGAAAATCTTGACCTGCTGCACGGGATTACTCCGCAGTCTTGTTCTTGGCATGAAGCAAACAGGGCCGATCCCGGGGTTCGCACGATCGACCCGACATCCGCCAAGGTAGCACGCCGGTTCCAGCCCCGCGAGCGGTCGCCCCCAACCCGAGCGGATAACGCTGTGAAGCATTGCTTCGCAGCGTTGCCTAGCGGGGCAACCGAGGCATCGAGACGACGCGATCGATCGCGTGGGCCCCGGCCAGCACCGCGACGCTGCGGTCCAACCCGGCCTCGCTGAACAAGCGACGCATGCCGATCATCAACGCATGCCAGCAGTGAATCGTTTCCGGGACCGATAGCTTCTTGGCGTCGTCGCGGTCAAATCCTTGCTCGCTGACCGAAATCTCGGTGGGAAGGTGCAGCAACGCCTCCAACATCAAATGCTGACAACACTCCAATTCGCTCAGACCGGGATCATCGTAAATCCACAAATGCGGCCCCAGAATGCGATCGATCATCGCCAAAGCCGCCGAATCCGCCGCGTCGCTGTTGAGTACCAGTTCCGTCTGACCACATTGAACGTAAAACTTTGCCACCGGATCGCTCCTCCGTGAAGAAATGTGAGATACTGCAGACCGCGGAGCCGTGTTCGCCTCCGTGACCACCAACAGGATCGCGACTCCGTTGACACAACCGGTCACATCACCCCAACGCCCGTTTTCGACAGCTCATCATGCCCACCCGATTGACCTCTTGTCCCCACGTCCTGGCCACCACACTCTGGCTCGTCGCCCTGCTGTTGACGGTCGGCTGCACCGCTGAAACGTCGGATTCCGGCACCGACGCTGCCCCCGAATCGGAGACCGCAACGGATGCGCTGTACAGCCCCGAAGCGTTCCGGTTGGCCGCCCACGACGGCAAACTTCGCGTCGTCGAACTGTGCCTGGAAAGCGGCATGGATGTCAACGAAGCGGATTCCAACGGGCAGACGCCACTCTCCATGGCCGCTTACAACGGACACGACGCCGTCGTCAAATTGCTGCTCAAGCACAACGCGACGGTCGACTCACGCGATCGCAACGGAATGACCCCGCTGATTCACGCCGCCAGCGGCCCCGCACCGACCACCGTCGAAATCCTGCTGGACGCCGGCGCGGACATCAACGCCGTCGACAACGGCGAACACTGGACCGCGCTAATGATGGCCGCCGCCGAAGGACAAGCCGAAGTCGTGGAGGTGTTGCTCAAGCGAGGCGCGAAGAAAGAGATGGTCGACATCGACGGTGAATCCGCCGCCTACTTCGCCAGACAACACGGACACACCAAACTGGCCGAACGGTTGGAAGCGTTTTAGGTAAGAAGTTGGCAGTTGGCAGTTGGCAGTTTTTAGAATGGGCGCCCCCTACTTTCTTGTCACCCATTTTCTTTCTGCTTCTCGTTTTCCACCGTCCCTTTTTCTGCCCGCCATTTTTCTGTCAACCGCCGACACACCTGGAACTATTTCTCCGGGACACAGAGTTCGATCCAGTGTCCGTCGGGGTCTTGGACAAAGGTCTGCTGGGCACCATCGGGGCGGATGCGGCGGGGAAGCCGGGTCGCCTGATGGGCATCGAGGTGTTTTTCCCATTCATCCAGATCATCGACGATGAGCGCCAAGTGTGTGCCCCGATGGCTAGAATGCACCGGCTGATCGCGGTCGCCGATCAAATGCAGTTCTTGATCGACACCCAAGCGAAACCAGGCACCGGGAAAATCGAACGCCGGGCGTTCCATCGCCGGCAAACACAACACATCGCGATAAAACGCCACGCTGACCGGGACATCGGCGACATGCAGTGCCACGTGATTGAGTTGATGAACGTTCAACTTGATACTTGGAATCTGGATCCTGGAACTTGGAACTTGGAACTTGGAACTTCATTTCGCCCTACGCCGACCTGGCCGCGTATTGCTCGGCATATTCGATCGTCCACGCATCGATCACGTCCTCGAACTCCTCCACATCGACTTCCTCAATGTTGCGGAACAGGGACCGATTGAAGATCTCACGGTTTTCAGCGGTCGCCTTGCCCTTCAGATCCAACACCCGGAGATCGCTGTAGGGGCGGATGACCATTTCGAATCGACTGTAGGCGTTGGATCGACGTCCACTCTTGATTCGCAAGTCATCGCGATAACAAGCCGTTCCCCAACCGACTTCGCCGAACAGCGCTTCCTGGCGAAACCCCGGAAAGGCGTCGATGATGCTCCGCACCTTGGCTTCGATTCGCTCGGACAGCGAGAGCCGATAGGAGGTGTGCAGCCGCTTCAGCTCCTCCTCGGACAACTCCTTGCGTTTCGCTTCGCTGACCGAATGATCGCGTCGCCGCTGGCCCCGCTGAATCGCCGATTCCAGACGGGATTGAAAATCATCCTTCATTCCGACGCCTCCGTTGGCTTGTCGGACCCCGCATCGCTGGGGCCGGCACTTTGGCCCGCGGAGTCGCCCTGGGCGGCTTCACCGCCGACGGCCGCTTGAACTGGCGCCGCTTGAGCTGGCGCCGCAGCCGGCTCGGCCGCCGCCACCGGCTCGGCGGGTTTGGCGGGTTCTGTTGCGGCCGGTTCCGCCTGGGCAGCCCCAGTTTTCGTGCTGTCTGATTTGCTGCTGTCGGACTTGGGCTTGGGCTTGGACTCCTTTGCCGCGGGCGCGTCTTCCTGTTTGGAATAAAACTGCAACAGATCACCGAACGAACGCAGCGGTTCGTCTCCCTTTTGCATGGCATCGGTGAGCGGTTTTTCTTCGGGCTTGGCGACCACACGATAGGATTCGGGCTGGCGAGGTTTTCGCGAATCACGACCACCGCGGCCACCTTGACCGCCACGTCCTCCGCGTCCCTGTCCGCCGCGTCCTTGGCCTCCACGGCCCTGTCCGCCGCGACCCTGTCCGCCGCGACCCTGGCCGCCACGTCCCTGACCTCCGCCACGAGCTTGTCCGCCGCGTCCGCCTGCGGCTTGATCGCCGCGTGCCGCGCCGGCACCCTGACCGGCCGGTTGGGGTTGGCCGCTGCGTTGACCTTGACCGCCGCCGGAGCGCCCGGCACCTTGCCGTCCCTGACCGCCGCCCGATCGGGAATCACGTCGGTAACCGCCACGACCTCCGCTCGCCTCGCGATTGTGCCGCTCCTTCTCCAGCCGCTCTTCCTGCTGGGGCGAAAGTGCACTCAAACCGACGCGGCGTCGTTTTTCGTCGATGCCGGTGACCCACGCGGTGACCACATCGCCGACCTGAATCGCCTCGTTGAGATCTTCTACGTATCCGTCGCTCAAGCGACTGACGTGAATCAGTCCGCTGCAATCGGGAGCCAATTCGACAAACACGCCAAAACTCATCACCCCGACGACGACGCCGACGACCTGGTCTCCGGGAGTGAGCGTCTTCAGCGTGGGCATCGTGTCGAGCACGCCGGGCGGGTCGTTGCTGACCGCGGTCTCGCCGAACGGATCACACAACCATCCGACCAATTGATTCACACGATGGCGACCGACCTGCCATTCCTTGATGCACTTGTCGACCTTGGCACGCTCGGGGAGGGGATGCTTGATCGGCTCAGGGCTGGGACTGGCCGACTCGGTCGTGCCCGCGCCCTCGCTGCCGGGTGTCTCGGACTCAGCGGCCTGACTCTCGGGGGACTCGCCAGCCTCCGCTGACGGCGAATCGGAGGCCGCGGCGGCATCGGCGCTGGGCTCGGCGCTCGGCTCGGCATCGGCGGCCGGTTCCGCGGGCGCGATTTCGCTGACATTCTCCGCGGGCGTTTCCGCGGCGGAGGACTCGGCCGACTCCGCGGCGACCGCGGGATCGGATGAATCGGCCGTGTCGGTCTCATCACCGATCTTGAATTCGCCAGCCTTTTCGCCGGCGTGATCAAAATCTTCGACCGGCGCCGGTTGCTTGGGCTCGGTCGCATCGACCAATTTGGGTTCGGCCAGTTTTTCGTAGCTGGGGGCTTCGTATCCCGGGGGAGCCGACGGAGGCAATTCGATCTCGAGCGCCGTCGCCAATTTTTTGGCCAGCCCGTAGTCGTCCGGATGGATCAGCGTCCCGTCGAGCACCTCGTCGCTTTCAAACACCCGCAGGAAGGGAATCGCCTGACGGGTCTGGACGACCGATTCCCATCCTTCCAGTTCCAGCAGTTCCTGGCGCGAACGCAGCAGGGCTTGTTCGCGTCGTGTGATCAACGAGCGTGCCACGTCGGGGTTCATGCCGGGCAGTTGCTGCAACCAACCCAACGGAGCGGCGTTGCTATCGACACCGCCGCGTGACGCTCCGCTGGACATGATATGTCCCAACGAAATCGACAACGCGTCTTCGGACAATTCACTTTGGAACGACGCCAGTCGCAGCCGCAAGGGATCAACTTTTGCGTACGCCTGGGGCGGATGCAACACGGAAAATGCGATCCAGGCTGCGGCGCGGAACCGCCGCGGCGTCGACCGCATCTCGGAATTGGCCACGTCGCTGCTGGCATAGGTGTCCGCACCGGAGCGATCGGCGACCGTCCAGCGAACCGAATGATCCGGGCTTTGCGCGATCAAATCACCGAGGGCGATCAAGCACGCGCGGCGGGCCGGCCCATTGCTGACGACGACCAGATCGACGTTGTAGTGATGGATCAGTTCGCCCATTTTGGCGACGGTTTGTCCACGCACACTGCCGGACAACTGACAGGGCAGATCTTCGCCGTGCAGCACGCGTCCGTCGGACGAGACGATGGCCGTTGCGGCGGTCTTCGGCCCGACGGCATCGATCGACATCACGACCTGAGCTTCGACGGGACCGCGGTTGACCTGACGTCGCAAATGGTCCGCCACGACGCTGACCAACCGTGCCGACGCCCGCTCATGAAGCTCATCCCACCAAGCCGCCTCGGCGGCCTCGCGGATGTCCGCTTCGTGTTGCATCACCACGTCGCCCAAGACCGATTCGAGCCCCGGGTTCAGGGAGATCACCGCGCGTTTGATTTCACCGACCAACTTCGCCGCGTCGTACTCAAACGCACACACCGCGACTTGGCTCCGCAGCGCCCGGCCGAGCATGACGACTTGAAACGCGCTCAACTTGGTCGCCGGCATCCGTTTCCCTTCCAAGGGTTTCAGGACACTGACCAACCATCGTCGGCGACGTTGGCGGGGCGAGATTTTTTTCTGTTTTTTCGGCGTCGAAGCCTTCGCCTTCGACTTCTTGCCGGCCGGCTTCTCTTCCGGGTCCGGCTTGAACCCCGGCAGATCCGATTCCGCAGGCGTACTGCTCTCGGCAGGCGCCGACGGTTCGCCTTCGGCTTGGACCGGTTCGCCCTGGCTGGTTGGTGCTTCGGTGCCATCGGCCTGCGTTTCGCCGTCGGCTGGTGCTTCGCCGCTGGCTGGTGCTTCGCCGCTGGCTGGTGCATCGCCGTCGGTCGTTGCGGGCGGCGGGGTCGTTTCGGTCACCGATTCTGCAGCCGGTGTCGCAGCAACCGGTGTCGCATCGGGCTCGGCGGCCGGCGCCGACTCAGCCGACGGCGTTTCCGCATCGGCCGAGGGTGCGGTCGAACCGGAGTCCCCGGCGGTGTCAGCGTCCCCGGCGGTATCAGCGTCCCCGGCGGTATCAGCGTCCCCGGCGGTATCAGCGTCCCCGGCGGTATCGGCGGCCGCGGCAGCTTCGGCGGGACTGGCCGCTCCGGGTTGCGGAGCCGTCGCGTCGGCGGCAGGCATCTCCGCGGTCTTGGCCTCCGCTGCCGCTGGCTCGGAACCGGCTGGCTCGGCGGGCTTCGCCTCTGCGGCGGCAGCCTCGGTTGCGGGCGCCGCAGCCTCGGGCGCAGCCTCAGACGCTTTCACGGTTTTGGCATCGGCCTTGGCTTTGGCGTCCGACTTGGACGCTTTGGCTTGCTCCTTTTCCGCCGCCGCGATGTGGGGATCGTGCACATCGGAGATATGCAATTTGGCGTTCCGGCTCAGCCAGCGCACCGCGGCGCTGATCACGCGTGGGTCCCCGGCCAGTCGGCCGGGGATGGCTTTGGCCAGCCCCTCGACGGCCGCGGCGGCATCGGAGATCGATTCCAGTGTTTCGGCGACCGCGGCAGGATCGGACGGATCGCCTTTCTGGGGATTGAGCATCCGCACGGCCAAGCGATTGGAATCGCTGTCGATGCCGGCGGCGGTTTCTTGGCGTAGCCGTTTCCCGAGACGTTGCAGCGTTCGATTGGAGCCGCTTTTTCGAATCGCGTCACCGATCGCCGGATCGGCCAGCGGGGTGGACTGCCAGAGTTCGTGCAGCTCGTCGCGATAATCGGTGAGCGACTTCTCCGCGTCGACGGCCGCTTTCAGATTCCAAAGCGTCCCCTCGTCCAGCCCGCCGAGTTCGTCGCGACGGTAACGTGCCAAGAAAGGTGCTTCGTAACCCTGCTCAATCAGCGGCAAGGCAAGTTTCAGACTCGATGCGTCGCATCGCCCGCGTCGGGCGATTGCTTCTAGATCGACAGCCATGATCAGTCGGTCTCGGTGTTGGTCCGGACGCCACGCACGACGACGGTGCCAACAAAGCACCAACACGGGCGGCGATCCAGGAATCGTTGGTGTGCCGCGTTGCCGGACGCCGAAATCGGCATTTGACATCCGCAGCGGAAAAATCCCCACGTGGGGCGAGCCGGGTGAAATCTCAAATCACAACGAGTTCCCCCCCAGTGTTCGCCGCGCGAGAATAGCGCCACACGCCCGACCTGTCAACTGAGGGGCCGACGAATCGGACACGCCTCCCCCGACCGTGAAACTGGGATAACCGGCAAAATCATTCAATTCGCCTTTACTTTCCCAGCCGTCAAAGTCGATACCGGTTACGCATACCCGTCGGTTTGCCGACGCCACTAACCTTTGGATTTCGATCGACCATAGAAATTGATGAGCAACTTTGATCAGCGATTGCAGGCGGGATGGAGAGTCTGGTCCGAAGACGAACCATCCGAGTACGACCGACCACCCCGATCGGATCCCCGATGGCTACGTGAACTGGATCAAATTGCGGGCACCGGCCCCCAAAAAACCAGCTCCGTCCCGATCAAATTGCTCGCCCGGCTGCTGCTCAGCGCCCAACGCTGCAACAGCGCCTGGCTGGACGATTTTGCGGACGACGTGGCCGTGATCGATGCCGATTTGCACGAAGTTCTGCTGGCCTTTGAGAAGCTTCAACAGGAACCCAAGGGCCAAGCCGAACAGAACCTGAACCGCCGAGTCGCGGCCTGATCGATCGCGGTCAGCCTGCCCGGCCCTGGCGTTAACACCTCCCCCAAAACGTCGCTCGAATCGACGTGATTTTTTTCCAAGGAAATGAAACCATGCGTTCCATCGCTGTGATCAACCAGAAAGGCGGGGTTGGAAAAACCACCAGTTCGGTGAACCTTTCGGCGGCCCTGGCCCAATCCGGTCGCCGGGTCTGCGTGATGGATCTGGACCCCCAGGCCCACGCGTCGCTGCACCTCGGCATCACCGCGGTCGACGACCAACCCAGCATGTATGAAATCCTCTGCGGGAACGCGTCCATCGCGGAAGCCAAACGTCGCGTCAACGACAACTTGTGCGTCGTCCCCTCGAATCTGGATCTGGCAGCCGCGGAACTGGAATTGGCCGGCGAAGTCGGTCGAGAAATGATCCTCCGCGACCGACTCGATGACGATCCCGACGAATACGACTACCTGATCCTGGACTGCCCGCCCAGCCTGGGTGTGCTGACGGTCAACGCCCTGGTCGCGGTCAACGAAGTCTTCCTACCGCTGCAACCCCACTTTCTCGCCCTGCACGGCCTCAGCAAACTGCTGCGCACGATCGAAGTCGTCTCCCGCCGTCTCAACGACCAACTTCGCCTCTCCGGCGTCATGCTCTGCATGTACGATTCCAACACCCGATTGGCGGCCGAAGTCAGCACGGACATCGACGAGTTCTTCCAAGCCACCAAAGGCGGTCGCGAATTCTTCCGCGGCGCCCGGTTCTTCGACACACGCATCCGCCGCAACGTGCGGTTGGCCGAAGCCCCCAGCTTCGGACAGTCGATCTTCCAGTACGCACCCCAATCCAACGGCTCGATCGACTACCAAGCCCTGGCCGAAGAAGTCATCGCGCAAGAACAAAACGCAGTGATGCCCGAACGCATGGCTGCCTAGCGCTTTGGCCAGATTTGAATGAAGTGTGACGGTTGCCGAGCGGGGTATTTTTTTAGCGGCAGGGCGCGAGCCCTCCGGTCTTTCACGGTGCAACCGCACGGCTCGCGGGCTGTCGATTTTGTGAGCCGCGCGCCGCGTACGCGGCCGGGCATTCCGGCGGCCGCCCGAGGCCTTACGGCCAGCGGCTCACCATTGACTCAGCAGTTCCCGACTATATCGACAGACCGCCCGCGGCTTACTGCCCCCGCATCTGTTTCATTGCCTGGTATCCCTCCCAAGCGATCCGCTGCAGATCAGCCCGATCCTGATCGGAAAAGACTTTCGTGATCGGCAGATTGTCGCGGTCCTTGGTGCGATCTTTGTTCTGCCAATAGCGGATGTCGGTGATCGAGTCGACTTTCAGCCCGCGTGGATCGGCGTCAAGGATCCCCGCGTACAACGTGCACGCAGTCAGGTACGCCATCGATTGGTTCAGGTGGGCGTCGTTGACAAAACGCAGGGTCAGATCAGGACGTTGGCTCTGACACTTCAGCGCCACCAGTGACATCGGTGCCACCTCGGCATCAATCTTGTCCGCCAGCGCGGCGATCGCCTGGGCCTTTTCCAAGACCGATTTCGCATCGGGCTGTTCCGTCAACGGTTTGTCGTTTTGCGTGGTCGGTGTGGTTTCGTACAACACCACCTTGGCGCCATCGGCATGCGCCAACTCCGCAAACTTCGGCGCGTAGCGGGCATACAACGACTCGTCGCCCTCCAAATCGTCGCGATACGATTGCAGCACCACCACGTCCCAACGCGTTCGCGTAGAGTCGTATTCGGCCAACAGTTTTCGCTGACGTTCGACCGCGTACTTGGCGTACTTGTCACCCGGATCCTTCTTCCGTTGAACCTCCAAGGCTTTGATCGTCGCCTTGATGTCGTCCCGGTTGTCCCCGAAAGGGATGAAATTCTGGCTGCCCAAACGCCAGTGGTCGGCCAGCCGACGGCCGCCATAGATGACGGACTTGGCGTCCACCTGCAGCCCCGGCCGGCCCTCCTGGATCATCGCTTTGACGACGTCGGCCAGATGGTGTCGGGCGGTGTAACTGTTCCCGATGAACAGCACCTTCAACGTTTTGGCCGCCCCGTCCGGCGACGGATCCGCACCGTGACAATGCCGAGGGGACACGACGGCGAGCAAACTCAGCAGCACACTGACAAGAAGAAATCGCATGTTGATTCGAAAAATGAAGTGAAGACAAGGAAAGAGCGATCGGAGTGCATCGATCAGCCAACATCCTACGCGAATCGTCTCGGCTGCGGGACGTGCGCCGATTCGAATATACTTTGCCCTCCAGAATACACTTTGCCCTCCAACTGCCCCCCCGCAAAAACCCCGCCAACTTGTGACAGGATTGAAAATGAGAGTCGGATTATTGCTTGTGATGATGGTCGCTGGCTGCCTTGGCCATGCCGAAGATTGGCCGCAGTGGCGTGGCCCGCGTGGCGATGGAACCAGCCAGGAAACGAGCGTTCCGACCGAGTGGGATGCCGCCACAGGCAAAAACATTGTTTGGAAAACTCCGATCACCGGATCGGGCTATTCTTCCCCCATCCTGATCGGAGATTCCATTTTCTTGACCTCGTGCGACGAAACCACCCGCGCCCGACTGTTGCATTGTCTCGATCGCTCCGGTGGTCAAATCAAATGGACCCGCGAGGTGATCGCAGCCCCGCTGGAGGGAATGCACAAGCTGAACAGTCACGCCTCGGGCACCCCCGCGGCCGACGATCAACACGTTTATGTCACATTCTTTCAAACCGAGGACACCAGCGGAGAACGCGGCCGGCCCGGCGAGATGGTCGTTGCCAGTTACGACCATCGGGGCAATCAGAAATGGTTGGTCACCGTCGGCTCGTTCTCCAGCGTTCACGGCTACTGCACCAGTCCGGTGTTGTTTGAAAACCTCGTGCTCGTCAACGGCGACCACGACGGCGAATCGTACCTGGCGGCACTCGACAAAACGACCGGCGACCTGGTCTGGAAAACCCCGCGGGTGCACCAAACCCGCAGCTACGTCACTCCGCTGCTGTGCGAAATCGACGGCACGGTGCAAGCCGTCATGACGGGTAGCAAACGTGTCGCAGGCTTCGATCCCCGCACCGGAAAACGACTCTGGTGGATCGAAGGCCCGACCGAACAGTTTGTCGCCTCGATGGTCTATGACAACAAGAACTTGTATTTGACCGCCGGTTTTCCGACCTACCACGTGATGTCGATTCGCCCCGACGGCAGCGGCGACGTCACCGAGTCCCACGTCAACTGGCACGTCAACGAAGCGCAAAGCTACGTGCCCTCGCCGGTCGTCACCAACGATTTGCTGTTCATCGCCGACGACCGCGGCATCGCCCACTGCTTTGACAGCCAAACCGGAGAACGTGTTTGGCGAGAACGCTTGGGCCGACACTTCAGCGCTTCGTTGGTGACGGCAAACGGATTGGTTTACTTCACCACCGACGACGGCGAAACGATCGTGATGAAGGCCGCTCGGGAGCCACAGATTGTCGCCGAAAACTCCCTGGGCGAAATGGTGTTCGCCTCCCCGGCGATTTCCGACGGCAAGCTATATGTTCGCACCCGTGAGCATCTCGTTTGCATCGGCACCCCGTAACGTCGACGCTGCAGAGCTTCGATCCCCTTTCGCTTGGCGAGATTTTCGCGACAGGGCGCAAGTTGCCTGTCGATTTTGTGAGCCGCGCGCGCCGCGTAAGCGGCCGGGCATTCCGGCGCCCGCCCGAGGCCTTACGGCCAGCGGCTCACCATTGACTCAGCAGATCCCGAATAAAACGACAGCCCGCAAGCCGTCCGGTCTTGCGAGCGGCACTCACCCTCAGCAACCCAACTTCGTCCGAATCTCTTGATGGATCGCATCGGGTGCGGCCGTCCCGTCGATGTCCAGCACCAACTCTTTCCGCTCAAACAGACTCAACACCGGTTTGGTTTTCGTGTGGTAATCCTTCAACCGCCCCGCCAGCGCCTCTTCGGTGTCATCGGGACGCGCCCGCAACGGGCTGCCGCACACGTCGCAAATATCTTCGACCTCCGGCCGGTGTGAGATCAGGTTGTAATCGAGCCCGCAACCGCTGCACAATCGACGCGACAAGACACGTTGACGGACCACGTCATCGGGGACTTCGATATGAATCACCGCGTCGATGTCGTACGTCTCCAAAAAGAACAACGCCTGCGACTCGCTGCGGGGAAATCCGTCGAGGATGAAACCGTAGTTCCAGTCGTGTTCGTCCAACCGCCGGTGAACGATGGTCTCCACCACATCGTCGCCCACCAAGTTTCCCGCTGAGACGATGCGTTTGACCTGCGCCCCCAGCTTGGTGTGATTCTTGATGTGCCAGCGAAAGATGTCGCCGACACTGATGTGTACCAAGTCGAACGCGTTGACCAACTTGGCCGCCTGCGTTCCCTTGCCACAACCCTGAACACCCATGATCACGTACTTGTGCATTTCACCAAAGCTCTGGAATAAACGTCTGATCTTCCAACGGCGGACGAATGTAGGCACCTGCGGCGGGGCGAGGTGGCAAAGCTTCTGGCGTTGGCGTCAGGTCTTTATAAGGGATCATGCTCAGGAAGTGGGAAATGCAATTGAGCCGTGCACACTTTTTGACGTCGGCTTTGACAACGTACCACGGTGCCTGCTTGATATCCGTGTGGGCAAACATCGTATCCTTCGCCTTGGAGTACTCGATCCACCGTGATCGCGACTCGACATCCATCGGGCTCAATTTCCAACTTCGTGTCGGATCCTTCATCCGCTTTTGAAATCGCTTTTCCTGTTCGTCGTCACTGACGGAGAACCAATACTTGATCAGTTGGATGCCGGACCGAACCAGCAGCCTTTCAAATTCGGGACAAGATCTTAAGAATTCATGGTACTGGGTTTGAGTGCAGAACCCCATCACGTGTTCGACCCCCGCTCGGTTGTACCAACTTCGATCCATCAACACGATTTCGCCGGCGGCGGGAAGATGGGCGACGTAACGCTGGAAATACCAAGACGATTTTTCACGTTCGGTGGGTGTGCCCAATGCAACGACACGACAAATCCGCGGATTCAGACTCTCCGTGATTCGTTTGATCACGCCTCCCTTGCCTGCCGCATCGCGGCCCTCGAAAATGACGACGACCCGCAATCGTTCGTGCTTGACCCATTCCTGTAGCTTGACAAGTTCGACTTGCAGTCGAGCCAGTTCTTTTTCGTAGACGGCTTGATCGATTTTGTGCTTCTTGACCTTCACATCACCCGTCGTGCGCAATAACGGGTCGGGCAGTTCACGGACTTTGTTGTTTTTTTGCTTTTGCGTCATCAATGGGCTCGGAAACAGTTCGTTCATCGAGATAGCGTGGGGCGAGCGATTATCACAGCAATTACAGTGCCGTTGCCGAGAACGCTGTATAAAACGTTGTACGAACGGCAGCCACTTACCTGTCCACTGCTCGCGAAGGGGCCGGAACGAGCCCTCGAGTGCCCGATCATTTGGCAGATGTGCCAATTCTTTTGGCGTTCCTCACCGGCTGTTTCCTTCCGTTATCCTGCGATTCTTCCCTCCCTGGGTCTCCATCATGTTTCCTTTCCACTCCACCGAAACGGTCCGCTTGCGGCAGTGGCTGCTGAGATCGGTCGTCGCAGCTGGTTGTTTGACGCTCATCAGTTCGCGAATCTGCGGTGCGCAAGATGCTGCGGTCCCCCCTCCATCATCCCTGTTCCCCGACGCAGCGCCGCTTGAACTCCAAGGCGACATCGCCTCGGACATGATCGATGGCATTGATCGGTTCTTGCTCGGCAAGCTGAGTGAATCCGCCGCCGCCCGCCAGCGACATTGGAATCGCGATTTCACTTTCCAGCAATTCTACGTCCGCTCGATCCAGCCCAATCGAGACCGGTTGGCCCGCATGCTCGGCGCCCATGAAGACCGAGTTGCTCCGGTGGTCATTGAACGAAACTTCGTCGTCGGCTCCTCGGTCGACGACTCGCTCTCGGGCTACCGGGTCTATTCGGTTCGCTGGCCGGTTCTGCAAGACCCCGACCCCGGTCGGTCGATCGTCTCGGTGTACGCTGAAGGCCTGTTGTTGGAACCGATCGAACCGATCGCGGTCGCGGCAAACGTCGTCGCGATTCCCGATTGCGACCAAACGCCCGGGCAAATCAGTGGGATAGCCGAAGGCATCGAACCCGATTTGCAATTCGCCAGACGGCTGGCCGAGCGTGATTGTCGCGTGTTGGTTCCGATGCTGATCAGCCGCGAGATCAATCCCCGCGGGCGAGCCAAGCTGACCAACCGGGAATACATCTATCGATCGGCGTTCGAGTTGGGGCGGCATCCGATCGGTTACGAAGTCCAAATGGTGCGTGCGGCGATCGACAGCTTTGATTCGTCGCGTCCGATCGGGGTGATCGGCGCCGGCGAAGGCGGTCGAATCGCCCTGGCAACGGCCGCGCTCGACCAACGAGTCGACGCACTCTGCGTCGGCGGCAGCTTTGGGGCCAGCGATTCGATCTGGACCGAGCCGATCGATCGAAATGTCTTCGGCTGGTTAGATGAATTCGGGAACGCGGAAACCCTGACGCTGGTCGCGCCGCGCAAGGCCTTGATCAATCACGCCCAAACGCCCCAACGTACCTTGGACGGCAGCGGTGGCGGCGCCCCTGGCACGGTTCGTTCGATTCACCTCAGCGAAGGAAAACAAGAAGTCGAACGGGCGCGGCAGTTGGTCCGCCCCTTGATCGAACACGAACATTGGCAGATCGACGAAACGGCGTTCCGTGACGCGCCTTGCGACCAAGCCACCACGGACCGTTTCGTCGAACTCTTGATCAACCGCCCGCGTGCGGATCGACAGCAACGCGGCGTCGATGTCGTGCGGCAGGTCGACGAGTCGGCAATGCAAACGCGGCTGGTGGAACATCTCGATCGCCACAACCAATTGCTGCTGCGTGAGTCCCCATTCGTCCGCCGCACCTTCACGAAGGATCTCAACACGAGTTCAATCGATGACTATGTCCGATCGTCAAAGCGTTATCGGCAGATTTTCCGCGACGAAGTGATCGGACACTTCGACGATCCGTTGCTGCCGCCGAACGCCCGCGTACGAAAAACGTGGCAGGAACCGGGATGGACGGGCTACGAAGTGGTCTTGGACGTCTTTGAGGATGTGATCGCCTACGGGGTGCTGATCGTTCCCGATGATCTGAAGCCGGGTGAAAAACGCCCGGTCGTCGTCTGCCAACACGGCTTGGAAGGGCGTCCCACCGATACGTTTCTGGGCGATCACCGGGCCTACCACGACTTTGCCGCCCAGCTGGCTCGGCGCGGGTTCATCACCTTCGCGCCGCAGAACCCCTACCTGTTTAAAGATCGTTTTCGCACGTTGCAACGCAAGGCGAATCCGCTGGGCAAGACGCTGTTCTCGGTGATCGTGCCCCAGCATCAACAGATCGTCAATTGGCTCAAGTCGCTGCCCCAAGTCGACGGCGATCGGATCGCATTTTATGGTCTCAGCTACGGCGGAAAATCGGCGATGCGGATTCCCGCCCTCGTGACCGACTACTGTCTGTCGATCTGCTCGGCCGACTTCAACGAATGGGTGCTCAAGAACGCTTCGACGCGGCACCCGTTCAGCTACGTCGGGACCGGCGAATACGAGATCTTTGAATGGAACCTGGGCGAAACCTTTAACTATTCGGAAATGGCGTCTTTGATTTGTCCGCGTCCCTTCATGGTCGAACGCGGGCATTTTGACGGCGTCGCCACCGACCAGTGGGTGGCGCATGAATACGCCAAGGTGCGAAATCTCTACGCCGCCCGCCTCAAGATCCCAGACCGTACCGAAATCGAATGGTTCGACGGCCCCCACACCATCAACGGCCAAGGCACATTCGACTTTCTACACAAGCATCTAAACTGGCCCAATCCATCAAAGTAGGGCATGCTGTGCATGCCATCCCGCTAGGATCAACGCGGGCGGGGAGAGGGCAAAACGTCTTCATTCACCACATTCCGCAACGGCTGGCCCAACAATGCACGCAACACTTCTTGCGCCCCCTTGGTGCGGAACTCGTCGCTTCCCTCGTCGCAGTAATAGGCCGTGTGGGGATTGAGCAGCAATCGATCGTGGGCGGGGTGATTCGGATCACGCCATGCCGCCAACACGGGGCTGTCTTGCTGCGGCGGTTCGTGTTCCAACACATCGATCCCGGCTCCGGCCAGCTGACCGCTCGCCAGCGCCTCCACCACCGCCCGCGTGTCCACGATGCCGCCCCGCGCCGTGTTGACCAAATACGAACCGCGCGGCATCCGAGCGATTTCCGGACCGGCGATCATTCCCCGCGTTTCCTCGGTCAGCGGGCAATGCACACTGACGATGTGCGAGGACGCCAACAGGTCCTCGAGCCGTTCGATGCGTCGAATCCCCAATGCCTTGTCCAGGCCATCGGGGCGATACGGATCGTAAAACGCGACGTCCAGCCCGAATGCTTTGGCACGCAGCGCCGCCGCCGTTCCGATGCGTCCGCATCCCACGATTCCAAATCGCCGACCGCGCAGCCGAGCGATCGGCGTCGCCTGGTCGACATTCCACTGACCGACGCCGCGCCGCAATCGGCTGTTGAGAAAATGCGCGCCGCGGGCGAGCGAGATTGCCATCGCCACTGCCGAATCGGCGACTTCTTCCGTCCCATAGTCCGGTACGTTGCAAACCGGAATCCCCCGCCGTCGCGCCGCCGCCAAATCAATCGCATCGTAGCCGACACCCGGCCGCACGATCGCGCGGCATTGCGTCAACCGATCGATACTGGATTCGGAAAACGTCAAATAGTGATAAACCATCACCGCATCGGCGTCTTCGATTTTGCCGATCAAGTCCGTTTCACTCTTCGCGTCCAACGCGATCACCTCGGCGACATCGTCCAGTACGCGACGCTCGGCGTCCAGCGGCTCGGTCATCAGATCGGTGATCACCACCTTGAATCGTTGTTTCATGGATTGTTTCAGTTTGAAAACACTTCGAAAGACCGGAGGGCTCGCGCCCTGCCGCTAACAATCAACGCACCGTTTCGCTTGAGCCGCGTAGGGCATGCTGTGCATGCCAATGGGCCGTCAGGCACAGCCTGACCTACACCGCCGCACCGCAACTACTTGACAACCTGCTTCTCAAACCAATCGCGCATTTGCCCCACAAGCTCTTCCCTGATCGAAACGTACTCGCCGCGCGCCGATAAATCGTTTCGCTCGTCGGGATCGTTTTCCAAATCAAACAGCTGCACCTTGTCAATCAACGGATAACGAATCAGCTTCCACCGCTTCGTGCGAATCATCCGTTGAGCATCATGGTAATAACCAAACACCGCCGGATGGATTTCGTCTGCCGTCCCACGCAGGATCGGTGCAAAGCTCTTCGCCTGGACGGACGCCGGAATCGGGATGCCGGCCAGCTCACACGTCGTCGGATACATGTCTCGCAAGTAAATCTGTGCATCGGTGCGTTGCCCATTTGGAATCCCCGGCCCGGCAATGATGAACGGAACTCCGATGGTGTGTTCGTACATGTTCTGCTTGCCCATCAACCCGTGACTGCCCAAGGCCAAGCCGTGGTCGCTGGTGAACAGGATCACGGTGTTGTCGTATTGGCCCGACTGTCGCAGAGACTGCAAGATCCGTCCGATGTGATGATCCATGTCGTCGATGACGGCATAATACGCCGCGATTTCTCGGCGAACATCACGCTCGGTTCGTGGCCACGGCAACAGCTGTTCGTCACGGCCTTTCAAATTTCCATGGTCGAACGGATGCTCAGGCAGCAAGTTGTCCGGCAATGGAACGGCGGCGGGATCGTATTTGCCTTCGTACCCCGGCGGGATGATCAGAGGATCATGCGGCGCGGTGAAATTGACGTGCAGGAAAAACGGCCGGTCCGAATCACGTTGCAACAGAGCGATCGCACCATCGGCAATGTGTTGACTTGTTTCGCCGACCAAACCGATTCCCTTCTGCAGTTCCGGCTTGCCGTCATCGGTCTTGAAGGTCCAGCCGCGATAGCCGGTGATCAGCCGACCCTCTCGCCCGTATCGTGGCTCCTTTCCCAGTGCCCCTGCCCCGCCGCTGCTGAACAAGCCACTTGTTTCATCGTAGCCACGGGTCTTCGGCGAACCGTCATTCATCCATTTGCCCGAATACCAAGTCTGGTAGCCGGCACCGCGAAGCGCGTCCGCCCAAAACGTCTGTCCCGGTTTGAATCGACCACCGCCATACGGGACGCCATTGCGGAACCCGCTCGCACCGGTCAGGATTTCGGCGCGGCTGGGCACACAGAGCGGGAACGCACACGTCGCGCGGGTGAATGTCATTCCATCACGCACCAGTCGATCCAAATTCGGCGTCTCGATCACCGGGTTGCCCAACGCGGCGATCGTATCGGGTCGCTGATCATCGCTGACGATCACCAGAAAATTCGGCCGCGGATCCGCGGCCATCGCACTTTCTGTCCAGTAACCTGGCAAGATCACGATGGCCGCGACGAACACTGAAGCAATTGCTCGAATTCCAGTCATGATTCTCTGCACTGAGCCATCCACGTTATTCCGCCCACGGATGGCAAGGCGTACCCACGGATACCATTCGCACGTGACATCCATGGGGACGCCTTGCCATCCGTGGTGTATCATAGTGGATACAAAGATGCCCCGTTGTTTCCGAGAACCCCGATCATGCTCGAAGACGAAAAGAACCTGGACACCGCCAAGCTGGTGACGGTCGCCGAGCGGACCGATGAATTGTCGGCTTCGATCGTCGTGTCGGTGCTTCAGGACGCCGGGATACGCGCCGTCGCGACCGGCGGATTTACGTCCGGTTTTCGCGCCGAAGCACCCGGCATGGTCAAGATCAAAACGTTCGAAGAGGATGCCGAACGGGCCCGCCAAGTGATCGATGAAATCAAAATGGATCCACCGGTGTTCGACGATTAGTGCATCGTCACCCGAACAATTCGTCTAGATCGAGCACGGCTTCGGGTGCCGCCAGCGGAGAAATCCGATCACCGCGGCGAGCGACGGTGTGGTCGGTGTAGGCTTTTCCTTGAGAGCTGCGAAAGACGTGGACACAGTCACCGCCGGCGTCGACCAGCCAGTACTCCGTGATGCTGGCTTCGGCGTACAACTCCGCCTTCTCTCGAAGATCGTAGTTCAAGCTACTGTGCGAAACTTCAATCGCGAGCTTGACATCTTCGGCCGACGGATGCCTTTGTTGATAGCGTCCCGCGCGGACCCAAAGCAAGTCAGGCTCCGGTCGACTATCGAGTTCCGCCAGATCTAATCCCGTCTGCGCTGTCACGGAAATCTGGTCGGCCGACGTGGAGCGCACAGACCAGCCGGTGAGAAACATGATCAAATCGTCGTGTAGCGGACCGGCTGGATTCATTTCACGAAGCCCCCCCCGAATCAATTCAACTTTGCGATTGAGGTGGTCAAACGCACCGCACGTCACCATGCGATCGAATTCGGCCGCGGTTAAATGCAAACGGGTGCTCATTGGTAATGACTCGGACAAGTTGAGGCAACGGTCCCTCACGGGAACACCATCATGATAATCCGCCGTCATCTGCCTCGTCAAAGCATGCCGCTGGCGCGCAGCACCGCCTCGTGCGTGGCGATGTCGTGCGCGGCGTCCCAACGCAGCTTTTTCTCACCGCGGATCACGCTTGCCAGATCCAAAAACTCCTCATCGTAGCGCCCTGATGGACTTTCGAACGTCACGTCCTGGTATCCCTTTCTAAAATCGCCGCGGGGACGATCCAGCCCCAATCTGCCTTTCGGTGTCGGTTCCAACGGCCGAATCTCAAACGTGCCTTCGGTACCGGTGACGGAAAACTGGCGACGGGCACCGCCCATCGGATCGATGTGGTTGCAACGAATCGTCGCGATCGCTTGGGGATAGTCAAACACCGCCAACTGGTTGTCCGCAAACGTATCTTTCTCGGGAAACGTCCGCCGCAGATGTGAAGTGACGTTCTCCGGCGGCCCGAGCAACGAGACGACTTGATCGATCAAATGGCAGGCCAGCTCGAACATGCCGCCACCGGAAATCTTGGCCAGTTCCAGTCGGCCGCCGTCGTTCATGTACTTGCCCATCATGCCGCTGATCTCGGTGATTTCCCCCAGCCAGCCGGCGCGGACGATCCGATCGGCGAACTGAAACGCGGGGTTGTAACGCAGCATGTAGCCCATCTGGATGGTCAGCTCACGCTCGGTGGCGATCTCGTGCATCGCACGACAGGCATCCAACGATTCGCCGGCCGGCTTGTCCAAGTGAATGTGTTTGCCGGCCTTCAAACAACGCACCGCCGTCGGCACCAAGTTGGGGATGTCGGTTTCCACCGCCACCGCTTGCAGACCAGGCGTCGAAAGCAATTCCGACTCGGTCAACCACGTGACACCCCGATACGGATCGCGATCAACCATCGCCGCACGACGTTCCGCATCGGGCTCCACGACTCCGACGAGTTCAAAGGTCTCGGGAAACTTCAACATCGCTTGCAGCTTGCCGCTGGCGTGGGCGTGTTTGGTTCCGATCTGGCCGACGCGAATGCGAGGTTGTTCGGCGGCCTGACAGAATTGCCCGGTCGCAGTGGCAACGGCCGGCAAGGCGGCCAGCCAATGACGTCGTGAAAGTGAACGTGGGTTGATCATTAATTGCAGAACTCTTGGATGTGGAGGGGCTTCGTGACACTCCCTCTGGGATCTTGAATCGACCCAAGTGTATCAAAGGCGATGCCTGTGCGCGAGACGGATCAAACGTCGCCCCCGCTCGGGCTTTGTCGCGACGGACGGAAACGAAAGGTGGTCATTACGCAACAGCAAACGTGCGTTCGTTGCGCAAGTGTTCTAGCTGGCGGAATGGAAAAAAGAAATCGAGTGGCAGAATGATACGGGGCAGAATGATGTTCTGACCGCTCAGATCGCGTAGCCAGAATCCGACGCCTCCATCATTCTGCACCCCGTCTCGCCACGGTCGCCGCGCTAACGACGGCAGCGAAGCAACCGGAGCCGCTCATTGCTAAACTACGGTCTCACCGCCCGTCTTTCAAACCATCCAGCCGCGTTGTTCTACGACTTCGATTCCAATGAAATACCACTTGTTCCCCGATACCGATCTTTCCGTTTCCCAATTGTGCTTTGGGTGCTGGGGCATCACCAGCGACTTCCATTGGGGCGATCGCGCCGAAGAGGAATCGGTCGGTGCGATGTTGGCAGCGGTCGATGCCGGCGTGAATTTCTTTGACACCGCGCCGGTGTACGGCGACGGCGCCAGCGAAACCCTGCTCGGAAAAGTGGTCGCGGAGAACAACTTGCGTGACAAGCTGGTCATCGCCAGCAAAGTCCGCCCGGACATGATGCGTCCTGAGGACGTCAAAACGGACTGCGACGCATCACTGGCGCGTCTGCAAACCGATTACTTGGATCTCTATCAAACCCATTGGACCAGTCCCGACGTTCCGATCGCCGAAACCTGGGGAGCCCTGCGAGATCTTCAACAGCAAGGCAAAGTACGTCACATCGGGGTTTGCAACGCAGGCGTCAAGGACTTGGACGCCATTGTTCCCTTACAAAAGCCAATGACGAATCAACTGCCGTACAACTTGATCGCCAGAATGATCGAGTTTGAAATTCAACCGCGTTGTGTCGAAACAGGCATCGGGATGCTGGTTTACAGCCCGCTGATGCACGGCATGCTGGCTGACAAATACAAGACTGCCGCGGAGGTTCCCGACGGCCGAGCCCGGTCACGTCACTTCACGACCGAGCGGCCACTGGCACGTCATGGAGAACCCGGTTGTGAAACCGAGACCTTTGCGGCGCTCGATCGGATCCGCGAAATCGCCGCGTCGGTCGGATACAGCATGGCGGAGCTGGCGTTGGCCTGGACGATTGCCAAACCCGGCGTGGTCAGCGTCATCGCGGGGGCGCGCAACACGGATCAATTGCGACAGAACGTCGACTTTCTCGATCGCTCGCTGACCGCTGAAACGGTCACCGCCGTGGACCTGGCAACCGATGAACTGAAATCCGCCCTGGGCAGCAACCCCGACCTCTGGGACGGCGGCGACAACTCAAGATACCACTAGGGCACGAACCGTGGCGTAAGCTTCCAGCTTGCGATCCGTGGCGTAAGCTTCCAGCTTGCGATATCCTGAGAGAGCCGCCCGAACGCAAGCTGGAAGCTTACGCCACTTGAGTGATCGAATGAGCATCCCAACAAACCCTTATCAGTCACCGCCGGAAACCGTTTCGCCGGATACCGCCGAGCGTCAAATGGGTGGGTTTGGCAAGGTCTGCTTTTGGGCCGGTCTCGCGTTCGCATCACTCGGGTTCCTGGCGATGTTCATGCGAAACCGGCCGCCGCTCGGATTCGTGCTGATCGCGTTCGCGTTTTTTGTTGTCACATGGTTCGGCGGTCAGGCCTACCGCAAACGCGCCGTCGTCGGCATCACCCTGTGCCTGGTCCTGGCCGGCGGCACTCTGTTTCAAATGCGGCTGATGCACGCTAGACTTGCTGCCGAACGTGCGCGGCAACAAGCGCAGCAACAAGCGACGGCAGCCGAACAAGCGGCCAGGGCGATGGCGGAATCGAGACGCACCGGCAGGTAACGCTGTGAAGCATTTTTCCCATGTGTTTCTTGAGGTTTTAGCGGCAGGGCGCGAGCCCTCCGGTCCTTCCTCTCTGCCACAATACCGGAGGGCTCGCGCCCTACCGCTAAAAAATGCTTCACAGCGTTGCCCGGCACGGTGGACTCGAACACGGCTGAGTGACATCGCGTCCCCGCCCGGATTGATCACAGGGAGCCATCCATTCATGAGCACCACAGTTCTTCGCATTTCCATCATTTGCAGCTTGTTGGCTTGTCTGTTCGCGGGGAATGTTTCTGCCGCGAATGCCGTTGCGCTGCAACAGCTGACCTTTCGCGGAACGGCCGGACAAGTGATCTCGGTGGACGGTTCGGCGTTCAACGTGGTTTGTTTCCTGGGAACCGAATGCCCGCTGGCACGGCTCTATGGACCGCGACTACAGCGATTGGCCGACGAGTATGCCGACCGTGGCGTCGTGTTTCTCGGCGTCAACAGCAATGTGCAAGATTCACCGGCGGAGATCGATGAGTACGCAAAGAAGTACGCGATCGAGTTTCCGATGGTCAAAGATGCCGATCAGTCGATCGCCGACGCCTTCGGTGCGACGCGGACCCCCGAAGTGTTTGTGATCGACGCGGACGGCGCGATGGTTTATCAAGGACGCATCGATGATCAGTACGAACCTGGCGTCTCGCGTGCCGAGCCGACTCAAAACGATCTGCAAGATGCCATCGAAGCCCTGTTGTCGGGAAACGCGGTCCCAGAGCCGAGAACCACCAGCGTCGGATGCCTGATCACGCGCACGGAAAAACTCAAAACGAACGAGTCGGTTTCAACACCGGTCACCTTTAACGCCGACATCGCATCGATCCTGAACGAACACTGCGTGGAATGTCATCGCAGCGGCGAGATCGCGCCGATGGCGCTGACGGACTACGACGAAGTGGTTGGTTGGGGACAGATGATCCTGGAAGTCATCGACCAGAAACGGATGCCGCCCTGGCACGCCGATCCCGACATCGGGCATTTCGTCGGCGAGCGGAAAATGCCGCAGGAGGCGCGCGACAAGATTGCCACCTGGCTGGACAACGGAATGCCGCAAGGCAACGCCGAGGATCTCCCGACACTTCCGAGTTGGTCCGGCGGCTGGCAGTTTTCCAGCGAGCCGGACGTCGAAATCGCGATGCGTGACCGGCCTTTCACCGTCCCCGCCGAAGGCGTCGTCGAATACCAGTATTTCGTCGTCGATCCGCAATGGACCGAAGACCGCTGGATCCGCGCGGCGCAGGTGATTCCGGGTAACGCGAGTGTGGTGCATCACGCGATCGTCTTCGTCCGACCTCCCGACGGCAGTCGATTCCATGGCATCGGCTGGATGGCGGCCTATGTGCCCGGTCAACGCGCCGTCGGTTTGCCCGACGGTCATGCCCGACTGGTCCCCGCCGGATCGAAGCTGGTGTTTCAAATGCACTACACCCCCAACGGACAACAGGCAGACGACATCACGCGGGTCGGGGTCTGGGACATTGCCGCCGACGACGTCAGCCACGAAGTGTTCACGCAACTGGCGATCGATCATGAATTCGAGATTCCCCCGGGAGTGCGCGATCACGTCGTCGAAATGTCGGTCGATTCCTTTCCGCCGAACAGCCGCATGCTGGGCATCACACCGCACATGCACCTGCGCGGTAAATCGTTTTGGTTGCAAGCCAATCGCCCCGGCGGGCAGGTCAAACCGCTGCTCAGCGTGCCGCATTACGATTTCAACTGGCAACACTGGTACGAATTCAAGACCCCGATCGACTTAAGCGACGTCGAATCGTTGCAGATGTCCGTCAGCTTTGACAACTCAGCCCGCAATCCCTTCAATCCAAATCCGAACGACTTCGTTTCTTGGGGTGATCAAACCTGGGAAGAAATGGCGATTGCGTTCTTCGACGTTGCCATCCCCCGCGGCGGTCCGCACTACCGGGTCCAAAAGCCAAAGGCACTCTCGCAACGTCAACGCACCGAACGTGAAAAACGGATCGAGGAACACGTCACCCAGTTCATGGCGTCCATGGATACGAACCGAGACGGCATCGTCGAACGTGACGAGACGCCGGTCACGTTCCAACGATTCGGGTTCCGTCACGTCGACCGAAATCGCGACGGAAAAATCGAATGCGATGAAATCAGAACCGCCGCGGCGGAGCGACTGTGACTGGGACGAAGCAAACAACGGGCTTCGGCGCACGGCTGTTCTTTTGGTGGGCCGATCACCCAGGGGCGCAAATTGCGGTGTTTGTCGTCATGTCGACGCTGGCGACGATCGGGTTTACCAACCCGGCCCTGATTACCGATCTAATTCCTGAAACCGTGGAACAAGCCGACGATTCGGGGACATCCAATCGCTCCGATCGGCGCAACATGGACTACCCGGGTGGCGGCCGCGTCCCCGACAACGTCCAGCCCTTTCAAGTCGGCGGCGGACAATGCGTCTTGGTGGCACGCGTCGATCCGTCGGGCGAGGCGGACCTGTTCACCGGATCGCATCTGCGCGCCATGCGACAGGTCGCCGAGGGGTTGCAGTCGATGCCCCAGATTGACAACGTGATGTGGCTCGATAGCGTTCCCGGTTTCAACCTGTTCGGACTTTCGGGAACGCTGCTACCGAGTGACAACGCGTCGAAGCGACAATTGAACGAGGCTCGCGACCGAGTCCTTGAGAATCCGCTGGCGGTCGGCCAACTGATCTCCCAAGACGGTCGGACGGTGTTGATGCACTTGGGGATCGATTGGTTCTTTGTCACCAGCGACGCAGCGGTGACCAGCGAGATCCGGGAGCGCGCCCAATCGATTGCGGCGAAAATCCCCGGTGTCGCGTTGGAATTTCAACTGACCGGCCCGGTGCCGTTGCACTTGATGATGGCGAACAATCATGTGACCGATTCGACCAAGTACCAACTGATCGGGTACTCGATCATGTTGCTCTCGGCGGTGATCCTGTTTCGCGGTTTCTCGGCCGTGATGATCGTCGCCGTGGCGCCGGCCGTCGGTGTCTTGTGGACGACCGGGATGTTGCATTTCCTGGATCTGCAAGACAACCCGTTCAACGACATCATCGTGCCCGTGTTGGTCAGCCTGGTCGGGCTGACCGACTCGGTGCATTTGATGGTCGAGATCCGCCAACAACGTGCCAGCGGCCTGGCGGTCAACGAGGCGGCGCGGCGTGGAATCTCGCGCGTCGGCATGGCGTGTTTACTGACCAGCACCACGACGGCGATCGGATTTTTGTCACTGTTGTGGGCTCATCACGAGATCGTCCGCGACTTCGGTCTCTGCTGCGTCGTCGGTGTTGCGATGACGTTCGTCAGCGTGTTGACGGTGATCCCGCTGGGATGTCGTTCGCCACTGGGACGACGACTGCACGTCGGGCTGGGCAAAAGTCTGGTCGACGGCCAGTTGCGCCGGATCGGGCCGCTGGTCGATTGGGTGCTGCGGCGCGACCGCGCGGTCGCCCGCATCGCGATCGCCGTCACGTTCGCACTCGCGATCATTTCCTTGCAGTTGCAACCCGACGAAAAACGTTACAGCGGATTGAGCGAATCGGGCGAAGCGGCCCAGGCGCTTCGGCACCTGGACCGGTCACTCGGCGGGCTGGAATTCAGCACCGTTGACGTCCACTGGTTCCATGATTCAGACGAAAGCGAACTGCTGGACGTGCTCGGCGAAATCGACGCCTTGTTGGCCAGCGAACCGCTGATCGGCAACCCGCTGGGGGTCGGACAATTGCTGGCGGCGCTTCCGGGCGACGGCGACGCCAAGGAACGGATGACGCTGCTCGAATTGCTTCCGCCTTCACTCAAACGCGCCTTTTACGTCCCCGAACGTCGCTTCGCGTCAGTCCAGTTTCGTGTTCAGGACCTGGGCATCGCCGCCTACAGCGAGCCGTTCCAGCGGATCGAACGCGGGTTGAATTCGATCGCCGATCGGCATCCCGATTTCGGTCTGGCGCTTGAGGGAAATGCGGTCTGGCGTTGGCGCAACATCTATCAAATCGTCACCGACCTGGCGACCAGCTTGGGGACGGCCAGTGTCGTGATCTGGCTGGTGCTGACGATCGTTTACCGCTCGATCCGCATCGGTTTGATCTCCATCATTCCCAATCTGTTTCCACTTGCCGCGACGGCAACCATGCTGGTTTTCAGCGGCCAGCATTTGGAGATGGTAACGGTGTGCGTGTTCACGATCTGTGTCGGGATCGCGGTCGACGACACGATTCACTTTCTGACGCGTTACCAGGAAGAGATGAAGCTGGGTGGCCAGCACCAGGAGGTCATTCGCCGCGCGTTCACCGGAGTCGGGTCGGCGCTGTTGATGACGACGATCGTGCTGGTCGCGGGTTTGGGATCCGCGATCGTCGGTGATTCCCGCGACGCCCGGTTGTTCGGCATCATGGGCTGCCTGACGCTGGCCACCGCACTGTTCGCCGACGTCCTGCTGCTGCCCGCCATGCTCAGCCGATTCGCCAGGTCCAAGGACAAGGTGGGGTAAGCATCCTGCTTGCCGTTGTGGGAGAGGTTTCCTGCTAGAACGCAAGCTGGAAGCTTACGCCACGTCCGCAAGCTGGAAGCTTACGCCACTTGTTGCTATGCGAGGACTCCCGGCAGAATGCCCGTGCTGTCGGCGAATCGCTCGTGGCCGGTTCCGAATGCGTTCAACATCGCGGCATACAGGTTCGACAAGGGCGTGTCTCGGCCGAACGAGAGGTGTTGACCGGTGGCGATCCGCCCGCCGCCGCTGCCACCCAGCAGAATCGGCAGGTTGTGCGGGTTGTGGCTGTTCCCGTCACGCAGCCCTGATCCGTACAGAATCATCGAGTTGTCCAGCACCGTCCCCTCGCGTTCCTTCATTGAGCGAAGTTTGCCGAGCAAGTAGGCGTACTGTTCGACATGCCAACGGTTGATCAACTGATACTGGCGCAGTTTGTCTTCGTTGTTCTGGTGGTGCGAGGTGTCGTGGTGACCACCGGAAACACCGTCCAAGAATGAAAAATTGCGTCCGCTGACGGCGTTGCCGAACATGAACGTGCAGACGCGCGTGGTGTCGGTTTGGAATGCCAACGCAATCATGTCCAACATCAACCGAACCTGTTCGACGTACGCGTCGGGGCGTTGTTCCGGAGGCCGGTTCTGGCGATCCAGCTTGACCAGCGGTTGCCACTGTTTGGCCCCTCCAGCGTCCTGGTTCTGTAGCCGTTTCTCGACCGAGCGGACCGATTGCAAGTACTCTTCCATCCGTTGCCGGTCCGCCGCACCGAGTCGATGCTTCAACTGATCGGCATCTTCCAAAACGCGATCCAATAGCAGCCGATCGCGTTGGGCGGCTCCCTTGTTGGGGTTGCCGGCACGAAACAGCCGATCAAATACCAAGTGTGGATTCAATTCCCGCGCCAGGGGACTGGTCGGACCGCTCCAGGCGATGTGCGATCCATAGACACGGGTGTAACCGACGTTGGTGTCGACCCCGGTCGTGACCGGATCGATGCCGAGTTCCAACGACGGCAGCGGCGTAAGTTTTCCCGAGTAATCGGCGGCGACCTGGTCCATCGAACGACCGTTGCAGTTCAGATCGATCCCCAGGGATTTGTTGATCGTCGTGCAGGTCAAGAATCCCGAACACTTGACGTAGTGTCCGTCGCCAAAGTTACTGGCTTGGTTCCACAAGTTCGTCAGCACCAGCAGTTGGTCCTTGACGTCGGCCAACGGCTCCAGCGTCGGCGTCAACTCGAAATCGCGGCCGGTTGCTTCCGGCGTCCACATGTCCTGCCGAACACCGTTGGGAACGAACAACGCCGCCATCCGCAGCGGCGAGTCCTCGGGGGCCTTGCCCTCCGACTCGGCCGCCGAAGCCTTGCCGGGCATCATCGCTTCGAGCCAAGGCAACGCCAAAGCAGCCCCGGCACCGCGCAACAACGTGCGACGTGAGAGCGGCATGTGACGGTTCGTGTCGTCGTCCAAATAGACGTTCATCTGTTTCATCCTTTTTTGAATGTTCGCTTTCATTGTAGCTTGTTGAAGACAAGCGAAGCTACGAACCCTGCTTGTATCGAAACGGAATGCTCTTGACGATTTCCAGAATCAACGTTTGCGCTTTGTAGTCGTCTTCGGCCAGTTTTCGCGTGATCGACTCGACCACACAGGCGTCTTCATTCGTCAGCCCACGAGCCAATGCGTAGCCGAGCATCTTGGACGTCAAATTGCGCATGAATTGCTCTTTGCGATCCATCAACAGCCCTTTCAATTCGTCGGGCCCGTTGAACGTCTCCCCGCTGGGAAGCTGACCGCTCGCATCGATGGCGACGCCGTCTGCATCGGTCCGCCATCGGCCCAGCACGTCATAGTTTTCCAGCCCAAAACCGAGTGGATCCATCGCCTGGTGACAGGAGGCGCAAACCGGATCCGATCGATGCAATTCGAGTCGCTCCCGCAACGAAGTCGGTTGGGCGGCATCGCCGGCTTCTTCCAAGGCAGGCACGTTGGGCGGTGCCGGCGGTGGCGGGGTGCCGAGCAGCGTTTCCAACACCCATTTCCCGCGCAACACGGGACTGGTTCG
Organism: Stieleria neptunia; assembly: GCF_007754155.1. Classification (NCBI taxonomy): domain Bacteria; kingdom Pseudomonadati; phylum Planctomycetota; class Planctomycetia; order Pirellulales; family Pirellulaceae; genus Stieleria; species Stieleria neptunia. Next base: position 4,540,971 of record NZ_CP037423.1, on the reverse strand, counting down.
GTGCGGGAATGAGGAAACCGCCAGCACCGCACTCATCCCCAGCAACCCGCCGCGACGGTCTTTTTCACTGAGTTCGACTTTCTTGGGCTGCTCACGAAACTCACCCTTGACCTTGTAATGCCGGGCCAGCGTTCGATTGACGTAGGTAAAATCCGAATCGATCAAATTCAACAGCGAGCGGTTGTCGGCCAGCAAGTCTTCGAAGAAAAAGATCGGCTCGTACTTCATGCCGCCTTCGAGTTCGGAGTCGTAGCGTCCTGCGATCGATTTGTCGGGTTTGAATTCGCGTCCGAGCGCCCGCGTGCCCAACCATTGCTCGACAAAACTGGTCGCGAATTCACGGACTTTCGCCCCACGACGCAGACCGCGGCGGTCGACGTCACTGCGTAGCATCCGGGCGACCTGCTGTTCCAGCACGTCGTCGTCGTGCAACTTGCCTTGTGCCGCCAATCGCATCAATTCGTCGTCCGGCATCGACGCCCACAGAAAGTACGACAGACGCGATGCCATCTCGTAATGCGAAACGAGCGTCGGTTCGTCGGTTTCGCCGGCCTGTTCGAACAAGAACAAGAACTTAGGCGACACCATCGCGGCGACCAAGGTGAACTCGATCGCGCTGGTGTACGACTGGTCTTCTTCATAGACCCGGTTGAACAGTTGGGTGTATTCGTCGATCTCCTCGGCGCCGGCGGGACGGCGAAACGCGCGGGGCAGAAATCCGGCGAGCACTTCGCGAGCGGCTTGTTCCGGCGACCGTTTGTCGTTCGGCGTGGCCGTGATGATCCGTTTTCGATCGTCTGGATCTTTTAACGCGTGACCGATCGCCGAGCGCGCCGCATCCAAGTACTTTTCCGCATAGATCGGCGAGATGAACAACGTCTCGGCCGCGTTGTCAAACCCTTCCCCGCCCGCTCCATCGTCGGGCAACGCGTGGCCCGCATTGATGGGAATGCCCAGCAGGTCGCGAACGGTGTTGGCGTATTCGGTCCGATTGAGCCGTCGCAACATCGGGCCGCCAGGCGATACTCCGTCGTCGCAGACCGCTTGATAGATTGTATCGCGAATCCAATCGACAAATGCCGCCCGCGTCGCTTGCGATGGCGTGTCGGACTCGGGCGGAGGCATTTGGCCTTCATGAACCCGCGTCGCAATCCGATTCCAAGCCTCGATCGAACCGGCGACGTCTTCGACCGATGCGAATCCTTCCAAGTCCAATCCCGACTCTGCGTCTTCGCCGACATGGCAATCGATGCAATACGATTGCACGAACGCAACGGCACCCTCAGCGGTCAACCCTTTCGGCGCAGCGTTGTTGTCACTCGCATCGGCTGCACGTGCGTCGTCCGCATCGGCGACGGGCCGTTCCAAACCGCACAGCCCCAGAACGAAAATTGCCAGCGAAAACACAACCGCGGGCGCGCAAACCGGTCGGGCAAGTCGTGATGCCATAAAAAACTGTTGAGGTGGGCAGAAGCACCCCGCGTAGGCAATCTGGGTTGCCACACGGGATTCTCTCTTCATTGTAGGATGGGCTGGTCATTATAGACGACGATGCCCTCGACGAATACTCGAATCGAATCGGTTCGTCCCTCAATTCGACGCCTCCGCGATTGCCCACCCCATTCCCCACGAGTTGCCCTCCATGAACGATTCTCGATTCCGACCCGATCAACCGCCGCGTTTCTCTTTTTCACGTCGCCACGCGCTCAAGACCGTCGCTGGGCATTCCCTTGCGCTGCCGATGATCGGGTCGTTGTGTCACACGACGGCGTTTGCAGCGGAGGAGGTCGCCCCCCGGAATCGATTCCCGCGAATGATTCAGGAATTCTTTGTTCACCAGTTGCGACAGTTTGAAAACGAACACCGCCGCACGCTCAACGGATTGAAGACCGAACAAGATGCGCGGCGTTATGTCGAATCGGTTCAAGCGAAGTGTCGCCAATCCTTCGGTCCCAATCCGGAAAAAACACCGCTCAATGCCCGCGTTACCGGAACCGTCGAACGCGAGACCTATCGCATCGAAAACGTGATCTTTGAAAGCCGTCCAGGATTTCCGGTCACGGCCAATCTGTACATCCCCAACAACTCGGCCGAACGAATGCCCGCGGTGGTCGGTACCTGCGGCCATTCCTCCAACGGCAAGGCGGCCGAGCCCTATCAAGCGTTCGCACAAGGGTTGGCGCGTCTCGGTTATGTCTGCTTGATCTACGATCCGATCGGACAAGGCGAGCGTTTGCAGTACCCCGATGAAAACTTGAAATCCGAAATCGGCGTCGGCGTTCGCGAACATCTGCACGCCGGCAACCAACAGTTTCTGGTCGGCGAGTTTTTTGGCAATTGGCGCGCCTGGGACGGAATCCGTGCGCTCGATTATCTGACCACCCGCCCCGAAGTCGATCCACAGCGGATCGGCGTGACCGGCAATTCCGGCGGCGGGACGATGACCACCTGGTTGTGTGGGCTGGATGACCGCTGGTCGATGGGCGCCCCGGCGTGCTTTGTCAGCACGTTCCGACGCAACTTGGAAAACGAATTGCCGCAAGACACCGAGCAGTGCCCGCCGGATGTGTTTCCGCTGGGGCTGGACCACAGCGATTTCCTGGCCGCGATGGCACCCAAGCCCATCATTATCCTGGCCAAAGAACAGGACTTCTTTGACGTGCGTGGAGCGGAAGAGTCGTACGAGCGACTTCGCCGGCTGTACAAATTGCTCGGCGCCGAAGACAACGTGGCGTTGTTTGTCGGACCGACCGGTCACGGATACTCGCAAGAAAACCGCGAGGCCATGTACGCCTGGTTCAACCGTGCGGTCGGATGGAACGATCGACAAACCGACGGCCTGTTTGACGGCGTCATGACCACGACGGCGGAAGTTCCCTTCACCGCCGAGCCGGACATCCAGATCGAGAAAGACGAAACGCTTTGGTGTACCCCCGACGGACAAGTCGCACGACTGGAGGGCACGCGCACCGTCTTTGATTTCACACGCGACAAATCAGAGCAGCTCGCGGAGAAACGGAGCCGTCCGCGTGGTCAAGCACTGCGATCGACCCTGGTTGATGTTTTAAAGCTAAACCTTGATGGGTTAAAGGTCCCCGACTATCGAAACTTCAGTTACCTGAACGCAAAGGGATACCCTTCGAAGTACGCGATGGGTTACACCGTGGCAACCGAACCGGGAATTCATGCGATCGTCTATCGCTTGACCGATCAGCGCTGGCATTCACGTCCGCCGCGCGCCGGCAAACGCGCCGTTTTGTACGTTTCACACTTGTCCAGCGATGCGGAACTGCGTGACGAACCGCTGATCGGCGAACTGATCGAGTCCGAACCGGAAACGCCGTTTTTCACCGTCGACGTCCGCGGCATCGGCGAATCACTTCCCGGCACCAGCCAACCCGGCACGTTCCACAGTCCTTATGGCAGCGACTACCTGTACGCGATCCACAGTGTGATGCTTGGGCGACCCTACGTGGGCCAGAAAACGTTTGATGTGCTGCGTGTGCTCGACTGGCTCGCATCCATCGGTCACACCGAGATCCATTTGGCGGGACTCGGCTGGGGAGCCTTGCCGGCAACGTTCGCCGCCGTCCTTTCCGACCGCGTCAAGCAGGTGACGCTGAAGCAGGCGCTGCCATCGTATTCCGCGATCGCCGAAAGCGAGCACTACGACTGGCCGCTGGCGACCTTGTTACCCGACGTGCTCACCCACTTCGACCTGCCAGACTGTTACGCCGAACTCGAATCCAAACAGCTCCAGCAAATCGACCCCAAAGTGGCGTAAGCTTCCAGCTTGCGATTCTCCAGTGGCGTAAGCTTCCAGCTTGCGACCCCAGTGGCGTAAGCCACCGCACCAATCCTAAAGCAAGATCGCAAGCCGCGCCGGTCTCACCGCACCGGACGGCTTGCGGCCTGTCGATTTTACCGGGATCTGCTGAGTCTAAGGTGAGCCGCTGGCCGTAAGGCCTCGGGCGGGCGCCAAGATGCCCGGCCGCTTACGCGTCACGGCTCACTCAATCAACAGCCCGCTCGCGCCGTGCCGCTAAAATAACGCGTTACGGCAATTGCGGAACCACCACTTCCCCCGCATCATCGACCGGATAAACCGCGTCGTGCTGCTGAAGCGCCTCGATCAAGCCTTGCATCATCCGCTTGAGCACCTCGGGCCGGGACTTGGCCAGGTTGGTCGATTCAAACGGATCGTCGGCCAAATTAAACAGTTCGTAATTCCCGTCGGCGAACTGAATGTGGCCTCCGGTGGTCTTCGTGTGCGGCAACGCGTGGTAGATGACTTTCCAGTCCCCGTTGCGCCAGACGGTGAAGTAGTTGCTGCGGTGCGGCCCGTGCGGGTAGTGCATCAAAAACTGCTCGGGACGATCGGCGTCTGGTTGTCCGGTCAGCAGCGTTTGCAACGGTGCCCCGTCGACGGCGTGACCGTCCGGGACTTCGGCCGCGGTGAGCTGGGTCAACGTGGGGAACAAGTCCTCGACCGACGCGACTTGGTGCTGAATCGCACCGGCGGGGATCGGAAGGGATTGCTGCAACGCGTTGTCCGGATTCGGCTTTGCCCACGCGGCGATCAACGGCACACGCATGCCGCCGTCGTAGTGCGCGCCTTTCTTTCCACGCAGCGGTGCCGCGCACGCGACCTCGTGCTGGTGTCCCAGCGGCGCGTCGCTGCCGTTGTCACCCAAGAAAAAGATCAGCGTGTTTTCGGCGACACCGAGTTCGTTGAGGTGGTCCAGCATGTCGCCGAGCGATTTGTCCATGCCTTCGATCAACGTCGCAAAAGCCTGTGCGTTGGCGGGTTTGCCGGAGTCCTTGTAGTGGTCGGCAAAACGCGGATCCGACTCGAACGGCCCGTGGACCGCGTAGTGCGAGAAATACAGGTAAAACGGCTTGTCCTGCTCCACCGTTTCGCTCACCCGCTGCTTGGCTTCGATCGTCAGCGCTTCGGTCAAGAACGTGTCGCTGCCATGATACTTTTCCAATCCGGGGACCGCGTGGTGGGCACGTTTCGTTCCTGCACCATAATTCTTTTCCGCGTAATAGCTGCCCGGGGCTCCGAATGCGGCTCCGGCCACGTTGACGTCAAACCCCAAATTCAGCGGTTCGGCGCCTTCGCGACCTTCCGGTCCGAAGTGTCCCTTGCCGACGTGAATCGTCGTGTAGCCGCGTCCGCGCAAGACATCCGGCAGCGTCACGTCGCCTTCTTTCAGCCCCGCCCAATTCCAATTCGGCGCGCCGTTCTTGCCCGCATTGTCCTGGCGGGGATTGATCCAGTTGGTCGTCCGGTGCCGAGCCGCATTCTGCCCGGTCATGATGCTCACCCGCGTCGGCGAACAAACACTCATCGCGTAAAACTGGTTGAACCGAATGCCTTGCGCGGCCAACCGTTCCATCGCCGGGGTGCGATAATGATCATTTAGAGGGTAGCGTTTGGGATTTCCCGCTTCATCGGTCAGAAAAGGAACGGACGTGTCCATCATTCCCATGTCGTCGACCAGAAAGACCATGATGTTGGGCTGTTCCGCGGCAACGGAGACCTTCGGCGCGGCAAGCAGTGCGGCGACCAACGCGGCGGCGGCCGCCAAAAACGTGCAAACAGACTTCATGACAGGGGATGTCTTGCGGGAGGGGAGAATCAAATTGAATCGTTGAGCGTCAATTGTAACTGGTTTGTGTCACTCGAGCGCCAGGTGAATCCCACTTGCCGGCTGTCGATTTGTCGGGATCTGCTGAGTCAATGGTGAGCCGCTGGCCGCCAGACCTCGGGCAGGCGTCGCCGTGCCCGGCCGCTTACGCGTCACGCGGCTCACAAAGACGACAGCCCGCTTGCGGGGATCGTCGATGCGTACCAGACAGGCTGGAAGCCTATCCCACTTCAAGATCCGACATTTTTATTTCGCTCGTTGCGAAAGCGGCCCTTCGACTTGCAACCAATTCAGGCAGGTATTGGACCCCTTGGCGCCGGAACCGATGTCAACCGTCAGCCGTCCATCCTGGATCGAAACCTCGCCTGTGACTTCAATGAACTCGCCCTCGGGCGTGCTGACCCGATCAATCCATCGATGGCCTTCGACGGACACCGATTGCAAGGACTGATCGTGCCCCGAATCACCGATACAGACGCTGATGCGGTAGCGTCCGTTGGCAACACGGCACTCCCACGTGGCCGTTTCGCGAGTGAACACAAACGAGTCGCCCGGTCCATCGATTCGGTTTCGTTTGCGATGGTGTTGGCGAAGGTCATCCGTCCATCCATATCCGCGTTCGTGGTCATAACGCTGCCCATGGTCGGCAACGAAGCCGTCGTCCACGGCGACACCAGGACCGCAAAAATCAAACGACTGGCACGGCACGCTGGGGATTTCCGGCACACCATCTCGATCGGCAGACAGCACGCGACGCTCGATTTCAAACCGGATCGGTTCGTTCGGAGTGAACAGCAGCGCATCGTCCCGATCGACAATCCCATCGCCGTCGGCGTCCTCCAAGCTCAGACGTTGGAATGCCCACCCGTCCGATCCCTGCTGTTGAATCACCGTCCACCAAAGCTGACAAAACTCACCGCGTGTCCCCGATGTCCACTCCGGCGGCAGCGACGCCCCTTCGACCTTGGCCACGACCTCGGCAATCCAGTCTGAACTCGCCGGATCATCGGGCCGAAAGTCGACGTCGCGAATGCCCAGGGGTAGAAGCCGGAGTGCCGCCAAACGGTTGATCGCGACAAACGCCGGATGCCCCGAATCCAAGTCGCGAAACGGCCACAGCAGAATCGGAGTCGCGGCGTCGACTTGACCGCACAGCGCGTGTCGAACGGATTCCAGTAGCGCTCGATCGTACGGGATCTGTCGTGGCGAAACCGCAGCATCGAGTGCGACCGCCGCCGTCGCCCCGGCCGCCTGACCGACGTGAATCCGTTGATCATGCAATCGGATCGCGGCGCTGACGATGCTGCTGAAGCCGAGATTCCCTTGCGCCCCGAGCAGTCCGTTGAATCGTTCGGGAACCAGACTGCGCAGCGGGAACACACTCCGATCGCTCAAGAAATTGGTGTGGCGCAGCGGTTTGTGAAAATCAATCCAAGGCCCCTGATTCCCTTCGCCGGAGGCGTTTTCGCTGATCAAATACGTCCGCCCGGTGCGGTGAAAATCGTAGTGAAACTGCCAGGCGAACAAACCATCGGGATACATCACCGCGGCAAACCGCGGCGTCGCCTTGGTTTTCGTATCGCCGTCACGATTGCGACCGTCTTGCTCACGCATCATGTACATCGCTTTCAAACGCAGTGATTCGCGGATGTAAGGCTTGGGCGGCAACCGGTCCGGTGTTCCAAATTCGTCGCTCAGATGGAACCGACGAAATGAATTGGTTTGGTCGGGCGCGCGATCATGAACAAAATTTTGCAGGTGATACAACACCCCGAGCGAGTGTTGTTTGGCATCGCGAAAGATGATCTCACGCTGTGGTCGTGACAGGACCACGATGTTTTTCTGTGACGCGCCGGGCTCGGTGGCTTCGAGTGCGTCGGCGACGTGGGCCGGCAATCGTTCCAGTGGATAATCTTGGCCGTTCATGTAGTTCAGCAGAATCGCAGTCTTGCCGTCGCGACTGGTTCGGCCTTCGACGATTCGTCGAACCGAGTAGACGCTCAACTGCCGTTTCGATGTCTCGTCGGCATCGGGCCAGTGCCGGATCGCGCCCAGCCGCACCTTTTTGACATCCCAATCCAAGTCACGAAACTCGTTCAAGCTGAAATGCGTGGCGCGGGGATAGTTTCGATCGTCAAATCGGGATGGCTTGGCGATCGGGGTTTCCTGATCGGATTCCGCAACGATCATCGCCCACGTGATCGGGTTCATTTCATTGGTCGGCGCGTTCTCCGGAGCGCTCGGTTCGCCGTAACGTGAGGGCGGATCCGGGCCGTATTCAAAAGCGGCTCCCGACGCCTGAATTGCATCGCCCCAATCCGAAGCATCGATGGTGAGTTCCGCACGGACGTGCAAATCCGGGTCGGAACCATCCAGGGGCGCAAACCACAATCCCGTCAAGGCGGGGATTTTCTCAGACCGATCGACGTCGGCTTTGACCGGATAGCGATCGGTCACCAGCACGACTTGGCCGGTCTGCAAACAAGGACGCAACATCTCACGAAAGATGGCTTCCGCTTCCGCAGGGCGAAACGTCGACGGCCCGTGATGGGGCAGCCCCGGCATCGGCGAGCCATACTTTGCCGTATTGAACGCCTCGATCCGATCCATCAGCTCTTTGAACAGGCCGAAGCGGTGGAAGGAACGTTTCATCGGATGCCAGTCCACGCCCCAGCCGACTTTGCCGACGCCCTTGTTTTCATCGACACAGGCGAGTGCTTGTTCGGTGAACTGACCGCCCAGCCAGCGTCCGTCGTGCACGATGACGATCTTTTCGACCCCCAGTCGTGCGGCCTGGATCGCCGCCGCCCAACCCGATTCGGTACCGCCGACGATCAACAAGTCGGCATCCATCTCGTCCGCTGTCTTGGCACTGGGAATGGAAACGAACAAGCCAATCAGCAGAACAAAGACAAAACGCATCTTGCAAAAACCTGGGGCGATAATACAGTCAGAAAGACAGAAGTTGTATCGTAGCAGTGGGATGGGCTTCCAGGCTCGTCAAGCGTCGACGAGCCTGCAAGCCTATCGCACTCAAATCTACATCAACTCGCCGATCACTTCGCCGTGATCCATCAAGACGTGGGGACGACCGGATCGATCGTGGATCATGCGTCCGGGATCGATGCCCAACTGGTGATACAGCGTTGCGACGACGTCGGTGTAGTCGACCGGTCGATCGGTCGCTTCCCCGGCGACCTTATCGGTTTGTCCCAGAACGACGCCGCCGGGCATGCCGCCTCCAGCCATCATCCCCATCGACAGTCGCGGCCAGTGATCGCGTCCGCCCTTGGCATTGACCTTCGGCGTGCGACCGAACTCGCCCCAAGCCAGCACGGTGACGTCGTCCAGCATGCCGCGCGACTGCAGATCCGTGACCAAGGCGTGAAACCCGAAGTCGAACAGTGGACCGAGTTGTTTCATCCGATCGTTGTTGTTCGAGTGGGTGTCGAAATCGCTGAGCGAAATGCTGACCACACGCACGCCGGCTTCGACCAAACGACGCGCCAGCAGAAACTTCAATGCCGCCTCGGGGCCTTCGCTGGTGTAGGACTGTGTTCCGCCGGCGGGCAATTTCGGCGTGTAGTGTGCGATCACGCGAGGATCTTCCTGGTCCAAATCCATCGCCCCGGCGAATGCCCCCGACGTCAGGATCGTGTACGCCTGCCTGGTGAAATGATCCATCGCTTCCATTTCACCCGAATCGTCGAGCGCACGATTGAACTGATCCAGACGCTTCAGGAGTGCGAGACGATCATCGATTCGATCGACCGGCAACTCCTTGATCAACTTGAGTTCTGTTTTGTGGCCGTCGCCCAACCGAGCCAATTCGCCCTTCATGCCCTCTTCCAGCTCGCGTTGGAATCGATCCGAAATGTCCGGACGGAACGGTTTGACACTTGGGCCCAAGAATCCGGGCCGCGCGCTGTTGCGAACCAGTGGCCGGCCCTGCATCAGGTCAACGAAATTGGGCACCTGGTCTTCGGGCGAACCGAGCAGGTGATTGACCACACAGCCGAGTGCCGGCCGGCCGCCGATCGATTGCAACACCGTTTCCTTGTAACCGCTCTGGCATTGAAACGCGTGGTGTTTGCCATCCGCTCCGACCAACGACCGCAGAAAAACCAACTGGTCCGCGATCCCCGCGCAGCGTGGCATCAACTCCGTCAGACCGACTCCGGGAACCTTCGTCCCGATCGGCGCGAACGGGCTACGCAACTCCGACGGGGCGTCCGGTTTGGGATCGATCAGATCCATCTGCGGCGGCCCACCATCCAAGTGAATGATGATGACCGATTTCCGCGATGGTCCGCCTGACGACTGCGCTTCGGCGGCGAGTACTTCGGGTAGGGTCAGCCCCGCGATCCCACTGGCACCGGCGCAAAGAAAACTTCGTCGTCGAAAACCGCTGCAGTTGGCAAACGCTTGGCCGGACGTGAATCGAAACATAACGGGTGTTCCCCCAACGGTGGCACAGGTTCTGGCTCCCATATCGTATCATGAACCCACGGCCATGAGGTCTCGCCATCGGTCTGTGACCCCCACTTGGCGCAGGCAGCTGCATCACCCGCTGCAAACAACGTCTTGCTTGGGACAGGGCAGTCAGTCCCAATTGATTGCAATTCAGGCAGGAAACTGGATAATTCGGCGACAACTTCTCGCTAGCTGACGCAAATGCATTCGTGAATCCCTACGAGCCCTCGACGCAATCGACATTAAAACGTCGGGTCACGACACCGTACTTTGTGCTGGCTTCACACGCACGGCGCAATTCCTGGCATTTGGTGTCGCGCCGTGCATGATGGCTTTTTCTGTGTATATATTTTTTCGCGGCGTGAAGAATCGACGACTCAACAATGACAATGATTCCCGATGATCTAAGACATTTCCTGGAGTCTAAAAGGCAATTGGCTTACGACACACAGTCATCGATTGTGGGGGAGATCACACTGAAGGCTTTTGGTGATCTGTCACGCTCCATCATTCGCGTGTACCCCGGATGTCAATCGATTCCCGACGATCCTTACGAGTCGCTGGATGGAACGTACCAAGTCGATGTGTTTGATCTGATCGCATCGTCAGACAAGTACTCCCCCGAGGGAATGTTTTGCTGGATTCCATCTCTCGAACTATTCGCGTCAATTGATTCCGAGCATGGAGATGTACTGGCATTCCCGAAAGTATCTTGGTCAATGGTAGCAAGGAATCCGCTGAAATACCTTGAGGCGCAATGGGATGCGACGGGCTACGGAAAGCGGCTGTATCCGTGGCTGCATTTCCCTTTCGTTTCGGAGGATCTTGGCATTCGGCTATCCCCCTATCCGAAAACTTGCGAACTCCATCAGTCGTCTATTCGAACGTGGCGCGATAACCGTCATCCGTTGTTTGAGGTCATTCGTGACGCTGATCCAGAGGAATGGTTTGCTGCCTCTCGTGATCGCTTCCCCTACTCTGGTGTTCCTGCGAGCGAGACCAAGACGTTTGGGTGCAAAAACTGTTCGAAGTTAGAATCCATCTGGGTCGAAAAGAAGTTTGATGAAATCCCCGTTGCCACCGTGAAAGCAAACGCAGCAGGGTTTGTGAAATGCCCGAATTGCCACATTCACTTCTCGGCCAAAGACCAAACAGTTTTTCTAGATGGTGTGCATCATTGCGGGCAGAAGATCAATGTTCTCCCTTTTGATTCCGGAACAAAGTAACAATGCGGTGCGCGCGGAGTCGGCGAGTCGTGGTTATTGAAGTGGACGATCACTCGCGGCGACCCTCGTGATCGCCAGTCATCGATTCGTCGCGTGAAAAGGGGTCAGGACTCTTTTTCGTCGTTATCCGAGGTTTCCAATCGGCGGGAGACGTCGCTGGACGGGATGCTGGGATTCGCTGCGACCCCGTCCGGGGTCGAGGGGAGGATTGTGGGCGTGGCCCGGAGGTGGCGCTGCGCTGACCTCCGGCTACTCGCTGAAATCCCTCCGGGATAAAGTGGACGCTCGAGCGTAGAAGGCGTCAGGACTCTTTTTCGTCGGAGTCGGTCGGTTTCCGGGGCGCCAGTCAGCAGGAGACGTCGCTGGGCGGGGTGCTGGGATTCGCTGCGCCCCCGTCCGGCAACGCTGTGAAGCATTTTTTAGCGGCAGGGCGCGAGCCCTCCGGTGTTGTGGCAAAGATGAAAAACCGGAGGGCTCGCGCCCTGCCGCTAAAACCGCAAGAAACAAGGGCGTGGCCCGGAGGTGGCGCTGCGCTGACCTCCGGCTACTCGCTGAAATCCCTCGGGACGTCAATTTTATGACTGCAAGATTCATGGCTCCCTTCTCCCCCACAAATCGTAACAAGCTTGCTTGTCGATTTGTGGGGGAGAAGGGCTGGGGATGAGCGACGGTCTTAAATTGTGGCAAGAGGTCAGATCGAAAATCTTGGATTTTTCGATTCCGAGATCCAGTGTGGTCAGGGGCCAGCCCCCGAACCCCCGAGATTTTCTTAGGCATTGCGCCGGTGTTCAATGATTTTTGGAAATTTGGGTGACGCGATTGTTGCGCAGCAGTAAACTTGAGCCGCTGGGTGAAACGCAACAGGGCTCTGCAGAGATGCAACCGTGCCAGGGATAACTCAGTCGCCGGTGTGTCAATGACGCATCGAGCACGTATGGCGACTACGGTCCTAGTTTAGCGACGGTGCCGTAGTCGCCTTTTGCTCCTTCTTCGCATTGACCTGAGGGTTCTTCCATGATTCGCCGCAGTGAATCATGTTGTTGAGAATCGTCAGGAATTTGCGCATGCTCGCTACCAAAGCTAACTTTTTGATTTTACCTTTGGCGATAAGCCGATCGTAGAAACGTTTGATGACTGGGTTGTGTTTCGTTGCAACCAGTGTCGCCATGTAGAGCACGCTTCGGACTTGTGAACGTCCACCTCGGACCTTTCGTTTCTTGTCGCTCTTGCCTGTTTGGTTGGCCAACGGAGCAACACCGACAAGTTTGGCAATTTGACCTCGGTTGAGTTGTCCCAGTTCTGGCAGCTCGGCCAGGAGTGTCGCAGCGGTGACTGGACCAACTCCACTGACGCTGAACAAGATTTCTACTTTGGGATCGACTTTACTGAGGTCCTTGAGCATCTTTTCGATGCGTTTGTCGAGGCTTTTTAGCTGCTTTTTCAGGTGCGAAATCGTTTCCTTGATTTGTTGAGCGGCAAACTTGTCACGGGTTTGACTGAGTCGGTTTTGCTCCTGGGAGAGCAAATCTTTCACTTGGGTTCGACGCCGCACTGTTGAAAGAAATTCTTTCTCTTGCGCCGTGCGAGGAGGTGTCAGATGGATTTCCACATCTTCGCCAAAACGGCGGATCATGAATGCATCGATCACATCGGTCTTCTCCAAATAGCCATGCCCTTTGGCAAAGTCACGGACCTGCCTCGGGTTGGCCACGCAAATCGGTACACCAGCGTCGTGAGCAGCCTCCACAATCAGATATTCGTAGCCGCCAGTTGCTTCACAGACAACCAATGTATTTTCAGTGTCTTGGATTCTCTTGAACAGCTTTTTGCTGATCGCTGAAATCGTGTTGGGCAATTGTTTGGCAATCTTTCCTGCGGAGTCATTGACATCAATTTTGTCTGACGCGACGTCAATACCAATGACACGGTTGTACTTCTGTTTCATAGTTAAGTCCCATCCTAGTGAATACGATCTGACCACATGCGATAACGCGATTGGGTCGATCAAGCGACGGTTCGGGTTCAAAACGAACTGCTGTGCGACTCAAGCTCATCCACGGCGTTGAATACCACCTAGGGGAAATTACGATCTACACAGCAGTGTTGGGAAACCGCTGCAGGCAGCCACCCAACATCGACAGCCCAAACGATGATCAAATCGCCTGGAATTGCCAGTCAGGCGAGATACTAGGGGGCTGGTGATCGGTTTCGCAGCCCACATCGATTGTCGCGGAAGTCGCTAAGCCTTTCTGGGCGCCGGCCCTCTCTGGCGTTTGCTTGCTGCGCAAACGCCGTCTCTCCCAGAGGGAGAGAATCTAAATCGGTTGCCAAATCCTGCAGTAAAAGAATTGACGACCTCCGGGATAAAGTGGACGCTCGACGCGTTATCGTTGTATCGTGGTGAACGCGGCACTTGGACGTTGATGGTGTCTGTCGCCGGAGTGACCCTATCGCCCCCAGTGACCTTACCGAAAAGAGATTCGTCATGATTGAGTCGTTTGCCAAAAGGATGTCACTCGCTTGTTGGACGCTCGCGGCAGCTGTTGCGTTCTGCCATTGTCCGGCGTCGGTGAAGGCTGAATCAGCGCCCCAGCCGAACATCGTCGTGATCTACGCCGACGACCTCGGTTATGGCGATGTGCAGTGCTACAACCCCGAGCGTGGCAAGATTCCGACGCCAAACATCGATCGGCTGGCCAACCAGGGCATGAAATTCACCGACGCGCACTCGTCGTCCGGCGTCTGTTCCCCCTCGCGATACACGATTCTGACTGGGCGTTATCACTGGCGTTCTCGCTTGCAAGCCGGCATCGTCGGACTCTGGGGCGGACCACTGATCGCGGCGGACCGCATGACCATCGGATCGCTGGCCAAGCAGCACGGTTATCAAACCGCTTGCATCGGAAAATGGCACTTGGGATGGGATTGGCCGATTCCCGACGCCGGGGCAAAGTTATTCAAAGCACGCCCCAAAGGCGAAGCCGTCGCGAGCGACGCGCATCGAGCGGTCTGGCGCGAGGTGTTCGAACAACCGATCGGTGGCGGTCCCAGCACGCGTGGCTTCGACGTCTACTTCGGCACCGACGTCCCCAACTGGCCGCCGTACTGCTTCATCGAAAACGATCGAACGGTCGGGATTCCGACCGAGTTTCTGCCGGTGGAGTTGCTGCGTAAGAACCAGGCCAGCAATCAAGGTCCCGCGTTGGCCGGTTGGACGCTCGAGCCGATCTTGCCCGCGCTGGCGGAACGAGCCGCCCAGTACATTGCCGCCGCAGCCAAGTCGCCCGATCCGTTCCTGGTCTACATGCCGCTGACTTCACCCCACACGCCGTTGTCGGTCAACGACGCTTGGAAAGGCAAAAGTGGCCTGGGACTGTATGCCGATTTCGTGATGGAAACCGATGCCGTGGTCGGTCAAGTGCTCGACGCGATCGAGCACAGCGGCAAAGCGAACGAGACCCTCGTGGTCTTTACCAGCGACAACGGCTGCGCCCCGTACATCGGCGTCGAATCGTTGGAACGGCAGGGCCATTTCCCCAGCGGTCCGCTGCGGGGCTACAAGGCGGATGCGTGGGAAGGCGGACATCGCATTCCGTTCATCGTCCGCTGGCCCGGTGTGGTCGAGCCGGCAAGCGTTTGTTCGCAGCTGGTCCATCAAGCCGATTTGCTGGCCACGTTTGCCGACATCTGGAACATTGAGTTGCCCGAAGACGCCGGCGAAGACAGTTTCAGCCTGGTCTCGCTGCTGAAGGGTGAATCCCAACCCATTCGCGAAACGTCGGTCAGCTGTTCGATTCGCGGGGTGCCCAGTTTGCGCCGTGGAAACTGGAAATACATCGCCGCGCCGGGATCGGGTGGCTGGGGCAAAGGCGGCGATCAAAGCCAACCCGTCCAGCTCTACGACTTGGCGACAGACCTTGCCGAGACGCGCAATCTGGCGGCCGAACAACCCCAGCGGCTGAAAGCGATGCAAGCGTTATTGGAAACGACGATCACCACCGGCCGTAGCTCGCCCGGACCACCCCAGCGGAACGACGTCAAGGTGCGTCGTCACCCGGCGTCGTTGTGATGAACGGAGACGTAGGTCACGCTGTGCGTGACGCATGCCTGCGTAGGTCACGCTGTGCGTGACGGATGCCTGCGTAGGTCACGCTGTGCGTGACGGATGCCTGCGTAGGTCACGCTGTGCGTGACAAATGGCATGCACAGCATGCCCTACTTTCATCGCTGCGCTGCGACCGGTGGCATGCACAGCATGCTCTACGCTTCGGGATCCGGCGTCGGGGCGGGAATTGACTCCGCGTTCGGAGCGGAACCGTCGGTCGACGGCAAACTCATCGGGGGATCGAGTCGACTTTCAATGGCGCCCTCGTCCAAGATTTCGTCGTAGTAAATGCCATGGTCGACCGGTGCACTCTCGAGCACCATCGAATCGGGCACGGCCGACCCGATCGGAACGGCTGTCGACGGCGAACATTGCGAGCAGGACGGGCTGTGATGTACCACCGGCGTTCTTCGAAACCAACTCAACGGGCCTGAAGCACTACAACCGGAAAGCAGTAGAACGAAAACGGGAAGCATGTAACGCACGGATGGATCTCCCAAATTGGCTCAGCATCCGTTCACGGCAATGATTCCCGACCTTGGTTTGATCCATTTCGGCAGGATTGCGGGCGCGTTTGAAGAGAATCCGAAAAGGTAACGAACAGTCAACGTTTGCCGATTAAGCCGATGAGGAACATCTGCAACGATTGACACGCGCCGGTCGCTCACGCAACGCACGGAAAATACGTGGGATAGGCTTCCAGCCTGTCGATGCCGAAATGACAGGCTGGAAGCCTATCCCACTTCAGGAGACCCGACACTTCTATTCCGCTCACGCGTCACACTGAAATGCATCCCAGCACGTGGCGTCAGCCAGTGGCGCGTGAACGCAACCATCAATAATCCACTTCCTGCAAACTGTTCAGTACCGACGTTTGCCACTGGCGTAGTTCGCTGAGCAAGCGTTTGGTGACCGCCGGTTCGCTGCCGGCGAGATTTTCCTGCTCCGCTCGATCGGCGTGCAAATCAAACAGTTCGACGTTTGCTTCGCTGCCTGATTGGCCATCGACGACCAGTTTGTAGCGATTGTCCAAGATCACCCGCGGCCCCGCGTAATCGGCTTCTGCAATTTCGGGTTGATGGAAGTTGTTGAAACTGCGAGTCAGTTTGCCGGCCATTTCTTTGACCAGTGGTGTCGTCCCTTCCTGCAACGCCAGATCGATGTACGGCCTCGGCTTGGGGCTGGCACCGGTCACGCGTTTGCTCGGATAGCTCCAAAAACAAATCGGTTTGGGCCGTTGTTTCATCGTCCCCTCGATCACCGGCACGACGCTGATTCCATCCAGGGGACGGTCCGGCGTTTCGACCCCGGCCAAGTCACAAAGCGTCGGCAGCATGTCGCTGGTGACCGAATTGACGTCGCTGGCCCGCCCTTGGCTGATCTGCGCAGGCCACTCAATCAGCCCCGGAACTCGGATGCCGCCCTCATACATCAATGCTTTTTCGCCGCGAAACGGAGTCGTCGCGCGGCCGCTGCTACGGGGGCTTCCGTTGTCGCCGCAGTACCAGAGCAAGGTGTTGTCGCGTAAACCGGCGTCGCGGAGGTGATCCCGCAAGGTTCCGATCGAACGATCCATCGCGGTGATTTCGGCATAACGTTCGCGCAATACGTCCCGCAAGGGACGCGTCGTCGGGCGGCCGGTCTCCATCGATGTCAACCGAACCGACCGCTGGGACAACGACTCGGGCAGGTCATCGTAGAGCGCGAGGTCTTTGTCTAGCCCGCTGTACGGTTCATGGGGCGACCCGAACCAGACCACGGCCAAGAACGGTTTTCCGTCTTGGCGGGCTCGATCGATAAACTTGATCGTTTCGTCGATGGTGACTTCCGATCCCTCGCCCTTAAATGTTTCTGGGGGACCGCCATTGCGGGAGAATTGGGGATTCATCTCGTAAAAGTTGTCGTGCGAGACGTATTCGTCAAATCCCATGGCACGCGGATTGGTCGGAGACTGTTTTTTGACTGGGCCCAGGTGCCACTTGCCGAAATGCCCGCATCGATAACCGGCATCGGACAACAAATGCGCGATCGTGATTTCCTGGGGACGGATCGACCATCCCGGAGAAAACGTGCCGTAGCGGTTGGGATGCCGCCCCGTCAGCACGCTGCCCCGCGTCGGCGAACACGAGGGGTGCCCCGAATAGAAATGGTCCAATCTCAACCCGCTTTCCGCCATCTGGTCCAGCACGGGAGTCTGCAAATAGGGATGCCCGTTGTATCCCGTTTCACTCCATCCGTGATCATCCCCCATCAACAGGACGAAACTGGGGCGATCATCGGCGCGGACGAACGAACCGACAATAAGGGTGAGTAGAGACGCCGCAAGGCGGGGAAGCAGAAGGTTCGTTTTCATACTGGAGATCCGTTGTGGTCGTTCTGTCGATGATTCCATGGTCCGTAGGTCACGCTGTGCGTGACGACAGCTGGTAGGTCACGCTGTGCGTGACATTTGGCATGCACAGCATGCCCTACGAGGCAACGCGTCATTTCACATAATCTTTCCCGGACCAGCTGTCCAAAACCGATCGTTGCCAGGCTTCGAGGTCCGCTTTCAATTCCGCGACGCGACCTTGCTGCGATTCGCTTAAATCCGTTTGCTCCATCGGGTCGTCCACCAGGTTGTACAACTCGAATTTCACTCGTTCACCGTTCTGGATGCGATGCAGTTTCCACGGCCAGGCATTCCAAGCCGCGTGGCCTCGCATGCCGTCTTCGCCGAACGTCGGAAACGCTTCCACGTTCTTCAAAATCCGTTCGGGATGCGGATTCGGCTGACCGGCTTGTTTGGCTTCCAGGAGCGCGCGGATGATTCGATCGCTGTACGTGCTTTGGCCTTGCGTGTGCCCGTGCCAAAACCCCATCGGGGGACGAACCGTTTGTTTGCCGGACAGAACGTCGGCAAGGTCAATGCCGTCTAGCTTGGGTTGATGTGCGACGCTGGCCCCGGCGATCGCCACCAGCGTCGGATACAGATCGGCGGTAAACGCCGGTGTCTGGATCGATCGCGGACGGTATCGCGCCGGCCACTCCAAGATCGCGGGGACACGCAACCCGCCTTCGTAGATGCTGCCCTTCTTGTTTCGCCCACCGGACGATTCGACGATCAGACCGCCGTTGTCGCTGCAATAAAAAAGCAGCGTGTTGTCGGCGATGCCCAGATCGCGCAATGTCTTTCGAAGCCGTCCGACTTGCTGATCCAATAGCGTGATCTCGCGAAAGTAGCCGGGTTTCTTGGTCGGCTGATCGTTGTACAGCGTCGCCGCGTCGGGGATCCCCTGCGGCAATTCCTGTTGCGGGTCGTGGGGCGAGGGAAACCAAGTGACCGAAAACATCGGCCGATCGCCGCCGTGATGCTTGGTCAAAAACTCGATCGTCGCATCCATGCTGATCACGCTACCGGGCCCCTGAAGATGCTCGTAGTTTCCGTTACGACTGAGGTAAGGATCGTTGTCAAAGAAATTCAATCCAGAGAGCCACTCATCGAAGCCGGCCCCGCCCGGGCTGGTCGGACTGTCCGGTTGGACCGACCCGATGTGCCACTTGCCGAAATGTCCCGTGACGTAACCGGCATCGCCGAGCGCTTCAGCGATCGTCGTTTCATCGGGCCGCATGTAGTGGCCGTGATTGGGAACGTTGGTGCGAAACGGATGACGCCCGGTCATCACGCTGGCCCGAGTCGGCGAACAAACCGGCGCGCTGGCGTAAAACCGATCGAAGACGACTCCCGCTTTGGACATCGCGTCCAAGTGCGGCGTCTGGACGAACGGATGGCCGGTGAATCCGGTGTCGCCATAACCGTGGTCATCGGCCATCACCAACACGATGTGCGGACGTCCGGATGACTGGGCTTGGAGAGACAGACAGCAGACAAGCTGTAAACAAAGTGCTGCGACAACTGTACAGGGAAGCGATTGTTTTTGGGCGGTCA
This sequence comes from Stieleria neptunia, assembly GCF_007754155.1. NCBI lineage: Bacteria > Pseudomonadati > Planctomycetota > Planctomycetia > Pirellulales > Pirellulaceae > Stieleria > Stieleria neptunia. The sequence continues at coordinate 4,521,585 of NZ_CP037423.1, read as the reverse complement.
TAGGGGGCGGCGGGAGAGTGATGTGAAAGGGGCGGGGCGGGTTGGTGTGGCAAGACAATGGGGGCAAAACGATAGAGAAGACAGAATGATAGAAAAGGCAGAACGATACGGGGCAGAATGATGGGTGGGCAGAATGATGGGTGGGCGGACTGATGGGTGGGCACTGTGTTGATCGATGGGACAGACGAAAACCAAGCGAGCAATCGGCATCCACGCGGCCAAAGCCTTTCTAACGACTCACGGGCCCCATTGTCTTGCCCCCATCGTCTTGCCCCGATTCCCCTGCTTCATCATTCTGCCCCGAATCATTCTGCCACCATTCTCCTGCTCCCGACCGCACCGCGCCACTCGCGATCATCCAGCGCCGGGTCGATAGCCCTTTTCAAGCTTCTGCTTCGGCGGCGGAGGTGGCGTGATACCCTCGGCGATCATCAATGCGCGGATGGCGTCGGCGGTTTCGTAGGAGGGTTTAAAATTTCCGCCCCCGCGATAACCCATGGCGATCCACAGCGGCATCCGGCCCTGCTTGGTCACCTTGCTCCAGATATTGACGTCGGCGCCGTTGGCGGCCAGACAGTTGACGACCGACGGCATCATTTTGTAGGCAGCGCCGTGCATCGCCGTTTCGCCGTTGTTGTCCACCGCGTTGACGTCGGCCCCCAATTCGATCAGGTAGGAAACCGCTGCCAGACATTCCGGTTCCGAGCCCGCCGAATCGCCTTCGGAACCACTGCCGATGCCGGCGGCCATCATCAATGGCGTCCAACCGTTGTCGGCCGCCAGCGTGGGATCGGCCCCCAATTCCAGTAGCGTCTGCATCAGTGCAACGTCGGCCGTCCCGGCGGCGGCAAAAAACGCGGTCGCGCCCTTCTTGCCGAACTTGCCGCGACCGCCATTACGTTCCTTGGGCGCATTGACATCGGCGCCGTGCTCGACCAGTGCTCGCACAAACTGCAAACTGGTCATCGATCCCGATCCGATCGGCGGCGGGTCGCCATACGCGTTGTCTCCCAGCGGCGGCTTGCGAACCCAAGACATGGTGAACAGCGGCGAAAACCCGGTCCGTTGGTCATTGGGGTCGGCTCCGGCCTTGAGCAATTCGACGGCGAGTTCGAAATGCCCGTTTTCGATCGCCAGTATCAACGGTGACGTCCGGTTGGCGACGTTTTTCCCCGCGCTGCTGGCCGGTTTCATCGCCAAATTGACATCCACGCCCGCATCCAAGAATCGTTTTACCACCGGCCAGTGTCCTTGCCGCACGGCAAACATCATCGGCGTGTAACCCGACTTCAGCGGCGTTTCAAAATCCGCTCCGGCATCGAGCAACCGATCGACGACCTCGGCGTGCCCTTCGTGCGATGCCCACATCAACGCCGTCTGGTCGTTGCGTTCGGTCGCATTCACGTCCGCACCGTGTTTCAGCAGTGCGCGGACGGGTTCGACGCGACCGATTCTGGCCGCCGTCATCAACACCGTCTCGCCGCCGTTGAGCGTCGCGTTGGCATCGGCACCATGCTCCAGCAACAGCTTGACGAGCTGCCCGTTTCCGTTGCTGCAGGCCAGCGACAACGGCGTCACCCCGTAACGGTTTTTGCAATCCACCGCCGCGCCCGCTTTGACGATCGCATTGCACGTTTCCACGTCGTCCAGGTACGCGGCCCAGTGCAATGCCGTCATCCCGTCGACTTGCGTCGCATCGATGTCGACCGCATCGTCCCCGGCATCGGTCGAAACACGATCCAGCAAGTCGGCGATCCGCAGACGATCCTGTCTTTCAACCGCGTCGGCCAATACCGGTTCGACGGTCGATTTCGGTTCGGCCGCCAATTTCGGTTCGGCAGCCGGTGCGACCACACCGCTGAGCAGAACGCCCAGGCAAAGGCCGCAAATCGCGATGGTGAAGACGCGCCTGTTTGTCCGCAGCGTCGTCATCTCGTCCGCGTGTTTCTCGACAAATCGATTCATGACTGGTTCCATTGCGATCACACCGAAAGCGGTTCAAACAGTTCGTCGACCGGTCCTTCGCTGTCGGCAAACTTGTCCAGTTTGACGCCGGCCTTGTCCAACAACGTCAGGTGCAGGTTGGCCAGGGGCGTGGGGCGATCGTATTGGATGTGCCGTCCACCCTGCATGCCGCCGGCTGCACCGCCGGCAACGATGATCGGCAAATCGGAGTGGTCGTGAACGTTCGGGTTTCCCATGCCGCTGCCGTAGAGCAACAGCGCATGATCCAGCAACGTGCCGTTGCCGTCCGTCGTCGCTCGCAGCTTTTCCAGAAAGCCCGCGAACAGCGACACGTGGAACTGATTGATCTTTGCCATCTTCGCGATCTTTTCTTCGTCGTTGCCGTGATGCGACAGCGGGTGATGCGATTCCGGGACTCCCAATTCGGGATAACTTCGGTTGCTCGTCTCGCGAGCCAACTGGAACGTAATCACGCGTGTGATATCGGCCTGCATCGCCAGGACTTGCAGATCGAACATCAATCGGGCGTGATCGGCATACGAGGCGGGGACGCCCATCGGCCGATCCAAATCCGGCAGCTCGTTGTCTTTGGCGTCCGCTTCGGCTTTCTGGATCCGGCGTTCGACTTCGCGCACCGAATCCAAATATTGGTTGATCCGGATTCGATCCGACGCGCCGACTTCGCGATTCAAGCGGGCAATGTCTTCGGACATCCAATCCAACAGACTCGCCTTTTCGTTCAATTCCGCCCGACGCTGGGCTGCAGTGCCGCCCGCTCCGAACATGCTCTCGAACACGATCCGCGGATGCGCTTCGGAGGGCAGCGGGGTGGTCGGTGAAGACCACGACAAATTGTTCTGGTACACGCAGGCATAACCGTTGTCGCATTGCCCGACGGTTTGCATCAGGTCCATCGACAATTCCATCGATGGCAGTTGCGTGGACTGGCCGATCTGTTTGGCCGCCAATTGATCGGCGGTTGTTCCCAGATAGTAGTCCGTCCCCTCGGTATGCTTCGCCTTGGCCGCACTCAAGAACGCCGAGTTGGATGTCGCGTGCGAACCCGGGTAAGCGTTGGCCAATTCCAAATTACTGATCACCGTGACCTGGTCTCGGACCGGCTCGAGTGAGCTGAGGATCGGCGGCAACGCGCCGAGGGTGGGTTCGCCGGGCGGTTTCCAGCGTGACAGGTCGCATCCCATCGGCATGAAGACATAACCGAGACGTCGAACGGGTGCCGCCGGGGTTGCATCGAGCGCCGTGGCGGCCGGTACCATCGCGTCGAGCAACGGCAGGGCGATGGCACCGCCGACGCCGCGTAACACCGTGCGACGCGAGATTGCTTTCTTTCGAATAAAGTTCACCGGTAGGTCCTCATTTGAAATGCCGGGCTGTTGATGATTTCCCAGATCAACGTAGAAAAACGGTACTGATCTTGTCCGGCGCGACGAACGATCTCGCGAATCGCCGGGCCATCGGATTCGCCGATCCCTCGCCCCAAGGCGTAGGTGGTCAGTTTTTCGGTCATCGCGGTGGCGAACAACTCGGGCCGCTGCATGATCGCCGCCTCCAGTCCCGTCACGCTTTGGAAGCTGTCGCCGCTGGGAAGGGCGCCTTCTGAATCGACGGGCACGCCGAATTCGGTGTCCCGCCAGCGTCCGACCGCGTCATAGTTTTCCAGCGAAAACCCGATCGGATCGATGATCACGTGACAACTGGCACACGCCGGATTGGAACGGTGTTTGGCAAGACGTTCGCGGATCGGAAGCTCCGCGCCGATCACTTCTTCCTCCAACGACGGAACGTTCGGCGGTGGAGGCGGCGTCGGGGTGGCGAGCAGATTGACCAACACCCAATTGCCCCGAATCACCGGAGACGTGCGGGTGGCGTAGGAGGTCACCGTCAAGATGCTGCCGTGCCGCAGCAACCCGCCCCGATGTTCATCGCCGGAAAGGCTGACGCGACGAAAGCGGCTGCCGTAAACATGTGGGATCCCATAGTGCTTGGCCAACCGCTCATTCAGATACGTGTAGTCGGAACGCAGCAGGTCCAAGACGCTGCGGTCTTCACGGATGATGCTTTGGAAAAACAGTTCCGTTTCCCGCCGCATCGCTTGCCGCAGATTGTCATCAAAATCGGGATACAACCGCGCGTCGGGAGTCTTGGATTCCAGGTTTCGCAGATGCAGCCACTGGTTGGCGAAATTGGTCACCAACGCTTCGGCACGCGGATCGTTCAGCATCCGCTGCATCTGTTCGCGGAGCACACTCGGGTCTCGCAGGTTCCCGCCTTCGGCGACGGTCAGCAGTTCATCGTCCGGAAGACTGCTCCACAAGAAGAACGACAGGCGTGACGCCAGCTCGTCGTCGCTGATCGCGTAGGCGTCGCCGACATCCAGTCCGTCGGGATCGCGTTCGATGCGAAACAGAAAACGTGGACTGACCAGAATCGATGCGAGTGCGCGTTCGATCCCCGCCTCAAAACCGGCTGCGGCTGCACCGTCTCGGTAGAACTCCATCAATCGGTCGACATCCGCGTCATCGACCGCTCGTCGATACGCGAGACGGGCCAGCCGCGAAATGATCTGCCTGGCACAGGCCTCGTTCTGTTCCGGCGAGGCAGGGTAACAGCTGAAGACGCGTTGACGGCTGGGGGTGTCGGGCGGCGATTCAGCGGCGGCTGATGCATCGTCGTCGGCGTAGGGTCCGGTGATCGAAACTTGATAGACCGCGGGCGTCAAACGCGGATGCCGGTGCGAATTGAAATGCACGTTCAACGGCTGCCGTTTCGTCTCAATCAACGACGACTTGTTCTTGATAAACGTCACGCCCAAATCATGTGGCCCCGCTTCCACCGTCACGCGGGCCTTCAATCGGCTGTCGTCAAAGAAGTATCGATTTCGAGCCTTGGGCGGGACCAGTTCAAACTCGGCCACACGCTCGCGGTCCAACAGGAACTCCATCTGGTATTTTCCGTTGAGCCCTTCGACGTGTTCGTTGCGGTCGCGGGCCAAGTTGACTTGCACTTCATACACGCCCGATCGCGGAAAGGTATGGTGCAGCAACATGCCGCCCCGCGTTCCCAGCGGCAGCCCGACCACGTGTTTTTCTTGCGTCACGTCGGCGGGCATTCGGTACGTGTGGCCTTCCAATTGATCCGACGGTCTGGCGATCGCCAATTGGCTGATCTTGCGAGCCGCATTGATGTAGCGTGAGACCAACGTCGGCGGCAGATCCCCGACGGTCACGTTGTCGAAACCGTGACTCGATTCATCCGCCGGCAACAGGGCCTCGGCGTCGATGTCCAGCGCCAACAGATCGCGGATCGCGTTCTGGTATTCGAATCGGTTCAGCCGGCGAAAGGTGTCGGTTCTGCCGGGCCGGGGATGCTTGGCAGCCACGTGTGCCAAGGCCTCGACCAACCGTTCGCTCGTGTTTTGATAAATCTGTTCGGAGGGCCGGTATGAATCGGGCGGAGGCATGCGGCGGGAAGTGAGTTCGCGTAGCACGCGTTCCCAAAGTTCCGCGCTCGCTTGGATGCTCTGTTCGCCGACCACGGAAAGATCCAGGTCCGCCTCCGGTTCATCTTCGCTGTGGCAATCCAAGCAGTATTCGGTGACGAGCGTCTCCAGACCCGAGTACTCCGATTCGGTCAGCACTTTGGCGATTTCGTCCGCCGGCGAACCCGTCGGTTCTGCGGCGTTTACGAGGCACACCGACAGCGATCCGAACCACAGCGACACGCCGAAGACACAAGCGGGAAAACCACAAAAAGAGAATCGGTTTCGCGTGCATCGATTCATGTTTTCGTTTCGCATTCGTCGCGTTTTACGTGGCCTGCCGACGTGATCGGCGCGAGAAAGGGCCGGCCGCACGATCAAAACGCGTTCCGCCGGCGAATTTGGTGGGACATCCAGTTTAACAGATGTCCGTCCGCGGAAGATCCATTTCAGGTGGTTTTCTATCCCAAGATGGCGGATTTGGGGGGAGTATCAGGCGTCTGGCCGGTGGATGACGCTGTACAAATTTCAGCGGGACGCGCCAGCGACCGGCACGAGGCCAGGTTCATCCCGAAGGGATTTCAGCGAGTAGCCGGAGGTCAGCGCAGCGCCACCTCCGGGAAGCACGACTGGCTTTGCCCCCGTCCAACGGTCATGCCGCGTGGTAAACTGCCGCCAAGTTTTTGCCCACCGACGAAACGCTGAGGTCGCCGAACGAATGCCTACCAGTCCGATGTATTTTCTTCATGCAACGGTGATTGCCAGCACACTTACGCTCACACTGCCGGGACTTCATTCGGCGACGAAGGTCTGCGGCCAAGACCCGGCACCGATCGATTGGGTGCTCCGCAATGGCATCTTGCACCTCGGTGATGGCGGCCCCGCGACCACAGGTGACGTCGCGATTTCGGGTGAGAAAATTGTGGCCGTCGGCGAGATTGATCCGAAGCGTACGCCGATTCGCGAAATCGACTGCACCGGTTTGATCATCTGCCCGGGGTTCATTGATCTGCACAATCACAGTGACGGCGAGATCCAAAAGAAGGAAACCGCTTCGGGGATGAACTATCTGACGCAAGGTTGCACGACCCTGGTCACCGGCAATTGCGGCAGTGGTCCGGTCGACGTCGGCCAGTACTACGATGAAATCGACGAGCGGGGCGTTGGTCCAAACATCATGCACTTATTGCCCCAGGGCAGCCTGCGTCGCAAGGTCATCGGCAGCGAACAACGCAAGGCGACCGACGAAGAGTTGGCGGAAATGCGCCGGTTGGCCGAACAGGCGATGACCGACGGAGCGTGGGGCATGTCGACCGGGCTGATCTATGTCCCCAGTTCCTACGCCGATACCGACGAGTTGGTCGCGATCGCTGAAATCGTCGCCGAGCACCATGGAATCTATGCCAGCCATATCCGCAACGAGGGCACGCGGCTGCTCGATTCGGTGACCGAAGCGTTGGAGATCGGCAACAGGGCGAAACTTCCCGTTCACATCTCGCACTTCAAATCCTCCGGCCAAGACTCCTGGGGACTGGTCCGCAGGGCCGTCGAACAAATCAACCAACGTCGAAACGAAGGGCAGGTCATCACCGCCGATCAGTACCCCTACACCGCATCGAGCACGTCACTCGGTGCGACCTGCATTCCCGCTTGGGCACGCGCCGGAGGACGCAAAGCGATGATCGCGCGGATCGACAAGGCAGACGAACAATCCAAGCGGATCCTCAACGCCATCGACAAGAAACTTGAAGTCACCGACAACGGCCATCGCATTCAAATCGCCTCCTATTCCGTTCACCCCGAATGGGCAGGACGTCGCCTGGACGAAATCGCCGACGAGCAAGGTGTCGACACCCTGGATCTGGTCCTGCAAATCGAGCGCAGCGGCGGCGCGTCGGTCGTCAACCACAGCATCGATGAGAGCGACGTGCGGTTCGTGATGCAGCAACCGTGGGTCGCGACGGCTTCAGACGGTTCGGCGAAGCTGCCCTCGGGTTCGGTCCCCCATCCTCGCAACTACGGCACCTTCCCACGAAGAATCGGCTACTACGCCCATCGTGAAAAGGTCATTCCCCTGGAACAGGCGATCTATAGTGCGACCGGTTTGCCGGCGGAGATTTTGGACGTCGGTGATCGAGGATTTCTTCGCGTCGGGTACGCCGCAGACATCGCCGTCATCGATCCGGACTCGTTCATCGACCGGTCCACGTTCGTCGATCCGCATCAGTACAGCGATGGGTTGGTGCACTTGTGGGTCAACGGCATCCCGGCGATCGCCGATGGCAGGGCGACAGGCAGCTTGGCCGGCCGTGCGATCCGCAAGGGCATCAATGACCAATAAACCTCAATCACCATCAATCATGAATTCCCCGACTTCAGTTTTCCAATCTGCCGTTGATCCGTCAGCCCGGCAGTGCCTCTGGCGTTTTTTCGTGCCGGCCGTTCTCGCCGTCATGCCTTGTACGAAAACGCCGCCTCCGCCGAATCCACGCGGCTGAAACTGGGGCCCACGGTGACCTGGTCAAGTCGCTGCGACGCACCCTGAACGCGCGAATGCCCCCCCTCGCCCAGGCTGTCGATCGATGGCGCCTTTGGACCGATGACCGAAGCGGCCGTGATGTGTTTTCAGGAATCGAAACAACTGCGGTCGACCGGCCTCGTCGATGAAGAAACATTTGATGCACTCGGGGCGGCCTCTTCGGATGCCCGCTACAGCGAGACGCGCAACCTGTTTCGTTGGGTCTGGAATCGCTATCTTGCGGGCCAGGCGGACACGCACCGCCCGTAGCAGACATCAGCAAGTGGCTCGAAATCCGGCCAGCCGCGCGACGCGTAAGTGCGTGCTGCGACCCGAGCGCTGCGGTCGACCGATTCCCTCTTCACCTGAATCAATCCTTTGAACGATCACCCCTACGGCTGGTTCAGCTTACTGCCTCCGCTGGTCGCCATCGTGCTGGCGATGGTGACCAAGCGGGCCGCGTTGTCGCTGTTGATGGGCATTTTTTGCGGCGCGTTGATCACCAACGGCGGTGACCCGATCGGGGCGTTGGTCGATTTTTGCGAAGTCCATTTGTGGCCGACTCTGGCCGACCCCGGAAAGCTGCGAATCTTTTCCTTCACCCTGCTGATGGGGGCGATGATCGGCGTGATCAGTCGCAGCGGCGGGATGCTGGGGCTGATCAAATTAATTTCCCCGATCGCCAAAACACGGCGCGGCGGCCAACTGACAACGTGGATGCTGGGATTGGTCGTGTTTTTTGACGACTACTCCAACACTGTCTTGTTGGGCGGAACCCTGCGACCGCTTTGTGATCGGTTGAAAATCTCACGGCAAAAACTCGCCTACATCGTCGATTCCACGGCGGCACCGATGGCCAGTCTGGCGCTGCTGTCGACCTGGATCGCCGTCGAGATCGATTACATCGCCGAAGGACTCGGTGACATCGAAGGGGCAAACGTATCGCGCGCGATGGAACTGTTCATCGCCAGCGTGCCCTATCGCTTTTACGCCATCCTGGCGCTCGGCATGGTGCCGATTCTGGCGCTGATGGGACGAGATTTTGGTCCGATGCTGCGGGCCGAAAAAGCAGTGGTTGCCGGATCCGAGCAGCGGCAAGATGATCCCGGTTCGATCGCCGACCCGTTGACCGAACCGACCGCGGCGGCCTCGTGGCGCGTCGCGGTCGTTCCGATCGCGGTGACGTTGGCCGCCGTGATCGCGTTGTTGTACGCCACGGGAACCGCTTCGCTGCGGTCGGGGTCATCGGAGCCCACCGGTGACACGCCGCCACTGCGAGACATCCTCGGTGCGGCCGACTCGAGTCTGGCCCTGCAATACGGTGCGCTGCTGGGGCTGGCAACGATCGCAGTGATCTGTCTGACGCGAAAGTTGTTGACGTTGCAGCAGATCCGCGAAGCCAGCTGGGGAGGGATGAAAATCGTCCTGCCGGCGATCATCATCCTTTGGACCGCTTCGGCGCTGTCACGGTTGACCAGTGGCAAGTCCGTCGACGGGCAATCCGGCACGGCGTTCGAATACCAAGACCATCGGCTGTACACGGGGCAGTTCGTCGCCGAAACGATTTTGTCCGGGGCGCGAGTCTCTCCGGAACAAGACGCGGAGTCCCCATCATCAAACTCGGTACCGATCGTGGTTCGCCTGCTGCCCACGATCGTGTTCCTGTTGGCCGCGGTGCTGTCGTTTTCCACCGGCACCAGTTTTGGCACCATGGGGTTGCTGATGCCGATGACGCTAACACTGACCGCTCCGCTGATCGGATTGCTGCCGGCCGACGTTTCGACAACCGATGCGTTGACCCATCCGTTGATGTTGGCGACGATCGCCAGCGTGCTCTCCGGTGCCGTCTTCGGCGATCACTGTTCACCGATCTCGGACACCACCATCCTGTCCTCCCAGGCCTGTGGCTGCGATCACATGGAACACGTGTTGACGCAAATGCCTTACGCGGTCACCGCGGGTACGATCGCGATCATCGCCGGGACGATTCCGATCGGTTGGGGCGTCAGCTGGGGGTGGCTGATCATGATCCAAGCGATGCTGCTGGTCGGCGTGGTGGCGATCGTGGGAAAGCGGACGCCAAGTGAGACGAGTGATTGAGTGCTGATTGCCATCGCGGTGACGAACACCACCGCCGCGGATGTTGAACGTCGCCACCTTCGCCAGCGGGTGGATTTCCCCTGATCACCGTCTGCGTTCTGGCGACCGCAGCGACAGCGAAGCGGCCCGTGATTTCGAATTCCCCTCCGAGCAAAGCCTGGCGTGGCAGATTGTTGATCGTCCTGGCGGCGGTGATGTGGAGCATGAGTGGCTTCTTTGCCAAGGCGCCTTGGTTCGACGGCTGGGCGCCGGAGTCTCGGGGCGTGCTGCTGGCGTTTTTCCGCAGCCTGTTCGCATTGATCATTCTGGTCCCGATGGTTCGTCGCCCGGAGTTTCGCCCCGCGATGATCCCGATGACGGTCTGCTTTGCGTTGATGGTCTGGTCATTCATGACGGCCATGGTGTCCATCCCGGCGGCCAGTGTGATCTGGCTGCAATACCTCTCCCCCGCTTGGGTCATGCTGGGTGCGGTGACGATCCTCAAAGATCGCGTCCGCGGCGCCGACGTGCGGATGTTTTTGTTCTGCATTGCCGGCGTCGCGTTGATTCTCGCCATGGAACTCCGCGCCGGAGGAAACTTGCCGGCAACGGCCCTGGCGGTCTTGTCGGGAATCACGTTCGCCGGCGTGGTCCTGACGATCCGATCGATGAGCGACGTGGATTCGGCATGGTTGATCACGCTCAACCACGCCGCGACCGTGCTGCTGTTGCTTCCCTGGGCCTGGTCCAGCCACCAAACGATTCAAGTCTCTGCCTACGTCGCACTGGGCGCGTTCGGGGTGATTCAGATGTCGATCCCGTACATCGTGTTTGCCCGAGGACTGCGCCGGGTCAACAGCGCCGAAGCCTCGATGTTAATCCTGATCGAACCGATCCTGGTACCGATCTGGGTCTACCTTGCTTGGCGGCACCACCCGTCCTATGACGCGCCCCAGTGGTGGACGCTTGCCGGTGGCGGATTGATTTTTGTCGGATTGGTCCAGCGTTACCTGCCCGCGGTGATACGCAACACCAGGCGTCGGTTTTTATAAGCCGACGCCGTGACGTGGCGGGACAGACGACCGCGGGGCGTCACCGGTTCGGCCCGACCGTTTGTTTGTCACTGCGATGCGACCGGGTGTTGTGCCGGACCGAGTTCGCTTCGCGAGCCGCGGCCGGGTCAACAACCCCGCTGCCCGCCAGGTCAAAGATGTGTTGCGTTTCTTTGGCACGAGCCATCGCGTCCTCGTGGCTGCGACCGGCCTCGCGTTGTATTCCGTAAACCCCAGCGCCGATGGTGTTCTTGCTCATCCATTCGATCTCCGCAAGCATCTTTCGCCGCCGTTCTCGTTGCAGCCGCTCGGTTTCTTGCTGGTACCGCCACTGATGCGAACTCCGGTTCGCGCTGTCGATGTCCTTTTTGTAGCGTTTAAACACCTCCTCTTCGTGTCGCAATTTGTCCGCCGGATCTCGGTAACACGGCATGAACAACAGCGCATCGGCGACATGGCCGGGAATGGTCAGATTTCGTTCCTTGAGAATACGCTCCATGATGGCGTAACGTTTCTTCAGACGGGAGATCTCAAGTTCGGTTTGCCGCAGCTCCTTTTTCGCGGCGGCGCGTCCCGCGGGGGCCTTTTGCTGGGCCTGGCGTTTGAGCTGCTTGGCATCGTTTTCGCTCGCCGGTTTGGGCGGCGGGGGCGTCTTGGCTTTTTTGCGCAACGGCGGCGGAATGTAGCCCGGTGGAAACGGACCGTTGGGTCGGCGAACGGGCTCTCCGTTGATCTGCTTGATCGTCCGTGTCAGAGCGCGATGGACGCTTTGCGGGGTTCGACCATACTCATTCCACCATGCGTTAAACGTGACATCCACTTGTGCTTGCGTCAAAAACGTTGACATCGGATTTCCCCACTTGATTCGTCGGCCTGAAAACTTCCCCCTTGTTCATGCGTCCCTCGCATCCTGGTTCAGGCCGCAGGCTCTGCCCGCCAAGGCGCCCCATTTGGCAGAAATCACGACTCAATCTTCTCGCATCGAGGCTCCCAACGCAAATTTGTTGGTCGCGATTGGCGAAATCGGCTGTCACGTCTTGATGACCGACGGTGCCGTCGTCTGGCTGACGAGCACAAAAGGACGCGAATTGATGCAATCGTTCGCCGTGTGCTAGACTGACCCGGGTTCGCATGACGGCCAGCGATGGACTGGACTTCGCTCCGCCCACCCCATCTGTTCCCGAAACACACGCACCGAAACATGAAATACTTCGCCTACGGCTCCAACTGCAACCAGGCGATCATGGAAAAGAAGGGGGTCGCGTTCACCAGCGCGGAGCCTGCGGTGCTCGGCGGCTTTCGATTGCGGTTCAACAAAATGGCGTTGCGAGACGCACTGCCATCCGGGATCGGATTCGCCAACATCAACGAAGACCCGGCCGGCGAAGTCGAAGGTATTCTCTACGAGATTGTCGATGATCATCTGGGCCGGTTGGATGAATCCGAACGCTATCCCGATCACTACGGACGGATCGAAGTCACCGTTTCGTCCAAGAACCAATCGGTGACGTGCATCACGTACCAAGCCCAGCCCGACAAGCTCGCCGACGGGCTGCGGCCCTCCCGCAATTACTTGAACCACATCCTGGCCGCCAAGGATTTCCTGTCCTGGCAGTACTTCGACGCGCTGGATAAATCCCAAACCTTCACCGACGATTGCGCCTGCTGCCAAAAACTCGGTGAAGTGGTGTTTATCAAGGAAGACGACCAACTCCACATGCTGTGCCAACCCTGTCGTGAGGCGCGACTGATCTGGGGCGACACCCGAGGGCGTCGCCTGACGGTGGCCGAGACTCGTGCGATGATGACGCAGTTGGTCGAAGGCGGCCCAGGTTTCAGCTCTGTCAGCGAACTGGTCCAAGAAGCCATCGCGACCAAAGTCATCGATCCCTAAGTCGATCAGGTTTGGATTTCAAAACCCTTGCGGCTTTCGCGCGACAGGAACGAGTTGGCTTGTTCGTCGCCGATGATTTCTCGCTTGTCCGGATCCCAGTTGAGTTCGCGTCCCAGCCGCATCGCGATGTTGGACAGGTGGCAGATCTCCAGCATCCGGTTGTGGGTCCAGACGTCGGAAATCGGTTGCTTGCGTGATTTCATGCCTTCGATGAAGTTGGCGGTATGGTTTTCGCTGACCGGTCCACCGTACACCGCTTCGACCGCTCCTTCGGGCAGAGGATGCTGTACCAGGTCCTCGACGGGCCGACCGACGATCTTTCCACGATTGACAAAGAAACGGCCCTTGGTTCCTTCGAACAAGATGCCGTTGTCGCCTTCGCTGGTGATGATCATCTCGACATCGTTGGGCATGTCGACTCGAATGTTGAACTTCGTCGCCGCGTTGTACTGATCGGCGACGGTGGGATGACCGTCCTTGTATGCGACCGGCAACGAGTAATCGAGCGGAGCGATTTTACTGGGACCGGTGTCGCTGGCGCCGAGCGCCCAGCAAGCGATGTCGACGTGGTGGGCTCCCCAGTCGGTCAACTTGCCGCCGGAGTATTCGTGCCAGTTCCTGAAGGAATAGTGGCAATTGCTGTACAGCGGCACGCCGCCACCGTAGCCTTCCCGCAGTTCGGGTAACGCTCGATAGTCAACTTTTGGTGCCGGCCCGAGCCATAGATCCCAGTCCAGCCCGTCGGGCACGGGTGCCACGGGAATCTTGGGGGAGGCGACCATGCCGTTGATTCCGCAGGTGACTTTTTTGACCGTGCCGACGCGGCCGTTGTTGACCAATGCGACCGCCTGCAGGAATCGCTGCTCCGATTCGCTTCGCTGCATCGTGCCGACCTGGAACACGCGTCCGGTTTCCTTGACGACCTTTTCGATCTGTTTGCCTTCGTCGATGGTCAGCGTGAGCGGTTTTTCGCAGTAGACATCTTTGCCCGCATACATGGCCTCGATCGCGATCTTGGTGTGCCAGTGGTCCGGCGTGGCGATCATCACCGCGTCGATGTCTTTGCGGTCCAAGATCTTGCGATAGTCTTTGTAGGCATCGGGCGCCTTGCCCTGAGCCATCTTCACTTTCTCGACGTTGTCCCCCAGCACGTTCGCATCCACATCGGCCAACGCGGCGAAGTCGGCAAAACGGAACGATTTCTGAGTGATCGTCCAGCCTTGATTACGAAGTCCGATGGTGGCAAAGACGGGACGCCCGTTGGCGGATTCGAATCCGGCGGCACGGTTGGACGCGGACGGCAGAATGCTTGCCGCCCCGACGGCAGCCATGCCCTGAAGAATCTGACGGCGTGTGGTTTTGCGAGAAGTTGACATCGGAGGAATTCCTTGAGTCGGAAGCGAATGCAGAGACATGGGATTGCGGGAAAGACGACGCGAAACGCGTGATGCAGCAAAGAGGCGAATCGGGTTGGGTGACGGACGCGAATCATCTATCACGACAGCCAATTATACTAGAAATCGGCGGCCCATTCGCCGGGTGCCAAGCGAGTTCGCGCGCATCGACCGCGGCTGTTCCGTCGTCTCCATCGCCGTGCCGGGCATCGGTGTCCACGCATCTGAAGTCCCCCTCCCTGGCGGGCGACACTGTGAAGCATTCGTTGGCGGTAAGCCGCGAGCGGGCTGTCGATTTAATCGGGATCTGCTGAGTCAATGGTGAGCCGCTGGCCGTCAGGCCTCGGGCAGCGTCGCAGTGCCCGGCCGCTTACGCGGGGCGCGCGCGGCTCACAAAATCGACAGCCCGCGACGCCGCCCCCCTGCGGAACCGAGAAAACCAAAGCCCTTTTCGCAATTCAGACTAATCTAAGCGTCTTCTCCTGGGCCCGATCAACGCTCCCCCGCTATCGCAATGAACCCGCTGAAACGTTTCCGCCGCCCCAACCGTGCCGCCAAACCGCCCCAGGCGCACATGACCTGGGCGTCGCAGAGCGTCTCCAGCACGATCACCCGAACGGGATTGTTCCTCAAGAAACAGCTTTGGGTCTGGCCGATTGTGGCGGTGGTGCTGCTGTCGATCGTCGGCTTTTTTGTTCGCCATGCCATCGAAACGACGATCAAGGGCAACGTCAGCTCGGGGCTGCAGACGTTGGTGGAACTGGAGTCGGAAATGCTGGTCAAATGGTTCGCGGTCCAAGAATCGACCGCCGAATCCTTGGCCAACGACAGCCAGGTCCGACAGACCGTTTACAAGCTGCTGGAAACCCCGGAGGCCGGAACGCCGGCTGCGATCGGAGCCGAATCGGAACTGCACCGTCAGCTGGCCACGGAACTTGCCCCCGCACTTGCGGCACACGATTTCGTCGGCTTCCTGCTGGCGGACAATCGCAAACGAATTCTCTCGTCCTCTCACGCGTCGCTGATCGGTCAGTCGGGGATCGACGAGTACGACCATTTTCTGGACCGCGCACTCGAAGGCGAGACGTTCGTTTCGACGCCCTTTCCCAGCGTCGTGATGCTCAAAAACAGCAGCGGTCAGACGCGGATCGGGGTGCCCACGATGTATGTCTGCGCCCCCGTGCGTGACGCGTCGTTTCAAGTCGTCGGCGTGTTGGCGTTGCAGATCCCTCCGGAACGCGAGTTCACCGAAATCCTGCAACTGGGGCGGGTCGGATCTTCGGGCGAGTCCTACGCCTTTGATTCCGCGGGCGTGATGATTTCCAACAGCCGTTTCGACGAGGAACTGATCCTGCTCGGCCTGTTGCCCGACCAAGCGGGCTCGCGATCCATGTTGCAATTGCTGGTCCGCGACCCCGGCGATGACATGACACGAGGGTTTCGCCCGAACGTCCGTCGTAGCCAACTGCCACTGACCAAGCTGGCTGCGACGGCGATCGAAGGGCAATCCGGTGTGGATGTCGATGGGTACCGCGACTACCGTGGCGTCACCGTGATCGGTGCCTGGACCTGGTTGCCGAAGTACGAAATCGGTGTCGCGATGGAAGTGGATTCCGCCCAGGCGTTTCGGCCGCTCGTGATTCTGCAACGCGCCTTCCTTGCCATCTATACGTTGTTGATCGCCAGCGCGATTGCGATCTTTGTGTTTACCATCATCGTCGCGCGATTGCAGCGTCAAGCCCGCGAGGCCGTGATCGAAGCCCAGCAACTGGGACAATACACGTTGGAACAAAAACTCGGCGAAGGTGGCATGGGCGTGGTCTACAAAGGCCGACACTCCATGCTCCGGCGCCCCACCGCGATCAAATTGCTGCACGCCGACAAGGTCAACGAAGGCTCGATCGCCCGGTTTGAACGCGAAGTCCAAATCACCTGCCAGCTGAACCACCCCAACACGATCGCGATCTACGACTACGGCCGAACACCCGAGGGCGTCTTCTACTACGCGATGGAGTACCTAGACGGAATCGATCTGCAACAGCTTGTCAATCAATATGGACCTCAGCCAGAAGCCAGAATCATTCATATCCTGACGCAAATCTGTGGTTCGTTGTTCGAGGCGCATTCCAACGGGCTGGTCCACCGTGACGTCAAACCCGCCAACGTGATGCTCAATCGACGCGGCTGCCAACCGGATCTGATCAAGGTGCTGGATTTCGGTTTGGTCAAGGCGATCGATCAAGAGGATCGTCAGAAACAATCGGACGATGGGATGTTGACCGGAACCCCGCTCTACATGTCACCCGAAGCGATCCAAGCACCGATGACCGTCGATTCCAGCACCGACATCTACGCCGTCGGCGCGATCGGGTACTTTTTGCTGACCGGCAAACCGGTGTTCGAAGCCGAGGGGATTGCCCAACTGTTGCAAAAACATCTGGAAGAATCACCGGTGCTGCCGTCCAAACGGTCCAAGATCAATGTCTCCGCCCAGTTGGAAGACGCGATCATGGGCTGCCTGGAAAAGACACGGGCCAAGCGACCGCAGACGGCACGCGACCTGGAACTGCAGCTTTCCCGCTGCCAAGCCGCCGGGCAATGGACGATCGAAGACGGCGACCGCTGGTGGGGACGACACGAACGAGGTTTGCAACGCGCACCGATCAGCACTCCCAACAACACACCGATCACCGGTCCGCTCAACGCCTCCTTGAGCGGCGTCGGGCCGATGACGCCCCTGGACCAAACCATCGACGTCACCACCAACGACGAGACCGGGGACGACGAAGACGCACGGTCTTGAGATTTCGCTGCGGATGCCTTTCACACCCCACCGCGTCGTGGCAACCCATTTAGTCTCTCTCCCTCTGGGAGAGACGGCGTTTGCGCAGCAAGCAAACGCCAGAGAGGGTCGGCGCTGCAAAAGTCTTGACGACTTCCGCTACGGTCAACTTTGCCACTGATGCAATTGACGTCCCAACGGGGTTGAACAAAGCGGTTCCCCCGATTCGCGCCGCAGCTGATCACCAGCCATCTCGCGATCACTCGTTGCGCCGACAACCTGCTCGAAGTGTGGATCGATGACCACCTCATGTACAGATAGTCTCGCTCAAATGCTTGTGTTCGCCTCCCACCTTAGCTACATTCGGACAGCAGCCCCGCAGAGGGGCGACTGAACACCCCTCCCAATGGCTTCCTGGCCGCTCCCAAAGGAGCGGCGTGTCGAACAGAAGGCTCACCGGTCGCCGTGACGAGACTCATCGTGCTTTGGCCCTCCCTGCCAGAGCAAGATCCTTGTCATTCCGATGGCGCACGCGGCCGACTGTCGGCAGGTGACTGTCCCAACCGCCACCCAAGAATCCACGGTGCTTGAACCTGCCTTTCCACCCCTCCCCACTTTTGCATCGGAGTTTCCCTGATGAAAGTTACGTTACTCTCGCTTTCGATCACGATCGTCTCGGTGTTGATTTCCGCCAACGCCCATGCCGGTGTTGTCACCTTTGATTCGTTCACCCCCAACACAAGTGTCAACGGACAGGGAGGGTGGACGGTCGAAGACTCTTTCGGCAACTCAACATTTCCCTACGATGAAGCGGTTGTCGATGATGGAACCGGCAATCAGGTCTTGCGGATGTCCAACGCCGTCACGTCGACCTCATTCAGCGACCAGACCTTTTCCCATCGACCCGCGGTCGCCGCTGGGGAAACCGGCGCCGGTCTCTACAACGACTATGGAACCGACCACACAACGCCGAACAACCCACCGCTCTCCTCGGCCACCGCAGGAAGCAAGTACTTCCATGCTGCTTGGGATTTTAAGTCGGCCACCGGCGGGGCGCAACCCGATCTGTTTCTGTCGCTTTCGCCCGCGGCGTCGCAAAGCCCGCACCGAATGTCGTATGTCGGAATCGACGGCGGGAATGCGGGCGGATTCGATTTGAACTTTTTTGACACGACAGGTGTCGCGTTCAACGGAACGCCGTTGGTGACGGGGCTCAGCTATTCGGACTGGCACACCGTTGAAATGTATATCGAATTCGTTGACGGATTGGGGCCCGGAGCGCCCGGCAGCGAAATGGGCAATGACATCGTCAATATCCTGGTCGATGGGACACTGGTTCATACCGGCACGACATGGGAATCGTATTTCGCCAACGCCGCGAGCCAGGTTTCTGGTCCGCACGCCGTGGACTCGCTCGCGTTTGTAGCCAGGGGTAGCGCAGCCCCCGGAACTTCTGGGAACGGGATTTACTTCGACAACGTGACGATCAGCAACGCTCAATTCAACGCGGTGCCCGAACCATCATCGCTGCTGATTTTTGGCGCCGTTGCGGGCTGCTGCATGGTGCCTCGACGACGTCGGCGTTGAAACGCGAGTTAGGAAAACAAGACGATCGCGGCCGAAGCGGCCGCGCGCCGCATGACCGCTCGCGCCATACAACCCGCTTCGCCGCGATCTCGCAATCTTGCTCGATGCGTTCAGAGACGACCGCACCGCATCTCTGACCCATCGCTGCTCACATTTGGGAATTAGGCATGTCATTTCTCGAACTTATTCTGGTTTTCGCGATCATTGCGGTCGTCTCAACTTCGCTCTTGATCATCACAAGCCTGGCTACTTCAAACCGCTTGAAAAAGAATGAGTGTCACGGATTGGCTCTCGACCTCGGTTCGAAGGAAAAAGTAATCGCAGATTTGCGGCAAGAGATTGATCGTCATCGCGAAACTTCGTCTGAGGTAAAGACGCAACTGGCTGTATGCCAAAGCCACTCGGAACGTACAACAGCCGAACTTGCCGGGGCACACGAACAAATTCAGTCGCTAAAAGAAAGGCTCAAACGGTACGTCACGATTGACGATGCGGAAGCCCACGCAGAGCAGATCAAGAAGGATGCCGAGAAACGCGTTGCCGAACTTTCCGCCAAGTCTGAAAGCATCAAGTCGGAGGCAGTAATCTACCGTGATCAAGCAGTCAAGTTGAAAACAAAGCGAGACTCACTCAACTCGCAACTGAAGAGCCTGCAGATGTACAAGGATGGCTGCGATTCAATTGAAAAACTCAACGCGAAAATTGAGGATCGCCAAGCTGCGTTAGACACTGCTATTCAAGAAATGGAGCGTGAACAGAACGAGCGTGCGAACAAACTAAATCAGCAGATAGATTCCTTAGAGAGCGAACTGGAAAATCGAAGAAAAGAGCTGGATCTCGTTGACGACGCCGCAGAGATGCAGTCTTTTGGCGTCTATCACCCAAAATTCAACTTCGATCATAGTGAGAGATATCGCGACGCAATAAAAGACTGTACTACGCAACAGAAAGAGATGATTCGTGAGAAGACTGCTTGCGTATGCGAAACAGCTTGGTCGGTAGGTGGGAGCGAGGCAAAGGGGCGAACCATGACCAACCAAAACATCAAGCTTATGCTAAGGGCGGTCAACGGAGAATGCGATGGAATTATCGCCAAGGTCACCTTTCGTAATGTAGAGGCGAGTGAAAAGCGAATCAAGAAGTGCTTTGAGATGATTAACAAACTGGGCAAGTCCAATGACATCTCATTTTCTCCACGATACGAACAACTGAAATTGCAGGAATTATATTTAAATTATGAATACGAGGCGCAGAAGCAGGAGGAGAAAGAACGAGAGCGTGAGCAGCGAGAACTGATCCGAGAAGAAGAGAAAGCCGAAAAGGAAATCAAAAAAGGCCAGGAAGCTGCTGAAAAGGACGAGGCAACCAAAACGACTGCGCTTGAGAAAGCACGGCAAGAACTTGCGGATCAGCACGGAAAGCACAACGATAAACTCGAAAAACTCGTTCAAAAATTAGAAGAGGAATTGAAGGAAGCACTCGATCGGAAAGCAAAGGCGATCGCGCGAGCCCAGCTCACAAAATCGGGTCATGTCTACGTCCTCTCAAATGTAGGAACGATGGGTAAAGATGTGTACAAAATTGGCATGACCAGACGACTTGAGCCTCTTGATCGTGTGAAGGAGCTCGGGGACGCGTCTGTACCGTTTCCGTTTGATGTTCATGCAATGATCTATTCAGAAGATGCTCCAAAACTGGAGAACTCCCTTCACAAGTACTTTGAAGATCGTCGAGTGAATCTTGTGAATCTCCGACGAGAGTTCTTCTACGTGACGCTCGATGAAATACGCGACGCCGTCTCAGATCTACATGGGCTATTTACCTTTAGGCTTGAACCCGAAGCCGAGCAGTTCAGGACATCGGAAGGGCTTCGAGAAGAAGCCAAATCAGCAGTTGCAGGATAAGCCCATATTAAGTCAATTCACTTGGAATCGCATTTCCAGTCGTCCCATCCTCCAGGATCACTGGGATTGGACCGAATTGGATTGCCCCCTTCAATCTTAGACATCTGTCCACGCTATTCTGCCGATCTCTCTGATCAGTATCTCAGTGTCTCTCTTATGTAGCCCCCGCCACGTGAACCATCCCGTCAACAGACGAAAAAAACACGCTTTCGATATGCCCATCGTTTGACCAACAAATCTCAACCCAGCCGCCGATAGGCCTCGCGCACGGGGGCTTCCCCGTGGGTGCGTTCGAGCCGTCGGATCGTGAAGTGTGCCCGGGCCAGATCCTGGTAATGATCGATGAAGTAGCTGTTGATCAACGCCCCGCCGACGGCCCCGATCACGGGAATGGCCTGCGCGGCGATTTTTTCGCTGACGACGATCCCGAATCGTTTGCCGATCTGGGCGATCAACCTAACCAGCGGCGGTGCGGCTGAATCGGCCAATCCATTCTTGACGATGTACTGCGATGCGTCCTTGATTTGCTTTGCCATCGCTGCCCGGACCGCAAAGTAACCGATCTCGGTATCGTCATTGACGTCCGACGGTTTACCGGGATCCAGGGCAAAGACTTCCAGACACGCGAGACGTGTCTCGATCTCAGCCAGGTCTTCGCCTTCGCTGCGCGCGATGTCCGCGACACTTCGTAAGATCAACACCGTCGAGACCGGTAGTTCCGCCGCGATCGTGGCACCACCGAGCGCCCCGCCGGCGGCACCACTCAGCCCTGCCAACAACTTGTGCGTCAGCAATTTGGGTTTTCGACCCTTCTCGGCTCCCTCACCGAGCGTCTTGACTGCGGCATCGAGCGCCACCCGCAGCGACTTTTCGATCGCGCTGTGGATCATGCCTTCGGCCGCATCGGGCAGCATCTTCAACGACGCCGTGATCGGCGCCCCGACCAACTCGGTCAAACGATCCGCGATCCCGTGGTGCTCCAGCACCCGCTTGGCCTCACGCAATTCGCTCAACGCTTCTTCCGAAAGCCCGACGCGGATCAAGTCGTTCGTCATCTCAGTCTCAGTCATTCAATCGGTTGGTGATGAATCTCGCCCGGCATCGTCGACCGGGCCCGCCATCTATAACGTACCCGCAACCGGCAGCGATCGGATGGAATCACGGCGAAAATCCCGGTGCGCTACCGCGAGAGAAAACGGGGATGGCAGAAAAATCGCGGGCAGAAAAATGGAAAAGCCGGGAGACGAAGCCGACGTCTGCTTCCCCGGTGTAAATTGGGGAAACGGGTGCCATCCACCCGGCTCGTCAAAACAACTCTCTGGAACCGAAAATCAAACCCATGAAATCTGACGGAAAACCACCGAACGCATTGCCTCCCAGAGACGCGCACAAGCGAGGATTACACCGGACCATGACCCTTGGCGGGGCCTATGCAACCCGCAACCACACGATCAAGCACCTTCAAGACCTGAAAGGCAAAACGGTTCTCACCGAGACCATGCCGTTTGCAACCAGCGAGGCGGCGGCGGCGGAAGAGGCCGGAATCGATACGCTGAAAGTCAAGTTTGATCCGGGGAATCCCGCCGATGCGATTGCGATCCGAAGCGCGGCGCCGCATACCTTCATGACCTTCTGTATCGGGTTGACCAAGATTGCGACCGCGGCGGAAGCGGTCCGCGCGGGCTACGACGCCATGGAACTGGGCGCCGACGGAATCATGTGCCAATGGGGACCCGAGTTCATTCGAGCGGTTGCGGATGCCGGAATTCCTGTCGAAGCTCACGCCGGCCTCGTGCCCCGCTTGAGCACCTGGACGGGAGGGCTTAGGGCGGTCGGCAAGACCATCGAAGAGGCCCTCTGGGTATTCGAGCAGATTCAATCGTTTGACGAAGCAGGCGCCTGGGCGGTTGAAGTGGAAGTCGTCCCGGCCGAGTTACTCGCACAAATCTCCAGCCGCACCCGACTGGTGACCTCGTCGATCGGCGCCGGCAGTGGCGGTGACATTCAATTCATGTTCGCCGAAGACATTTTGGGCAACCACGCTCCTCCCTATCCGCGACACACCAAACAGTACCGCAACCTCTTCAAGATGGAGCAGGCGATGCAAGTGGAGCGAGTTGAAGGGTTCCGGGACTACATCGAGGACGTCAAAAGCGGCCGGTTCCCGGGCCCCGGACACATCGTCAAGGCCCCCGAAGGTTTGATCGACCAGTTCCTCGCCACAGTCGACGACGACCGGGTCGAGTAACCTTTAGAGTACCGATCACCGAACCCGTGTTCGAATGGATGAAAGGTGCCACCGAAATCGCAAGTGCGACTGGTTGGGATGGCAGAAAAATGGCGGGCAGAAAAATGAAATAGCCGGCAGGCGGAACGGCAAGAAAATGGTTCGCCCGTAGCAGTTTCCAATCGGCCGACTCAGCCCCACGCGGACGCGTCCCGACGTCCCGATCTCTCCATGCCCGATTTTCTTGTCACCCATTTTCTTGTCTTCCTTCCTACAGCCCAGCCATTTTTCTGCCCCCCATTTTTCTGCCATCTCGGTAGCGAACCGGGTGCTAATGAAAGGATGAGTGGTTCACCGCCGCTTTAGATCGCGTCGACACAAACCAGGCCGAATAGGGCAACGCAAACGCGGCGTAAATGAACGACAGGATGGTGATCGGACGATCCCCTTGCGGAGGTCCCCACGAGTTGTAATTGATCAGGAACACGATGAGCGATGCGAATGCGATTGCGGAACCGCCAAATATCATTGAGGCGTGATCGCGATTTCGAAAAGCAAGCATGGCGATGATCAGCCCAACGAGCGAGAAGATCGGGCCGGAACCGACAATCGATTCGTGCTCGTACGCCTCGACGGCGAGTGATGCAACAATCACGATTGCTTGCACGGCAATGAATCGACGCAGCCAAGGGGCTTGAATCGGAGCCGCGTCGATCAGGGGCGTGTCAGAAACCGTCGAAGGTGGAGCGTACGGATTCAGATCAGGCGGTTCGGCGGCCAATGTAATCTCCGTGACTCGAAGGGGTGTACAGTTCGCGTTTGTCCGTGAGTCTTCCAATGATGAAACGTGCCACCGAAATCGCAAGTGCGACTGGTTGGGATGGCAGAAAAATGGCGGGCAGAAAAATGGAATCGCCGGCAGGCGGAACGGCAAGAAAATGGGTGACAAGAAAATGGTTCGCCCGTAGCAGTTTCCAATCGGCCGAATCATCCCCACGCGGACGCGTCTCAGCGTCCCGACGCCCCGATCTCTCCATGCCGTATTTTCTTGTCACCCATTTTCTTGTCTTCCTTCCTACAGCCCACCCATTTTTCTGCCCCCCATATTTCTGCCATCTCGGTAGGGGGAAAACATCTGATAAATCGTGCCACCGACCAACTGTAACCGATGCTCCCCGTTGACTGGTTGGTTAGCAGGGGATTTGGCGGTCTCTGAGCCCGCTTGGCCATTGGGTGAAAACGCTGTGACGAAAGGATCAACAACATCTCCGCTGTTCCAAATCTTAGGAAACGAACGTGAAAACGACTCACCACACCACGCTATTCCTGGTTACTTTGGGATGGGCGCTCGGTTCATCGATGCTAAACGGTTCGTTCCTGGCGGCCAGCGACGCGAATTGGCCCGGCTTTCTCGGCCCGCAACGTGACGGCTGGGTCAATCATTTTCAACCGCCCGCCGAGTGGCCGAAATCGCTCAACAAGGTGTGGCAGGTGGATGTGGGCACGGGATACGGGTCTCCACTGGTGGCTGATGATCGCGTCTATCAGCACGCTCGCCAGGGAAATGACGAAGTGTTGCGGTGTTTGGATCTGGCTACGGGAAAGGAGATTTGGAAGCAGACTCACGTGGTTCCCTTCAAAGCCTCGTCGGGCGGTGAGCGGCATGGGAATGGTCCGAAGTCTTCGCCCGTCATCGCCGACGGTCGAGTCTTTACCATAAGCAGCCTTGGTGAGGTTTCTGCCTGGGACGCGGAGTCGGGGGATCTGCTGTGGCGCCGCGACTATCGGAAACGCTTTCCGCAGAATCATCCCAACTGGGGCGCCTCCACATCGCCGATTGTTGACGGTGACCGCGTGGTCGCTCACGTTGGCAATGACGACGAAGGAGCATTGATCGCGTTGGACGTGAAGACGGGCGACGAAATCTGGAGTCAGGGCAACGATGGAGCTTCTTATTCGTCGCCGTTGGTTGTCGAGATTCATGGTGTCCGCCAGATCGTTGACTGGAACCATCGTGCCCTCGTTGGTGTGGCCATTGAATCGGGAGTGGCACTGTGGGAGTTCCCCCTTCCGCAATACACCAGCAACCAAAACATGCCGACGCCTTCGTTCCACAACGGGCGGATTCTTTTGGGCGGCGAAAATCGAGGCATCTATGGTCTGGAACCAGAGATCAACGACGGCAAGTGGTCGGTGAAGGAGCATTGGTTCCAGAAGGACGTCGCTTTGGATATGAGCACCGCGGTGATCAACGGAAACCTGTTGTTTGGGTTCTCGCACTACAAGAAGGGGCAGCTGTTCTGCCTGGACACCGCGACCGGTGAAGTGCTGTGGCAGGGGGCGGGCCGAACGGGAGAAAACGTGGCGTTTCTGTCGATTCCGGACCACGTGGTAGCCTTGCTGAACAATGGGCAATTGCGGGTAATCAAGGCCACCGAGAGGGACCTTGAAGAAGTCGCCAGCTATCAGGTCGCCGATAGCCCCACCTGGGCACCGCCCGTACTGTTGAAAAACGGTCTCCTGATCAAGGATCAGGAGAGTTTAGCGTTGTGGTCGTTCGAGTAGTACCATCTTTCGGTGCGTTGCACGCTCCAGCAAAGATGAATGGTGCCACCCAAATCGCAAGTGCGACTGATTGGGAGGGCAGAAAAATGGAATCGTCGGGCGATGGAACGGATGGAAAAACGTGACAAGAAAATGGATCGACCGCAGCAGTTTCCAACCGGTCGACTCAGTCGCACGCCGACGCCGATCAGCTGCCCGACATCCAGATCTCTCCATGCCCAATTTTCTTGTCAGCCATTTTCCTGTCTCCCTTTTTGCCTGCAGCCCACGCATCTTTCTGCCCCCCATTTTTCTGCCATCTCGGTAGGGGAAAGCATCTGATGCATGGGTGCTAACGGGTGTTCGTCGGCGCGTTGAACATCGGCTGATCGTCAGAGCGGCCCTGCGTCACAGGATCCGATTGGAGTTCCGCGATCCGAGTGCTGCCGTCCATTGGCACCAGAATGGAATCGAACGTGCGGACTTTGACCTCCACTGGGTGTTCGTGATCGACGGCCGCATCGTTTGGCGGCGGGGGAGTTGGCAAGCGGGGAATTCGATTACTTGCAAATCGATGTTGGTCCGCGTGATTGTGACTCACGCAATGGCAGTGGGTGTGTGCCGACCTATTCCGCGTGCTGCGGTGTAGACATCCCACTTGTGAACTGAGCAAAAATCCGGCAACGACAAAACACAGGGAATGATTCATCCGTGAAATCCTTTGGGGAGGTAAAGGGATTGACGGCAGCCACGCTTCCAAGCGAATGCTACTCATCTAGGGCATGATGATCGGACCGTGAGCTTGCCACGATGTGGGGAAAACGGACATTCAGAAGCACTGCAGATTGATCCCTCCCTACACCTCGGCAAACAGGGTGAATCCAATCCGCCGATCCATTCGGACGACCCCGGACAGCAAGTTTTTGTCGAATCATTGCTTCGGGCCAATCATCTGTCGGGGCCGAATCAACCGTCTCAATTGATACGATCACGGTTGGCAGCAGTTGCAACAACTTGGCGTCCAAAGACTCTGCAGCTTACGCAATGACAGGATGAATGGTGCCACCCAATCGCAAGTGCAACGGATTGGGATGGCAGAAAAATGGCGGGCAGAAAAATGGAATCGCCGGAAGACGGAACGGCAAGAAAATGGGTGACAAGAAGATGGATCGCCCGCAGCAGTTTCCAATCGGCCGAATCAGTCACACGCAGACGCCACTCAGCTTCCCGACGTCCCGATCTCTCCACGCCGTATTTTCTTGTCACCCATTTTCTTGTCTTCCTTCCTACAGCCCAGCCATTTTTCTGCCCCCTATTTTTCTGCCATCTCGATAGGAAATAGCATCTGATGAATGGTGCCATCGGCTATCCGTAACCGATACCCCCAGTTGCTGGGTTGCTAGCGGGGGTGTTGGCATTCGTTGCCGTGCAGGTTTGGTGGGCAGCACCAAATCGCTCCACGCGATTTCAAATTCTTATTCGTTATCCAGTGATCGCTCGATCATTGGCTGTCCATGGATAGAGTGCTCGGAGGTCAGCCCAAAACTGCTGGCGCACCGATTCAATCCGATCATGATAGTCCTCGAAGAAACCAATTCGCTCCCATTGCGCCGGATAGGCATACTCTTCGCCGCCCTCACCCAATTTGGTGATCCAGAAGATGGGTCGCTTGTCGTCGACGATCCGAAAACATTCCGGCTCAAAGAGACAGGGGTCGTTTGATGCGCACGGATGTGACTCGTCAGTGAGCAATCGATAATAGTCGGCTTCAATGCCAAGAACCTCGTAGTTCCGTCCAATGGTGAGACCAAGCTTTCTGCCATCGGGAGCGGTTTCCGTGGTCGGCGTTACGAGCATGTTCTTGTTTGGATAACGGTTGATAAATAGTGCCACCCAATCGCAAGTGCAACGGATTGGGATGGCAGAAAAATCGCGGGCAGAAAAATGGAATCGCCGGAAGACGGAACGGCAAGAAAATGGGTGACAAGAAGATGGATCGCCCGCAGCAGTTTCCAATCGGCCGAATCAGTCACACGCAGACGCCGCCCAACTTCCCGACGCCCAGATCTCTCCACGCCCCATTTTCTTGTCCCCCATTTTCCTGTCTCCCTTTCTGCCCGCATCCCCATTCATTTTTCTGCCCCCCATTTTTCTGCCATCTCGATAGGGGAAAGGGTACTGATGAATGGTGTCACCTATGATCCGTAATCCCGGATCAAGGAATCGGGCAGGTGGTCAAAAAATCAATGCGTAAGTAAGAAGGAGCGTCGGATCGCGGCCAACTTCTTCATCTTTTGACCACTCCATTTTTTGCCCCCAACCTCCCCGCCAAAGCAGCACGCCCAGGAGGATTCGAACCTCCGACCGTCGGATTAGAAGTCCGATGCTCTATCCAGCTGAGCTATGGGCGCGAGACCGCAATTTACGGGGTTTTCTGAAGCCCCCTAGTTTTGCACTACAACAGAGTTTACAACAAGGGGGCTGAAAGGTGGTCATGCGGTGCTCGTAACACCGCATGACCGAACATCCACTCCAAGCTAAAGGGAGAAGTGAATGCCCACGCAAAGTGTACGCGGAAAGTCCGCATCTAAGAAGCCGAAGACCAAGAAACCGGCCAAGGTCAAAGGTTCGCCGCTGACCCCCCACGCATCTGGTCAATACTGCGCACGACTCGCCGGGAAGATCCGGTATTTCGGCGCCGATCACGACACCGCTCTCCGAAAATACCTGGATGCGAAAGCGGGGTTCGATTCGGATGACGAACGGCTGACGGTAGCTGATGTCTGCAACCGCTACCTGGATTCGCAACAGGCCAAGGTCGACGCAGGAACGTTAGCGCAACGGACGCTGACGGACTATCACGCAATGGCTAAGCGGTTTGCCAGTCACCTAGGGCGAGATCGAAAGTACGAGACTTTGCGGGCGTCCGACTTCGCGTCACTTCGAGCCTCGTACAAGTGGGAAGGTTCGTCGACCATCAACCGCGAGATCACGATGGTTAAGACGATGGTGAACTGGGCTGAAAAGTCTGGGTATGGTCGCCCCAACATGGGGCCGGATTTCGTTTCAGTGCCGAAGCGCGTACAGCGGATCGAAAGAAAGAAGAAAGGGGCGTTGATGTTCGACGCCGAACAGTGCAGGGCAATTGTCGAGAAGGCGTCCCCGCAGCTTCGCGCTATGATCCTGTTGGGGCTCAATTGCGGGTTTGGTGGCGCTGACTGTTCGAAGCTGCGACAGGACGAGATTGACTGGGAACGCGGTTGGCTGTCACAGATCCGAGAGAAGACTGGAGAGGACAGGGACGCGTGGCTGTGGCCCGAAACCATTGAGGCGCTCAAGGTCGCAATCGAAAAGCGACCGAAGCCAAAGAATTACGAAGACGACGGCCTTGTTTTCATCACGAAGTACGGGAACCGGTGGCTACGGGATGACAAACAGACCAACCCGGTGGCGCAGGCATTCAGCAAAATCACGAAGGCTCTCGGCATCCATCGTCCAGGGTTGTCCTACTACGGGCTCAGGAGGACGTTTCGGACGATCGCTGACGATGCACGCGATACAACAGCCGCGCGTCGCATCATGGGACACACGCCCAAGCCTGGAGACATGGACGCCGTCTACGTCCAACGTATCGACCCCGCGCGGATAAAAGCTGTCTGCGCTCACGTCCGGAGGTGGTACGTTTCGAGTCGGTGCGATCGGTACAAAGGGGTGCGAGTAAACATCGATGACGGGCATGCGATTAGCTGGGGGCTCATCAAGAGCCGACTGCGGAGGATCGCCGAATGAACTACGACGTCCCAAACGAGTCTGAATTGAAACCACGACAGTGGGAGACAATCGCAAGGTACGCCGATGACCTCGCCGTGTACCTGGAGTCACTGGGGAACTGCTGGACGATGCCCGACTACCGGCACAGCAAGCCGCCCAGGGCCGTGTACGGCGTTGACCTCATCCAATGCGTCCTGGACCGTGATGCAGACGAAGCGCGGCACAGGGAGTACGTGAGGGAAGCTGACGAGGCCGGGCGTTGTCCGCTCACCGACAATGGAGGACCGTCAAAACGGATCAACGGGGAAGCTGCCGAGCGGATGCACGCGTTCGCGGAGTTCGCCCGGTCGAAGTCAAAACCCGAGGGTGACGCCAAGCGAAAAGTCGGAGCCCCAAAGAACCTGCAATGGGTTACGCAGGCCGCAAGCCTGTACGCGAAGAACCCAAAGATCTACTGCAACAACAGTGAGATAGCACGGGCTGTAGGCGTAAGCCCATCAACGGTGAACCGATCGGACCAGCCCGGCAAGGCGTGGTATGAATGCAAGAAACGCATCGACCACGGTCGTAACGCCGTCTACGACCAGAAGAGAGCCAATGACAACGATCATTTGGACATCGACGAAAAGCGTCAGATTGGAATGATCAACAGCCGCAGAAACTGAAACGCACAATCCGAGTGCATCGGACGAAGTTTTTTAGACCCCGCAAAACACGAAGTTTCGGCGGGGTTTTTTCATGCGCCGATGCCAATGGGCAAAAGCAAAACGCACAGCAAACGCACATTTTGGGGAGGGTCATCAACGTTACTTGCGAGGTACCCACATGACCCAAGATGAATCAGACGACCTGGACCGGGCGGCAGCATTTGGATTGCTGCTGGCCGCGCTAGGTCGGCACGACGTAGACGACGCCCAACGACATATCACGACATTGGAACGGCTGGGGCTCGGAATCGAGCCCGCCAACAAGGTGCTCGAACGACGCCGCCAACGTGAAGCCAAAAGCCCGGAGGCGCAACAGTGATCGACGCGAACTACACCACGAGCGAGGCTGCCAAGATCCTACGATGCAGCGGTGAACAAATTCGCCGTGAAGTGAAAGCCGGAAGGCTGCGGGGCTACACCATTGGCAACGGCAAGAAACGGCAGCGAGTAATCATTCCAGCATCTGCGATAGACGAGTACATCGAAGCCAACACCATCGTGGCGGATAAGCCGAAGCAAACGCGGCGAAGCAACAAAGCCCAGAAGACCAGGAGGTGGGTTTGATGGAAAAGGGAATCAACCGACGGCTGAACATCACAGTCAACGACAACCTCAGGAAACGGTTCTGGCAGCGTGTCGACAATCGCGGGCCTGACGAGTGTTGGGAATGGCAAGGCGCGATGCGTAACGGCTATGGCGCAATCAAGCACCAAAGGCAGACGCTGTCATGCCATCGCGTCGCCTATGTCCTAACGCATGGTGCCCCCGGTGAAGACCTCGTCATCGGTCACACGTGTGACAACCGGGCTTGCTGCAACCCCAGCCAACTGGAAGCCATTACGGTCGGAAAGAACAACAGGGACGCGCGGAGACGCCGCGAGTTCTATGTCTGCCGAGGAGATGACGCTCCGCAATCGGTTCTGACAGAGCACGATGTCAAGAACATCATGCATGAACGATCGGAGACCGGCCACGGGTGTCGAAGGATTGCGAGGACGTTAGGACTATCAGAATCTGCGGTAGACAAGGTGATCCAGGGAACGACGTGGGCTCACATCACGGGTGGAAAGCTGTAACGCCACCGACAAAACCACCCCGCACGCCAGCGGCAACGGGCGGGGTGTTACTTCTGCCGTAGTTGAGACCAATACGAGCCATGAGAATGGAAATGCGAAAGAAAACGACAAACAAGTATCCCGCGAAAGTTCTTGAGCCCATGAGCCGCGAACACGGGGAGCTGTGCCTGAAAATCAAAAATAACGAGGTGCTATCAACCAGCGATGCCGCCAAACTGTTGGGCATCACGAAACCAACGCTGATGCGCAAATTCCAAGCGAAAAACATCGAGCCAGTGGCGCTAAAGCGTAATCCAGTTCGTCCGAGGGCGGCGCCGATCAAGTATTGGAACAAGGCAGACGTCGATCGGATCAAGCGGCACAAGGACGTCAAGCAGACTGTCAAGCGATCGCGACAAGCCAAGGCCAACGCGAAGTCGCTGCATGAAGTCTGGGCGCAGTCTCTCCCGTCGCAGTACCCATCGGTCACGCTATGCTTGAGTGACGGCTGCGCAGCGTTGCGGGACTTGGCACGGCATGCCAACTGGTGCTACGACAACGCCGAGAAAGCAACGCTAACGGACCTCATCGCGGAATGCCTACACGGGCTGCATCGGCAAGGGTTGGTTACCGAATGCCTCTCGTACGATGAGGTCGAGCCCGCTCTGGTTTGCTTCAGTTGCGATGGCGAGAAGACCAAGACATGGAGCAACGGTGAGGTGCACCCGTGCGGGCGATGCGATGGAACTGGAGTCTATCGTGCTGAGGTACGCCACCCGCACCACTTGATTTCCGTCGATGCCGGGGACGAGTCGTACAATTGGTCGTTGAGCGCGGCGAAGTCGGATTGGTGCACGCCGCAGGGCACAGCTGATGCGCCCCCCGAAACAACCGGGAAGAAGCTGGCGACGACGAAGCACGACAAGGCATTGGCCCTAGCCAAACACTTCCGGGGGTTGCTCAACGATTGAGTCGGTGCGACTTTCCTGGAATCCCAGCAGCCGCTGGGATTTCCTTAGCCCCCACCAACCAGAGGGGGAAAATCGTCATTGACGACTTTTGGGGCCCGTTTGAACCACTCCACAAAGCCCATGCGGGTGATAAAAGCGACCCACGGGACGCTTTGGCAGTACCGTTGGGGGGGTGCATTGTTAGCGCTAACATCGCACCCACCCGTTGGGGTGGCAATAAAAGAGCACCTCCGCGATGGCACGGTGGCGCCTGAGTACCGGCTACGAGCCGAGAGCTGGCTGTTGCCGAAAATGCCAGCGGGTGCAGTCAACGGGGCATCGGGCGCGGATCAAGCCAGACGCCCATTCCGCAAAAATGGTCATTGCCGCGAGCCGTTTTCGTTACGTTTCATTTGGAGGGGCGTTTTTCGCGGAAACCACGGCAAAACGTTTCTCTGGAATGTGGACCTTCTTAGGGCTTCACTTTCTTTGTCAGTCACGAGGCTGACACCCGCGAAGAAAAACGAAACGGCCCCGGTGAGCGATACCGGAGCCGTCTCGGATTTTTTTGCGGACTTAACCGCTGAGCGTTGGTGTTTGCTGCACCTCAGCTTGGCGACCCTTTAAGTACCAAAGAATCAGGCCGCCACGTGGCCGGGAAGACGAATGACCACGAATACGAACATACACGACGACGAATCAGACGCAATCCGCACCGATCGGTCCCGTGATGCAGAATACTTTCGTCTCAATTCAGAGTGCATGCGAGAGTGCGGCGTCGGGGCAGCGTTAACTCTTGCTGCCTTCTATCGAATCGCCGGGCGCGGAAAATTCTTTCGCACGCTTTCCGTCATCATGAAGCGAACGCGGTTTAGTGATTCAAGCACCAAGCGACACATGAAGGTCCTGGAAGACTGTGGATGGATCGAGAATTTTGGAAGGCAGCGGCGCCGGACGCCGACACGGGCCATCACCGATCGCGTACTCGACGGCGCAAATGACTGGGCGATGGTGCTACCTGAGTGGGTGCTCGATTTGGATCTGAAGGAGTCTGAGCTCGCGTTGATTTCTATCTCGTTCCATCGAGTACGCGGGATGAGCAACTCCGAAAACGGTGATCTGGGGGCGTGGCTCTGTATCGATGCCTCTGCTGAATTCACCTGGTCGACCAAGTGGGTTGCATCGCTTACCGGCCTAAGTCCCAAATCGATCCGCTCTGCTCGTGCGTCGCTCGTCGCCCGTGGAATGATCGAGGACTCCGACCAGCCGCGTGGGAAGATCGTGGTCGTCCCTCGCACTCCGGACGACTGCGACGATGAACACGACGAGATACAGCTCTTTTCGTCCAGTGAATTCCCCGGGCATGCAGATTTCCAACCGGGGAAATCTGCTACGTGGCTTGGGGAAATTCGAGACTCGGCTAGAGAAAACCTGACCCTTGGCTTGGGGAAATCTGACACTCGCAGTGAATGTAAAGACCCTCGAATAAGAAAGACCTGTGAATCGAAAGACCCTTTAAATCAACGCGGTGTTTTCACACCGGACGCGTTCCTACGAGATCCCGAGTCAAGGCTTGCACCAGTAAAAAAAAAGAGCCACAAATCACCAGTGGAAAGGCACCGGATCGGAATGGAGTGATGACATCCCATTCTGAAACTGCGCCAACCAGCCACCGGGGCGACGGCACCGCGAAACCTTCTGATAACCAATCCTCGCGAGATAGCAATGATGACCGACCAACCAAGCCTTTCAACGATTGACTATGGATACACTGCTGTGAGCGACAGTCCAATCAAGACGACGGCAATTACGTCAGCAGGCACAACGATTCCGCGTGTGGCTGGCCATGATCCACTGGGGGAACTCGCGGAACGAATCCACAAAGCAAACCAACGCTTCGGCAAGGCGTTCGCGGACTGGATCAGCGTCGTCGGGGAACAGCTGAAGCAAGCGAGGATTTCGCTCGCGAGGAAAGGGAGTGGAAACTTTGAGCGGTGGTGCAGCGACGAGATTGGGTGGTCGCCACAGTATGTGAGAAAACTGATTTCAGCTCACGAGACGATCGAACGAATTCGAAGGACTGAAACAATTGTTTCAGTTCTGCCATCGTCGGAGTCACAATGCCGGGAGTTGGCCAAGGCACCAGAAGAACTCCGCGTGAAGGCGTGGCAGGCTGCCGTTGCGATGGCGCAGGAGACCGGTAAACCTCCGTCAGCAAATTCGGTCAAGCAAGCAGTCAGAAACGTATCAGGACCGCCGAGAGGCGAGCGATCTATGGATCGTTACATCGACGTCTATCGATGCGGGTGACTGCGCCGCCGACAGTGCGAGTCCGGCCTTGGATCGCAAGCCGAAACGCTGCACACCACAGGACACTCTCGCCCAGATGCAGGTGCTCCTTGGCGAGATGACGAAGAGTGAGAGGGAAATTGCGCTCAAGACGCTTCGCGACTGCATGGAATCACAAGACGGAGTCGACTGCGCAAGGGTTCTTGGGATCAAGAAGCCAGCACTGGCGGAAGTCGACGGGGACCCGAGTGAGGAAGAGCTGACCGAAAAAGTCATGCGGTTTTCGAAGGAAAAGAGAATCAATTTGTTACAAGACATCATTGATCGTGGTGACAAGGACGTCATATCCGCCGCGATTAAGCCATGCCTGAATTGGCTCAACGAGCCGGGTCGCCACTAGTTTCGTGCACACGCGGTCCAGGGGCTGATGCACAACGCGCCAGCTTCTGTCTGTGCCGCGTTGGTTGGAGACGCGTCTGCGAAGATCGACATGCTAAACGAAGTTTTCAAAGGCGAGAAGAAGTCGGAAATCTCAGAGGATCTCACCTGTGCTTTGGAGGCGATTGCGAAGAAGTTTCTTGACTTAAAACGGCTCGGTGGTCCGCGAGGGAAGGCACCGACGCTCGATCAAGTGATCGAGTTCTCGATGGAGCAGGAGAAGAGGACACGGTACGAACACGCTGGAGCTTGCGTCGAAGAGTTCTTCTACTACTACGAAGCCAACGGTTGGGTGCAGGGCAAAGGAGGCATTCCGATCAAGGACTGGCAGGCGGCATTCCGGAGGTGGGTGCTGAGCCAGGAAGGGAAACCGCTAAAGGCGCGAGTTCCGTTCCACCAAGAGATCCAGTCGTATGCCGATCAGTTGGGTGGTGATGCGTCAGGACAAGTCGTCGCGTTCTACGATCATTACTCCGCAAACGGCTGGAGGCAGGGAAGCGGAAATCAGATTGTCGACTGGAAAGCGTCCTTTCGTAGCTGGGTGAGTAGAGACATCGAGGGGACCGCTCCGGGGAAGAAAGCCGAGCGGGAATTCTATGACCCGCTAAAGTGTTTCGAAGAACTGGCCTAGCTCTCGTTCTGACAAGTGAGCGGGCACCGAGCCAATGAAGCAAACCAGCAAAAACAGCGGCCCGAGATACCTTCGTGCTTGCGAACGGCTCGACGCTGCCTTCTCACCAGTAGCGGCGTAGAAACAGTGAGGTCTCCCGTCAAACGGGCCGCAAGGCTAGTCGCCGTCGTACCTGGGCGACCTCACAGGATGCGACTGGAATGTGAGCGGTATGCCCCGGATTTATCGGTCATGAAACGAGCCATGAACTCCTGTCTTTTCAGGGCGCAACAGGAAACACAGACATGTGAATAGGCAATCCCGTTGAGGATTCGGTGAAGCTTGATTTCTGCAAAGTGCTACGCGATAAACGCGCTGGTTGACCGCGACGGTTGGTCGACTAGGACCGGTCACTTCGAACCGAATTCAGTCCCGCGACTAGATGGACAAAAGAAAAATGTGGACCTTGGAACTTCCCGCGGCTCCTGGTGCGATACTCTCCGACGGCGTCATTCGCTTTGGATTAACGTTGGATGAGCGAAATGAGTTATTGGCGTCAATTGGCTTACTGCTTGGCAGACTTTCCGCATTCGAATTCGAAGAGAAGATGAACGCGTTTTGCGACAATTCGCAACACGTGCCCCTTCGCGGTGATCTGATCCGAATCGACGAAGACAACCCCAATGTTTTTGTGCTACGTCTTTGGGGTGAGTTGCCTGGTGAGTACCAACGGATTCAGGCTGAGGGCTTCTCCAGACGTTTCGTTGAGTATCGATTTACGAGGGCGGACGCCGAGGACCTATACGCAACGGAAAGCACCGTGATCGAGTTTTCCCGACCTGGCGATTGAAGAGAGTGAACCGGGAAGTGATATGACCAAAGGCCGTGAGGCAGTGAAGATGGGCTTTGTGATGGCGTCCCACGTTTCGGAACCGCTACTCCGTTCCCGCCACTCGCTGCCGTCCTGGTCGACTGGTGACAACGCGCCCATTGCATACGAACCAATGTTCTCCATCCTGAACACGTGAGCGGATCTAACTGTCCTTCAATTGTTTGGGATTCGAACGGATGAATGAACTGGTCAAGCGTGACGCGATTGCAGTGGCAAAGACCGAAATCCAATCCCGTCAAAGTAAAGGGCAGACAAAGCGCACGCTTGCCACCAAATTTGGATTGAAACCAAACGAAGCCGGTCGTGTGATCCGGACAGCCGTTCGTGAGCTGTATGATTGCGACAACCGCGATCCCATCTATTGGTTGCTGCAGGATTGTGGTGATTCCACTCCGCTCCAGCGACGATTCGCACGGTGGAAGCAAAAGAAGCTGATGCAGGATCCGGCAATCGCTCACCGCGTCGAACTGCTATGTTCGTCGCGCGCGTGAGCTTAATGATTTTGGCAATTCTCAGAGCACTGTCAAATCCGAACGGCGTCACGAAATGACGAAGAGGACTGTCGAGCAATGCCTGTCGATCAGCACGCGCGATGTGCTATCGCAGAGGGGCGGAGTCTATCACGGCACGGTTTGCTGGGAATGGTTCGGCGGCAGGAAATCGTCAATCGCCTACACGACAGATTGGCGCAACGCTTCACCCACCCTCGTTCTGGTGTATTGCGACGACGCCGATGGCAACGGGCTCGTTCGATTGCCAATCGATCTCCAGAGCACACGTCTGCGGCACGGAGGTCAACGCTGGTGGTTTTTGTGTCCCATTGAGTACGATGGCATGCCCTGTGGCCGCCGATGCGGAACGCTGCACCTTCCGCCGAGCGGAGACATCTTTGGTTGCCGTCAATGCCACGACTTGTCGTACGCCAGCTCCCAGGATGCACATCAGCTGGAGCGTTTGATCGATCAGATTGATAGGTCTTCTGCAAGCTGGATCCGCGACATCGGGATGACCAAGTCGCCGGAAAAGACTGTTGACCCAACGTCGTAGACTGCCAGTCGATACTCTTCTTTATTGGTTGGCTTTCCCTCAACGCTGTGTGCGTCATGCTCCGGCAAACGCGTGGTCGGAGTTGCGGTCCACGGTCGGTGAAATCCGTCAGCACCTTTGAGCCGATCTGATCGTTTGGACGAAGCCCAAAATGCATGTTTTCGAGCCGCTGGACCTGATTGCGATTCAGCGAGTTGTCCCACGGTGAGACAACTTTTGGGGGCGGCAACGGCGCCTGGAGGATCCCAGGGGCCCGTGCGGTAGGGCGGGCTGGGATGCTGTGCTGCCGTCGATTGCGGTACCGGCGGAAGCCGAGCGTCCAACCGGAAGGTCGGCGGGGCGTCGCGTTTGCCATTGACTGGAGCAAGTTGGCGGTTTTCCGCAGTTGGATTGGTGATGACCTGGTGGTGCCGGCTGGTTTCGGGACGCATGGACACCGACGAACCAGTTTGCCGTGGCGGGCACTCGTTCGGATTGATGGGGAGCCGTCTTTTGGGGGGCTGTACCCCCATGAGTTGGGCTCTGCTACGATTTGGGGGGGCGTTCGTACGGTTGTCGCAGGTGGCGATGGTTGCAAAAACGCAAAAAGGGCATTCTTTCGCGGCGACGGCGACCTGGAACTCAACAGTGCGAGTGACGGTTGTTTCGGTCGGGCGCCCGGCGCACCGATCGCCGCTGCCCGTTTGTTCGGAATGGAAGACGGATACCAGGATTCAATGGCAACTCAAAAACTCACCCTCCAGCGCCTTGAGAGTATCCTGTTCAAGGCCTGCGACACTGGCAAGGTGCGGGTGAAGGTCGATCAGGATCGCGAGGCCACGGCGAATGTCTGATTCTCAACCGGTCCCGATCAACCGTACGTCGAAGGCCGATAGGTTCCTGAAGTCGTCATTCTTTGAACAGTTGGTGGAACACGTTTTCATCTCCGAACTTCTGCAGGAAGCCTACTACCGATTCGGCATGACCGTGGAAGTACTGCGGTCGGAAATTGACGCGTCCGGCTATGACGTCGTCTTCGAGTGCAACGGGATCATCCGGCACGTGCAACTCAAAACATCCAACATCCACGGCAAGACCAGTCGGCAGAAGGTCAACGTGGCTCTGGCTGAGAAGCCTAGTGGATGTGTCGTCTGGATCATTCGCTCGGAAGACAACCCCGATTGCCGGATGAGATTGACCTACCGGTTCTTCGGGAACGAGGCCGGCCAACCGTTGCCGTCACTCGACGGATTTGCGGTCGCCAAGCATACCAAGGGAAACAAAGACGGCGTCAAATTAGAACGCCCCGCGATTCGCGTCGTGAACAAGGGAGATTTCCTAGCCATCAACACGATGACCGAACTTGTGATGCGCCTGTTTGGGTTGGCCGACCCGACACATGGCGCCGAGGGCACTCCACATGATTGATCCACAAATGCGACCCTATTCCATTCGGATCTTCGTTCCTGATGGTGATCCCGACGGGCTGCGTCTCGTCGAACGGTCCAACTGGACGGGCGTCGGTGTCGTCTTCAAACGGACGGGCTACAAACAGGCTGCCAAACGAACCGAGTTTGATCGCACCGGCATCTATGTCCTGGTCGGGATGTCCGAGGACAGCGCACTGCCGACGATCTACATCGGGGAAGGCGACCCGGTCAAAACCCGGCTGAACCAGCACTACAGCAAAAAGGACTTTTGGGACTGGGGCGTCTTCTTCGTCACCAAAGACTCCAGCCTCAACAAGGCGCACGTCAAGCACCTCGAATCGCGTCTGCTGGAACTCGCCACGTCGGCCAAGCAATGCCGGCTGGACAATACCGGTTCCTCACTGCCGCCCACCCTGTCGGAAGTGGAAACGGCGGATGTGGAGAGCTTTCTCTTGGACACGCTCAGTATCTTTCCGTTGCTGGGATTGAACGTCTTCGAAAAAACGCAATCACGCTCGAAACCGCGACGCAACAAACTGC
Organism: Stieleria neptunia; assembly: GCF_007754155.1. Classification (NCBI taxonomy): domain Bacteria; kingdom Pseudomonadati; phylum Planctomycetota; class Planctomycetia; order Pirellulales; family Pirellulaceae; genus Stieleria; species Stieleria neptunia. The sequence continues at coordinate 4,482,432 of NZ_CP037423.1, read as the reverse complement.
TGCATATCCACGCCAAAGGGATCGCGGCGACGGGATTCGAAGATGCCAAAGGTTTCGTCGTGATGACCGGATCGGGAATGGTGTTGGATGAAACGAATTCGATCCACGGCTATTTGTCGTCCTTGCGGAAAGACCTTCTAGAGCAAGGAGTCGTTGAGCGGCAAGCCAGCCAATTCGTCTTTGTCGAGGACTATGCGTTCTCGTCACCCTCAACCGCGGCGGGTGTCATCCAAGGCCGCACCGCGAACGGACGAGGCGACTGGAAAACCGAATCCGGCGTGACGCTCAAGGAGTTGCAGGAAGCGGCCGCGGAAACCGGTGACGAGGATGTCTGAATACGCCCACGTCGAAAAGCGGTTCCTGGATCAATTGGCGGCGCTCGACTGGGACGTGATCGACCAAGGGCCGGCATCCCGCAGGATCCCACGACAAGCGGTCGCACCGGTTTTCGCCTGAGTCGCCCGCGGGGGCGGGGCGGATTCCAGGCATCCAACTCTCCCCCTATTTTCTTGTCACCCATTTTCCTGTCGCCCGTTCTCTCACAGCACCCTCCCATTTTTCTGCCCCTGATTTTTCTGCCATCTCCGCGCAAAAATCACGACCATCGATGCGTTGATCCAGGGCCGGTGACTGCTCGCACGGTGGCTACCCGGGCGCAGAGGGGGTACACTGCAGTCCTCGGGAGACTGTCGATTGGCCGTCGGCAGCCGTCAAAGGGGGCAGGCATCGGAGATCGTTCCTACCAGGGGATCTTCGCGTCTGACCCGCCCGATCAGTCCTGGTAGGTGCGCAAGACGTGACATCAAGTGATTCCGGAGCATTACGCTCCCCCAACTTTCAATTCCTTCATCAGGTCGATCCGCTCTTGGTCGACCTGGCCGCACGCGCCGAGCGGTATGCACTCGACGATCCCAACACGTCGATCATCAAGATCCGTCAATTGGGTGAATTGCTGGCCCAGTCGGTCGCGGCAAAGTACGGCATCGATACGATGCTCGATTCACGGCCGAAGGATCAACGCACGCTGATTGACGATTTGTTTCGGTCCCGGGCGTTGCCGGCCGATGTCAAAAACCTGTTCCACGAGATTCGCAAGGAAGGCAACCAGGCCAATCACGCGATGAAGGGCGACCAGGGCCGCGCGATCACGCTGCTGCGTTACGCCCGCCAAGCGGCCGTTTGGTTCTATCGGACGCACGTGGACAAGTCCGCGAAACTCGGTCCGTTCGTCCCGCCGCTGCCGAACCAGGATACGACCGACGAATCCAAACAGGAGCTTGCTCGGCTCAAAAAGCTCTACGAAGACGCGACGGCGGCTCAGAAGCAACTTCAGGACCAAGCGGCCGACGAGGCACAACTGCGGCAGATGGCGGAGGAGGACCGCGAGAGAGCCTTCCAAGAGCTTGAGGCCGCAATGGCATTGGCCGAAGAAGAATCGGCCGCGACGGATGCCAAGATCGCCCAGTACGAAAAACAACTTGCCGCTCTGTCCGAGGCGACCGAGCCGACAGAATCCGAAGCCGAGGCAATGGTCGCCGCCGGGGAACAGGTTGCCAACGAAGAACTCACCGAAGCCGACACGCGGGAACTGATCGACATCCAGTTGCGTGAGGCCGGCTGGACGGTTGATTCCAAAAACATTCGTTTCGGCAAAGGTTCACGGCCGCAGAAGAACAAGAACATTGCCATCGCAGAGTGGCCGACGACCAGTGGCCCCGCCGATTACGTGCTGTTCGTCGGATTGACGCCCCTGGCCGTGGTCGAGGCCAAACGGAAGAACGTCGACGTTGCCGGCGCCATCACGCAATCCAAGCGATACAGCCGCGACTACACCTTGTCCGCCGATGAGTTGTCGCCCGGCGGCCCCTGGGGCGAGTACAACATCCCGTTCTTGTTTTCCACCAACGGCCGCGGTTACCTCAAGCAACTCAAGACCAAGAGCGGCGTCTGGTTCCTCGATGCCCGGCGAAGCACCAATCACCCGCGGCCGTTGGTCAGTTGGTACACGCCACAAGGGTTGAAACAACTGCTCGGCCAAGATGTCGACGAGGCCCAGGCAAAACTCGATTCCGAATCCACCGATTACTTGCCGCTGCGGTTCTATCAGGAGGATGCCGTCAAAGCGGTGGAGGACGCGATCAAAGCCGGGGAACGTGAAATGCTGGTGGCGATGGCCACGGGGACAGGAAAAACACGGACCTGCATCGGCATCTGCTACCGGCTGATCAAAGCCAAACGATTCCGCCGCATTCTGTTCCTGGTCGACCGGACCAGCTTGGGTGAGCAAACCGCCGACGCCCTTCGCGATGTCCGCATCGAGAACAATCAAACCTTCGCCGACATTTACGACGTGAAGGAACTCGGCGACCTGAGGCCGGACCAGGACACCAAGTTCCACATCGCAACGATCCAGGGGATGGTCAAGCGGTTGCTCGACTGCGAAAACGGCGGAAGGCCCCTGCCGGTGGACCAGTACGACTGCATCGTCGTCGATGAATGCCATCGCGGTTACAACCTCGATCAAGAGCTGACCGACAGCGAACTGAGTTTCCGCGACGAAGCCGACTACATCTCAAAATACTCGCGTGTGCTCGAATACTTCGACGCAGTCAAGATCGGACTCACCGCGACCCCGGCAGTCCACACGCTTGAAATCTTCGGCGGTACGACAGACATGCCGATTTACCAGTACAGCTACCGACAGGCCGTTCTGGACGGCTTTCTGGTCGATCACGAGCCGCCGTTGCAAATCAAAACCAGATTGGCCCAAGACGGCATCAAATGGCAGGTCAACGAGGAGGTGGCGGTCTACGACACCAAGAAGGACCAATTGGAGTTGTTCCACACGCCCGATGAAATCTCACTCGAAATCGACAGTTTCAATCGCCGCGTCGTCAACGAAAACTTCAACCGGGTGATCTGCGAGGAACTGGCCAAGCACATCGATCCAACGCTTCCCGGCAAAACGCTGATCTACTGCGTCACCGACATGCACGCCGACATGGTGGTCGATGAGTTGAAGGGAGCGTTCACCAACCAGTATGGCGCGATCGAAGACGAGGCGGTCAAGAAGATCACCGGCAAGTCAGACAAGCCGTCGCAGTTGATCCGCCGATTCAAAAACGAAAAATACCCCAGCGTCGGTATCACCGTCGATCTACTGACCACCGGCATCGACGTGCCGGAGATCTGCAACCTCGTCTTTCTGCGCCGGGTCCGCAGCCGGATCCTGTACGAACAGATGCTCGGACGCGGCACACGGCTTTGTGAAGACCTGCACGGCCCCGGCGAGGACAAGGCCTGTTTCCACATCTTCGATTGCGTCGACCTCTATTCGGCACTGGAGTCCTACACGGACATGAAGCCGGTGGTAACGAAGCCGAACATCACGTTTGCCCAGTTGCTCGACGAATTGGCCAAGACGAAAGAGGGCGAACACCGAGAAGTCATCAAGGAGCAGTTGGTCGCGAAGCTGCAACGGAAGAAGCGATCCCTCAAGGGAAAGAAGGCTCAGGCGTTGGAAGACAAGTCGGGACTTAGCCCGCAGTCGTTGGTCAGTCAGATCCGTGCCGCGTCACCGGATGAAATTGTCGAGTGGTTTTCGGACAAGACCAACCTGATCGAGTTCCTGGACAAAGCGACCAGCGGCGACGGCGCCAAGTTCTTCGTGTCCGAGCACGACGACGAGGTCACGGGCGTTGCTTCGGGTTTCGGCAAGGGCAACAAACGGCCCAAGGATTACTTGGAGGAGTTCAGGGAGTTTGTGGTGACGAACCAGGATCAAATCGCCGCGATCAAATTGTGCGCGACAAAGCCCCGCGACCTCACGCGGCAGGCCCTCCGCGAGCTGCAATTGGAATTGGACAAGAACGGGTTCAGTGAAACCCGGCTAAAAGTCGCTTGGCGGGAAACCAAGAACGTCGAGATCGCCGCGACGATCATCGGCTATATCCGCAACGCCATTCTGGACGCACCGCTGGAACCGTTTGAGGATCGGGTGAAGGCCGCAATGACGAACATCTTGGCTTCGCGGAACTGGACCAAACCCCAACGGCAGTGGCTTGAACGAATCGGCAAGCAATTCAAAGAAAACACGCTGGTCGACCGGGACGCCATCGATCAGGGCCAGTTCAAGGAATACGGCGGATTCGATCGGCTCAACAAGATTTTCGACGGCCATCTCGCCGACCTGCTGGGCCAGATCACCGACCAAATTTGGGGAGTTGCCGCCTAGCCAAATCCCGGTGGGATAGGCATCCTGCCTGTCAATTTTACGTGGGATAGGCATCTTGCCTGTCAAATCCCGCTACCAGTCCCCACGGCAAGCTAGAAGCTTACCCCACAAAATCTCCCGAAGGATCGACCAACCAACATGAACACCCAAGACATCGTCGCCAAACTCTGGAGCATGTGCCACGTCCTGCGGGACGACGGCATCACGTACCAGGATTACGTGACCGAACTGACGTACTTGCTGTTTCTGAAAATGATGAAAGAAACCAACGAGGAAGGGGCGTTGCCCAAGGGTTACCGCTGGGACGACCTTGTCGGCAAAGAGGGCATCGAGCAACTGAACTTTTACCGGGAGCAACTGGTCCACCTGGGCACGTCGGCCAAGGGGCGGGTCCAATCGATCTTCAGCAACGCCAACTCGTCGCTCAAGAAGCCCAAGAACCTGCTCAAGCTGGTGACGGACATTGACGGCCTCGATTGGTACAGTGCCCGCAGCGAAGGGCTCGGCGACCTGTACGAGGGCCTGTTGGAGAAGAACGCGGCCGAGAAGAAGTCCGGGGCCGGGCAATACTTCACGCCGCGGCCGTTGATCGAGTGCATGGTGCACTGCATCAAGCCGCAACACGGTGAGATCATCCAAGACCCGGCGGCTGGCACGGGTGGATTTTTGACGCACGCCGATCGGTACATCAAGGAACAGACCGACGATCTGTTCGACCTGAGCACCGAGGAGCAGAAGTTTCAGAAACGCAAGGCGTTCTACGCGATCGAGTTGGTCGACGACACGCACCGGCTGTTGATGATGAATGTGATGCTGCACGGCATGGACGGCACGTTCATCGCGGGGGACACGATGGGCGACACGGGCAAGGATCTTTGCAAGGCCGACGTGATCCTGACCAATCCACCGTTCGGGACGAAGCGTGGCGGCGGCGGCCCGACCCGCGACGATTTCACGTTCATCACCGGCAACAAGCAATTGGGGTTCTTGCAGCACATCTATCGCGGCCTCAAACCCGGCGGCCGCGCAGCGGTAGTGTTGCCCGACAACGTGCTGTTCGAAGAAGGCGTCGGCACCAAGATCCGCGCAGACCTGATGGACAAGTGCAACTTGCACACGATCCTCCGACTGCCGACGGGCATCTTCTACGCGCAAGGCGTCAAGACCAACGTGCTGTTCTTTACCCGTGGCAAAACGGACAATGGCAACACCAAGCGAACCTGGGTCTACGACCTACGGACCAACATGCCGGCCTTCGGCAAACGCACGCCGCTGACGGTCGAACACTTCGCCGAGTTCGAAAAGTGCTACGGCAAGAAGTCCGATGGGACCAGCAAACGCAAGGACCAGGGAGAGGAAGGCCGCTTCCGCTGCTTTGAGCGACAGGCGATCGCCGAGCGGGGCGACAACCTAGACATCAGTTGGCTGAAAGACGACGACGGCGCCGGCAATAACGAGTTGGCGGAACCGGAAGAAATTGCGGCGATGATCCGCGAGCGGTTGTCCACGGCGTTGGAAGAGATGGACGCGCTAACGGCCTTGCTGGAAGGTGAGGAGGCAGGAGTATGAGTGACGGAAGCGGCGCGTTGCCGAGTCTTCCAGAAAGTTGGATTTGGGCCCACTTTAGGGATGTAGCCTCAATCGATTCCAAGTTGGTTGCACCAGTCGACTTTCCTGACCATCCGCACATCGCACCCGACAACATAGGAAAAGGAACCGGCCGTCTACTCGATTACCGGACGATCGCCGAAGATGGCGTCACCAGCAACAAGAACCACTTCTTTCCTGGTCAAATCGTCTACTCGAAGATTCGACCTTACCTATCGAAGGTCATCATTGCGGACTTCGAAGGTCTGTGCAGCGCCGACATGTATCCCATCTCGACGCCGCTGGAACTTCGTTACCTGTTCCGCTACATGCTCTCCGATTTTTTCCTCGCAGCAGTTAAGAACCAAGCAGGCAATCGCGTCGTGCTTCCAAAAGTGAATCAAAGGCAACTCTACGACGTCTCGGTTCCAGTCCCTCCCCTCGCCGAACAACGGCGCATCGTCACTGCGATCGAGTCGCTTCAAGCCCGGAGTTCACGTGCCCGGGAGGCGCTTTCGGAAGTGGGGCCGTTGCTCGAACAGTTCCGTCAGAGTGTGTTGCGGTCCGCCTTCAGCGGCCGCCTGACGGCCGACTGGCGAGCGGCCCATCCCGATGTCGAACCGGCCAGCGAAATGGTATCGCGAATACCAGAGCCACCGCCGCCAGCACGCGCGAAGTCTGCAACTCCAAACAGAATTGAAGGTGATAGCGGACTGTCCGTCGGACCGACGGGGAAAGACCTCCCAGCGACATGGTTCTGTACGCGTCTCACTCGGATCGCTCGACTGGTGACCGGGCACACGCCAAGTCGGAAGCATCCCGAATACTGGAACGGAGGTGTCCCCTGGATCGGCATCAAGGACGCACGTGACCAAAACGGGCGTGTAATTGACGAGACGTACCAGCAGGTAACTAAACTCGGACTTGCGAATTCCGCATCACGATTGCTGCCTGCTGGAACAGTCTTGGTTACACGGACGACGAATTCCATTGGTTACTCTGTGATACTCGGCAAGGAGATGGCGACTAGTCAGGACTTCGTAGGTTGGGTGCTGCCAACGGACGTGAATCCCAAGTTTCTCATGTATCTGATGCTCGCCGAGTACGATGGACTGCGACGGTTCGCTAAGGGTTCCACATCGAACCCAACTGTCTATTTCTCCGAAGTCCTCGCGTTTCACATAGCCTTGCCTCCGACCCAGGAACAAAACGAAATAGTTGATCGCGTCGAGTCGATGCTTGACACGATCGAAGAGCAGTCGGCAATGCTACAAGGGTCGGAATCCGCCCTGACGCAACTCGACCAATCGATACTCGCGAAAGCGTTCCGCGGCGAGTTGGTCCCGCAGAATCCGAATGACGAACCGGCGGCGGAACTGCTTGCGCGTATCCGGGCGGCTCGTGAAGCGGACACTCCAAAGAAGAAATCTAAGGCCAAATCTAGATCTTCGGCTGGCACATGAGCGGTCGGTACCACAGAAATTCACTAACGCCCGGATCGAGATATCAATCAGCCAGCACCGGCACAAGGCAACGGCAGTTACTGTCCTCAGAGTCCTCAAATGATTCCCGATGAAATTGAAATTGTCGTGGACGATATCTCATACCTCTGGGAGTTCGACGAGGACGAGACTCGCCCCGAGCGAAGCTGGCGGTGGTCCAGAGTGGTAGACGAAATGGAGCCGAGTGAATCGGTTCGCGGTCTGCTGAATAAGACGTTCATTGAAGACTACGCCAAAGCGATTTCCGAAGGCATTGATGACGACGCTGCGCGTAAGCAATTCGGAAAGGTGCTATCCGCGATGGGGGCTTCGAAGAAGCAACTGATCGACCTTGGATTCTTTGCTCTCGTGCAGGAAATGGATTTCTCGTTCGCTTGCGAAGAGGTATTATCCGAATTGCCCGCGGCGGCACGTACGCTCGTCAATTGTCCGGTACTGCGCAACCGCTTTTTCCAGGCGAACCCCGCCTCGAGGTTTGCATTTTCCGTTGCGCTGGTCGGGACGGGGCCATTCACACTGAACGATTTTGTTGAGTTTTTGGCCAGCCAAAACGTGGCGATTGATGACAGTTCTGAAAATACAGAAGTCGTCGTCTGCGGTCGGAATGATTGGGGCAAACAGCAAATTGATGATCTGATCGAGGATGCGACCGGACGTTGCCTTCGCTTCTATTCTCAGGAAATGTTTCTGTCGGTTTTGGCCGGTCAACCGGATCCATTTGAGACAATCGACGCGAAGGACCAAGCCTTCGTCTTCAGCGCTTTCCGAGCAGGCCATCCAACGCTTGACTACGTTTCTCAAGGATGGGCGGGGTGGGTGAAAGCGTTCGTTCGGGCTGATCGCTCGATCGCCTCGTCGTCTGCGTCGACTTTCGACCGAGCGGACGAATCCCCGCTACATACCATGGGATACCATGTCGGAAAGAGCGGGGTCGACGCCCAGGAACGTCAAGCGATCTTGTCGGCTGCATTTCGCTCCAACGTGCTGCCCGTTGTCGAATCGGCCAGGTACATGGAGGACTGGGCACAAGGCCACGGCGGCTCTGGAGCCCGACTTGAGCGAATCGCGACACACATCGTTCAGAACATTGAAAATACGGTCAATCGATCTGACGCCGCCAGATATGAGCAAGCGATTGTGGACTGGCTAAACGATCTAGCATGGATGAAGGCTGAGTTTTACCAAGGCGCAATGGCATTTGACTGGCCTTCGGCGATCCCTCCCAACTACTAAACTGGGCCGAAGTAGTCACGACGAAATGAACTCCCACTAAACCCGAAAACGATTCAGATGCATGTGCCAATTGGCGATCCACAAGGTACTCGCATTGCTGAGATGACAAGCCTGAAAGCCGATTTTTGAGCACCAAGTGTCGCTTGACGAAATGGTTGATCAATACCGCGCCGCCCCCCGCAGCCGAAGATGCCCCTTGAGCATCCGTTAGGTAGCGGCGAGACAATCGAAGATGCAACTTCATTTAGACACCACGAGACGACCCGTTTGGGACCAAGAAAGTGAGTTTTGAAATTGTGAAATGTGAATCGTGTGGAAACACGACACCTGTTCCACCAACTTGTAAGACATGCGGGCGCAAAGTCTGTGGACCGTGCCTTAGGGGTGACCAATGCGCCGTCTGCGTTGGGTGGAGCAAAAACGAGCATGCATTGGCGGACAAGATTCTAGATTATTTGGAACGTCATCCGTTGGCGCTCACTCGGGAGATCTCCAACGGGATTCGTGAGGATTTTTCCACCGTCGATCGGCTCTTGTACGGCCCACTCGCTGGTCGTGTGGCGAAGAACGATGACAACGAATGGTATTGCCTTTCCGATCAACCGCTACGGAAGAGCTTGACCAAAGTTGAGTCGGCTTCCCCTGCCACTCCACCCACGCCCGCAACCGGTGTGTCGTCATCGAATCCCTGGTCACAATCGGAAAGCTCAAGTCCGGAAACCTCCGGACAACCCGCCGACGTCAAACCGACGGAACTGATCAAATCAAAGCCGCTCCCTCCGGTCCCGTCTTGGCAGGGGACTTCTTCCCCTCATATCGACCGTCGCGCCACGATTGAAAAACGAATTGGCCGGATTTACGAGTCGCTATGCAAACCGGAGTTTGTCAGTTCGGCCAGCAAAATCGATGGCGCGAATGAGGCCATCGAACGACTGAAGTGGTCGCTTGATGAGATCGATTCGGAACTGGAGAAGGTTCCGGCAATCAGCGTCGCGATGCTGGGGCCCAGCCGACACGGCAAGAGCACGCTGCTCAATGCCCTCGCCGGCTGTACGATGCTGCCCACGTCCGACGTTAAACCGTGTACCGCTTCGATTGTCAGCATGAAACGGGAGGACCAGTGGGGGTTTACGATCAAGTTCATCGAGAAAGAACGCCTTGAGCGGGAGCGAGAAAAAGCGGTTCAAGACGCACTCGATTATTTGAAGCGGACCGCAAAAAAGATGATGGGTGATGAGCAGCCGGATGATCCCCACTATCTCCATTCCACGCTTGAGCGATTTATTCAGCTATTTGACATCAATCCAAACCTGGCGCCTGATCAGCTGATTCGCGCCGTTTATACCGCGGAAATTCCAGATTCGGTGTGCCGATTGCTAGGGCAAACTGCCAAGCCCAAGTCTAATGACGTGCAGCAAATGGAACGAACCGTCGAGAAATATCTTTCGACAAAAGACATCTACTGGACGATCGTCGACGAATGTGAAATCAGTGGGCCGTTCCCCAATTGGCATCCCAATTTGCGGCTGGTCGACGTGCCCGGCACGAACGACACGGATCCGCAGCGTACGGCAATCACCAACCGTTTGCGTGAAACCGCGAAGGCGGTCGCTATTTGCACCAGCGATAGTAATCTTGGTAGTGATATCCAATCCTGGCTCCGCAACTCCAGCGTGCTCGGCGATTTCCTGGAAGCGACGGAACAGTCAAAGCAGCATCTATTCATCATTAAGACCAAGCTGGATGCCGTCCACCCGAACTTTGATGAGTCGCAAGCGGCCCCGGATGATGAAGAAGCGCAAGAGCGGTTATTTCGCGAAGCGTTGGAGCTTCACAAACAGCAGCAAACGGAATCCTATCGAGAAATGTTCCGCCGGATCGCCTCGCCACTCTTGCCCGCTGGTAATTCGCCAGAGCAGCAGAACACACGAAAGGAGATGCTTAAACGAATCGATGGGATCAAGGTGTTCTTCGTCTCAGCGCCGGCTTACGAAGCGTTCGAGGGGCGATTCAAGGGACTCGTCCGGCAAAAACGCCACTTCATCAATCATTTCAATGGCGACAAGAACGCGACTGGCATTCCCGGCCTGGGAGATTTCACAAATGAATTGGCTGAAAAGTACTTGGCAGATTTTTACTACAACGATTTGGAACGCCAATTGGAAACGGAGGTGGACCGGTTGGTCCGCTTTTTTCGCCAGCAATGGACAACACTTGAAGCGCAACTCAGCGGCGGAAGCCAAGCGATAGCGGAACTGGTTGACGAAATCGACCGGACCATCGTCCCCTGGCTGGAAAAATCGGTCGCCAAGGGCATTCGCTCTTTCAAAGACCAGGCAGTCGATTCATCCCAAGGAATCACAAGCCAGCTGAAGAACACTGCGGCCTCCATTGACGGATTACTTTCGCAGCGTCAATCGAAATGGCGAAGCTACTACTGGAACTCGATCAAGGCTGCTTGCCGCAAATCGGGCGTCCACACGACCAGCAACGGAAAGTTCATGGATTTTAACCAGGATATCTGTTCACTGTTCGTCGACGACTTGATTCTTAGTTGGACGACCTACCGCGAAACCTGTATCCGTTCCAGCACTCAAACCATTGCGGATGATGTCGCGGCGGAGTTGCTGGTGAAATTGGATTCGGCTGCGTCTCGAACCGACGTTCCCGCGGCAACGGAAGCCATCGACTCCATCGTCACCAACATCTCGACGATCGCGCGATCGAAGCTGGACGAGTTGCGGCGGGAAGTTGACGTCGCGATTCAAGAAGTGGAATCGATCCGCAAACCCGCCTACAAGGCGATCCAGGAACTAATGGAACAGACCTACCGCGTCGTGGCGAGGGAAAGCGGGACCGGGTGCCAGGAGCGGATGCGGACGAAGTTATGCGACGGCGCAGGAGCAAACCTTCAAGCGATGTGGACGAAGGTGTTTGGCATGATCTCTGGGGCTGTCGGCGGTCTTGAATCCAAAACGGTCGCTTCAATGAAGCAGTACGGAGACTCGGCCTCGGGAGAACTGCGTAAATCGGTGTCCCGGCTGCGAGAGATTGGAAAAACGGCTCAGCGTGACGTAATAGTCGAGCAAATGGAGAGAATTCGGGAAACGGTCCTGCTGCTTTGGAATGCGCTCTCCGAAGTGGGCGATTTGGTCGTGGAGACTGCTGAATCGGAGATCATCGACGCCGCTACCGCGGACGCTTTGGAAGCGCCGGTCGACGCCGTCGCAGCCGGAGCCGCTGAAGCCGACGCAACACCTGAGGTTCATGAGCCCGAGAGGATCGAGAAATCGCAAGAAGAGTCCGAATTACCGACGGTGGAAGGTCCGATCGATTCGGACGATGCCCCGGAGCAGGCGGTTGAATCTGCGATTGAGACGACACTGGACCCCGTAGATGAATCACCGGCGGAGGCCATAGATATCGCTGGTTCGTCCGATTCAGTTCATGGGCTGGAAGACCTGTGCGAAACCACGACCTATCTGGTGCAAAAGGACCGAGCAGGCCGGTCAGCGCCCGCCGATGAACTCGTCGTACGCATCCTGACGACGTTGATCGAACACCACGGGAAAATGACGTTGGCGGCTCTGGCGGAGCGGATCGGTGTACCCGCCTTCCGTTTGCGTGGAATGCTCCCGGCGGTCCAGCGAATTTTGAACTTGGATGGGCAACAGATTCTCAAAACCGAAAGGACATCGGATTCGGTTGAGTTGAACGAAACACTGATGCGACAGGAATTCTCGCTCTAGCGGAATATCATACGGAAAACCACCATGAGCTTAAGCAAACAGAGACGACTGGATATCATCAGCGCGCTACGCCGCGGTACCGTCCCCAAAAGCAGCCTGGATGCCTTTGCCGTTGGATTGGATCACTTCCACGATGCGATCGATCAAGAATTCACCGATGTCAAAAGCGGTCGATCGGTGTTCAAGGCGGTGAGAGGCGAATACGGTTGCGGAAAAACCTTCTTTGCCCGCTGGATGGCCGAGCAGGCAAAACGAAAAGGGTTCGCAACGTCTGAAGTCCAGATCTCGGAAACAGAGACGCCGCTCTATCGGCTCGAGAAGGTCTATCGGCGAATCAACGAGCGGTTGGCCACATCGGATACACCGGACGGCGCATTTCGCAATGTGATCGACTCGTGGTTCTTTACGCTGGAACAAGATCTGCTGGCCGAAGGCGCGATCAAAGAGAGCGACGAATCGATGCTCGTGTCGAAAACCAACGAATTGATGGAACAGCGTCTTGCATCGTTGGGAGAAAACTCGCAGACCTTCAGTCTCGCCTTGCGCGGATATCGCAAGGCACAATCAGAAAACGCGCTTGCGACTGCCGATGGGATCGCAGCCTGGTTGTCCGGGCAACCCAATGTGGCCGCCGCGGCAAAACGATTTGCGGGAATCAAGGGTGACATCGACCATTTCGGCGCGTTGACCTGTCTGCAGGGCGTACTGACGATCTTGCGAGATTCCGGATATTCCGGCCTTCTGCTCGTGCTGGATGAAGTCGAGACCGTCCAACGGATGCGAAGTGATGTTCGCGAGAAAAGCCTGAACGCGCTGCGACAACTGATCGACGAAATCGATGGCGGCCGATTCCCAGGACTTTACCTGTTAATCACCGGCACCACCGCGTTCTATGAGGGGCCCCAAGGGATTAAACGACTCGAACCGTTGGCTCAGCGGTTGCATGTCGATTTCCAAACGGATGCTCGCTTTGACAATCCGCGTGCGCCGCAAATACGATTGCCCGCGTTTGATCAGGAGCGATTGGTTGCGGTTGGTGTCCGCATTCGGGACATCTACGCAGCGCACGCGGATGCACCCGATCGAATTCGAGAACTGTGCGACGACCAATATGTAGGTGATCTGGCCAACGCCGTTGCCGGCAAACTGGGAGGCCAAGTTGGGATTGCACCACGAGTCTTCTTGAAAAAACTGGTTTCCGATGTATTGGATCGAATCGATCAGTTCTCCGATTTCAACCCTCGGGAACACTACGCCTTGACAATTGATGAGTCGGAGCTTACGGCCGTCGAACGGCAAGCGGCATCGGCCGACCACGTGGACGACATCGAGCTGGAATTGTGAGTAATTTTCAGCAGCTTCATCCGGCAATTCAGCATCACATTGTCAACGCCCTGGGCTGGCGAGAGCTGCGTCCGTTCCAGGACGATCTGATTCCGAGCATCGTTCAGGGACAGCACCACATTATTCTCGCCCCAACCGCCGGCGGGAAAACAGAGGCTGCGCTGTTTCCATTGCTGACCCGCATGGCAAACGAGGACTGGAGCGGATTGTCCGTTCTTTACATCTGTCCCCTGCGCGCCCTGTTAAATAATTTGCACGAGCGGGTAACGCAGTACACGGGATTTATCGGTCGCGAAGCCGGTGTCTGGCACGGCGACACCAAGGTCTCGCAGAAGAACCAGATGCTGCGAGATCCCCCCAGCGTGATGCTAACGACTCCGGAATCTCTGGAGGGGATTCTGATTTCGCCCAATAAGGATCATCGAGCGTTCCTGTCCGGTGTTCAAGCGATCGTAATTGACGAAATCCACTCTTTTGCGGGCGACGATCGCGGTTGGCATTTGCTGTTCGTGATGAACCGAATCCGCGAAGTCGCGGGCCGTGAAATGCAGCGATTGGGGCTTTCGGCAACAGTCGGCAATCCAGAGGACCTGATGAAATGGCTGACGGTCGGATGCACCGGGACACAACGCATCTATCTGCCCGAGGCGGCGGAAGCGTCCGATCACGCGGACGTCACGTTGGACTATGTGGGCAGTATCAGTAACGCCGCGACCGTGATTTCTCGACTCCAACGTGGTCAAAAGCGATTGGTCTTCATCGACAGCCGCAGCAAGGCAGAAGAACTCGGCAACGAGTTGCGTGAATTGGATGTCGATGCGTTTGTGACACACGGATCGCTGAGCCGCGAACAGCGGCTCCTTTCCGAAAAGGCGTTTGCCGAGCGAAGTAACTGCGTCATTGTCGCGACCGGCGTGCTGGAACTGGGGATCGATATCGGATCGCTCGACAAGGTGATCCAAATCGAGGCACCCAACGATGTTGCCGGATTCCTGCAACGAATGGGACGGACGGGTCGACGCGACGGCACGACTCGGAATTGCCTGTTCCTGGCGACGAAACTGCCATCGATGGCCAGAGCGGCAGCATTGATCGAACTGTGGCGATCGGGTTATGTCGAGCCCGCTTTGGCGCCGGCGTCGCCGCTCCATATCGCGGCCCAACAGATGCTCGCTTTGACCTTGCAATCCAATGGATGCCCTGCGACCGATCTGATTCACCATTCGGAAGAGATCATTGCCTACTCGGGGATCGCAGCAGGGCAACTTTCTGAACTGTTGAACTGGATGATTGATGAAGAAATTGTTTTTTCTGATCAGGGTTTGATCTCGATGGGACGTGCAGGTGACGATGAGTATGGTCGCCGAAATTTCATCGATCTGGTGTCCGTGTTCTGCACCCCACCATTGTTCACCGTTCGGCACGGACGACAGGATGTTGGCTATGTGGATCCCCTGACATTCGCGCAAAAGCGTGAGCCGCCGTGGTACATCTTGCTTGCGGGCCGGTCCTGGAAAGTGAACCACATCGATTGGCGACGCAAGGTCGCTTACGTCGAAGCGGCTCAAGCGTCCGGCCGATCCCGATGGTATGGATTGGGGCCGCATCTCGGATTCGAGCTCTGCCAATCCTACAAGGCGATCCTGACCCAAGACTTCCGCCGAGACTGGTGGTCACAACGTGTCGTCGACCAAATGCTCGAGATGCGAATGGATCATGCCTGGCTCAAGCAAGACGGATCAACGTTAACACTGGGTGATGAAAATCGAGTGGAATGGTGGACCTTCGCGGGCACGCAAGGCAATGCAACCCTGTCCGCTGCACTTCAGCAAACGATGGCCGTCGACATCAAAAGCGATGGTTTGAAGATCTCGGTTGATCTCTCCAAATCGCTGGACGAGGTGGAGCACGCGATCAAAACGCTCAGAGACATCAACTTCCACGAAGTTCGCCCGGAAATCAGCGACCGAGCCGTCGACGGCCTCAAATTCAGCAAATGCCTGCCACGCGATATGGCCAACCAAGTCCTCGAAGACCGGTTGCGCAATGCCGAAGTTGCAAGAACAATCGCTACACAATCCGTATCAGTAGTCACTGGGTATTCGTCAGCAGACTGAACTCCGATATTTCTAACGCAAAAGTTTTCAAGTGTCGTTCGCATTCAAGCTCTTGCCTGAAAACATTGAAAACGAGCAATCCAGATCCAGCAACCGGATGGATGCGTCTTCCGCTGACACAAATCACCTTTGGTGAAGCAATCGCTTAAGTTGCCTCTGGTTCTGCTTGCTGGTACTGCCTACAAATTTCGTCAATCGACCTAAGTCGGCGTTCGATTGTCCTCTTGGGGGCGTCTATCTTGGATGCGATTTCGCTGACGGTGTATCCTTGCATCTTCAGCGAAGCAATCACCGGGAGATCGGGATGCTTTTCTTCCATTTTGCGTTTCAAAAGGGAATGCTCGACCGCGATCAGGCAAGACTCCAAATCCTCTGACGGCCTGAGATTTGCTTGAAGTGGCGAAAGCGAAGATTGCGATTCGCCGAGACCAAAAACAGATTCTGTTGCGAGCGTTCGCCTTCTTCTCGCGTCTTTGACCCGATCGCCGCAGATTCGACGAAGCTTTAACCAAAGTTGATCTCGGTTATTGAGATCTGGCATTTTTCCGGCGGCTGAGCGACAGAACAAACCGAGGAAGACTTCTTGCGCGATATCGTCCGCATCCTTGCTGCGAACGCCCATTTGACGCAGACGATTCGCAGCGTACTGGACTAGCTGCGCCTGATAGCGTTCAAAAATCTTTGATTGGGCTTCTCTTTCATCGTCAGGCAGCTGCTGAACCCAAATGCTAACAGATCCCATTTCATCCATTGATCGACCTCTCGTACGAGCATCTCGGTGTGGGTAGCCAAATTAAAACTTTTCGCTGACTGGGTTCCCAGTTTATCATTTTTTTTCAGTTGGCCTGTGTCACCGGACCCTATTGAAATGGATTTAATCGAACGGTGGATAAAACAGGTTGGGGTACCAATCAGACCGTGCGGCAGTGCCGTAGAACCAGCAACCTAGAAGATTTTGGCGAAATCTCCGATTCGTCGATCAGTGTCGCTGCAGATTTCACCGGCAATTCAGCTCGACTCGATTTACTGAAGCCGCCTCAGGTATACTCGCGAATTCTCGCATCTGGGACTTGGTCCGCAACTCTCGCACTCTATTGCTGCATGACAAATTGAATTCAGTTCGATTCACGAATTTGAATCACTTTGGGGAATCGGAGACGCAAGCTCCAGATGTCTTTGATTTTTTAGCCCAGCACACGGTTCTTTCGTTCGAAGATCGCTTAAAGGTCTTGCTCACCGATCAAAGGCATCGGTCGCTCTCGGACGCCCCGCTGACTGTGGAGGATTACTTGAACTGGATTGCCGAACAGCAACGCCCGTTTCGAAACCGAGCTCCAGGCGCTCGCCCTAGTGGACCACGCTAATGCCGCGCAGGTCCTGGAGGCGGGTACGGCCATGACGGCTCGCAATACTGCTTGATGGAGCTGACTACTTAACCTCGGTCATTGGAACTTATTACCATTTGATCTTGGGGAGACGCCCCAAGAGTTCCGGAACCGTCGGAACTTCTGAAGTGTCTAAGCTCGCTTTGATCCCCTCCCCTTCAAACCAGGACAATTCGACTTGCAGTGGGCCGAACTGTCCCTCAAGCACCACACCTTCATTTGTGACACCAATCCCTGCACCGAGGGGCTTCGCCGAAAAACACGTCCACACTCGAACCGCCGTGTAACACGTCAGAACCTTCGCCGCCGTGCACCAACGAAGGCAGCTCGGAAACATTTCGAAATTCGTCATTCCCGCCGAGGGCTTTGAAGTGAACCCAACTGATCGCACTGGATGGGTATTCGAAGGATTCAGCGCCCGCTCCTTCCGATTGGATACTGATTCGAACAGATCCGTTTCCTAAGTCGCGAATGTCAACGTGATCGGCAAGATCGCCACCTGTGATGCGGAGCTCTCTTGATTGAAAATCGAATGAAACGTCCGCGGCAAGTAAACTCCGCTGCTCCATCGTTTGCACCATGAACTTTCGCTCCAGCAGGCCTCGACGAGGTTTGCGTTGGCTGTTCCGACCACGAATCTCAGATAGAAATTTCACGTTCCAGTTCCTTATGCATGACGGTTGGTGCTCATTGCATCGTCGTATTTCGCGGAAGCGTGGAATCGACGACGGCAAACAAACTGGAGGGCTACCGAGGCAACTCGCCGAGATCCGCCACTCAAAAACTGAAAAACTTTTTGGAAGATTCGATAATGCGGCATCAACCGCAAAAACTGGCCGCTTGCCCGTGAGAATAACGACGAGTCGTCGGCACATTGTCCCTGTGCCATTCGTCCGCGGTCGACAGGTAGGTGTCTTTTTCCAGGACATTTCGGCGTTGAAACACCGTGTAAGAGCTCGGACTCTGTTGGAGAAGACTGCTCTATTGACAGACGAATCAAGATTTCTAGAAAATTTTTGGCGGAACTGAATGACTTCACTCGGTAGTCATGCGAACGACATTTTTTCGTCCGCCAATCCCGAGAAATCCAATGAAGTCAATTCGTCTTTTGGTCAGTGCTGGGCCAATCCTCGTTGCCGTTTTCGGCGTTCAAACGTCGCAAGCGCAGTTGCCGCCGCGTTTTTACCCCATGCCTGCGTTTCCCCAGCCGACTTTTGAGCACCATGGTTGGTATCCACCGCGGGTAACACAGCCGATCTATGGTCGGCCAGACCACGGGTATCCAGGGCATTGGATTCAAGTCCCTTCACAACCAAGGTATCCAGGTGCGATGCACGGATTCCCCAGGGGGCCATACCACGAGCCGTATCCTCAGCCCAATCTGCACGCACACGGCGTCGGCAATTCGGGACACGGCGGACCGGCATCCTCTTCCTCGCTCGGTTGCAAGATCAATCCCGTCCTTGTTCCGGGCAAGGGCTATCTCGTTCTGCATGTCCATCCTGGAAGCTTTTCGGAGCGAAACGGAGTTCGACCGGGTGACTATGTCATCGGTGTCAACGGCGTCAATTTGAAGAGCCCGCTCTCACGCTTTGTTGCGACCGCTTCGCTCGTACTCAACGGGCTTCGAGGCCAACTCACTTTTGAGCGACCGAGCGGCCAACGATACGACGTGGTGATGCGGTAATTCGCCTAGCTCGTCGAAACAAGATTGAATGTTTTCGTATTTGGAGACACGGATGGCTCCCACTAAACACCTAGCCGAATCAACGACGGAGGAAAACGTTGTGAACGGCAGTTTTCCCAGGGAATGAACGATCCGATGTCTACAAACCTTCTTAAATCAGTTGTCTTCGCCGCCATCACGACTCTGTGCCTCGCAGGACATCTTCGAGCGCAGTCGGCGTCTGGCCAACGGAATGCATTCGACTCCAGGACCGAACAACAAGCAAACGATTTGATCAATTCCCGAGTCTCAAGAAACGCGATTCGCGACGCGGAAGAATTGCTGGAAGCAACTCAAACACGGGGTTGGAGCTACCTCGGAACGGATGGAAAGAGCCGTCAAGTCTATGAAGCCTACGCCGGTGTTCAATTGCACGGCGGAGAACCATGGGTGGTTTTCCAAAGCAGAAGACGAGCACCAGTCAGCTCTTTGAGGGAAAACGAGAAGCGACTCGTCGAAAAAATCGGCGAGCTCGTTCGTCGCGTCGCATCACACCATGATGACTTGGTCATGGTGGAGCGAGCAGCCATGGAACGACAGCACCAGCAAGCGCAGCGTGAGCAGCAACTACTGGAAGAAATGGAACGTCAACGGATCGAGCAAACCACCGTTCCCCGTTTGATTGTCGTTCGGGATTTTGTCGCTGAAATGCCGACACAAAATGGGGTTCGTCCAATCGTGGTATCAGCCAACGAAGAGTTCACCGCGTTGGCCGAACGCGAGGGGGAAGTCATGATTTCGTTCTACGGGGACACCGTTTGGGTCGCCAAAGGAAACTTTGCGGTGATCGGACGGGTGCCTCGGCCCTCCGACGAACCAGCATCCCGAAACAGCGGGATGCATCAATCACAACGGCCTGCATTGCCCGATGTGGAACCGCCGCAATTGGATATAAGGTTAGAATTTGATAATATCAATGACGGTGGACTTGTGCGGCAAGTTTTCCGAGGAGGAGAAGGAGAACGCATGGGGATCCGGGCCGGCGACGTTATCATGCAAGTCAACAATCGGCCGGTGCGGACTTATAACGAGGCAATGACGGCCACCCGTATGGGCAACGGTTCCATTAAACTGCTGGTTCAACGCCAAAACCAAATGATTGTGCTTTCAACCGCTTCACAGAAAGCCGGCGGTAGTCTGCCGTTTGGAGTGACTCAGGCCAGACCGCATCGCTACGGCGGATTGGTAGTGGGCGACGTCGATCCAAACTCGATCGCAGGTCGACTCGGAATCGGTCGGGGCGACGTGATTGTTTCGCTGAATGGCATCCCAATGTCCAGCCCCGAATCACTCATCGCGCATAATCAAAACCCGGCGGGACGCTACCAGATCGTTTTGGCCAATACTTACGGATCCGGTACAAGGACACTCAGTTGGCCGAACTGAACGATCCAAATCGACGTTTCCGATTACGTTGAGCGGTCTACAATGTTGGACCGCTGAACGCCGGCCCGCGATAACGGCGTTCAGCGATGCGTTAAGACATTGCGAAAACTCGCGGCTGCGACGGTTCTTGGTCGCAACTGACGATGTTGTGAGTTGGCTATAATCGGACGGATTCAAAAGCGGGATCATCTCCGCATCGACTCTGTCCCGTCAGCCAACGGAAAAAATGGAATCCAACTTAACCCAACAATTTGAGTCGTTGTGGGACTCGGCCACTGAAGTGCCAGACGTCTTTGAGTTTCTTAATCGCCAGACGGATCTTCCATCCGAAGAGCGATTGAAGATTATCTCGATTGATCAGAGGCGACGTTGGCAAACGGACACTCCGCTGATTGCTGAAGACTATCTGGCACGCTGTCCCGAGGTTTTCGATGAAGCCGACTCCAAGGTGCGGCTCGTTGTCAGCGAATTTGAAATCCGCCAAAGCATCGGCGAATCTCTCAGTGTCGACGAATTTGCGACTCGGTTTCCAGAGATTCGCGATTCGCTTCACACGTCACTCGCCAAACTCACCTCTCGCGACGGCAATGCCCCGACAATTGACGAAGGGGAACAAAATCTTCCGCGTGTGGCGAACCGAGTCCAGCTCGACGACCTTTGCGATTCATTTGAACAAGCTTGGAAAAACGAAGGCGATTCGCCACGGATCGAATCGTACGTTGATCAATGTGAACTTCCGATTCGCTCGACCGCGTTGGCGGAATTGATCCATCTCGATGATTGGTGGCGGCGAAAGCATGGTCAGCATCCGCAGCAAAGCGACTATCTGAATCGTTTCCCGGACGAACAGGATGCAGTTAAAAGAGCATTCATCCAATCGACGAAAACGTATATCTCTGATGCCACCGTCGGAGATGTACACCGAGGCCGCTACCGATTGCTTCGGGTTCTTGGCGAGGGCGGCTTTGGATGCGTACATCTGGCGATCGATGCCGAACTTCGCCGCCAAGTTGCGATCAAAGTTCCGAAACCGGAACGATTCAAATCGGCGGAAGATGCGGATCTCTATTTGGCCGAGGCTCGAACGGTTGCCGGCCTGGATCATTCCAATATCGTGCCGGTTTACGATGTTGGGCGTACCGAGGATGGATCAATTTACATCGTCTCGAAATACATTCAGGGACAAACGTTAGCGGACGTGATCCGGCAAGAACGTCCCGCCCCCAAAGACGCTGCAATTTTGATGGCGACGGTGGCTAACGCCCTGGAGTATGCACATCAGCAGCGGCTGATTCACCGTGATATCAAACCGGGAAATATCCTGATCGAAGACGCCACGACGACACCCTACGTCACCGATTTCGGACTGGCGATTCGTGAGGAAGACTATTTTGACAACCTCAACATCGCCGGGACACCCGCTTACATGAGTCCCGAACAGGCACGCGGCGAAGGTCACCGACTGGATGGACGGAGCGATGTTTTCTCCATGGGGACCGTTTTCTACGAATTGTTGACCGGCAAGCGTCCGTTCCGCGGCAGCACGCCCAACGAACAAATGCACCAGGTGATCAGCACCGATCCGATCCCACCTCGTCAAATCGATGATTCCGTTCCGGTTGAATTGGAACGAATTTGTCTGAAAGCTCTTACCAAACGGCTTTCCGCCCGCTATTCCAGCGCCGCGGCGCTGGCCAACGATTTGTCGCAGTGGCAACCCGGCGAGAACCAACAAGCAGCAGAACAGACGATTGTTCCCAAAGGACTGCGTTCATTTGACTCGGATGATTCCGAATTCTTCTTGGAGTTATTGCCTGGTCCCCGCACTCGCGATGGATTGCCGGAAATTATTCAGTTTTGGAAGAAACGGTTAGAGGAAACTGATCCGGACCAGACCTTTGCGGTGGGATTGATCTATGGTCCGTCGGGTTGTGGAAAATCATCGTTGGTCAAAGCCGGCTTGTTACCGCGAATCTCTCCGGACGTCGTGACCGTCTATGTCGAAGCGACAGCGGATGAGACGGAATTGCGGATCATGCGCGGACTTCGCAAGTGGTTGCCGGACTTGAATCAAGAGTCCGGATTTGCGGAAACGTTCGCGACGCTGCGTCGCGTCGAAGGACGAAAAATTGTTGTGATCGTCGACCAGTTCGAACAGTGGCTTCACGCCCATCGATCCGAACGCGACACGGAACTGGTTGCCGGATTACGACAATGCGATGGAAAGAGCTTACAAGCCGTCATGATGGTCCGCGACGATTTCGGAATGGCCGCGACCAGGTTCATGGACGCGTTGGACATCCCTCTGATCCAGGGACACAACTTTGCAACGGCTGACCTGTTTGACGTCGATCACGCCCAGAAAGTGCTGATCAAGTTTGGACAGGCGTTCGGCAAACTGCCGCCGAACAACACAAAAATAGCGGCTAACCAGGAAGCATTCGTCCAGGCGACTGCAAATGGATTGGCACAAGACAACAAAGTCGTTTCCGTCCGTCTGGCCCTGTTTGTCGAAATGGTCAAGGGTAAACCGTGGAGTCCCAAGACGTGGGACGAAGTCGGCGGCACAGAGGGCATCGGTGTCAACTTTTTGGAAGAAACGTTCAGCTCGCGCGCTGCGAATCCGACACACCGACTCCATCAGCAGGCGGCTCGCGAAGTCCTAAAGAGCCTACTGCCGGAAGTCGGCAGCGACATCAAGGGCCACATGCGATCATTCGCAGAACTGTTGGAAGTGAGCGGGTACCAAGATCGACGCGGCGACTTCAACACACTCATGCGAATTCTCGATGGGGAATTACGTCTGATCACGCCGACCGACCCCGAAGGTTTTCAATCCGGATCGGGCAGTGATCCCAACGCAAAATTTTATCAGCTCACACATGACTACTTGGTGCCTTCGCTCAGGGAATGGCTGACCCGCAAGCAACGAGAAACCCATCGCGGGCGGGCCGAGTTGCTTCTTTCCCAGCGTTCCGCATCGTGGGACGCAAAACCAGAGAATCGCCACCTTCCGTCGCCGAGCGAATGGCTGCGGATCCGAACACTGACCAAAAAGCCGAAATGGACTGCTTCAGAGCAGAGAATGATGCGCCGAGCGGGAAAGCGGCATGGGTTTCATGTCGCGATCATCGCCACGACATTGATAGCAGTCGTTTGGGGTGCGGTGGTCACCCAAAACGCAGTCCAAAAAAACCGGGCCGAGCTGATCGCCCAAAAGGAGCAAGAGCTGGATATCGCAGAAGCCAAACAGATTGTAAAGGGACTGTTTCAGGCTGACACATCGCAGGTCCAAACGATCATTGGCAATCTGAGCAACTATCGACGATTGGTTGAGGACGACTTGAGCAAGGCGTTTGACGGTGCCCCCGAGAATTCCAACGCCAAACTCCATGCGGCACTCGCGATGTTGCCTGACGACCCGTCCGTGCTGCCGTTTCTCAAGCAACGATTGTTGACTGTCGCGCCCACGCAGTTTGGATTTGTCCGCGACCTTCTGCTTGAGCACAAGCAGGAATTAGTTCTTACGTATTGGGAGATCGCGCTCGAATCGAGCGAGGAGCCGAAACGGCGATTTCAAGCGGCGTGCGCCCTGGCCAGTTTTGATCCCGAAAACGAGCAATGGCAGACGCGGGATCTTACGCGTTTTTTGGCCGCTCATCTGGTGGGCGTCATGCCATCGGAGTTGTTGCCGTGGCGCAACGCTTTGCGACCGGCGCAAAAGCATCTGGTTGCTGATTTAGGCGCCATTTATCGAGACAAGAGTCAAGGCGAGCAGACTCGTAACTTTGCTACCGACACCCTGGCCGACTATTTGAGCGATGATGTCGATGGATTGTTCGAGTTGCTTATGGATTCCGAACCGAATCAGTTCACTGCGCTGTTCGATACATTTGCAAAGCATCGGGACCAAGCCCTGGTCATGCTCAACGAAGAGGTCAATCGTTCGAAAAGTTCGGTTGGCGATTCACCGCTCGATCCGGCAAGGCAACTACCGGTAGCTGAGCTAACACTGTCAAGGGAAATGTTCGCTCGTCGCCAAGCGAATGCGGCTGCAGCGCTGGCGAGACTCGGCGAGCATGAAGCGTTGTTTTCAGCCTTGAGGATCACCGATGACCCGGAATCGCTAACACAGTTTGTGCATCGTTGTCGCGGCGAAGGCGTGACAACGGCCCAATTGCTAGAATGTCTGAAACTTGCCGATCGAAATCGGCAGGTACTTCGTGGTAATGCTCGCCGAATCGAAGACCGCGTCCTGTTCGGACTCTTGCTGGCTTTGGGTGAGTTCACATTGGATGAGTTGCCGAGCGACCAGAAGCAGCCGACAGTAGAACAAGTAAGCGGCTGGTATCGTGACGACCCCAGTTCCGCCATCCACGGGGCGACCGGTTGGCTGCTACGGCAATGGGCCCAGACCGAGCTCGTGCGTCAAGTCGATGAAACGGGGCGTCCATACGATCCGGATCGTGAATGGTTCATCCTTACCTTCGAAGCGCACAGCCAGCGTTTCTATCAAACGTACGTCGTAATTCCACCGGGGGAATACGTCATCGGCTCGCCTACCGATGAGCCTGATCGCATTTTTGACGAGGTGTTCAAACACGTAAGACTCACGCGACCGGTGGCGATCTTGGATCGGGAAATCACTCGCCGAGAGTTCGAATTGCAGGGCCAGTGGGACCTTGGAAATGACCAATACATGCCTAGTGTGGAACATCCGAAAGTGGCATCATCGTGGTTCGACAGCGTCCATTTTTGTCGCTGGCTGACGAAGCTAGCGGGATTCTCGGAAAAAGATCAGGTGTATGCCGATCCGTCCGAGCTAGACCCTTCACAGTATCCGCGTGATACCGACTCAGGCTTTCCGAGTAACTGGCCACTGAACCTGGAAGCTCGAGGTTTTCGATTACCGACTGAAGTGGAATGGGAGATTGCCGCGAGAGCTGGAATGCGAACGATGTACGGCTTTGGAGGAGACGAAAAACTGCTCGCCAATTATGGCTGGTTCCAATCGAACAGCGGACGTCAAACTCATCCTCCGAAAGAACTCCGCCCCAATTTTGGCGGACTGTTCGACATGCACGGAAACGTGGTGGAGTCGTGCCACGACTGGCGTTATAGGTACCCTCCAAATAGCATAAGAAACGAACCTGTAGGTTCTACAGCGGGCTCGTTCCGGATTTGTCGTGGCGGGAGCTGGAACGACAGTGCTGCGGACTGCCGGTCAGCATACCGCGGATGGTTCCACACGAAGTTTCGCAACGTTGGCATCGGCCTGCGTGTAGCCCTAGTTCCATTCAGTCCGGGCAAGCATGAGGCGGAGGCGGACAGCGAAGGCACTAGCGGAGCGGCGACCGCAGAGGGGAGCGGGAGGAGTGATTAAATTTCTTAAGGAAAATTTCCGACATCAATAGCTGACAAGCAACGCAATCATGCTTGGAACTTCCAATCCGGTCGATACATGGTGCTTGGGGTGAGGGGAGCCCGAGTGGGAATTGCAGCCGGAGGGTTTGCAAATCCCGGAACACTTTCAACGCCAAGAGACGATCCAAGTCCGGGTGCAAACGACCGGAGAAAAACGAGCGACAGAGTGTCTATCCGGACAGTCACGACGAATTCCACCTCGAGCCGTTTCTATGATATCTTCACGTGGTGCAATACGCGCTTCGCCCACATTCATGTAGGAACCTATTTTGGCAGACGATCCTGAATCGATGGTCCTGTTGGACCGTTGGAAAGCCGGTGATGAATCGGCGGCGGAAGAAATTTTCACCCGCTACATGAACCGGCTGGCCGGACTTGCGAGGTCTCGGTTGTCGGAGAAGATGCAGCGACGTGTCGATGCGGAGGACGTTATCCAATCGGTTTATCGCAGCTTCTTTCGCCACGCCAAAGATGATCGTTACGAGTTGAAGCGAAGCGGCGATCTGTGGCGATTGTTGGCCGCCATCACCGTCAACAAGACGATGGGGCAAGTCGAGTTTCACCAGGCCGCCAAGCGTGCAATTGATGGGGAAAGGGATTGGTCTGAAGATGAAAATGCGTCCGTGATCTCGCCGTTCGCAATCGCGAGAGAGCCGACCGTCGAAGAAGCGGTCGCGCTCAACGACGAGATCGAAGCATTCATGAAAACACTTGAACCGCTTGAGCGAAAGGTCTTGGAAATGCGCCTCCAGGATCGTAGTACCGAAAAAATTGCCGACGAAGTTGAGTATAGCCCGCGCACCGTGCGGCGAATTTTGGATCGCGTGAAGGAAACGCTCACGGCGCGATTGAATCACGTCAACAGCGATTAGTGTATTGTGATATTTTTCGTGGGTTGCCAGCCCGCACGCGTCAGCAAGGCGCGCCGGTCGCTGACGCGTCCCGCTGGCATGTGGTGTCGGCGTCATAACGCATCTGTGCCAAACCACTCGTGGTAGAGACGATCGTACTTTCCGGATTCCTTCAGTTTCAACAGCACGCGGTTGAACGGTTCGAGGAGATCGCTGTTGGTCGGGAACGCGAATCCGTAGTACTGGGGACGGAAGACGTCGCCCGCAATAGCAAACTCGGAATCGTGACGCGCCACGTAGCGGACGCTGGGGTCGTCATAGACGACCGCGTCAATATCGCCCGTCCGCAGCAACTGACAAGCATCTTCAAACGTGGGGCATTCCCGAACGTGAAATCCTTGGTCGTTCAAAAAATCGCAACTCGTTGTCCCCGCCTTCGTTGCGACTCTGCAGCAAGAAAGATCGTGGTAGGAATTGATTCCGGAAACGCGTCGCTGATCCATGATGTCCGCCGTGAACGCAGCAACGATCAATCCGAACAAGCCGATTCCGACCAGCATGATGATCACCGCCAAGAAACGGCCCGCCCACTTTTTGGGAACGACGTCCCCGTAACCGACCGTCGACATGGTGGCGACGACGCACCAAAACGCATCGAAAATCCCCGGGAAATAACTCGCATTGATTGTCTGGTTTCCGCGTTCGAAGACCCACAGGACATGACCAAACACCCCCAGAAAACCAAGCAGCCCGAACAGGATCCGCCGCGTCTTCAAGCTTACAACCGGCAACCAACCACGATCGCGACGAACGAGGATTCGTAAACCTGAATTGAGGGTTGGCAGGGAAAAATCCAACTCCTGTTCGCGAGCGGCGGTAATGCTCACGCCGGCGATTGCGACGTCGGCCTCTCCGTCACGCACCATCGCCAGCTTGTCGCGAAAGTCCGCTCGTTCGAAACGAGTTTTAATTTGTAACTCTTGGGCACACATTTCCCATAGTTCCACCGAAAACCCATGGAGCCCGTCTTCGACGAAGATCGCGCAGGGGCGGATTTCACTGACGGCGACCGTGACATCAGTGGTCGTAACATCGGCAGCCCCGATACCGGCAGCCACGCTCGTTGCCAGATTCCCGGCAAGACAGGCCAACAGCAGGAAGGCGAACGGCAGGAACAGGGATTTGGTTTTCATCTTAGCCAACCTTCTCCATGGCTTCCTGAAGCTCTTCGAAGATTCCGATCACGGTTGTGATGCCGACGGAACTGGATTGCATGCTGGTACTCATCACGGTCTTGGTGGCCAACATCGAATCGGCGGTGATTTCCATCGTCTCGCAGACCGTATCGAAGGTATCGATCATTTCTTGCAACGTCGAAACCAGGTCTCCGTACGTTTCTTCCTGGCGGTTCTCCAATTGGCCGACCGTTTCCTCGGAGGTCTGATTGGTCGACTCGCTGACCTCCTCGACTTTTGCCTGGACTTCGGTTGCCATCTTGTCCAAGTTTTCGTTGGCCTGGCTGAATTGCTCTTCAACGGACGAGACCACTTGCTCGGCAAAATGCGTTTCGAAGTCCTCGTATCGCTCTTGGAGGGACGATTGATGTTCCGCCACGGTGTTCCCTTCGGATTCGAAGGCGTTTCGCAGCCCTTCTGCGGCTTCCTTCGTGTTTGCCTCCGCTCCTCGGATCGCTTGCTCGACCTGGGAGGTGGCCGCGGCTACCGCTTCCGCTTTAGCTTGAATTTCGGCTGCAGATTCCTCCAATCCGGCCGTGACACTCGTCATCGACTGGTTCAAGCCCTGAAACTCGTCGTCCACCATCTGGCGATATTCATCAAGGTGGCTCCGCGCCGCTTCCACTTGCTCCAACACTTGCTCGTACTCTTGCGTTTGCTCTTCACGCGCCGTGGCGATGACTCCCAGAAAGTCTTCGAGAATGGAGTCGAGCTCCGACGCGAGGGACGCGGTTCGTTCATCGAGTTGCTGGACCTCCGTTTGGACGTTTTGCAGCTGTCCATCCGCGTCGTCAAATTCCGTGTGCAATTCATTCAGACGGGTGACGGCTTCGCCAGCGACGGTTTGAAAATCGGCCATGGTTTCGGTTCCTAGAGGGTGTTTCGGTTCGTTCGATCAGAGAGAGAAATGCTTCAGCCGACGCCCCATTGCGAGGCAACGCTTTGTACTTGTTCAATCCCCTGCTTGAGAGGATCCAGATGATCGGTCAATTCTTCGATCATCGGCTCCAGCATTTCACGGATGGCCTTGGTCTCCGCATCGGCTTCATCCATCTTGGCGGTGATGTCGTCGACCAATTGGACGAGTTCGTCAATCGCTTCATCGATCAGTTGCTTGAGTTCGTCCTCGATGGACTCTTGCACCCGATCGAGCACTCCTTCGACGCCTCCGGCCAAGACTTGTTCACAAATCTCGCCGACGGCCGATTCATAGTTCTCACGAGTGGTATCGATCGTCTCCGAGACCGAAGCTCGCTTTTCGTCCAGTTCACTCTTTCGGTCGCTCAATGTCTCTGAACCGCCTGTCGTTTGTTCGCTGAGTTTCTCGACGGTCTCTTCGGCTTGCGTTTTCAGTTGATCCAGCTGCGACCGCAGCGATTCAAAGGCGGCCTTGAGCTGGTCGACTTCAGATTCCGTTTCGCCGCGATGCGAATCGGAGGCCGATTGAGTTTCGTCAACCTTGGCCTTGAGGGTCTCCACCATTTCGTCGCTGCTCTGCGCGACGGATTCGCACTGTTGCTGCAAACCTTGGACGCCGGCGATGACTTGCGAGTTTTGCTCCTGTGTGGTCTCGCCGACCTGCTGCATTTGGTTGAATAGATCTTCCACTTCCTGTTCCAGCGACTGCCGCTGTTGTTCACTTTCGGTTTGGTAATCCGACATGGCTTCGACGAGTGTCGAGAGCCGTTCGGTCAACATGCCATCCAAATCGCCCGCGTGGCCGCCCAGTTCGTCGAGTTGCGCCTTGACGGCAATACTCTGCTGAACGACCTGCTGCGCCCGAATGGGCATTTCGGTGGTGGATTCGCCGAGAATTCGAATTTGTTCTGCGTCCATTGTTCTGTACCTTTTGGGTTAGCCCGGGATCATGTCCATGGCGTCGTTGATGAGTTCCAGTAGTTTTTTGACCGTGACAAGGTATGGCAGGATGGCCGACAACGAACCCGTGGTTGAGACACCAACGGACGTCATCGAAATGGCCTGGACAATCTCGGCGGCGAACGCGGTCAGAATTTCCTGGATCAATTGTTCCAGGGCTTCGGAGACCTCGGTTTCCGCTTGTTGTTGCGCGTATTCGGTGAGGTTGCTGAAGGTCTGTTCGACCCGTTCAATGAGCTGCTCACCTAAGTTGTCGATTTCACCATCCAGGTCTTCTTGCAGTTCAGTCAGTTCCTCGCCAAAACTGCTGACGGCCTCTGCCATCTCGCCGCGAATCCCGGTTTCGATCGCTTCTTCGAGCGAGTCGAACAGTTCATTGATCGCGGCAAGGATGGTGTCCCGTGTTTGCGAAACCAAAGTCTCAAAGGCCGAATCAACGGTTGAAACAGTTTCTTCAAGATCTGTCTGGAACCCTTCCGCCGTTTCGGTGACTAGTGCAAAGGTTTGTTCGCTGGAGGCAGAGATGGTTTCAACAGTCACTTTCGCCTCGCCCAACTGTTGCGTTGCTTCCTCCAGACTGGAGCTGATCGTTTCTAACGCGGCCTCCAACGTTTCCAGTGTGGAGGCAATCTCTTCCCGAGCCGATGTCGCGTTGGAAACAAACTCGTCATGGGTGGACTCAAGCTGTTCGGCGATTTGTTCAGCCGATTCAGTGAGCTCAGACAAGGCCTTGGTGACTTCACCAGCGGACTGCTCCACGTCGGACGATTCGACGTATTCAGAGATCGACCGAAAATGTTCGGCAATTTCTCCGGTGACTTCGTCCAGTTGCGGCACATGATCCGACAGTTCCTGGCGAGCGGTATCCCCCAGGTCGTGCCCTGTATCCAACATCGCCAAGAGTTGACGCATCCGTTGTTGGGATTCATCAACGTTTTGAGCAATTTCTTTGACACTCACAGTAAGATCCTTACAAGTTTAGAGAAGCACAATCAGACGATTGCGGTAAACGGGACGCTATCCGTCTCACAGCATCCTCTGAATCGCTTTCAAGACGGGCTCGATCTTTTCAACCATTTCAACCACTTCCTGAATCGAATCGACGACGTCTTCGATTGACTCGCTGAATTCACCTCCACCCTGATCGAGTACTTCGCCCAGTTTTCCGAGCACTTCGCTCATCTGCTGGGATGACTCGGTCAGCAACTCTCCGGCGTCGCTGGAAAGCACTTGGGTGGTTTTCTCGATCGTTGCCGCGGCTGAATCGGCGAAGGTACTGAGCAGGTCCTGGACACTGGTGTCACATTCCTCGACCGCTTCATTGAGAGTTGTTTGGAAGCTCGAGGTACGCTCGTCCGAATCGGACTGCAGCTGCTGGATTGCTTCGATCGCATTCGTTTTGGCCGCCTCCAATTGCCCCACCTTCTCGTCGACATTCGTTTTCGTTTCGTCGACGGCCCTGCTTGATGCATCTGATCCGTTTTGGATCGCCGAGGCGGCCGAAGACACTTGTTCCTCCAGCTCGCCGAGAGACTCCTGCACCCTGCCGGACAGTGTGTTTGCGTTTTCGCCGATCCGATCGATCGCCTCCCGAACGCTCGTCGTTACGGCCTGCAGTTCGGAGGTCTCGTTTTCAATTTGTTGCCCACATTGCGATGCGCGGTCTCGGAGCGTCTCTATTTTGGTAATGGCCGTCTGCCGCGACTGCTCGATGTCTTGCCGAGCCTTTTCGAGCATGTCCCGCAGTTGGTCCATCGCGCTACAGGCGTTGGTTCCGTTCTCCACCGCTCCGGCCATCGATTCGCCGATGACGGTGTTTAGATTCCCAAGATCCGTTTGAAAGCCATTGGCAAGCGCGTCGACCTGTTCGACCTTGCCGATGTTTTCTTGCAACAGAGTTTCGATCGTATCGCTCATCATTTCTCCTCGGTTAGCGCCTCGATGCGAGTACATCCGGTTTGCCGAGGCCCTCGGGACAGGTTTCGACAAAAAAGGCAAAAGTTTGTTTTGCTCGATCCTCCCGCCAGGCATTGGTATCTACACAAGTCGCTCGGGTCGAAGTCACCCTCCCTCTGGAGACTCTTCAAATACTCAGTTGATAGCACTACCGGCAGTAAAATTGATGCCCAAAACGGACCTCAAAAATCAACCCGTAGTGACAGCAAAGCAGTATTTGAAGAGTCTCCTCTGGGAGGGTCGCGGAGGAGTTTGCGACGACGCGGGGAGGGTTCTCTGTGGCTGAAAATCACTCCGCAACGACCAACGACCCTCCCCTCGCTGCGCTCGACCCTCCCTGCCAGGGAGGGTTATTCAAGATGTGCAGATACCAATGCCTGCCCGGAGGGTGAAATCAAATAGCTGCATGACCTCCCACGTCGGGAGGACACCGATCGGCCAGAAAAATCAAGAATCGCCGAGATTCTTGTCCCCAGTGCGATTGGGAATCGGATGAACCAACAGCTTTGGGTCCGCTAGAGAATCAGTCGCTGAGGAGACGAACGTGAATCGGGAACATGCAATCGCCGTGTTGGGCATCTCAGGCTCTCACCAAAAAGATGAGGTCGAAGAGGCGTACCGCCGCCAAGTTAAAGCTGTTGTGCGGAAATCAAAGGCCGTATCCCAAGGGGAGAAGGGCGATGGCGAGGATCAACAAAAAAAAGAAGCGAACCAGCTTCAAAGGGCAAGAAACGAAGGGCTGTCGACCACCGATAGCGTCATCCAGCCCGCCGCGGAACCACGTCCCACTACGAAGGCGAAAAAGCCAGCTGGCAAACCAGGCCGTTCGTTGAAACTGCCGCCGGTCGATGCGGGGACACGCGGCGACGAGGCCACCAAGACAGCGATCGAAAAACTAAAGAACGGATACGTCTTGGCAAATCGATACGAGATTCGAGAACGAATTGGCGTTGGAAGAATGGGCGCGGTCTTCAGTGCCTTTGATTGCGTCCGTCACGAGATGGTAGCGGTCAAGGTTTTCCGCCCATCGCTGATCAAGAACCCACACTTGAAAGAACAGTTGCTGAGCGAAGCGAAAATTGCCAGCACACTGACCCATGAAAATATCCTTCGGGTGTTCGATTTCCAACAGACCGACGGCCTGACATTCATGACAACGGAGTTGCTTGAAGGTCGCACATTGCGGTCCGAGCTAAATGATCGCCAGACACACAATCGGCAAACGAAGAAAACGGAAATCCTGAGGTGGGCGTCTCAAATGTGTGACGCATTGGAGTATGCCCATGGTCAAACCGTCCATCGCGACGTCAAGCCGGAGAACATTTGGATTGGCGCAGACGGAACCGTTAAATTGATGGATTTCTGCATCGCCAGTGTGATCACGTCGACTGAAAAGAATGGAAAGATCAAGCCAGGCGGCAACACGCATTACGTGTCTCCCGAACAGCTCTCCGGGCACGAGCTAGATTCGCGTGCGGATCAGTATGCCCTGTCAGTGGTACTGTACGAGATGTTTACCGGCAGCGTGCCAGACGCCGGCGCGGAACCCATTCACAAGATCCGCAGAAACGTTGGGGCGGGAGTCTCCCGAGTGATCGCGCGTGGCCTGTCGGTCGAACCCGATCATCGATTCGGCGATATCAGGGCCTTTCGAGATGCGTTGATCCGTAAGCGACTCGGGGCGATCCCGGTCCGAGCTTTGGCCGCGGTTGTGGCATTGATTTTGGGGCTGTCGGTCACCTACCCGCTTTGGCCAGCAGAAGACCGCGATCGGGCTTCGGAAGCCCGGTCAGATGCCGAAAACGCCCATGCCGTTTGGCTGACCACTGTTGAGGAATTGCCCAGAGAATTATCGGAAGTTGCGCCGCCCAGTCTGGCGCTTGCGAAGCGGTCCTGGGATACCGCAGAGACCTTTTATGCCCAAGGGCAATACGAGGACGCCAAAGAAGTCTTTGAGCAAGCAAAACGGGCCTACGGTGATGCGAATTTATGTTTGAATGAGTACGCCCATCACTTTGCCGACGAACATTTCCGCAAATACCGCGATGATTTTCCGGAAGGAGAAACGGTTCCGGCGGTCCTAGAGCTAACGAATTGGAACGAGGCGAAAGCTGATTTCGCTGCGGCAAACGCACTGGTAGCAGATCGAAAGTTCGAACAGGCGACCCAGCAATTCCAAGAAGGACTGCAGAACCTCGAGCTGGCAGCCAAAAAGGCGGAGGCGATTCTCCGGTACCAGCCGGACTGGGAGGCATTCACGAAGGAACGAGACGAATACGGGAAACTCTTAGCCAAATGGCAGGACTGGGGAAAACGGTGGAAAAACGCTTGGCCAGATGATGTGAAGCACCAGCGGGAGTGGGACACTTTCTTTAAGGATACGGCTTTCACGAAACGGGCCGCGGCAATGACAAACCAAATTGCAGCGTCCGACTCTCGACATTGGCCCAAACTGACCAGTCAAATGGAATCGATCACTGAGGAGGTTCGAAGTCGTCTGCAGGAAGCCGAGAAATACCTGCGTGGTCCCGCCATCAAGTTCCTTAAAGACGATCGAGTCAGAGCCGCAAGTCAACAGTTCACCGCGATCATCGACGAGTTGCAGGCGTTGCCTGAAAAAGACGAGAACGAAGGCCAACGCCAGCATTATCAACAGGTTGTCGGCTCAATCCTTCGTGACACCGATGCATTGAGGATGAAAGAAGAGATCGCCAGGAAGCTTTATGAAGCGGATGCCTTGGCTCAAGACGATCCGTTGGGTGCCGTGCAAATGTACGTGGGGATTTACGGTCAAATTGAACCTGCTTTAGATGGCTTGAGGAGCATCCGTGATCGACACTTTGCGACGGAATTGTCGACCATCAACCCGTTCAATCAGCTTGCCTTCGAAGCAGCGTTGCCTCCGCTTGGGACGATGATGCCCATCGAACTGGGCTATGTCGATTCCCGAACCACCCCGTCATGGCGTTTGACTCTGCAAGCGAACCGGTCAAGTGACATGGCTTCAACCGTCGCCGGCCGAGACGCGTTCACGAAGGTATCGCTGGCAACTTCGACTCGTCTTGATGAAGTTTTGGGATGGCCCATCCTGGTGTCCGACGCACGGAACCGCAAAATCGACGTCGGTTACTTCTTTGTCGAGAACGATCAGCTCCGGTTTATCTGGACTCCCGCTCGCGGCCTTCGTTTTCACCCGAGTCTTTTTGACCTGACCCTCATTCTAAAGAGCGGTGTGCACAGCCATTCCATCCGACTGCAACAGCTGATGCGAAACAATTTGTTGCCGGTAAACTTTCTGATCGGGGAACAGGTCACTGAACTAACGCTACCGGCGCAGGTTGATCAACAGAAGCTGCGGATCGAATTGGGATCGCTGCATGGCATTGCCAACGCCAAGGGCTTGCCGAGTCAGCTTGCCGTTGGAGAGAGAGCGAGAATCTATCTGGACAACTCGCACTTAATCTGCTTGGACATCATCTTCCGTATTGGAAATCAGGCTCCGGAGGTCATTGTTCGCCCACTTATGCACCAATCGGGGCGATACCGTGGCATCACTGCTGGCGAATTGGAAACGGCGATCTCGACGCTTGAACGTGATCTCGCCGCAGCCCAAAGCAATGTCGAAAGTGCCAAACAGGAATACGGAAATCTTACGCAGCAGTATTCGAGGCTAGAGAGTGCCATCCAGCGAATCGGTATCAATATCCAAGGCATGATGGAACAACAGAAGATTCGACAAGAAATGACCTTCACTTCACTCCGTGGAAAGGCTTTGGTTTCAAAGGTCAAACGGCTGACGCAAAACACGATCCCAAATCGAAAGGCATTGTTAGAAAGAGCTCTCGCCCAACAAGAAATCCTTTCGGCGGTGATGTCTGCTAGCCCCGCGATCGAATACCGCTTGTTCTTGCCCAGCGATGGCGGAGACGTGGACCTGGTAGTGGCAAGCAAACAAGGCGACTAAGTGGCGAAGCTGGCCTGAGGCTTCAACCACTTTCGATTGGCCGACTTCAAGTCGGCCAATCGCTTCGACCGCTGCGTCGTGTAAAGATCCCGCTGATGTAGAACGAGTGGTGCGACCGAGCCATCCACGCCTCGCGTTCTCCCGAGAAAACTTTTGGATTCGCCCAAAATCCTGTCCGCGGAGGAACGGTGAATCGGATTCACAGACAAACCCCTGACGCCCCCTCAACCAATCAATGTGAAATCATGAAGACAAAACAAAAGACACTCCCAGAGATCGGTGCGGATCGCGATAGTTTGATGCAGGCTTTAGGCGATCTCAGTGCGAAGACCGAAAATCCGCGGATCCGGCAGTGGCTTTCGGCTGCCGTGGAGCACGTTGCGGACAACGCCAAACGGTCCACGATGAACCTGTCGGTCGTCGCAGTGGGAAACACACCGCTGGATCGTGTCATCGCTTGGCTGGGTGCGGATGCGAAACAGATTAAGACCGTCGCAAAAAATCGTGATTGCCCGATGCTTCGGTGGCGTGCCGACTTTGGCGAGACCCCGCAGGCGCCGATGCTTCATGTGCTCGCAGCCCGGGTAGACGCGTTATCAGAAGGCCAATCCCATCGCATGCAATGCTTTTGCGACCACGGCCAAGTTTTGGTCATCGTATCTGCCGAAAACACTGGGCAAAACGCTGATGAAATCGCTGTTTTAAACGGCCTGCTCCAGCGATTCCCTAGTGCTCAGCCAGTCATTCTCACGAGCGACGAAAGTTCCATTGATTGGGTGCAATCGCTGGATTCGCCGAAATCGCTGCACTGGCTGCCCATGATCACGGCATCTGGAACGGGTGATCCGGAGTGGTTGAGGAAACCGGAAGACTCGATCCGACGCGCGCTGGCGTATCGGTCAGATTTCTCGGCGATCGACGTGGTACTGTGTAAAACCGCTGAGAAGATTGAAAGTGAAAAGCGTTCAATCGGTGACCAACTCCATTCGATGACGGATAGAGAGGAACCGGCGGTTCGAATGCAGCGCGGCCGAAGGGATGACAAGCGAGCAGACTGCATTCGCCGCGTCGCGGTCGACGGTCTGAACGAATTGGATGAACGAATCAGCCTGGAGAACGAACGACTGGTTCAACCGCTCGGCGGCTTGAGTCGTTTGGCTCGCGATACCGCCAATCGGATCCGCGTCGAAGACCTGACCCGTGAGGTAAGCTCCCAGGCAATCCGGCTGCGGTTGCGATCTCACCAGGTCGCGTCCTACAACCGCAAACTGGTCGACGCCCTTCAAGGTCAGCTGCGTGCCGACCTCGGGAAGATGGACACTCATTTGCGAGAGATGGAATCAGAAATGAATTCTCAGTTCCGTCACCAATACGGTGCGGAGTCCCGTGTGGCGCTGACGCGTCTTGATTTCAGACGCGTCTGGGAAAGGGTTGAGAATCTGATTGATGTCGGTGAGGAGTCTGCGATTGAGCTGCAGCGAAAAAGCTTCTTTGACCTGATGGGAGCTGGCCGGCAGAAGGTTTTCTTCCTGATCATGTTCATTGCCCTCCTGGGCAGGATGGGAATCGATGAGCAGGTGCTGACAAGTTTTCTACCGGATTTGGGACCCACCGTCATCGGCTGGCTGAAGGCTGGTTTCATGGTCATCTTGTTCAGCACTTGCTTGGGAGCGATGTTCAACACGATGCTCCTTTGGCGTGAAGAAAAGGAAGAGCAGACGCGCAAGGAGCTGGATCGCATTCGCGAATCGCTGATCGCCGATGCCCGAAAAACGCTGGAACAGGCGCAGAAGGAAAAGCGGTCAGTGATCAGGTCGTACTTCAAGAAGGTTCAAGAGGAAGCCGAACTTTGGTTACAGAAAAGCGGGTCAGAACGGGTCGAACAAGAAGAGGCTGAGAGACAGCAACGTCAACACGAACAGCGACTGGCCCGCCAACAGATGCAAGATCAGCTCAACAGGCTGGAGTCCAACGAGCGAGACGTCACGAGTCTAATCGGCGATGCCAAGCGATTGCGGTCGGATTGCGGAATCCTAATACGCTCGCTTTCATCAGGAGACGAAGGCGCAAGTGTTCAAGAGATAGAGTTACCAGAGTCCCCAAAGCTGAAAACCGTTCGCTCCCGCATCGGGGCCGGCAAACGGGATCGGTCTGTAACGCGACGTCAAAAATCGGGAATCACGCGAGCGGAATCCATCGATGAATCGGCTGGAATAACATCCAGATTTGCCCAACGACGTGCACAACGAAAACGCAAGTCAAGCTAAAGTTCCAACGTTTTCTAGCCGTTGGCTCCAACCGCACTTCGACGACATGCTTGACAATCTGACCGGCGCCGCAATCGGCTGCAAAGGTCAGTGCGGTGGCCGGCAACGCTATGACAAGCGTTTCATGGGACGACGGGGTTAAATCCTATCGCGGGGCATTATCAAACGCGTTATGCCCGAGTTGCTCACGTGCGACATCAGTTGGTTCATGATCCTCGTGCGGTCATTTGAAACGTACCGATATCTTGGAATGATCAACGCGGTCATGTCGCATACGGCGGAGGATATCAGGGTCGGCATGCTCAATAATCACCCAGCGAATCAGCCTGCGCGATGTATAGATTTATCTCCTGTTGGGTTGCGGGCCGACCCAGTTTTTCTTCAAGTTTGTCGGCAACGTTTTCTCGTTTCGAGCGTCCGAACGCCGCATTCAAATCGCTGATTTCATGTGGGGTTGGCTCCCGTCCGGTAATCACGCTGAACATATCGAGCGATGCTCTCCGGTATTCCTCAGCGGTGTTTCCTGGTTTGGCGAAATAACGGGTGAGTCCGTTGTTTTTCATTTCGGATTTTGGTGACAGGTAGCGTGGGTAAGCGCCCAGCAGCACCATTGTCCCGGCGTCGCGAATTTGTCGCCGCGACCACGCGGGCTCGGACACGCGGCATGATTGGCGGTGCATTTGCGGCGACCGAATGCCGGCTGCGGTCATTGCCAGCGTGAATGCGTCCGGCGACGATCGTCGTGGGTCACACTGTCAGCTATCGCCAGCTTCAAAATCAGGCTGGCCGTAGGTCGTCGGCGTTCAGCGGCACAAGGCGTCTTGATCTCACTTGGCCCTTCGCAGACGCCACAGCCCTTCGACTGCCACGCCGAGAGCGGTCTGAGTTCACGGTTGTCTTTCTTTCATTGAAGAACAATCAGCTCGACCGCAAGACGCCACTGGCCTTGGGAGTCTTGCGCCCTTTGATTCAAAAAAGGCACCCATGAGATCAAGACGCATCAACCGCCCGCATCGCTGATGAACTGCGGCCAACCTGATTCGAGAAGCTGGCGGTAGCTTTGTCCAGTCCGCGTGGACGCAGATGCCCGAGAAGCGTCCATTGATCGAGCGATCGACCTTCAGCAACATCCAGATCGAGACTGCCGAAATGGGATTGCATTGATCGCTCACTAGCAACTCGATCGAATCAGCTTTCGATCCGGTACTCGGTACGCGCAATACGGCGACGAAGACGTTCGCGATCGCGGCGGGTATTGGCAGCCTCTCGCTCTTGCTGACGATGAGCTCGAATCGATTCCGGATGAGACTTGGCCCAGACGTCTGGACGTAACGACTCGTAGTCGGTGCTTCCGGACAACAACTGACCAAGCACGTCTTCCAGGTAGGCTGCCACATCTAGATCGTTTCGGATCGCGCTGCTGACGATCGTCATCAACGTCGCGGTTCGATAGCCCGAACCAATGCTGCCAACAAAAAGCCAGTTCTTACGTCCTAGGGCAATTTGTTTCATCAGCTGTTCACACTGGTTGTTATCGACAGGGACTTCGCCATCATCAAGGTATTTGGTTAGATGGTCCCATTGGTTCAAGATGTAACTTCGCGCTTCGGTGATCTTGTCATCCTTCAAGATGTCAGTCATCTCTGTGTCGAGGTAGTTGCGAAGCGTCTTCCACAGCGGTACCGACTTCCGCTTCCGCAGCTTCAATCGATCCGACGGTGACATCCGGCGTGCCTCGTCTTCAACATCATAGATCTCACGGATCAATCGCAGCAAGTACTTCGCATGCACAGGATGATTGTCAAGCGCAGCCTCGACCTTGCGGCGCGCATGCGCGCCGCAGGCGGCATGAATGATCTTGCCGTTTGATCGAATGTAAATCCCCGTGTTTGCCCCGTAACAGTCTCCTAACAGTGTGCCTTCGTAACCTGAGTCAACCAAGAAGAGATCCGGGCCGTCGCGGTGCCGACTGACCGTAAAGTCGAACACATTGATTGGAAGGTTGACACCGCGATAGGCCCACATCTTCGCCAGGATGCTCTTGCGATTATTCGCGATCGCCGCAGCAAGCACTTCGCGAACCCGACCGCTCTTGGGGTCGGCCTCGTCCACATCCGGAAGCTCTTTGGGCAGCAGCAAGCGAATCGACGTGTCGTCACTTCCGATCACAGTATCGGTACGCACCAAGTCGGCAAGCCACTCGGCGAAAGGGCGAAGCACGCGCTCGGCCGCCTCTTGAATGTTCAGTAGCGTACTGCGGGAAAGGTAAAGCCCGCACTCGGAGAACATGTCTTCTTGGCGATAGATTGGCAGGTGATAACTGAGTCGATTAGCGATGATCGCCGCGGCAAATGAGATGTTGTAGCGATCGCCTTGCAACAGCGTCGCTGGAC
Source organism: Stieleria neptunia (assembly GCF_007754155.1). NCBI lineage: Bacteria > Pseudomonadati > Planctomycetota > Planctomycetia > Pirellulales > Pirellulaceae > Stieleria > Stieleria neptunia. The sequence goes on along the minus strand of NZ_CP037423.1, from coordinate 4,442,201 downwards.
GTTCGGCCTGAAAGACGCCGGAATTGGGCTGACCGGGACGAGCGTACTTTGGATAGATCGTTCGAATGATAGAGACTTTCGCTCGCGTGTAGTGGGCCGACTCGACGATGTCCTCACCTATTCGAACCAAGCCTTCCTTCTCTTCTTCGCTCAGGTCAACAACAACCTCTTTACGTTCCAAGCCATCGGGGAACCGTTCTTTTTGATTGCGACGCTTCGGCGGTTTCTTTCCGCTTCCGGTTCCCTTGTTTTCCTCGATCGCCTGTTCGATGCCGTCGCGTGCGTCGTCAACTTGGGCTTGGTTGGCAAACTCGAACTTCAATTGATCAGGGTCTTCGAATCGCTCGCTCGTCCGCCCGAACAGTCGGCGAATCAAAGCATCCAGTTCCGCGCGGCTCTTCTTCAGTTTGCTTTGCAGATCAGCCTTTTCTTGTTTCAAGTCTTTGTTGGCGGCGACAAGTTCTTTTGCGTTTTGGGCCAACGACTCGTTGGCCTTGGTGAGCGTTTCGCAACGCGCCTTCAGCTCGCTGACTTGTTCAGCCAGTGTTTTCTTTTCGCGTTGAAGTTTCTTCCACTTGTCCATGCGTCAAAGGGTACGGGGGCTTCAAAATCGCGCAATAGCAAATTGGCAGAAGACAATAAAAAAGAGCAAGTTTTCTCGGTTGGAGAAAACTTGCTCTGGCAAAAACTTCGTTCGCGGCGATTGGCTCAGGCGGCCTTGAGTCGCTTGCGTCGCGTTGCGTTTTCGATCGACACACCTCCGAGCAACATTGCCAACTCGGCGGCGTCAATTTTGACACTGACTTGACCGTCTCGACTGATCATCTCAAAGCTGCCTTGCTGCAAACTCTTGTACCAAACGACCATTCCATCGGTGTCCCAGTAGAGCGCCTTGATCTTGTCTTTGCGTCGATTGATAAACAGGAATAGGCTTCCGTCGTTTGGCTTCCTTTGCAATTCACTGCGAACGATCCCGGAGAGACCTGAAAATCCCTTCCTCATGTCGGTCGGTTTGCTGTAGAGGAAGATGCCGTTGTTGGTTGGCAGTGCGATCATGCGCTTGCTCCTTGGTCGTCCCGGCGCAGGCGATCGACGATGTGCAGCAACGTTTCAGTGTCGCGCGAATCGATTTCGATCCGGGTGCCACATCCGAAATGGACCGTGGCGGCGCAATTGGGGACGGGCTTAAGTTCAGCGATTTCGACTTTGAGAAATCCGTCGGCGTGATCGCCTGACTTGAGTCGCCGCCGCCAGGCATAAAACGAAGCGGTCGAGATTTCGTGGAGCTCGCAGAATTCCGCAATCGAGCAATCGGTATCGTCGTAGCTTCGGATCAAGCGCTGCCAGCGTTGTCGGACAGCGGGGTCGGGCATTCGGGCCATAGGAACCTCCAGGCAGGGTGAGTGAAAACCCGCCAGCCTACGCCAGCCGTCAAGAATGGTTCCCCTGGGCGCTTACGGTGGCCAGTGAGCATGCCTAACTCAATCGCATTTCAGGCGCGCAAAAAGTTCCTAAGTGGGACGAAGCAACTGCCCAAGTAGGCATAGGATTCCAGCTAGCCGCTCCCTTCGACTCACTTCGTCGCTCATTCTCAGGTGTCAGAATTAGCCGTAACGGCGACACCGAAATTCTCTTTTTGCTTCATGGAAGTTTTAGGAACTCGATGGAGAATCGGAGATGCGCCGTCGTACGCGTCGGTGGTTCGCCTCACGCTCAAGAAGCAAACGCCGCGGGATACTGATGCCGGTCATCACCCACCGGCGACACCAACGCAGATCGCCTGAGATCGCTCAGGACGCGTTGGGCGACCCTCTCGCGATAAACGAGCCGCAGAGCCAACTGAGCAGGCCAGGCGATAACATAGGAGCCGTCAGCAATGAGGCGGCGGAGGCGTTTCAAAGTGAGTTTCATCAGCTTGTCGGGTTCGCGTGAAATGACATGGATGCAGAATGACCAACAGAGATTGGGAACTGGCGCAGACGCGCAAACCCGGGGAGTCCTAAAACACCGACTGTTCCAATTCAAACGTAAGAAAGGGCAATTCCCAATGGATGCCGATCAAAAAGAACCTGAAGAGGCATTGAAAGAAGCTGCGTTAATCCGAGTCACTAATTCGTTATCGGACATCACAAGGAGGCAGCGTAAAGCGTTGCTTTCAACGAGTACGGTTGGATGCGTGGTTGGGTGGACCGGGGCAGTTCCTAAAAAGATTGCACCTTTGGGGATCGACTTTCCTGCGGACGACCAAGCAGGATTTCTTTACTGCCTACTCGGAGTGATTGCGTATTTTGCTGTCGGTTTTGCAGTCTACGCTTGGTCGGACTTCACTCGATGGCGAATAGGAATAATGGCCGCTGAGTTACCAGTCGCTATCTCCGGGGTAGTCGACCAGTTCTTTCCCGTCAAACGCAGCAAGATAGAAGAGCGCCCTGAATATGATGGATCCGACTATCAAATCGTGGATGCAACCATTGACGAATTAAAAAATGAAGTAAGGCGCCAATTCGAAAATTCGAGCAGGATCGCCATTGCGACCTTCATCGTTGATTATGTCGTACCCGTGCTTGTGGCAATCGCTGGATTTGGCTTTCTGATTTGTCAAATCGCAAAGCTAGGAGCCGAAGTCTAAGAATCCGTGCCTTCACGTTTAGTTGGACTAAGACCGTGGACACGCCGACACAAATTGAGTTTGCACGAACTGATGTGCGGGTGACTAATGGCCAAGTTGCTTGGTTTCCAGTGGCACTACAACAACTACAACAAATCGGTTGGATTTGAGGTGTTTACGTTGGCTTGCCGCACCGATATAGCCGGCAAAACACGCTGTTTTTGAGTTGTCCGGGTGCCTTAGAAGTCCGATGCTCTATCCAGCTGAGCTATGGGCGCGGGTGGGGTTTGGGGCTGATTGACCTGGCGGCGCGCGTTTAATGGCGGGCTTCGCCGGGTGGTGGCGAAGCGGGGCGACCGAAATCGTGGTTCAAGCAGCGAACCGGAAGTTTATCGGCCTGGCTCCCGGTCGGCAATGTCTGGCGGTGACAGGGTCGTGTGACACGTCCAGGGACCGCAAGGCTCGCGTTTTCGGTTTTTCGGGGGCGGGCCAGGACGACAGCCGCGGCCCGCTCGGGGGGCGTGTACAATTCGGTGATGAACGAATCGAATCCTTACAAGCCGATCGTGGATTCGCCCGCCACGCCGAGGACGGGATGCTTGGCGATCATCGGTTGGACGTTTGTCTGGCTGGTGCTGCTCGGATTGGTCATTCCATTGATCGGAGTCCTCGGCTTGATGCTCACACCGTCGTCGGCACCGGCTCCGGTGCGAGAAGCCGTCGAGGCTGCGGAGTGACGCCCGCCACAGGGAATCGGGATTCGAGCCGAGCACGAAACGCGGACACCTCCACCATGGTCAAACGCAATCGACGTCGTGTTTCGCCGTGGCGACGAGGAATTGACGACGGTGCGGGATGGGTTGGCGATGATGGATCATCGACCGCGGAGGTCCTCCCCTCGCTTCGCTCGACCTTCCTGCACCGAGGTCGTGCAGGTTTCAACTCGTTGGCAATAAAGGCTTTCGTCGTTGTCTCGTTGGGGGGAGTCGAGCCAAGCGACGAGAGGAGAAGGTTTGCCTTGTTGCTTGGGGTCGCCCAACAAGAGTGAAGTGAACGCCGCGATTGACCGTTCGACCTCCCCTCGCTGCGCTCGCCCCTCCTGCCAGGAGGGTGACTTCAGAACTGCACGAACTACACACCGAAGGGTGACTTTTGACGGCAGTGCTCGCGAACCACTACGTCATCGCGGAGTGGCAACAAAAAAACCCGCTCGCCGAGACCAAGGTAAAATCTCGACGAACGGGCATGTATCTCGCGATCAAAAAGATGATCTCGAGTGGGGAAGCTGACCCAGAAGCGTCAGCCCGCCGACTTGGTCTACGGGTTGCTTCCCCGTTGGCTAGTACAGCAATAATCCACTTGATCACCTCCTTTTAAAACTTTGGTTTGACGCGTCCGACCCTTGCGCCAACAAGAGTGGTGCCGGAAGCGTTCGGAAGTAGTCCGTCGCACCGCGTTAGTGCGACCCGACAACAGAAGTATCCTTACTCGGCAAATAAAAAGCAAGAACAATCTGACTGTGTTGGGAGACGCAGGCCCCCGCCAAAAGGTTCGCGGGGCGAAGGCAAGAATCAGATTTCCCACCGGATCGAAAGCATTTTCGCATCCGCAGCGATTCGGCTCGGGTTGCCCTTGTCGTTGGCCGGCGCGGTCCGTATCGTCGACGGCAGCCGAGTTTCACGGTGGACAGTTGGCTCTGATTCGTGCAAGGGAAGGCACCGGCAGCGATGCGAAAGTGGAAAATCCGTACCAAGATGATCGTCGGTCTGTGTGGGCTGGCGTTCGTGATCGGGCTGCTGGTCTTTAACAGCTGGTCACAGCTCGCCCGCGACCGCTACCTGGCGACCGAGATCAGCCTGTTGGCCGACGAGATCGAGCACGCCCACGAACTCAATCAGCAGGCGGAATTGCTGAGACAGTCGTACGAGCAATTCGGCGAACTAAAGACCCGCATCGAATCCAATCAGATGATCGGGTTCGAGGGCATCGAAGAATCCGCACTCGGCTTGGAAGAGGCCAACATCCACGACCGACTGATGTCTTTCCGTCGGCATCTGACCCCCTACATGTCGACCGTGCTCGCACGCCCCAGCGAGCATGCGGAGACCCGCCTGTTGCTTGACCGTGGCCGACAAGGCGACAGCTTGAACGAAATCGACAGTCTGTTGACCAAAGTCACCGACGCGTGGTCCCGACGCAGTCTTCTGAAGGGGACGTTCTCGCGGTACGACGCTCAGTATCAGGGAATTGGAGAGGGGGTCGACGAACTCGCCAACCTGACGAACGTGTACTTCGGCGAAATCCGGGGCAAGATGAAGAAATTTCGCGACAGCGTTCACGCCGAGCAGAGGGCCAACCGCAACGGGTTTCGCGTCTACACGGGCTTGTCCGCGTTTCTAATCATCTTCATGGCCTGGCAGTTTTGGACGTTGATCGTCGTGCCGTTTCGAACCCTGTTCCGGGGCTCGCAATTGATCGCCAGCGGCCACCACCAACACAAGATCCTGTTGGGGACGAGCGACGAAATCGGATTGATGGCCGACACCGTCAACGACATCACCGATCGATTCAACCGTGCGGTGGCCAACGAAACGCTCGCCAAACAACGTGCCGAACAGGAGGTCCGCGAGCGAACGCGCGAAGTGATCCAGAACGAACAACTCGCCAGCGTCGGATTCCTGGCGGCCGGCGTTGCCCACGAGATCAACAATCCGCTCGGTGCGATCGCCTGGGGCGCCGAGGCGCTCGAAGGGACACTCGAAGACCTGCCGGCGGACGAGAAAGAACGATTCAACCAAGACTTCTTGCAAGAGCTACAGACCAACCTGGGGCTGATTCAATCGGAGGCGTTTCGGTGCAAGGGCATCACCCAACGCCTGCTCAATTTCAGCCGTCTGAGCAATTCCAGCCGCACGCCCGAAGACCTCGGCGAACTCGTCGCGGGGGTCGTGTCGATGGTCGGAAAAGTCGGCGAGTACCGCTGCAAAACGATCCGCACGCATGCGGACGATCACGTCACGGCGTACTGCAATTCTCAGGAAATCCAGCAAGTCGTTCTGAACCTGGTTTCCAATGCCCTGGAGTCGGTGGACACCGACGGCAAGGTCGACGTGTTCGTGCGACACGAGATCGACCCGTTCAGCGGCATCAAGGAAGCGGTCGTCGAAGTGCAAGACGACGGATGCGGCATGGACCAGGAAGTGATGGACCATCTTTTTGAGCCCTTCTTTACCCGCCGCCGCGACGACAGCGGCACCGGATTGGGATTGAGCATCAGCTATCGAATCGTGTCGCTACACCACGGATCCTTGACGCCGCACAGCGAAGGGGAAGGCCGTGGATCCAAAATGATCTTGCGGCTTCCGACCGAGCCCGCCAAGAAAGAGTCTCCTTCCGATTCGACGTTCTACACGTCACGGGAGCGGAACGATCACGATGACCTGCCCTCTTCGACCAAGTGGAATGATGTCCAAAAAGTCGCCTGAATGCGAATCCATGCATATCCTGTATGCCGACGATGAAACGTCGCTGCAGACGCTGATGAAGACCCAGTTAGAAAAACTCGGCCACAGCGTGGTCGTCTGCCCCGACGGGGAAACCGCGGTGGCCGCGCTCGAGCGGGAACCGTTCGATTGCATGATCGTCGATTTGGACATGCCGGGAATCAAGGGTGCCGAAGTGATCGCGCGGGCGCGGAAAATCCGCCCGGAAATCGAAGCGGTCGTGATCACCGGCAAACCCGACCTGAAGTCCGCTCTGACCGCGATCGAAAACCACGTCTTCGCCTTCCTCAGCAAGCCGTGCAGTTTCAAACAAATCAAATCGCTGCTCAGTGAGGTCTATCATCGCCTGTCTCAATCGAGACGCTTGGCGGCGCTGGAGCACCGTGTCCGCCAGGCGGAGGGAGACTCCGAATTGGTGGGCGACGGCAAGTCGATGCTGCAGGTCCGCAAGGTGATTGAAAAAGTGGGCCCCACCGACAGCACGGTTTTGATCCTGGGCGAAACCGGATGCGGTAAAGAACTGGTCGCCCGCGCGGTCCACCAGGCCAGCCTTCGGGCCGACGAACCGATGGTTTCGATCAACTGTGGTGCACTGCCGGAAAACCTGATCGAGAGCGAGCTGTTCGGGCACGTCAAAGGCGCCTTCACCGGCGCCGACAACGCCCGGGTCGGACTGTTCGAGGTGGCCGACGGAGGCACGATCTTCTTGGACGAGATCGGCGAGCTGCCGATGACGATGCAGGCCAAACTGTTGCGGGTCTTGGAAACCGGCGACATCAGGCGATTGGGCAGCAACCAATCCAAACGCGTCGACGTGCGCGTGATCTGCGCCACGCACCGCGATCTGGAAAAAATGGTCGGCGAGGAACAGTTCCGCGAAGACCTGATGTTTCGAATCAATACCTTCGAGATCCATGTGCCGCCGCTGAGAGAACGGATCGACGATCTGATGCCGCTGGCGGTTCACCTGCTGCGCCGCCACCGCAGCGACGGCGATGACGACGCGTTGTTCACATCCCAAGCCACCGCGGAGCTGCTGGCACACAAGTGGCCCGGCAATGTCCGGGAGCTGGCCAATGTGGTCGAACACGCGGCGATCCTATGCGATGCCCTGCCGATCGACGCGGAACATTTGCCGCGACATTTCAGCCGCCGCCAATTGCGAAGCGAAATTCGTGACGCGGGCCCGATGACGATTCGAGAAATGGAAATGATTGCGATCGAGCGCGCGATCGAACGAAACGCTGGTGACAAAAAGGCGGCCGCCGAGGAGTTGGGCGTCAGCGTCAAAACCCTGTACAACAAGCTCAACGCCGCCGAAGAGAAAGCGGCGTAGCGGTTGGTGCGCGTCGCGAATTTGGGTGGTGATGCGAGCGAAATGGAAGGTGTTAGGACCGTCGGAAGAATAAGTGGGATAGGCTTCCAGCCTGTCATGGCGAAAACGACAGGCTGGAAGCCTATCCCACAATCAATCCCCGCCACTTATTCTTCCGACGGTCCTTAGCGGAACGGCGCGAGCCGTCCGGTTTCAGCGTTGCTGACTCCAACGGAATCGATGTGCGGCATTCACCGTCTCCGGTAAAGGGGTTTTCTAGGCCCGGAGGGCCTCATCAGTGCGATGCTTTGAAATCGTTGAGGGCAGCAGCGTTGAAACAGATTCAAAGACCGGAGGGCTCGCGCCCTGCCGCTAACAAAGAACGGAAAACCGGAGGGCTCGCGCCCTGCCGCTATGACACATGCCGTTTGGTGGCAAAGATCCACTGCCCTGGGAGGGAAACTTCTTCGCCACGCCGCCCGCGCGGACTGATCTTTCACTGGCCCAGCGACTCTTCGTAGACTGCCGCTTTCACGGACGAACGTGCCAGGTTTAACGAACCAAGAGAGGAGAGTGAGATGTTTCGGACGCTTGTGATTCTGGGAGTTTTGGCGGTTTGCGCCTTCATGGCCGGCTGGTTCACCATCCAACGCAACGAAAACGAGACGACCATCCGATTCAACCGAGATGAAATTCGCGCCGATGCGTCCAAAGCGATCGCCAAGGGCCGTGAGTTGCTCGACCGGGCCGAGGACCTACCGGAGGCCGAAGAGCTGATTCCCCAACAGGCGACTCGCCCGATGACTCCGCCTTGGGAGCAACCGTTCTTGGACGATGCGTCGGCTGCGCCGCGGCAGTACTAGGGGCCTGTTGACTTTTAAACTCAGGGTGCGCGATCTGAATGGGACGGCACGCGTGTTGGTGTGCAGGCTTTCGCCGTCCAGAGTCGCTGCTAGGGACGTCAATTGTCTAAGTGGCGGAATTGATCGTAGCGGACGTCGCCAAGACTTTCGCAAGCCGCCGGTCCTCTCTGGCGTTTGCTTGCTGCGCAAACGCCGTCTCTCCCAGAGGGAGAGAGTCTAAATCGGTTGCCAAATCCTGCAGTAATACAATTGGCGTCCCACGCAGCGACCGGGAATCGCCTGAAGGCTAAACACCAACGGTTGCTGCATCCCCGGTCACAGATGCCCGCACGATTCGTACCTGCGCCCCCTTTTCCGCTCGACCGACGAAACTGGAGAATTTAGAGTTGGTAAGATTCACTACCCAAAATTCATACGACGCGTGATGCGAGACGATCGTGACGAAAGACCCCTTCGCGGTGCCCGATGACGAGCCCAATCCGTTTGCGATTCAGCGGCCGGTCGCGGCAGATGCCGCGCTGAATCCCTACGCGCCCACGTCACACGTTTCCGAGACCGAAGGGCTGGGGGGGTCGGAGGTGGAAGCGTTTCGGCGCAAGTATCTCAGTCACGAGGCATCGATTAAATCGATCGGATTGCTGTACATCATCCCCGGCGTGCTGATGCTGCTCTTCTTCGTCGTGATGGCGGGGGTGGCGGCGGTTTCGCTGCTGGTTGACGGCAATGGGATGCAAGGCATGGGGTTGGTCGAGGCGGCGTTGGTGGTCGGCCTGTACGGAGGTTTGGGGTCGGTGCAGATTTACACCGGCTTGGGACTGCGTCGATTCAAGATCGCCGCGCGGCGGTTGGCGACGGTATTCAGCGTTATCGGACTGCTGATCTTTCCGTTCGGCACGTTGATCAACGGTTACATCCTGTATCTGTTGCAAAGTCAGAAAGGGAAAGTCGTCTTTTCCGAAGCGTATCAGGACGCGATCCGTCGCACATCGCACATCAAGTACCAGACGTCGTTGATCGTGAAAGTCTTGCTCGTGATCTTGATCGCGGTGATCAGCTTGGGCGTTGTCGCGCTGGTACTCGGTGGCTAGGGCTTGCGAGACTGGAGTCGCGATTTTGAATAGACCATGATCATTTTGAAGGTGCAGGAGAGGAGTACCGCGATCATTGAATCGATTTCCTAAAAGGCGAGCGAACGGGGGAGGGAAAAAAAGATCCGCTCATTCTCTCCAGGAGGAGGGAACCTGTGAGAATGAGCGGACCTGGCAGTTGGAGTCCGAATCAAAGTGCCTGCCGGCGGGATGGAGAAGACCGGCTTGATTCGTCGTGTTTACCGAAAGCGTTCTTGACGTCTTCGTTTATCGCCGTTCCGAGTCGTCCTGAGTTCCACGATGAAGGGCAACCTCAGTCACGTCGTTTAGGCGATCGGAAAGATCATCCAAAACACTTTGGGCCACGCCGACCCACTGCCTGAACATGGCGTCTGCCTGGGCGAGCTGTTCTGGCGTGAAGGGCTTCGCCGTGCCCTCCGCCGGTAACTGCTCAGCGGCCTCGGCTCGCGCCAACAACTTAGCTCCACTGCCGGGGATCGGTTTCGCGGGTTGTGCGTTAGCCGGCCATACCAGGGCCAGTTCGCCAGCCACCCGCGACGCCACTCGGTCACCGCCCACCACCAGCGATGCCAATCGTTTCCCGACCCGCTTGGGGCGGAGCCATTGGTCAGCCACGTTTGCGTCTTCCATCGCAACACTGACCTGCCACATCACATCTTCCAACAAACAATCCGGAGACCCGACACACGCGGGCACTTCCTCCACCATCACCTCTCCTTGGGGAAGAGAGGGATTGGCGGCAACCAACTCCATCGACTCAGCCGGTGGCTCGGCTTGCTCGACTTCTGCGATCACTTCTTCTTGCATCGGCTCGGCGGCCACCGGTGCTTCGATCGCGGCGTCGGCGACGAGCGTCTCGGCTTCAACCGGCGACTCGGGCTGCTCGACTTCTGCGATCACTTCTTCTTGCATCGGCTCGGCGGCCGCCGGTACTTCGACCGCGGCGTCGGCGACGAGCGTCTCGGCTTCAACCGGCGGCTCGGGCTGCTCGACTTCTGCGACCACTTCCTCTTGCATCGGCTCGGCGGCCGCCGGTGCTTCGACCGCGGCGTCGGCGACGAGCGTCTCGGCTTCAACCGGCGACTCGGGCTGCTCGACTTCTGCGACCACTTCCTCTTGCACCGGCTCGGCGGCCGCCGGTGCTTCGACCGCGGCGTCGGCGACGAGCGTTTCCGCTTCAACCGGCGGCTCGGAGTGTTCGACTTCCGCGACCACTTCCTCTTGCACCGGCTCGGCGACCGCCGGTGCTTCGACCGCGGCGTCGGCGACGAGCGTTTCCGCTTCAACCGGCGGCTCGGGCTGCTCGACTTCCGCGACCACTTCTTCCTGCATCGGCTCGGCGGCCGCCGGTGCTTCAACCGCGGCGTCGGCGACGAGCGTTTCCGCTTCGACCGGCGGTTCGGCTGGCTCGACGTCCGCGACCACTTCTTCTTGCATCGGCTCGGCGGCCGCCGGTGCTTCAACCGCGGCGTCGGCGACGAGCGTTTCCGCTTCGACCGGCGGTTCGGCTGGCTCGACGTCCGCGACCACTTCTTCTTGCATCGGCTCGTCGGCCGCCGGTGCTTCGACAGCGGCTTCGGCGACGAGCGTTTCCGCTTCGACCGGCGGTTCGGCTGGCTCGACGTCCGCGACCACTTCCTCTTGCATCGGCTCGGCGGCCACCGGTGCTTCGACGGCGGCTTCGGCGACGAGCGTTTCCGCTTCGACCGGCGGTTCGGCTGGCTCGACGTCCGCGACCACTTCTTCTTGCATCGGCTCGGCGACCGCCGGTGCTTCGACGGCGGCGTCGGCGACGAGCGTTTCCGCTTCGACCGGCGGTTCGGCTGGCTCGACGTCCGCGACCACTTCTTCTTGCATCGGCTCGGCGACCGCCGGTGCTTCGACGGCGGCTTCCGCGACGAGCGTTTCCGCTTCTGCCGGTGGCTCGGACTGCTCGACTTCTGCGACCGCGGCTTCTTCGGTTGGCAGCTCAACGCGTTGGAACGAAGGGATTGTCTTCTGTGCGAGCGGACTCCAACCGGGCTTTCGCATCAAATCCAGTGAGTGGATGCAGAAGGGTTGCAGTGACGGAGAGAACAGCCCGTCGGTCCACACGATCTGACGGTCTTGGGGTTTGTCCGCCGCCGCTGTGTCTTCGGGATCGCTGGCACCGCTTTCGCTTCGCCCCGATGCCGCGGCCAAGTCTTCGGCGGCCAAGTCATACGGCTGATAGGCTTCTTCGATGGTCGCAATGACGGGGGAGCTGCCGATCAGCGGCCGGGCGACAGTCTGCGGCCGGGCGTCGGTCAGCGGCCGGGCGGGTTGGCTGTCCAGCACCGCGAGCGAGTCGGTGGGCGGGCCGGCGACTTCGCCATCGAAATCGACGACGGGAATGAACCCGTTGAAGTCTCCGTTGCCGAGGCCGGCGACGAAGGCTTTCCCGTTGTCAAACCATGCCTGAAACGCCTTGATTTCTTGCGGCGTGTGACTGCCATCGGGACCGATCATGGCGAACGGTTCGGTCCACTGGCTGAGCGGGATGGGGTTTCCCGCGGATGCCGCAGCGGCGATCGTTGCGAGCGTTGAATTGAACTGGCTGGACGTCCGCGAGGCGTTGGATTTGACGAGATCGGACGCAGGGGGTTCGGCGTCGTTCGGGGCCTTCGCCGGCTCGCTATCAGATGGCGATGGATTGTTTCCAGAAGGCGGCAGGATGCCCGCAAGCCAGGTGTCGAAATTGCACGTGTCGATCGTCAATTGGTCTTCGGCGGAGACCGTCAAGAACTGGGGTGTCGGAGGTTGAGACGCCGATTTTCGAATCGCAACCGATTCTTGGCTGAAGGAGCTTCGCGAGAGGTCTTCGACCCAGACGCGTAGGTCGCCGCTGTCGTGCGTGTCCTCGGCGATCGAGGTCGGTGTGGTTTCGAGAAAGCCGGCGGTCGAGGCGGTGACCAAACAGAGCAGCGCGTATCGGCGAAGCCGTTTTCGTATCGATCGAGATATTGTCATCGTGACTTGCTCCTTCCTAAGAAGGACTCCATCCGTACTGGATCTGGGAATTCCAATGGCGATAGGCGGGGGATCGATCAGGTGTGGGGGCAAGCACTAGTCGCGTCTGGAAGAGACACGTTCCATCCCTACTGCATTGCCATCCTTCGGGTGAAGGATACTGACCGAATCGCGATCGCGTTTAACTAGGAGTCCTTTCCTGAATGAAACGGGGTGTGGTTGGGCGGGAAGTGGTTCGCGGTGAACCGTGTTCATGAGGCCTGCCGAAGCAGGAGTCGTCCGAGTCAGCGACGGGGAAGCATAGCCGCTTGGCGACATAAGCCACTATCGGAAGGTTTGCGTTCTGGGGCCCCTGTTGTGACTGGCAAAAGAATGAGATTCACGTGACCGCATCCGATTGTGCCGGTGGGACGTGCTGGACGGAAAACGACGGAGAGAGGTTTCAGGTTTCAGGTTTCAGGTTTCAGGTTTCAGGTTTCAGGTTTCAGGAAACTCGCCGGAAATTTCCCTGTCACCCATGCTCTTGTCTATTCCCCCTTTCCCCCTCATTTGCCTGCGCCTCATTTTTCTGCCAACTGCCAACTGACTTGGAACTTGGAACTTGGAACTTGGAACTTGGAACTTGGAACTTGGAACTTGGAACTTGGAACTTGGAACTTAAAACTTAAAACTTAAAACCCAACCCCCGTTTTTGACTTCGAAGGGGACATTGCCTATCGTTGAGTTGCCGCCTTGAAGTGCGGCTAAAGGAATCTGAGGCCATGGCAGCGACTGAGTTGCTTTCTGCGTAGGGAACGCACGATGGGCCGCGACAAAATCGAGATCAATCGGATGATTTCTTTTCGTCGCAACTTGACCGACCGGCTTAAACCGAACGCTTCGTGTGAATGCGTAGCGATCAAAACGCCTGGTTCGGTTACCCATCCGACGGTTTTTTGACCGGGCATCTTTTGTGTCCTATATTCGCGTGGCCGCCCGCTGTGGGTGTCTGACGCGGCCGTTTGACAGATCGCCCCCTCCCGGCGACGCTGTCGTCCTTCCCTCCCCTCCTGAAGACACCCCATGGGCCGAATCGGTATGCCAATCATTGCACGGGTTTTTCAGTCGCAACCGGTCTGTCGACCATCCAGTCCGGCCGGCAAGTGGACGTCGACGCTGACACTGCTTTGCCTGTTTGCACTGTTGGTCCAAAGCGGGCTGACGGCAACGGCACAGCAGCCATTGGCCGCCGACCCTGCGGCCGAAGCGATCGGGCAAGATGAGCTGAGTCGCACGATCGCCCGCGGCGCGTCGTTGGAGCAGGAGCGACGATGGATCGAAGCGGTCCGCCACTATGAACAGGCGTCGCGCGAGTTCCCCGATTCGCGACACATCTATCAGCGGTTGGTGATCAGCCGATTGCACTACGACGTCAATCGCCGCTACACGGACAAGAGTTTTGTCGCGTCGGCGCATTCGATGAGCGTCTCGCAAGCGTTGGACCTGTATTCCGAGGTCTTGGCGAATTTGGACACGCATTACGTCGAAACGGTCGACTGGTCGCGAGTCCTGTTGCACGGAACGGCGGCTCTGGAGATCGCGTTGACCGAAGAACGATTTGTTCAAGACGCATTGCCGGGCAAAGACCTGGGGATGCTGCACGAGTTTCAGCAAACGATCCATCGCCGGATCGCCGATCGGCCTTCGACCAACCGATTCGATCTGCGGGCGACCGTGGCCTTTGTCGCTGATGTCGCCCGCCAGGACATCGGGATCAACCCGACGACCGTGGTGCTGGAATACGTCAGTGGTGCGATCTCAACGCTCGACCCCTACACGCGTCTGTTGTCCGGCGACCAGTTAGACGACATGTTTTCGAACATCGAAGGCAACTTTGTCGGTTTGGGGATCGAGTTGGAAACGGATGAAAACTCGCTAAAAATCTTGTCGGTGATTCCGGGCGGCCCGGCCGAAGAAGCGGGATTGCAACCGGGCGAGCGAATCGTGCGGGTCGAACAGGCGGAAACCCATCTGTCCGATCCCGAAATCGCCGCCGACCTGCTGCGAGGCCCGGAACACACCTATGTTTCGATCACCATGCAAGATCAACAGGGCGGACGCCGCGACCTGAGAATCCAGCGGCGTCGCGTCGAGGTGCCCTGCGTGGAGAACGTCCACATCGTCGACCCGGCCACCCGGATCGGTTACCTGCGTCTGACCAATTTCCAAAAGACGACCACGCGCGACATCGAGCGTGCCCTTTGGAGCTTGCATCGCCAAGGCATGCGGGCGTTGGTGCTGGACGTCCGCGGCAACCCCGGCGGCCTGCTGTCGGCCGCGGTCGAAGTCGCCGATCGATTCCTAAGCAACGGGCGGATTGTGACGACCCGGGGACGCAACTCACGCGAAAACTTTGACTACGTCGCACACCGCCCCAACACCTGGGACGTTCCCCTGGCCGTCTTGATTGATTCCGACAGTGCCAGCGCCAGCGAGATTTTTGCCGGAGCGATCTCGGACAGTCGACGCGGGATCCTGATCGGCGAACGGAGTTACGGCAAGGGCAGCGTCCAAGGGATCTTCAGGATGCAAACCGCGAAATTCGGGCTGTGTCTGACGACCGCAAAATTCTATTCGCCCAAGGGGACCGCGATCAGCCAGAACGGCGTGATGCCCGATGTGAAGATCGAGTCTCCGTATATCGCCGCACGTCCCAACGATCACGGCCAAGTGACGTCGGACCACGAAGACCTGGTGCTTCAAGAAGCCATCGCAAAGCTGTCGTCGGGCAACAATCTGATCAGCCAGCGGACACCTTGATCCGGTCTATTCCTGCACACGTTGGTGTCGAGGCTTGAGGAACCGCCCCGGTTTAGGCGACGGCTTTTCAGGAGTACGACGGCCCTTCCGGGCCGTCGTCCGCAGGGCTCGCCCCGACGACAGGCTGGAAGCCTCTCCCACATCGGTCGCTTTAGCGCAGTGTCATGGCCAACCGCAACATGAAGCGAACCGAGCGGACGGCTTCGGCCAAGGTCAATTTGCTATGGCCGAGCTCTCGTTCGGTGAACGTGATCGGGACTTCGGACATCTTGCGTCCGTCACGATGAAATTTCACCAGCAACTCTTCCAGCACGGCATAGCCGGTGCACTGGAGCGAATTCAAGTCGACCGCATCGAGCGCCGAGGTGCGATAACAACGCATCGAACCGCTACAGTCCTTGACCGGCAATTTCAGAAACGCCGTCGCAAATCGGTTGACCAGTTTGCTCATCATTCGCCGCCGCAGCGGCCAACCGACGATCTTGCCGCCGGGCACGTAGCGTGATCCGATGACGACGTCGACGTCCGCGTCGGATCGCGCCCGTTCGACCAGACTGGGCAACTGGGCCGGGTCATGACTTTGATCCGCGTCCAGATTGACAAAAAAACGATAGCCCCGAGCCACGGCGTACTTCATCGCATCGACGATGGCCGACCCCAATCCCCGTTTGTCGCGTCGGACGATCAACTCAATCCGAGGGTCCGACCGCTGGGCTTCGCGGACCAGATCGGCCGTGCCGTCGGGTGAATTATCGTCGACCACCATCAGACAGGCGTCCGGGAAGGCACGCCGCAAGCCGACCAGCATCGCCTGGATATTCTGTGATTCCTGATAGGTGCAAATCGCGATCAAAAGGTCGCTCGGAATCGATCGGCTGTTCGTGGAGTCGTCCAAGACGCGTAGCGAGGGGAAAAAAACCGGGGACGGGTGGACTCATTGCAGATTAAAACCACCGCGTTGGTCTGGCAAGGGTTTGCGGCGAAGGGAGTGCAAGATCGCCGGATTAGCAGGGCAACCGGTGGGGAACCCCACGACGGTCTCTCGTGCCTCCCTCGCCGCGTCTGCGGACGTTGCCGGCACAAAGCCTCAGGCTTGGTTTCGCATTTTTTCGAGCATTTCGCGGTAGTCGACGGTCAACTTGGGCGCGTCGTGCTCGGACGGCTGGTCGATGCGATGCGAGCCGCCCGCAGAAGCCGGCTTGATGATTTTGCGGTCCACGTCGATGTCTTCGGTGATCCACAGCAGATCGGTGTCGTCTTGACCGGCGGAACCCTGTGCATCGTCGGCCTGGGCGGGTTCGTCGTACCAGACCACGCTGGGTAAATCTTTGCCGGCTTCGGCGACCGGTTCGTCCGCCGCCTCGGCGACCGGTTCGTCCACCCACCCGTCCGACGGCCCGCTCAGTGATGCTTCCAGTGAGTCTTCCAGCGACTCCTTCCGCGACTCGTCGGCGACCGAGTCCTGGATCATCCCGGGTTCTTCGAACACAGCCAGAGAATCGTATTCGGAATACCGGGATGCGGTGTTCTCGGAAACAAATTGGCTGAGGCCGACGATTTGGGAATGCAGCATCGTTTCCAAGTCGACTTCGGACGGCTCGTTCGGCTTCGCTTTGACCTGTGCGACACCGACTTCGATATTTTCCTCGTCCTCAAATTCACCGAACAGGGAAATCGGATCGGGGACGGCGGAGACGGCGGCATCGGCCGCTTCGGATTCGATCGCTTCCTCTTGTTCGGCGACAAGCTCTTCGGCGGCCGCCAACGTTTCTTCGGCCGGCTCGAGCTGCGGCGCCTCGATCCGCGGGCTGGCGTCGGCGTCGGTGTCGACGTCCGGATCGCTCAGCTGCCCGAACTCGACGACCGAGCTTTCCGGTTGCAGGCGGGGTTCTTCGATCATCGGGCTGGGCAGTTGCTGCAAGCTCGCCCAGGCCTTGTCGACGGTGTGTTCATCGATCACGCTCTCGCCCAACTCGGCGGCGCAATCGATCGCTTCGGTCATCAATTGGTTGATCAACCGGGGAACGCCGCTGGTGGCATGGTAGATGGCGGAGATCGCTTTGTCGGCGATGGTGTCATCGGACGACGCGTCGCAAACTTCGATCGATTGGCGGATGTACCGTCGCGTTTCGTCGGCGTTGAGCGGGTGCAGATAACAGCGCGCGGTCACGCGTTGCACGAACGGTTCCAGCGAGGGTGCCGTCAGCGTTTCATCCAGCTTGACGCCACCGGCGACGACGGCGCTGACCATCGGTTGTCCGTCGCGCATCAGATTGGTCAGGCGTCGAATCGCTTCCAACACGTCGGCCGACAGCGAGGCGGCTTCGTCGATGACCAACAGCGCCCCGTGTGGTTTTGCATCGGGGCCGCACAGACGGTCGTGGATCATCAACTCGAAATCGTCGCGTTTGCCGGTTTCCAAGGGCACGCCGAGACGGTGCAACAAGAACCGGTAGAACGCGGTGTCATCGGCGATCGGCGTTTCCCCGAGAGCGACGACGTCATGGGTCGTCGCAAATTCTTTGGCCAACAAGGCACAGACCAGCGACTTGCCGGTGCCCGGCGGTCCGATCACCAACGAGATCGCTTCACGCGCCAGGACGCTGCGTGAAACGCGTGAAAATGTCTCCAGCACCGGCCCGACGGGGACGAATCGACTGGCGGACGGAAAACCCGGGAAGGGAGGCAAAACGAAATCGTGCTCGAAGTTTTTCATCATTCGATCGTGTCCGAGAGGCTTGTGGCTGTGGGGACGGCTTGGCGAAAGCGATCCCTCCAATCGGAATAATCGGCAGAATCTAACGCCAACGTGAGAACTATCTGGGCATTCCGCCCAGAGGCATCAGACCCAGACGGCGACGGCGCTGAGCATCGCCACGACGATCGCGCCGCAAAACGTTCCGATGCGTGCCAGAACGCCGATCGGTTGCTCGCCGAACGAGGTGCCGTCGCGCAACGGGGCGTGCCGGAGCCAGTGCATGTAACCGCAGGCCGCCGCGATTCCGAGCAGGAAGGCGAAGTGAAACGCCAACTGAGGCCAACTGGCCGGCGTGACTTTTTCGAACACCACCGGGACGTTCGCGCTGCGCGCTTTGACGGCTTCCATCGACGCGACGGCTGACGCTTTCACCGTCGACCAATAATTCGTGTCGACCGGACTCGTCTCGGGCTGGTCGGTGATCGGGTCGAGCGGTTCGGCATAGGCGGCCTGTTGAATCGTTTCGGCCGGGTCGCCGATTTCCATTTCGTACGAAGCCGTCGTCACCGTGTCTGAAATCGTCGCCGTCATCGGTCGTCGCGTCTGACGCTTGACCGGGCGGGGGACCGAATCGTTTTTCCCGCGCGACGGTCGGCTCTTCTCATAGAATTCGGCAACTTCTTTTTGCCATTTCGCGGTCACGTATTCGGGATGCGACTCGGGCATGCTCCAGGTGCGGACCTTTCGTTTCAGCTCATCCAGACTAGGATCGTCGATCGCGATGCTGTAGGTTTTCCAGCCTTGGTCGCTCAGCTGGCATCGAACGATTTGCCGCGGTGCATCGCGGGGCCAGACGGCCAAGGTGATGACGAACGTGGCGGCAAAGGCGAGTGCCAGGTCGACGATGTTGGATCGATCTCTCATCGCTGGGATGGCTCCGAGGTCTGTTCGCGAAAAAGAAGAGGGCTCCGCCGATGGAGCTCGATGTTTTCGGGTTATCGACATCACCCGTTGGAGCGGCCAGCGGAATTGATGCAGTTTGTCTGGATTGAATGGATCACTCGGGTAGCAAAGTGTTTCGTACAAAAATCTGCGGCGTTCGACTGGAGAGCGACATGCGTGCGGTCGAACGATCGGGCGGCGACGCGATCGGGTTGAACTTTTTCCCCAACAGTGTTCGCTACGTCGATCCACAGTCCCCGGCGACGGGGCGGCTGTCTCGGCTGGCCAACGAGCTGGGGTTGTTGCGTGTCGGCGTGTTCGTCAATGAATCCGCCGAACGCATGGCCGCCATCGCGGCGACCGTGGGACTGGACGCGATTCAACTGCACGGGGACGAACCGATCGAGTCGGCCGAGTCGCTGCGCTCGATGGGGTGGCCTGTGCTGCGAGCCATCAAGTTGCCTCGGGGCGGGTTTGCTGCGGCGTTGATGCAGGAGCGGTCGGCCGCATGGGTCGCGGCCGGATGCCACTTGCTGTTGGATGTGGATGCCGGGTCGGCCCATGGAGGCAGCGGCAAGACGTTGGACTGGCCCTCGGTGGCGGCCTGGGCCCAAGGGCATCGGTCGGTCGGCTGGACGCTCGCGGGCGGTTTGAAACCGGAGAACGTCCGGCGGGCGATCGAGGCCACCGGCGCCGTCTCGGTGGACACCGCCAGCGGCGTGGAATGCCCGCGAGGCGTCAAGGACGAATCCCGGATCCGGGCCTTCATCGCCGCGGCAACGGGGTGACGGCGATGACAGATCCCGACGGCGCTACCCGCTGAAATTCCTCCGAAATAAAGAAAATGCGAGCATGACCCCGACGGGGTCAAAGCCGGTAGCCGGAGGTGAGCGCAGCGACACCTCCGGAAATCCGTCAACAGGCGTGACGCGACCCCGGAGGGTGTCGAAGCAAATGGGGTTCGAACCTTGTATCCCGGCTTGCTGCCTTGTGTGAACGATCACCTCTATCAGCAAGGCGATCTGGGGCACCGCCGGCGGATCGATTCGCTGCGACCCCGTCCGGGGTCGAGGGGATTCGGCAATCCGTATCCCGGAGGTGGCGCTGCGCTGACCTCCGGCTAATTGCTGAAATCCCTCCGGGATACTGGAATCGCGGACGCTCTCGGTGGACACAAACGGGATGGTTGCTGTTGCCGGCAGGCCGCGAGCCCTCTGGTACTCCAGGCCACAGAGGCCTGCCACGCGACGCCCCTCGCTCACGCGTCGGTCCACCACCAGGGGCTTTTCGGGTTCTTTTTCACCAGGCCCGGTGCCCAAAAAACGATCCCTCGCTAAACTACGCGGTTCAATCGAGTTGAATGGTCCGGCAGGTGCCGGCGCTCGATTCAACCGTTTTCGATGGTTCGAAGACGGTTTGCAATCGCGTTCGGGGAGCGCGTGCCAGCGGGAGTCCCTGTGGTAGGTTCGTAGCCCCTCATACGTGAGTGAATTTGATTCACCACACTTTAGGAGTTTACCCGTGTCGCAAGTCGATACCGAACGATTGCCTTACAAGGTCAAGGACATCTCGTTGGCCGAGTACGGTCGCAAAGAGATCAATTTGGCCGAAACCGAAATGCCGGGCCTGATGGCGCTGCGCAAGAAGTACGGCAAAGAAAAACCACTCGCAGGCGCCCGCATCGCTGGCTGCCTGCACATGACGATTCAGACGGCGGTCTTGATCGAGACGCTGATCGAGCTCGGCGCCGAGGTGACTTGGAGCAGCTGCAATATCTTCAGCACCCAAGACCACGCGGCCGCCGCGATCGCCGCCGCCGGCGTCCCCGTCTACGCCTGGAAAGGGATGACGGAAGAAGAATTCGACTGGTGCATCGAGCAGACGTTGTCGTTCCCCTCGGGCGGCAAGCTGAACATGATCCTGGACGATGGCGGCGATTTGACCGCGATGGTTCACGACCGGTTCCCCGAGTTGCTCGATGACATTTACGGCATCAGCGAAGAAACGACGGCCGGCATCCACCGCCTGGAAGTCCTCAATCGATCCGGCAAGTTGCAGGTCCCGGCGATCAACGTCAACGACAGTGCGACCAAGAGCAAGTTCGACAACCTGTACGGCTGCCGCGAGTCGCTGGCCGACGGCGTCAAACGAGCCACCGACGTGATGCTGGCCGGAAAGGTCGCCGTGGTCTGCGGCTACGGCGACGTCGGAAAAGGATGTGCCCACAGCCTGCAACGCTACGGCTGTCGCGTGCTGGTGACCGAGATCGATCCGATCAACGCGCTGCAAGCCGCGATGGAAGGCTTCGAAGTGACCACCATGGAAAACGCCTGCAAAGAAGGCCGACTCTATGTCACCACGACGGGCAACAAAGACATCATCTTGGGCGAGCACATGAAGCAGATGCCCGAAGACGCGATCTGCTGCAACATCGGCCACTTCGATACCGAAATCGACGTGGCGTGGTTGGAGAACGAAGTCGAGCAGGGCCGGGCGACCAAGGACGAGATCAAGCCGGCCGACATCGGTGCGGTCGATCGCTACACGTTCAAGGACACCGGTCGCAGCGTGATCATTCTGGCCAAGGGCCGCCTGGTGAACCTGGGCTGCGCCACCGGCCACCCCAGCTTTGTGATGAGCACGTCCTTCACCAACCAGGTGCTCGCACAGATGGAACTGTGGGGCAGCAAGGACAGCAAGTCCTACAGCGTCGCCGTCCACATGCTGCCCAAGAAGCTGGACGAGGAAGTCGCCCGACTGCACCTCGATCAACTGGGCGTCAAACTGACCCGGCTGTCCAAAGAACAAGCCGAGTACATGGGCGTCGAGGTCGACGGCCCGTTCAAACCGGATCACTACCGGTACTAACGCAAGTTCCAAGTTGATCGTTCCAAGTTTCAAGTTGACTCGCTGCGGGGATTCGCCCCGCAGCGAGTTTTTTTTTGCGCCGCCGGATCCTCGTTCGAAAGCGATTCGGGTCGAACGGGATCAGCGCCAGCGAATCCAGGCGGAGGGCGTGGGCTTTTCTTCCCGGGTCGCGGTCACGTCGCTGGGGTCGTTGTCGGTACTCAGGACCCAGGACTCAGGACTCAGGACTCAGGACTCGGAACTCCACTCTCCCTCCTCCCATCCCAACTTCCCGCGTCAAGCCCAGTTTCTTGTGAAACCGACCTTGTTTCACCAGAGTGACATTGCCTAGTTTCCCGCGAAACGAGAACCGCTGTTCGGTTCGAAACTGTTTCTTTTGGGAACTTGGGCCGTGGGACGAATCCTTTGCGTTGTGAACCAGAAAGGCGGGGTCGGTAAAACGACGACCGCCGTGAATCTGGCTGCGGCGCTTTCGATTGCCGAACAATCCTGCCTGTTGCTGGACATGGACCCGCAGTGCAACGCGACCAGCTCGCTGGGCCAGGAGCCGACCAACGGACACGCCTTGGTCAGCGACGTCTCGATCGCCGAATCGATCGTGCCGACCGGCCAGGCCAAGCTCTCGCTGCTGCCGGGCAGCCGCACGTTCCAGGACATCGACCTGTTGGCGACCTCGGACGACCAGCAATCGATGCGGGTCCGCAAGCACCTGGACAGCGTGCTGGACGAGTACGACTATGTCTTGATCGATTGCCCGCCCAGCGTCGGCGAGCTGACGCAAACGGCTCTGGCGGCCAGCACCGAAGTGTTGATACCGATCCAATGCGAGTACTTCGCCATGGAAGGGCTGACCCAGCTGATCAAAACCATTCGCAAGGTCATTGTCGCCACCGACGGCAGACTGACCTTTGGCGGGATCCTGCTGACCATGTACGATCCCGGCCTGGAACTGACTCGCGAAGTGGACCAGGAGGTCCGCGAGTTTTTCGGTGATATCGTCTTTGAATCCGTCGTGCCCCGGGACGTTTCGCTCAGCGAAGCCCCCAGTCACGGCAAAAGTGTTTTCCACTACGCCCCGCGATCCCGCGGCGCGTTCGCTTATACGCAGTTGTGCATGGAGGTGCTACAGCGTGACTAGTTCATCTGCCGGGACAAAAGATCGTCGCTTGGGAAAGGGGTTGGCCGCATTGCTCGGCAGCCCGATGGACGAGGAGGGCATGCTCTCCGAAGGCGAGTCTCCGCGAGGTCAGTCTCCGCGAGGCCAGTCTCGCAGCGGCGATTCAGCCGGCGTCCAAACGCTGTCGTTGCCGGTCAACGAGATCGAGAACAACCCCTTCCAGCCCCGACGCGAATTCAATCCCGATGAAATCGCGTCGCTGGCCGAGAGCATCAAAAGCCATCAACAGCTGCAACCGATCCTGGTTCGCATCGTCGACGGACGCTACCAGCTGATCAGCGGCGAACGGCGATTGCGGGCGACGATCCATGCCGGCATGGACACGATTCGTGCGGAGGTTCGCGAAGCCGATGATCGCCTGGTCGCCGAATTGGCCATCATCGAGAACTTGCAACGCAAGGACCTCAACCCGATCGAAAAAGCACTCTCCTTCAAACGCTACATCGACGAGCACAAATGCAAACAGGATGACCTGGCGCGGCGGCTGAGCATCGACCGCAGCACGATCGCCAACCTGATGCGGCTGCTCGAATTGCCCGAAAGCGTGCTGGACCTGTTGCAAGCCGGCAAGATCACCGCCGGACACGCACGTGCCCTGTTGCCGATCGGCGACGAGCAGGTCCAGATCACGACCGCGAACAAGATCATGGACGAGCGGATCAGTGTCCGCGCCACCGAAAGTCTGGTGGCGGAAATGCTGAAGGCCGAGGAGGATCAGGAGACCGGACGCAAAGTCACCAACGCGACGCGGCAAAAACGACGCCAAACCTCGCCCCACATCGAAGCGATGCAGCAGGAGTTCCGAATGGTGTTTGGCACCAAAGTCGAAATCAAGAGCAGCGCCCGTGGCCGCGGTAAAATCACCATCCACTTCAGCGATGGAGAAGAATTCGAGCGGATCCGCACCATGCTGACCGCGGAATCTCGCCCCCAGCTCCGCGTGGCCGGTTAGGGCGTTGCCGCGACGTACTGAGACGACGGCCACCCGGTCTGCCCGCCACTCGCTTCGCCCGCCCCTGCTGCACCGAGGTCGTGCAGTTTTAAAGTCGTTGACCTCACCTCGCTTCGCTCGACCCTCCTGCCAGGAGGGTGACTTTCAAACTGCACGCCCCGCAGCCGGCAGAGTGAATCGCCAAGAGTCCTGACGACTTTTTCTGCGGCAAGCCGGCAAAGCCCTCTCCGCGACCGATAGCGACCTCGTCTTGGGGCAATCGTGCCCTATAATCATTCGTGCGTCGTTTCTGTCGTCTTTGGAGTGGGTGTCGTGACCTTACGAGCGTGGTTTTCGTTTGTCTTTCTGGCACTAGCGTGCGTTTCGCCGGTTTTTTCGGCCGACGCCGAAAATGGATACGTGGTGGACGTGCCCGTGCCGCTGGGCGGCCAATCGGCGGCGGCGCTGATCGGACAGCTGGAGCGATTGGCAAAATCGGCGCCGCAAGACGGACGGCTGGACGTCGTGCTCCGCTACGGCGCGGAGTCCTCGGGAGGCGAAGCGACCTCCTTTGAAGACTCGCTCAAGGTCGCCCGAGCGGTCACCGGCGATCGACTCCGATCCCTGCGAATCATCTCGTTTGTCCAAGGCAGCGTGACCGGTCATTCGCTGCTCCCGATCCTGGCGTCCGACTCCATCTTGCTGTCCTCGGGCGCCCAGCTGATCGATGCCTCCGCCGGCGAGAGCGAACGGGATGAAACCGTCGTCCTGGCCTATCAAAGTATCGCCGCCCGCCGCGGCCTGTTTCCAAAACCGGTCGTGGCCGCGCTGATCGATCCCGACGTCGAACTGGCTTGGGTCAGCAACGTCGGCGGCGGAAAATCCTTCGCCGGGGGCGAAGAACTCGTGAAACTACGTGAAACAGGCGAGGTGTTGGAAGAAGAAGTGTGGAGTGCGGCGGGCGTGCCGGCCACCGTCTCGGCGGATCAATTGCGGTCCGCCCGGATCGCCGCCGGCATCGTCGAGACACTCGAAGAAGCCGCCGAAGTGCTAGACCTGGCGCAAGTCATCCCCGTCGAATCGGACGCCATCGGAGGAGTCACCGGGGGCGTGCTGCTGGAAATCACCGGCTCGATTTCGCGCAGTCGCGTGCGGCGCTGGCAAAGCAATCTGAACGGATCGCTGGCCGAGGGCTCGATCAACACCTGGCTGATCGCACTCGATTCGATCGGCGGCGACCTGGACCAAAGCGCCAGTCTGGCCAGTTCGTTCGCGATGCCCGAGCCGCCGCTGCGAACCGTCGTCGGGCTTGTCAGCCAGGAAGCTCGCAGCGACAGCGCGCTGCTGGCGGTGGCTTGCAAGCCACTGTACATGACCCCCGATGCGGTCCTGGGTGGGACCGGCGCCGATGAAATTTCGCTGACGGACCTGGACAATCATGACGAACTGATCGAGTCCATCGCCCGAGCCACCAAACGCCCCGTGGGGTTGATCCGCGGCCTGCTGTGCAGTGACCTGGAAGTCTATCGGTACACCCATAAAAAAACCGGCAGAGTCAAATACACCACGCCGGCCGACCTGGTTTCCCAAGCCGACGATCCCGACTTGGAACGCGATCGTTGGGAAAAGGGCGATCGAATCGAAATGAAAGAAGGACTGACGGCCGACCAGGCCATCGAGCTGGGGTTGGCCGACGGGCGCAGCGATTCGCTGGACGACGTCGCCCGTCGCAGCGGAATGGACTCGGTGCCCAAACCGGTTTCCGATCGTGGCCTGGTTCGATTCGTCGAACGACTCGGACGCAGCCAAGGTCTGATGATGATTTTGCTGATGGTCGGGTTCGTCGCCTTGTCCGCGGAAATGAATGCCCCCGGCATGGGGGTCCCCGGTTTTCTGGCCATGGTCTGCTTCGGACTTTTCTTCTGGATGAATTACTTGGCCGGCACCGCCGAATGGCTGGAACTGGTCTTACTGATGCTCGGACTGTGCTGTATCGCCCTGGAGATTTTTGTGATTCCGGGTTTCGGAATCTTCGGCATCGGGGGGCTGATCATGACGATCGCATCGATCGTGCTGATGAGCCAAACCTTTGTGCTGCCGCAAAACTCCTACCAGCTGGCCGTGATCACGCGGGGGCTTTGGGCAGCCCTGGGAAGCCTGCTGGGTCTCTTCGGTGGCTTCGTGCTGATGCGACAGTTCTTTCCCCATCTGCCGCTGTTTCGCCACCTGATCATGGAAATGCCGGACGCCGAGGCGCTCCACGAAGCCGAGAAACTTGCCGATTTTAGTGCGTTGTTGCACCAAACCGGTCAAACCACGACGCCGCTGCGGCCCAGCGGCAAAGCCCGTTTCGGCGATCAAGTCGTCCAGGTCGTCAGCGACGGGTCGATGATCGACAAAGGGGTCCCGGTGACCGTGATCGATGTGCAAGGTGCAAAGGTGGTCGTCGAAGAATAGCCCATGCCCCTGACTTACTCCCTTGCTTTGCTAGCACTCTTTTACGTCCTGCTGGTCGGCGAGTTTTTCATTCCCAGCGCGGGGATGGTCGGTTTTGCCGCCGCGATCGCCGCGACGACATCGATCGTGATCGCGTTCACGCACAGCGCAACGGCCGGATTTGCCGTCACGGCCACGGTCGCGGTTTCCACGCCGGTGGTGCTGGTTATGATGATCCGCTACTGGCCGCACACGTCGATCGGCAAACGGATCCTCAATCGTCGCCCCGGCCAGCTGGACGAGCCGACCGAGAGCCGGTTGCGGGGTGGCGAGAGACGGAAAGACTTGGTGGGCCGCTCTGGCGTCGCCAAGACCAACCTGCTTCCCAGCGGGTTGGTCGTCATCGACGGCAAACGGCTCGACGCGGTGTCGGACGGAAGCCCGATCGATGCCGGGACGGCAATCGTGGTGACCAGCGCGGTGGCGGGGAAGTTGCGAGTCCGTGTTGCCGAGCGGTCAGACCTGGATCCCGAACAAGTCGACGTCGAGCGCCGAACGGAATCGATCGAGGCCACGCTGGAATCGTTAGATCTGGACGAGTTGGATGAATAGTCCGCGGCGTGAAACGTTCGTTGCGACTGGGAATCATTCCGCAGCTACCAACGGCCCCGAACTTCGCTGCCAGGGGCCGTTTCTAAAGTCGTTCGTATTAAAAGGTTTTCGTCACTCTCCCCCCCTGGGAGAGTCGAGCGTAGCGAGGAGAGGGTTTGCGTTGTTGCTTGGGGGTCGCTCATCAAGAGTGAAGTGAACACCGCAATTCACCGTTCGACCTCCCCTCGCTTCGCTCGACCCTCCTGCCAGGAGGGTGACTTCAGAGGTGTGGTTCCCAATGCCGAGGTTAGAGTGCGACAAAAACCCTTGAGCGTCATCGACTTCAAATCCGCGCGACCGCCTTGTGGACGGGTGTCGCGGGCGGTGATCGGATCCTGTACATTTGACGGAGGTTTTGTCGGTCCATGGATGCGGAATCCTCGCGCGTCTTGGCGGAACAAACTGATCGGCTGAACTCGATTCGCACGGACAGGATGCAACACAATGGTTTTCGGGTCGTCACCTCCAGCTACTCTCATCGCTTGGTCATCGAATTTACTTGCCGTTGAAGCGAGTGATTTGACCGTTCCGGCGCTTGTAGGCGCGTTGATTTTGATCGGCGTCGCGCTGGTCGTCTTTTTTGTTTTCGCCAGCTACTTCGGCATCTGGGTGCAATCCTGGTTGACCGGTGCCGGAGTGGGCATCGGTGACTTGATCGGCATGACGTTCCGAAAGGTCAACGCGCGATCGATCGTTCGCAGCAAGATCATGGCCGTTCAAGCGGGATTGGATGATCCGGCGATGA
Source organism: Stieleria neptunia (assembly GCF_007754155.1). NCBI lineage: Bacteria > Pseudomonadati > Planctomycetota > Planctomycetia > Pirellulales > Pirellulaceae > Stieleria > Stieleria neptunia. Next base: position 4,414,568 of record NZ_CP037423.1, on the reverse strand, counting down.
CCAGCGAAGCCTTGGAGGCACATTACCTGGCCGGCGGAAACGTGCAACAAGTCGTGCGTGCGGTGATCGCGGCCAAAAAGGCAAAAACGATTTCGTTGACGTTCCGCGAAGCCGCCGCCATCGATCTGGCCGGACGCGATGTCTTGGAGTCCGTCAAAACCAGTGTGTACCCCAAAGTGATTGACTGCCCGCCGCGTGGTTCCGTCAAACCGTCACTCGATGCGGTCGCCAAAGATGGAATCCAATTGAAGGTGCGTGCCCGAGTCACGGTCCGGGCCAACCTGCAGCAATTGATCGGCGGTGCGACCGAGGAAACGATTATCGCCCGCGTCGGCGAAGGCATCGTCAGTGCGATCGGCAGCGCGGCCAGTCACGCCGCAGTACTCGAAAACCCCGACGTGATCAGCAAAGCCGTGCTGGCCAAGCGACTCGATTCGCAAACCGCGTTCGAAATCGTTTCGATCGACATCGCGGACATCGATGTCGGCGCCAACATCGGCGCCCGGCTGATGGCGGACCAGGCGGAAGCCGACACGCAAGTCGCCCGGGCTCGCGCCGAAGGCAAACGTGCCGCAGCGGCGGCGGAAGAAAAAGAGAATGAAGCCAAGGTCGAAGAGAGCCGCGCCGCGCTGGTGATGGCCCAAGCGTCCGTCCCCGAAGCGATGAGCGAAGCGTTCCGAACCGGCAAGCTGCACATCCTGGATTATTACAAATTGCAGAACGTCAGCGCCGACACCGAGATGCGAAAATCGATCGCCTCGACCGGCCAGTCGCGCAACAGTTCCGAGAGAAAGACCCCCTGATCGATACGTGGCAATCGATTCAGCACAACACCCGAGTGAAGCATGGCTGGTGATCTAGAAGACTTTCTCAAACGTGCCGCCGAACGCCGCGCCCAAAAACAACAACAGGCCGGTGGTGGTGGGGCAGGCGGTGGCAGACCCGCCAGACCGGCGCCGAAACCGCGGCCCAAACCGGAATACACCGAAGCCAAACGAGAACGTCAGGTTCGCCAGCGTTACGAAGAACCGATTCCGGTTGCGGAACTCGTCGAGCCGGTCAACCCGCTCGCCGAACAACAACGCAAATTGGCCGAGTCGAAGAAAAAGGCCGCCGAAGCACGCGAGAAACTGGCGCAGCAACAACGCGACATTCACGAGCCGCAACAAACCGATCGCGGCGTGATCTCAATCGCAGGCGGTTCGCCCGCGGAGCAGTTGTTGGATCTGATCCAACGCCCCGGCGGATTGCAACAAGCATTCTTGCTACGCGAAATCCTGGAACGTCCCGAAGACCGCTGGTAAGCCGGTTGCTGCATGCAATGACGGCTCGCGGGGTGTCGGTTATGTGAGCCGCGACGCGTAAGCGGCCGGGCACGGCGACGCTGCCCGAGGCCTTACGGCCAATGCCGCTAAATCGAGGGGCCACTTACCCCAAAATGGCTCCCCTCTCCCACGAACAAGCCTCTTCGTTGATTCGGATTGATCGTATGCGACACTTCGGACTGGAATCCCCCTCACCCCCAGCCCCTCTCCCCCGATTCCTGACTCGCTTAGGCTCGCCAGGAATCGGGGGAGAGGGGAGCCATGGCGGTTCATGCTCGTTTCTCAATTTGGCGGCATTGGCCTGACGGCCAGCGGCTCACCATTGACTCAGCAGATCCCGTCTCAATCGACAGCCCGCTCGCGCCGTTCCGCTAACAGCTTCAGCAAAACACCGGCGGGCGTCGCGACCGCCAACCACCTACTGCTGGGTGAAATACTCGCGAACGCAGTAGAGTGCGGTGAGGGCACCGAGCACGATGCCGAGCATCAGCCCGACGACGAAGCCGACGGGGAAGGGCTTGCGTCGCTCGCGCGGCATCGACGGATCGACCGGTTGGTCCAACACCAACGGCATCGAGGAATCCGATGGAACCATGCCGACTTTGGAACCCGGATTGCCGGATCCTTGCTGACTGGATCCTTGCAGCCCCGAACTGTACTGGCCGGAACCGATCACGGCAGGCCCGTCGGCGCCCGAAGTGCCAAATTCTTGACCGTCGTCCATGCCGATCGGCGGCGCCGTCCATGCCTGGCGTTCGATCGGCCGATCGACTTCGAACGAGGTCGTGCACCAGATCTCCAATCGCTCGGCCACTTCGGTTGCCGTTGCGATCCGCCGCGACGGATCCTTTTCCATCATGTCGGCGATGGTGTCCACAAAATCCTCCGACAAATCCGGGGCAAATTTCCGCGGATGCCAGGGAGTCTGCTCGCAGTGGCGTTTGCACTTGCTTTTGGAATCGCCGCCGGGGAACGGCACCTTGCCCGTCACGGTGTAGTACAGCGTACAGCCGAGCGAGTAGAGATCGCTGGCCGGTCCGATGGCGCGGGGATTGCGAATCTGTTCGGGGGACAGATAGTCCGCGGTCCCGACGATCTTTCCGGCGCGGGGATCGTCATCCAGTCCCATGCTCCACGCGGCCAACCCGATGTCGGACACCTTGGCGTGGCCTTCGGGGGTCACGAGGATGTTTCCCGGCTTGACGTCGCGATGCACCAGCCCCAAGTCGTGGGCATATTGCAGCCCCCGCGCCGCTTGCGAGATCACCAGTGCGGCATGGTTCATACTGAGCGGTCCGCCGCGGCGGACCAATTTTCGCAAGTCGGTTCCCGGGACGTATTCGGTGACCAGGTAGTGCACATTTCCGTCTCGTCCGGCGTCATAGGCGCGGACGACAAAGGGGCAATCCAACCCGGCCTGCAGTCGAATTTCGCGGGTGAAGGAGTCTCGTGAAAGGGCCGTCGACTTTTCCAGCGGCAGCACTTTGACGGCACACTCGCGGCCCATCACCTTGTGCACGGCCTTGAAAACTTGCCCCATGCCTCCCTGGCCAATCCAGTCGGTGATCAGGTAGGGGCCCAGGGTCAACTTGGTCCGCCCGGTGTGCAATTGCTGCGCCTGGTATTCGGTCAACAGTCCGCTTTTGACTAGGGTTGCGGCGATCAGTGCATCGTCCTCCGCGCCGATTTTATCGACCACCTTGGCCATTTGTCGCTGGGACACCAAGCCGCTGCGGATGGCAGATTCTTTGAACACCGTGCCCATGTCTAGCTCTCCAACTTCATTCCGCCGCCGCTGCGCACCAGCGCGACCCGTGGTAAATCGCCGACGAGTTCTTCCAGGTGCATCAGAAACTCGGCATCCTCGCCTTCGGCCGGAATCGCAAGCCCAAGGTAGACAAACGCGGCATCATGGCTGGTCGTTTGAATGGCATGAGCCGCATTGTCGCTGACGACCACTTTGGTTTGACCGACGATTCGGGCTTCCCTGAGCAAACCTTCCAAATGCGAGTTTACCTCATCGATCGCCGAATCGCTTTGCACCACGCGCAACAGTCGCAACTGCCGCCCCTGCCAGGTCGGGTGAGACAGCATCAGATGGGCCAGCAACACCATCAATTCTCCGTTGGCACGTCCCCGCCACCAAACGTCGACGGTCCCATCGGGCGCGATGTCTTCGCCTTGGGATTCATCGGTTTGACGCAGCACCACCACGCTGCGATCCAGGCCTTCGAGATTTCGCAGCAAGCCGCCAAAGACGCCCATCCGGTCGGCCGACAAGGGGCATCCCATCAAGACCACGTTGGGTCGCAACCTCCCCAGCCCCTGGCACTGAACCAGCGCCTGGACTCCGGCGGTGTAGTCACTGGCGACGACCACGGCGGGAAAGGCCGCCAGATGACGATCCTTGATCATCGCGTGCAAGATCGATTCCTGAGTCGCCAAACGCTCGGATTGGTCATCCAATCCGCCGGGGATCACTTGCGCCAGCGCCAACACCCCCGTCTCCCGCGACAACCAACTGCCGAACACGACCAAGTGCGGGCGCGAAAATCCGCTGCCGCTGAATGCCAGGATAAACGGTCGCCAGTTCTTGGGATGGTAAAGACTGTCTTCCAATTTCAACAGATTGCGACGGGTGCGTTCGAACAACAATCCGCTTCCCAGATCGCCCCAATCGGCGTTCACATCCGCACGGGTCAGATAGGAGTGCAACGCCGCGACCAGACCGCTGGCCACGATCGCCCAGCGCCAATCGATCAGCAACATCACCAGAGCACAGCCGATCGCGCCGGCCAGGGCGGTGACCCAGTTGCTGTAACGAAACTGGGGCCGGTAACTGGGATTGTTGGTGATCGATTCGTAGAACGTCGCCAGATTGAGAAGCCCGTAGGTCAGCAGGAACGCCATCGTGATCAAGGGCGCGATCGAATCGAGGTCCGCCGCCATGATTCCGGTTTGAGCGATCAGCGCCGTGACCAGGATCGCTCGCCGCGGCTCGCCGTCGCTGCCGCTGACGCCGAACGGCACCAGCCTCAAGAACACACGGTCGCGCGCCAACGATTGCAAGATCCGCGGAGCCCCCATCATGCTGCCCAGCGCCGACGAAAGCGTCGCCGCAAAAACGCCTAGCGTGATCAGCAACGGAAACATCGCGACGTTGCTGACGACCATGTTGTTTCCGACCAAGTCGTCGCGGCTCGCACTCCCGCCCAGACAGACCGCCATCGCGGCATAGATCAACATCGTGACGACGACAGCCGAGAGCGTGCCGATCGGGATCGAACGCGCCGGATCGCGAAGATCGCCCGACATGTTCGCCCCCGCCATGATTCCCGTGACCGCGGGAAAGAACAACGCAAAGACGGTCCAGAATGACTCGGATCCCTCGAACCCGGTGCCCCAATTGGTCGACAGGTTTTGCAGGTCGAAACTTCCCGCCGCCCCACCGAAGAAGGACAGCAGCGAAACGACCACGCTGGCAAGGATCACGAACTGAATCTTGATCGCCCAGCTGGCCCCGACCCAAACACAAACGGTCACCAACAGATTGGTCAGTGACGCGACCAGCGTCGGCGACGTTCCCTCGGGCAGCAAGACCAGCAACGCTTCGGAAAACCCGATCACATACATCGCCACCGAAAGCGCCTGGGCGGCAAAAAAGACCAATCCGATCGCGCCGCCAAATTCCGGCCCCAGGCTGCGGCTGATCAGAAAGTACGCCCCACCGCCCTCGACACGCGTGTTGGTGGCGATCGCCGAAAGCGACAAACTGGTCAAGGTCGTGATCGCGTTGCTGGCCAAGACGATGACCAGGGCAGCGAACACGCCGGCCTGTCCCACGACAAAGCCGAAACGCAAAAACATGATGACGCCCAGGATCGTCAGCACACAGGGTGTGAAGACGCCCCCGAAGGTCGAAAATGAATTCCCTTTCTCTCCACCCTTCACAGCGGACTCCGGATCGCATGACGAAAACGCGCGACCGGTTCGCACAAAACCAGCCGGTCAGCGGAGGATTCTACCGGCAGGGAAGCGTTTGCGGGATCCGGCGACCTCGTCGCATCGGATCGCGGCCTCAATTCGACGGGCGCGGCGTAAGGCAACGCTGTGAAGCGGTAGGTCACGCTGTGCGTGACAGCCGGTATGCACAGCACGCCCTACTTTCACTGTGTTTTACCGGGTGTTAGCGGCAGGGCGCAAGCGGGCTGTCGATTGAGTCGGGATCTGCTGCGTTAATGGTGAGCCGCTGGCCGTAAGGCCTCGGGCAACGTCGCAGTGCCCGGCCGCTTACGCGGCGCGCGGCTCACAAAACCGACAGCCCGCAAGCCCTCCGGTTCTTCATCTCTGCCAAAACACCGGAGGGCTCGCGCCCTGCCGCTAACAAATCGCATCAACGTGGCCTGATGCCCGACACGTGAACGAGTAACGCCGCGTGCCCCCTTGCTGACGCATGCGGGCCTCAATTGACAGTCCACTAACCGCGTGGAGTGAAATTGAATTGCTTGCTTTTGGAAAAGAATTCCAGCGGATTGTCGTAAACGACTTTGCGGATCAGGGACTCGGGCAGACCGCGACGTCGCATCTCGAAGATCAGATCCGGGACCGCGGTCGGTTTACTCGGCCCCCAATCGCCGGCCGAATTCACCAACAATCGCTCGCCGCCGGTCTGTTCGATCATGTCGACGGCTCGCTCGGGCGTGCACTTGGTGACCGGGTAGAGCGTCATCCCGCCCCAGAACCCGCGATCCAACACTTCGGCGATCGTGTGTTCTTCGACGTGATCGACCAAAATCCGATCTCGATCCAGACGCTTGTCATCGCACAACATGTCCAGGATCATCCGAGTCCCCTGGTATTTGTCTTCCAAGTGCGGCGTGTGGATCAAAATGGATTGGCCGTACTCGGCCGCCAGATCCAAATGCTCCAAGAAGATCGTGGCCTCGTTCTTGGTGTTCTTGTTCAGCCCGATCTCACCGATCCCCAGCACGTTGGGCTTGTCCAAGAACTCGGGAATCATCGCGATCACGTCGCGCGACAGTTGGACGTTTTCCGCTTCTTTGGCATTGATGCACAACCACGTGAAATGCTGGATGCCGTACTGCGCCGCACGCGCGGGTTCGGTTTCGGTCAACTGACGAAAGTAATCGCGGAATCCGTCGACACTGCCGCGGTCATAGCCGGCCCAGAACGCCGGTTCACTCATCGCCACACAGCCCATCCGCGCGAGGGTCGCATAATCATCCGTCGTGCGGGAAACCATGTGGATATGCGGGTCGATGTAGTCCATACGTCATCTATGTCAGTGAAAGTGAAAGTTGACCGTGACCATGCACAACTGTCGGGTGCATCGATCGATCGTCTGTCCGTCGGGCAGAGCCTGGGGACAAGTTTCGTTAAACGCAGCAAGCCAAACGCAAGACCGCTCCCCTACGCTTCTGTGATCCCCAGTTGTTGACGCCAATCGGTGTCATACTTTCGCGAAAACAATTGCTGCAACCGCTCGGCGCGATTTGGGGCCTCGGACAACAGAATCTTCGTCGCCTCGATCAACAGCTCGCGTTTCGATTTTGCGGTTTCATCGAGCGCCTCGGTTTCACACGCTCGGTCGATTCGATCCAGCGTCGCGGCAACTTCCAGCAGCTTGGCTCGGACCTCCAAAAACGATTCCGCGACCACCTGATCGCCGTTTCGCACGTTTGTCATAAAATTGCTCGATGAAAAAAAATGCCAGCTCTGTCGTTTCTCGCAAGTGGGATAGGCTTCCAGCCTGTCATTCCGCCGTCGACAGGCTGGAAGCCGATCCCACTTCTTTTCCGTGCGTCCTTCAGTATAACCCAGTCAGTGATCTTCGCTCGACTCCCCCCAAAGGACACATGGTCAAAGACCTCGATATTCCGACGCCGCGATTCGACGCAATCGATTCCACAGACTGGTCGGGTCCACGTTGATTTCCGCCAGGGCGACCGACCGCAAGGGCAACGGGGGCGACGAAGCATGCTCGAGCGTGATGCGGACAAAATAATTCGCCTCCGACACGTCAACACGCGACTCCGAATCCGTGGCTCCGGCAAACAACTCCGGGGGGATCGACTCTCCGGCGGCGCGTCCGAGAGCTCGCAGCGTGTTTTGAGTCACCGTCCCCTCGATCTGACCTCGCGATCGTGACGCGTGGCGGATCCGTACGTGCTGTCCTTCGCGAATCAGATCCACTTGATTCTGATCCACCAGCGCGACGCCCTTGCGATGCTCGGGGTGTCCGACCCAACCCATCAACGTGCCCGATGGAACCCATTGCCCGCAGCGCCACTTTCGGTCCCGTGCGTCGACCGGGCGCGGAATCGAATGCGTGAAACGGCCGGGGGAACGGGCGACCAATGTCAATCGTTCCTTGCGGTCGGCGACCAACCGACGATGCTTCTCCGCCGCCTCGCTGCGTTTGATCGCAACGGCCAACGCCGCGGAGTTTTCGGCTGCGGTGCCCTTGCGCGACTGCCATGCGGCGACGAGCGCCGTGGCCACGGCGAGTTCCGCATCGGCCTGGGCCAGTTGGTCGTCGAGTTCATCATTTCGCAGTCGGATCAGGACTTGCCCGGTTTCGACGATCGCCCCAGACTCGGCCAGTTCGATGATGCGTCCCGATTCGATCGCATGCAGTTCCTGCTGCTCCGCGGCGACGACCAACACGGGCACGACGACTCGCCGGGAAAACGGAATCACCAAACCGATCCCAAGCAGCACAACCACGGCGGTGACCACGATGGTTGCTCGGCGATGATTCCACCATCGCCTTGGAAACGCGGATGAAGCCTGCTGGTTGGAAACGCGGTCCGGCACCGGCCTCGTATCGGGAGACCGCAGCACCGACGTGATGGCCCGCAAGACCATCGACCCCAGCAGCGCCACGGCAAACGCGGCCCCCAACCAACCCAACCCCAGATCGACGGATCCGTGGTAAATCAATAGCGTTAGAATTCCGACGACGAACACGCGATACAGTGCGCTGGCGGCTGCATAGAACACCAACGCCCCGGTCGGCACGGCACGCCCGATCTGCGGCACGGCATCGACGTCGGCCGCTCCGCCCCAGACCCCTTTCCGGATGACGTTGCGCATCGCTTGACCGGCTCGCTGGGAAAGGTTCGGAACGCCGATCCAATCGGCCAAAATGAAGTAGCCGTCGTAGCGCAACAAGGGGTTCCCATTGATCATTACCGTCGAGACGCAACAAACGACCATCACCACCAACGCCAAATCGTGAACGATCGACGCATGAGTCACCGCCCAGATCATGGTTGCCAGTCCGGCAAGACACAATTCGGCCAACATGCCTGCGGCGGAAACCAACACACGCTGGCTGCGACGAGGCACGCGCCACAAATCGGAAACATCACAGTACAAACAGGGCGCTCCGAACAACAACATCACCCCCAGCTCACGGCACTCCGCGCCGACCCATCGACAGGCCACCACATGCGCCAATTCGTGAATCGATTTGGCCACCGCAATCGTGACCAGCAACAAGACGAACCAAAGCGGATCACGGCGGGCAAAGGCGTTTGAAAGTTCACTCGTCAACACGTCAAACTTGGCAACCACCAACGCGATTGAAATCGCCCCCAGACAAACCAAGCCGATCCCTATCGCTTTCGAGCCTGTCCATCGATTCGCTGTCTCGGGAACCGGGAACCAAGCGTTCGGGTTCAGCCCCGGCAATCGGAACGCGACGATTTTGCCCAGCCATCCGCCCAACCGATTGGAAAATGGGGACGTGGTGCCTTGGCCAATCGATTGCTCCTGCACTGCCCGATCGATGGGACCTCCGCTGCCGACCGTGACCAGTAAACCTTTGCGACGAGCTTGTGCGTAGAAGGAGACCAACGCATCGACACTGGATTCCAACGGCTTGATCGTTGCGGCGGCAATCTGGCAAAGCTGTCGGATCGAGTGACCGCCATCGGCGAGGTCCAGCAACCGTTTTTCGATTTCCGTCAGGCAAAACCACTCACCGGCCAAGGGATCGCTGACGACCCAATAGCCTTCCGCGGCCCCGACTCCGTCAACCCAACGGAAGTGCAGATCCACGCGAAGTCGCCAGACATCGCGATCATTCCCGTTTGCCAACGCCGCTGGATTCACCAATCAATCTCCACGCGATCGCCCGGGAAAAAAACGCCGCCGCGGAGTCGAACCAGAAATCGAAATTCACCGCTGACCGAATCTCGCTCGGAGCTGACGAAATCGATCGTCCCGTCGACCTCGCGGTCCGCGGAAGACAGGCGAACCTGTTGCCCGCGTGTGGGTCTGACGCGCCCGCTGAAAAAACCTTCCGCATGCAGTTCGTCCAGGTTGATCACACGGACCACCGAGTCACCGGGGCGAACCCACTCGCCACGGCGTTTGAAGAGTTCGACGACCACACCATCGATCGGTGACGCGACCTGGTGCCGGGCCACGGTCAACTCCTGAATCTGAAGCGTTTTCTGTTTGGACTCGATATCCAAACGCAACGACTCTGCGTCGGCGACCGCAACGGATCGTCGAAGTTCTGCCCGTTGGGCCGCCAGTTCGGCGATCTTCACCCCCTGGGCTTCCCCCTCGGCCGAAAGCTGATCCATCCGCCGCTGAAACTCGGCTTCAACGCGTTCCAACCGTGAACGATCGTACTTCAGTCTTAGGTTTTCCAGTTCCGAATCGGAGACGCTGTCGGCAAACTGTTCGCGCGCACCGATCGCGCGCGACCATTCGTTCTTGGCCACCGCTTCCGCTTTTTCGGCGGCCGACACGCGAACCTCGCTGAGCGATTTTTCGGAGGCGATCTTGGCCAACAATCGTTGTTGCTGCAAAACGGCTTCCTTCTCGTCAGACTCCGTTTCGGCAATCTTGTCGTCGCGGTATTGGCTGGATCGTTGCCGACTGATCGCCAATGCCGTCGCCGCCAGTTCTCGCTGCGCGGCGCTGATGCGGTCGTCGATCTGAGCGATCACTTGGCCCGCTTTGACCGTGTCACCCAGCCGGACGTCCAGACTCTGGATCGGCCCGGGCTCGAGCGCCGGGACTTCGACTTGATCGATCAACTTGATCACCAACGGGCCGACCACCTGTGGATCGTCCGCCCCAGCCGACGGCAATGGCAACATCAACCATGCGTGAACAAGCAGCATGACAAGCAGGATGATCACCGCGCGGCAATTTCGATGTCGATTCACAACCATCCCCACAATCTGAGTTGTTCGATGACCTTGCGGCAGAGCACGAACCCCGCCGCCGACCGATTGCAATCGATCCAGCCGACGACACCCGCGTCGGCTGCAAACGTTGCGTCCTGTTCGTCAGGCCGGATCGACGCGGTGACGACCAACCGTCCGAAACGATCCAGCGACGCCACTTGATCCAAGCCATGCAAGGTGCCGTGTCGTTGACGCTGCGGTTCAGAACGGATTCGAAAGCGACACGCGACAGGATCGTCGGCTTGCCGTGCGGCGGCCGCCAACACGTACCCGATCTCCTGGTCCGGCACGTCCAATTCCACCCGATACCCGTCCCGTTGATTGATCACGCGAATCACCGAATCCCCCACGTGCACCGGGCGTGGCGTTTGCAGTTGTCCGACGTCATCCGGCGTCACCAAGGTAACGGTTCCGGCGATCGGGCTGTGCACCACGAGGTCCGCCTGACGTTGCTGCAGCAGCGAGAGTTGTTTCTCCAACCCCTGCAGTCGAGCTTCTAGGACGCGGCGATCGGAGGCCACGTCTTTGGAGGAATCGTCACCGCGCCGCGTCGCCGCAATTTGCAACTGTTCCTGCACCGCGACCCATTCGCCGCGCAAACGAGTGGTTTGCAAGTCCAGGTCGTGACTGGAGAATTCGCAAAGCACCTGACCGACGCTCACCTGCATTCCCGACTCACATGCCATCCGCTGGATTTGTCCGGTCACCGGCGCATGTACCGTGTATTGGGTTCGTGGAACGATGCGACCGTCGGCGGCAACACGAATGGTCATCGGGTACAAGCAGAGGAATGCCAGCAGACCCGCCGCCGCCGCAATCCGCCAGCGGTTGGAACGCCGAGAGAGCCAATCGCGTCCGCGCTGGAAGTAGCCTTGGTGGTGCGAGCGCAACACCTCTCCGATCGCAGCCTCGAACAACTGGCGTCGAACCGTTGTGACATCGGCCGCAGGTCGATCGTCGGCATCAAACACTTCTCCGATCACCAACACCTGGCCCGCCCCCAGTCGTGTGGCCAGCAATTCATCCGAGTGACCGGTTTGCAGAAACGTCGCAATCGCGTCGCCGTCTTCCCCTCGCAGCGTGACGGTGGCGTGTTCCGCGGTACCGAACTGTTGGTCGATCGATGTTGCGACCGCCTGGGTCTGACGGACTTGATCGGCGCGGGGGTCGAACCGGGCTTGAACCGAGGATCCGACCAGTTGAAAACGTTGACCGCGACGCACCAGCAAACTCAATCGATCGACCCGCATCGACGATCCCAGTTCGACCGCGATGCGATGCCAACGCGCCTCCGATTGGTCATCGGCAAACAGCCGAGCGCTCAATTGGGAAACGGCTTCGAGTTCGTGTTCCGCTTCGTCCAGACGGATGCGTGCGATCGCACCGACCAGCAACCCGCCCATCGCCGGCAACGCTTCGTCGATCGCCCCCCGCGTGGTCGCGTCCGACTCCGAATCGGCGCGCAACCAAAGTTGAATCGACAGTGCGGAGGTTTCCGTCACCGGTGCATCCCATCGCAGATCCGCAGCCCGTGAAGGTCGATCACCGACCGCGCAGAGCGGCTGATCCAGCGGATCATCGGGACAACTCATCTCGACCGCCGAAACCGCCGGCAGATGATCCACCAATTCGCGAGCCGTCCGCAGGAACAACGCTCGATCTGGCGCCGACTTCAATCGCGTTTCGAGTCTGGCAATGACCCGCGTGCAAGCATCCCAGGGATCATCGGACATGGCTGAACCACCGGCCTGGCATGGTAACTAGCCCTCCCGCACAGCGTTCAATCGCTGTTTCAACGAAGTAAACCGGTAGGTGCCGATCGATCCGACAATCGCCCCCGACGCAATCAGCCCCCAGCCCATCAGCACAAAATCGAACGAGACGTCCAAGAATTTCACCAGCGAAACTCCGGTCGCGACCAGCATCAACCCGCTGCGACCGTAGGCCAAGAGCGTGCGTTCGTTGGCCAGGTCGGTTCGGATCAGAGCGAGGTTGGGGGCAGGCTGTCCGTTGGTTGGGGGTGACGATTGATCACTCTGCGAACTCATCAGCGTTTCCATAGCAGTGTGTGTGTCGGATCTTTTGAAGTGGGATAGGCTTCCAGCCTGTCATTTCAGCATCGACAGGCTGGAAGCCTATCCCACTTGTTTTCCGCAGACGGTGTTTTGTCGCTCGTGGCTACCTTACGCCCTGATCCCGCGTGTTGGGGAGCCCTAAATTTTGCGGATCGGATCGCCTGTGCGCCCGTCAAACCTTCCCCCTACTACCCATTTGACCCATCCCCCCTGCTGAGACGAGTCCAGCCAGAAAAGTTTTTGTCACGCACATGTTTTCCACCAAGTTCCCACTCAGCCACGGAATCTTCACTAACCCTTCATGTCACCTAGGCTTACGTCGACACGCGGGTCGCGCGAGGGCCGCAGCGGACGGCGTGCAGATCCACGTAACCTATTTGCAGGCAAAGGGTTGCAAATCGTCCTGGAATTTCATTGACACCCCAAAAGCAATCTCTAAGATTCTCCCCGTCGCCCATATTTAGTGCCGACCGCGCCAAATTCCACTACCGGTAGTGACATCATTACTGATATTGCTGGATTTGACGCGAGTGGCCCTTTAGGAAAACTAGCACGGTCGGGAAGGATCCCAGGAGGACTTCTTTGCCGTTGTCTCGGCATCCTCATGTGGGCTGGCGTGATTGGTGTGTTCTTATTTCCCTTTTTCACGGACGACCAAAACCATTCAATCAGTGCGATGAATCCCCCCGACAGAGTTTGTCGGGGAGGTGTTCATGCCGACGAGGCGGCGCACGATGCGGGGCAAAGACCATTCGCGTCGGACGACCTACTGAAGGATACTCGAATGGAGTTGGTCCCACGGACGATTCACGGAGTTTGTTTCAACGATGGCAACTGTTCTCCCCACTCAATCTCAGTCTTCGGCCGGTGGTGACCCTGACTTCGAAAAGGTCAACGAGCAACACGGTTTGGAGTATGCGTCGAACGTTTTTGGCACGACGCTGCGAGGCGGCCGATCCGGGCTGAAGGTCGAGCCGGTTTTCTGCCCCGCCGACGGCAAGACCCCCTTTGCGACGACGCAGTGGGAACTGCGTTCGGCCGCGATCAAGGACGAAAATGGCAAGGCGCTGTTTGAGCAGCACAACTGCGAGGTTCCCGCCAAATGGAGCCAATTGGCGACCAACGTGGTCGTCAGCAAGTATTTTTACGGCGACCCCAAGAAGATGGAGGAGCGAGAGCGTTCGGTGCGTCAACTGGTGCACCGGGTGACACGGACGATCGCGGACTGGGGTTTGGCCGATGGCTACTTCGACTCACCCGCCGATGGCGAGAATTTCTATCGCGACCTGACTTGGTTGTGCCTGCACCAGCACGGTGCCTTCAACAGCCCGGTCTGGTTCAACGTCGGGCTGCATCAGCAATACGGCGTGACCGGTGCCAAGTGCAACTGGGCCTGGGACCGCACGGCCAACGAAACGTTCCAACCCGAGAATCCCTACGAGTTCCCGCAGGGCAGTGCATGCTTCATCCAGGCTGTCGAAGACAACATGGAAGACATCATGCGTCTGGCTTGTGCCGAGGCGATGTTGTTCAAGTTCGGCTCGGGAACGGGAACCGACTTGTCGACGATTCGATCGTCGCGTGAAAAACTCTCCGGCGGCGGCACTCCGTCGGGCCCGCTGTCCTTCATGCGTGTGTATGACTCGATCGCCGGCGTGGTCAAGAGCGGCGGCAAGACGCGCCGCGCCGCGAAGATGCAATCCTTGAAAGTCTGGCACCCGGACATCCTGGAATTCATCGAAAGCAAGTGGTCGGAAGAGAAGAAGGCGCACGCCTTGATCCGCGAGGGCTACGATTCGAACTTCAACGGCGAAGCCTACAGCAGCGTTTGCTTCCAGAACGCCAACTTGTCGGTTCGCTTGACCGACGATTACATGCACTCGGTTCGCGACGGCAAACGTTGGCAAACGCATTGGGTCTCGGACAAGACATCCGGCGATGCACCGTCCTATGACGCAAAAGAACTGCTCAACAAGATGTCCGAGTGTGCCTGGCACTGCGGCGACCCCGGCGTTCAGTACGACACGACGATCAACAACTGGCACACCTGCCCCAACAGCGGCGCGATCAACGCATCCAACCCGTGCTCGGAATACATGTTCCTGGACAACACGGCGTGCAACCTGGCGTCGATCAATCTGATGAAGTTCGCCGGCAACGACGGATCGTTCGACGTCGCACGCTTCCGCGCCGCGGCACGATTGTTCTTCATCGCCCAGGAAATCCTGGTCGATCACGCCAGCTACCCGACCGAGCCGATCGCTCGGAACAGCCACAAATTCCGCCCGCTGGGGCTGGGATACAGCAACCTGGGCTCGCTGGTCATGTCGCGTGGCATGGCGTATGACTCCGATGCGGCACGCGGGCTGTGCGGATCGCTGACGGCGTTGATGCACGGCGAAGCCAACCGCACCAGCGCCGAACTGGCGGGCGTCGTCGGGCCGTTTGACGGCTACAGCGAAAACGAAAAACCGATGCTCGGCGTGATGCGAATGCACCGCGAGGCCGCCGACAAGATCAACGACGAAGGCCCGGCGGACCTGAAGCAAGCCGCCCAAAAGCTGTGGGACGATGTCCTGGAGATCGGCGAACGCTATGGTTTCCGAAACGCCCAAGCGACCGTGCTGGCCCCGACCGGAACGATCAGCTTCATGATGGATTGCGACACGACGGGCATCGAGCCGGATATCGCACTGGTCAAATACAAGCAGCTTGCCGGCGGCGGCATGCTGAAGATCGTCAACCAGACCGTCGCACCGGCGCTGCAGAAACTCGGTTACACCCCCGATCAAATCGAAGCCATCCTGGCGTTCGTCGATGTCAACGATACCATCGAAGGTGCACCGGAACTGAAGACCGAGCACCTGCCGGTGTTTGACTGTGCCTTCACCCCGGCCAATGGGGTGCGAAGCATCTCCTGGCGAGCCCATATCACGATGATGGCCGCCGCCCAACCGTTCCTCTCCGGAGCGATCAGCAAGACCGTCAATATGCCCCAGGATGTGACGCCTTCGGATATCGCCGATGCCTACTACTGGGGTTGGGAACTGGGGCTCAAAGCCATCGCCATCTATCGCGACGGCAGCAAACAGTCCCAACCGCTGAACACGTCTTCCGACGAAGGCGAAGAGGCCAACGGCAAGCAAGTGATCACCAAAACGGTCGAAAAGATTGTCTACAAGCCACGCCGCGAACGCTTGCCCGACACCCGCAGCAGCGTGACGCACAAGTTCACCATCGCCGGACACGAAGGTTATCTTTGCGTCGGTCAATATCCCGACGGACGACCGGGCGAAGTCTTTATCACGATGGCCAAAGAGGGTTCAACCGTCGGCGGCATCATGGACAGCTTCGGCACCGCGCTCTCCATCGCGCTGCAATACGGAGTGCCGCTGGAAGTGCTGGTCAACAAGTTCAGCCACACCCGGTTCGAACCGATGGGCCACACGAGCAACAAAGACATCCGCATCGCCAAAAGCGTCGTGGATTACATCGCGCGGTGGTTGGGACTGACCTTCATGAGCAAGGATTCCAGCATCACCGCCGACCCGTTGCCGACCGTGACCAGCGATCCGATCAACAGCGGCAACGGTCCCGAAGTCGCCGCGGCGGATTCGTCGATCATGGCGTCCGAACGAGCCGGTATCCTGGCCAGCCTGAACGGAGGCAACGGCAACGGTCACAAAGAAGGAAACCGACAAGACCAGTTTGCCAGGTTCCAAATCGACGCCCCGAGCTGCGACAACTGCGGCAGCATCACGGTGCGGAACGGGAACTGCTACCTCTGTCACAACTGCGGTGCGAGCATGGGTTGCAGCTGATCGGCAGCGAATCGAATCACCAAACGACGAAAGGCCCACGCGGAAGCGTGGGCCTTTTTTACGTGGCGGAGTTGATCGTAGCGGAAGTCGTCAAGACTTTCGCGAGCCTCACGACTCGTTCCCAGGCTCCGCCTGGGAACGAGGGGTTGAGTGAGCCGTGACGCGTAAGCGGCCGGGCACTGTGTCGCTGCCCGAGGCCTTACGGCCAGCGGCTCACATTGACTCGGCTGGAACCGGAGGGCTTGCGCCCTGCCGCTAAAACCTACCCACGGATCCCTGGCTGCTTTTCATCCGTGGGTACGCTCTGCCATCGGTGGGCTCATTCAAATCGGGCACTGGACACTGGCGATTCCGACGTCAAACTGCAATCTGTCGATATGCGGCCGCGATCGTATCTGGCGGATGAACGGTGCGTGACGCCCGGCATGCACAGCATGCCCTACTCATCTGTTCCACCGACGGCGGCTATTCGCCGCCCATCATCTCGTCGGTGATGTTCAGATTGGTGCTGACGTTTTGGATGTCATCATGGTCGTCCAACTGCTCGAGCAACCGCATCGTTTTCTGTCCGGTTCCGGGGTCGACATCGACGGTGGTTTGCGGGATCAGGGTGACCTGTTTGACTTCGGTCGCCAATTCGGCCGCTTCGAAGGCGTCCGCGAGCGCATCGAAGGCGTCGGGGGCACAGGTCACTTGCAGTTTTCCGTCGTCGGTCGCTTCGACGTCTTCGCCGCCGTGTTCGAGGGCGATTTCGGTGACGCGTTCTTCGTCGATCGATTCGGCGTCGAACACGAACAGCCCCTTTCGATCGAAGAGGTACGACACGCAACCGGTCTTGCCGAGTTCGCCACCGAGTTTGGAAAAGATCGAGCGCAGTTCGGGGGCGGTGCGATTGCGGTTATCGGTCAGGCTTTCGCACATGATCGCAACGCCGCCGGGGCCATAGCCTTCGTAGACGACTTCTTCGACTCGATCGCCGCCCAACTCACCGGTACCGCGTTTGATCGCCCGGGTGATGTTATCCTTGGGCATGCTGACGGCTTTGGCATCGTCGATTGCCTTGCGCAATTTGAAGTTTGCGGCCGGATCACCCCCACCGCTCTGAGCGGCCATGATGATCGCCTTGCTCAACCTGCTCCAAAGTTTTCCGCGGGCGGCATCCACGCGACCTTTTCGGTGCTGAATGTTCGCCCATTTCGAGTGACCTGCCATGACCGTGCTCGGAATCAAAGATTGAAGAGAGGAATCGAAACGTCTAACGTGGTTTTCGTTTTGACAGTTTTCGGTTGGTGGATTTTTTGGTCGGCGTCGCCTTGGTGGCCGCCGACTTGGAGGAACTGGCGGCCTTTTTGGATGACTTCTTGGTGGTCGCGTCGTCGGCCTCTTTGGCGTCGGCCTTTTTTGCCGTCACCTTTTTTTTGCCGGCTTCTTTTGTTTCAGCTGATTTGTCGGCGCTTTTTTTTTCCCCGCTCGTTCTCTTCGCGGTCGCAGACTTGGCTTTCCCCTCGCCGGCGTCCGCGGTTGCCGCCTTCACTTCCGACTTCGGCGTCTTGGACTTGGCCGATTCGGTCTTCGCCGCACCCTTCTTCGTCGGCTTTCCGCCCTTGCCCTGTTTGGCGGACTCGGCTTCGGCTTCGAGTTCTGCAGCCTTTTCGTCGCGTCGTCGTTTTTTGACCCGACGGATTGCGGCCTTCTTGCTCGCTTCCCACTCGTCGTATCGTTCCGAGGACCCTTTGGCGACGGCATCGATCAAGCCGCGGGCTTTCTTGTCGCTGTGGTCCATCAACAGATCGACGCCGGCTTGATGCAGCAGCGCGGAGAATTCGAGCGCCTTGTTCTTGGGAATCGCCCGTTCCAGACCCGGGATTTTCCCTTCCGCCGCTTCGTTCTGCGATGCGATTCCGGTGGCCAGCATGATCACCATCCCGGCGTAATCGACCGGAATGGAGTGACCTCCCAAACCATGTTGGATGGTGTAGCTGAGCACAAAGGGTGTCATCACCGGCATCGATTCGAATCGTGCAACCGCCTTGCCCAAGTTTTCTTTCTTGAGGTGATCGAGATCGAAGGCGTAGAACTCCTCGAACACGGCTTGCAGGATCTCTTTCAACCGCCGCGCGGTCTTGGCCGGGTCGGGCATTCCCGCCAGCACCTGCGTCAATTCCGTGACCGTGGTCACGCGGACTTCGTTCCAATCAAAGAACTCCTGCTCGCACTTGGCCAGCCCTTCATCGGCCAGGTCATAGGGTGCATCCTGGAGCAAACAGGCGTACAAGAGGTGTTCGAGCAGGGGACGAGAGGGTTGAGATGGTGGAAGCGTGTACTTCTTTTTTAGCTCGGTGTGCAGCTTGGTGATCAGCTTGGCTCGGTTGCTTGCAGCCATCGTTATTGTGGTTAGGGAAATTGTGTTGGCGGAAGTTGCGGCGTACGTTTCAATCGCTGCGTCGCAGTCTTATCGGAGTGGATGGTCTTGGTAGGTGCAAGCGGCGAGAATCACGAAGATTCTGTGACACCGCTGTCCGCAGCGTTATCGGCAGCGCTATCGGCAGCGGGGGGATCACCGTCGGCCGGCGTCACCTCACCGTCGGGTTCCTCAATCGCTGCCGGTAGATCCCCCTGTTGTTCGCGGCGAATCTTGCCCAGCAACTCGCCGACCACCACGGCGTTTTCCATGCCCCGGTTGAGTTCAAACTGCAAGCGGGGCGTGTAGCGTGTGTCGATCCGGTTGGCGATCTTCGATTGCAGAAAACCGGCCGAGTTTTGCAACCCGCGCAACGAGAGTTGCTTCTGCGATTCGTCTCCCATCACGCTGATCGAAACCGTGGCTTCGCGCATATCGGGAGTCACTTCGACCCCGATCACGGTCACGTCTTTGACGCGTGGATCTCTAATTTCGGTCAAGATAGCCGACGCGACGACCTCACGGATCGCTTCGGCGGCTTTCAACATTCGACGACTGGTCACGATGAGCCTGAGCGGGGAAAAAACGATAGAAACGGTAGCTGGAATGGTCGATCGACTCCGCGGGCGGCGATATCCGCCACCCGGGTCGAGGGGGAATTCGATCAATCCAACGTTCGGGCCACTTCTTCGATTCGGTACGCTTCCAACACGTCATCCTGTTTGACGTCGTTGAAGCCTTGTAAACGAATCCCGCACTCCATTCCACGAGGCACTTCTTTGACGTCTTCTTTGATACGCCGCAGCGAATCCAAGCCATAATCGCCGATCGTTCGCCCGTCGCGATTGACGCGGATTCGACACCCGCGTTGGATGGATCCTTGCGCGACATAGCAACCGGCGATCGTCCCGACGCGGCTGATCGAAAAGACTTGCTTGACGAGTGCCCGTCCGAGTTCGACGACGCGTTCTTCCGGTTTCAACCGGCCTTCGATCATCGCCCGGATGTCATCGGTCAACTTGTAGATCACGTCGTAACGTCGAATCTGAACTCCGCGTTCATCGGCCAACGAACGCGCTTGTTCGTCGGGGATCACGTTGAATCCCAGAATCACCGCCTCGGACGCACTGGCCAACGTCACATCGGCCAGGGTGATCCCGCCGACGCTGCGTTGCAGCACTTTGATTTCGACTTCGGGATGATCGAATTTGCCGAGCTCTTTGTCGATCGCTTCCAGCGAGCCCTTCACGTCGGCACGAATGATGACATTCAATTTGACCTTCTCGTCGCTGACTCCCAAGCGACCGCCTTGCAGCATCTCTTGGAAATTCTCGAACGAGACCGCGGTCGTGTTGCCCGAAAGCGATTGACGGCTGGTCGCATCGGCCCGCGAGGCCGCGATTTCACGAGCGTCGGTGATGTCCTCGAGCACGTGGAACCGGTCGCCCGCACCTGGCGGCTCTTCCAGTCCCATCACACTGACCGGTGTGCTCGGTCCGGCTTCGGTGATCGGTTCGCCGGTCAGCGGATTGCTCATCGCACGTACGCGACCGTACGTGGGTCCGCACACCACGATATCGCCGACTCGCAGCGTTCCGTTTTGCACGACCAACTTGGCGACCACACCGCGATCGCCCTGTTGTTCGGATTCCAGGCAGACGCCCAACGCATTGCGGTCGGGGTTGGCCGAGTATTCGTTTAACTCGGCGATCGTCAGCAGCGTTTCGAGCAAATCGTCCATGCCGGCACCGGTGATCGCACTGGTCGGCACGACTTCCACGTCGCCGCCCCACTCGCTGGGCGTCAATTGATGTTCGGTCAACTGGGTCATGACGCGGTTGGCGTCGACGCCTTCCAGGTCGATCTTGTTGAGCGCGACGACGATCGGCACCTCCGCCGCTTTGGCGTGGCTGATCGCTTCTTCGGTCTGGGGCATGATCCCGTCGTCGGCCGCCACCACCAGTACGGCGATGTCGGTCACGTTGGCACCACGGGCCCGCATTTCGGTGAACGCTTCGTGCCCCGGCGTATCAACGAACGTGACGCTGCGGCCGTCTTTTTCGATTTCATAAGCACGGATGTGCTGGGTGATCCCGCCGGCTTCGCCGCTGACCACGTTGATCCCGATCAGGTAGTCCAACAGACTGGTTTTTCCGTGGTCGACGTGTCCCAGGAAGGTCACGATCGGCGGCCGCGTCACGAGCGTGTCCGGATCGTCGGCCAGTTCTTCGATCTCCGTGATCAACTCGTCTTCGAGCGTCTCGGATTCTTTCAGCTGAAGCTCCAGATCCAGTTCTGCCGCGATCAATTCGGCGGTCTCAAATTCCAACTCGGCGTTGATATTGGCCATGATACCCATGCCCATCATCGCCTTGAGCACTTGAGCCACACCGATACTGGCTGCTTCGGAGAAACTGCGAACGGTACACGGCAGTTCGATCTGAACCGGCTCCTTCCGCGGTGCGGCGGTGTTGGTGCCTTTGTGCTGCAACGTCCGTCGTTGGCGGCCGTCGTCGCGTCCGTAGGATCGCGAGAAATCTCCGGATCGCCGGCGTTTGCCGCTGCGGTCCTGGCGAACGCCCGCCATGCCGGAAAGGCCCTTCTTGCGGGGCTTCTCTTCTTCTTCGACGCCCCGTTTGCCTTTCTCGGTGAACCCTGACAGGCCACCGCGTTTTCCGGCGGGACGTTTTGATTCGTCGGACTCCGCGGCCAGCTTTTCCAGCGGCGCCTTCATCCCTTGTTTGTGACCGGCAATCAGATCGGGGCTGAGCTTGATTTCCGGCTTCTGCGCTTTCTGTTCCCCCTTGG
Organism: Stieleria neptunia; assembly: GCF_007754155.1. Taxonomy (NCBI): domain Bacteria; kingdom Pseudomonadati; phylum Planctomycetota; class Planctomycetia; order Pirellulales; family Pirellulaceae; genus Stieleria; species Stieleria neptunia. The sequence goes on along the minus strand of NZ_CP037423.1, from coordinate 4,392,908 downwards.
CCTTTGCCGGAACCTCTGGGGGTGCATCGGGCAGCGACGCCAGATTGACGGCGATCCGCGGCTCGCGGCGTTTGGGCTTTGATTCGCCTTTTTTGCCTTCGCCACCGGCACTGGCGCGTTTATCCAACGAACGGACACGTCCGGCACCGGTATTTCCACGAACCGCCAGCGGACCGGCAGGTCGCTCGGGCAAGGGGGTCCGCACCGGGGGCGCAGGCCGCGCCGGCGCCGCGGGTTTGGCGGGCGGCGTTGATTCCGGTTTCCGCGCCGGCGGCTCGGGCTGACGCGCCGCCGGTTTCTCGGCGGCAGCGGGCTTGGGTTTGGCTGCGGGCTGGGACGGAGCCGCTGGCGACTTAGGCGAACTGGGCGAGCCAGGTTCTTTGCCGCGGGCGATGCGTCCCGACAGCCCACCGCTTCGTCGACTGCTCGATGGCAACCGCACATCGGGCGTTTGGGCCGGCGATTCTTCGCGGGCCGGAGCCTTCGGCTCTTCAACGGGCGGCAGCGGAGCGGGGGCGCGGACTTTGGGTTCTGTCTTGGGGGCGGGCTTGGATTCCGACGGAGCCTTCGCCGTGCCGCCGCCAGCCTTGGGACCGGTCGAGAGATTCACGGGCTTCCGTTCCGGGCGCACGGCCTCGCGGACGGCGACGGGCTTGCTTTCTTTCACTGCCGTCGCGGTTGAAGCCGGTGCGGGTGCTTTCGCCGTCTCTGCACCACCACTTAGATGATCGCGCACACGTTGGGCCTCGTCATCGGTTAGACTGGCAAGCGCCGAGCCTTTTCCGGTGATTCCAACTTTCTTAACGAGATCAACCAGATCTTTACTATCGAGATTAAGTTCTTTTGCGAGCGCGTAAATGCGTGCCACTGGGTCCAAATCCTGTCAAATTGGGCGGAACCTGCCATGCCTCTCGTGCATTGCCTGCTTTTCTCATGGCGGCGTTCCAAATATTTTTCTGCAAAGGTCACATAAAAAGCTCCTCCATCGGCCGGGTATCAGCACACGCAGGAGACGCCAGGCGTCGAACGTGCAGCCGTACCAAAACTCCATCAGACGCGGTGAAAGGTTAGACCGCGAGAGGATGAAACGGGGCAGACCGGGATGGTTTTCGTCTTTCAGTTAATGGTCGAGCCACAGTGATCGAATCGCTGCGACCCGCGTTGGAAGCAAAGGATAGCGAAAAAACACGTCTTCGCAGAGGTCTGACCTGGGGGCAAGAGTAGATTTCACTCGACTTTTTCCCCCGGCCGCCGCTCGCCTGCCTCCTCCGAGCGGTGTTTCGTGTCAGCCGAGCACACCCGCGGCGGGCCACTCGGCCCGATCGCAGCCGCATTCGCTGACTCGTTCGACTTGGCAAAACCCTAGTGCTTCGTCAACTTTTATTCTTAGGGTACCGCGGAAAAGGGGTCAGGTACCAAAAATGCGAAGCACCCTGCGGGCCATTTGGTTTTTGGTGCCTGACCCCTTTTCCGCTCGACAAACGCAGGCTCGAAAATTTAAAGCTGACAAAGCACTAGCCTTCCTGCGGCGACTTCACCTCCGACGCTTCGGAAGGCTCCGGGGCGACGCCCCCCTCTGCGGGCGATTCCTCCGCCTCCGCGACGGGCTTGGATTCACCGCCCCCCCCGCCGTCGGCCGCCTCGGCCTCGCTCGGCTCGGGCTGGGCCGCTACTTCGGGCTGGGCTGCTGCTTCAGGTTCGGCTGCTGCTTCAGGTTCGGCTGCTGCTTCAGGTTCGGCTGCTGCTTCAGGTTCGGCTGCTGCTTCGGGTTCGGCTACTGCTTCAGGTTCAGGTTTGGCGGGAGCTTCGGGTTCGACGACACCGGCCGCTTCGGCTTCCTTGTGCAATCGTTCTCGCTCGCGACGAGCCTGACGCTCTTGCGCCGCCGCCTCCTCGGCTTCCTCAGCTTTCTCCTCGGCAGTGTTGACGATCAAGTCGACCTGCTCCTCGGTCAGCCCGCTCATTTCCATGAAAGCGTCGGGCTCGATGACGGACAAATCATCATAGGACAAATAACCCTGCTCGACCAACACCTGAGAGATCTCGGGGGTCATGCCTTCGAGCTGGCTAAAGGCCTCGACGGCGCGTTCGATTTGCTCTTCCAGCTCACCGCCGGTCATGATTTCGATGTCCCAGCCGCAAAGTTTGCTGGCCAGGCGAACATTTTGGCCGCGCCGCCCGATGGCGAGCGACAACTGATCTTCCTGGACCAACACAATGGCGCGGCCGATCATGTCACACAACAAGACCTGTTCGACTTCGGCCGGCTGCAAGGCATTGGGGATCAGCACCTCGGGGTCTTCGCTGTAGCGGACGACATCGATGTGCTCTCCGGCCAACTCTTCGCGGACGGCCTTGATCCGGCTGCCGCGATAGCCCACGCAGACCGCGATCGGATCGACTTGGCTGTCTTCGCTGCTGACGGCGACCTTGCTGCGGTACCCCGGCTCTCGGCTGATCGAGTTGATCGCAATCACCCCCTCGCTCAGCTCGGGGATTTCTTGTTCGAACAATCGCTGAACCAACTGCGGCCGGGTCCGGCTGAGCACGACCCGGACGCGGTTGCCGGTCGCTTTGACCTCAAACACGACCGCCCGCACACGCTCGCCGGCGTGCAGGGTTTCGCCGGGGATCTGTTCGCTGCGTGGCAGAATCGCTTCCACGTTGCCCAGATTGACGGTCGCGACACCACCGTCGGCACGGCCGATGATTCCGGCGACGGTGTCGCCGATCTGTTCGCGATACTCTGCCATCAGCGAATCGCGTTCGGCCTCGCGGACCTTTTGGATGATCACTTGCTTGGCGGTCTGGGCACCGATGCGACCGATTTGATCGTCACCGAGTTGTTCGCCATCGAGGGTTGCCGCGATCCGTCCGTTTTCACGATTCAGCTGAACCATGATGTCAGCGTCTTCACCATATTGTCGTTTTGCAGCCGTCTGCAAAGCCGCCTCGATCGCCGAGAACACGAGTTCGGTGTCAATATTTTTTTCGCGATGGAGCGAATCGACATATCGCAGAATGTCTTGTGGGTTCATAGCGAGCGTCGCGGCATGCGCTGGTTGGGCGGAATCGGGCTTGGTTCAGGGCTTAAGCGAGCAATCGAGCACTGATCGTACGGCAAAAAATAAACCCGGACCTTTCGGCAGGACCGGGCAGTTGCGTGAACCAGTGCTGAGAAGTGTCAAGTTACTGATAGGGCCAACGAGTGTCAACCAAGACCGAGGGGCGCAAAGCGATCGGGGTGACCGCATCGAAGACTCCTTCACCGGGCACCGAAACCCGAATTTTCAGCTGTCCGAAACTCGCCATCCCGATCACCGAGCGTGCCCCCTGTCGACTTGGCGAGGCGGTCAACACCGTCCGGTCCTGGAATGCCGTCGCGGTGTGGCGGATGATCCCACGCCGTGACGCGTGGAAGCCGCCGGCTCGGCCGACCGCCGGATGAGAGGTCGCGGGCCAACCGATCAGCGGCGCGATCGGGTCACGCAGCGGCAACCGAACGGTCGCCACCGCGTCGTCGGCAAACTTCAACGGCACGTTCCATTGGATCGGCTTGACGTTGGCGTCGACGTAGCCGGTGAAATCGTGGGTCGGCAGCCGCGGCGTCAACTCAAATCGTGCCGTCGCCCGCCGCACCACGACCGGCTGGTCATCGCTGCCGATCAGCATCACGCTGGCCAACCAGCCGTCGGGATCCACATCGGAATCAAACTGTGCGATCTCGGCGGTGACGAAGGCCGACTGGGGACGCCTCCGACGCGCCGGCGTGGCCTGTCCCTGTTGACCCGCAGACGCTTGCGCGGCGGAGGCCCGTTTCACCCGCACCACCCGATCGCCGATCCGCATTTCGGTGTAAAGGTCCGCTTCGCTCGGCGACAGCGATGGGTCCGGCGACGTGGCGGGGGGCGGCGACGTGACGGAGATCCCTTGGCCCTTGGTTCGCAACGCGATGCTGGCCAACAGAATCGCAAAGATGATGATCCACAGGGGGCGTTGGTTCTCGTTCAACGGACGTCTCGGCGGTGGTGTGTGGTGATCGGTCATGATGCCCGAAACCCCGTAGCAATTGGAGGGCCAAAGGGACGCGGACGGGACGACGCCGATTCCGCCGATCAGGCCTTTGGCGAGTGGTTGCACCGGCCAGCAGCTGCCAAATCGCGCTTCGCAGCGGGATTCCAGCGCCGCTCAAAATGCTGCGTCCCCTTCCAACACGCGTCGGACCGCGACCGATCGAATGTTGCCCGGGCGATGCATGCGATGGATTCCTGCAACATCGTCGTCTCCGCTGGTCAACGCATGTCGCAGGACCGACACCGGCGACCAATCGTAACGGTGGTGCCGATCGCACAGCGGCGGGACACTCTGTAGGGTGGCCGAAAAAATCAGAATCCGCGCCCGCACGCCATCATTCCGACAAACCCGTCCTAGTTTTCAGTGCGTCACCAAGCGAGCCAGAGCACGCAACACGAACTCACGGGAGTCGAGTGCCGGATCGCTGTTCACCACATCCTGCTGACGCTTCAGCAATCAAACCAAAAAGGCAAACGGATATGACACGCAAAAAGCGTCAAGGTTTTTCACTGATTGAGATGGTCATTGTGATCCTGATTTTGGGCATCATCGCCGCGGTCGCCGCGCCACGGATGTTCGATACCGCCGAACAGGCGGAAATCAATACCACGCGCCAGCAATTGGCCGTGCTTCGCAACGCGATCGAAATGTACCGAGCCCAAGAAGGCAGCTACCCGGCCAGCGGCGATTTGAAAACGGCGATGGCGGACATGCTCAACGGCCCGTTTCCGGAACCGACGATCGGACCGGTTCGAGGGCTGTCGGACGTTTACTACGACACCACCACGACCTCCGCGCCGGTGGTCCCGGCGCCCGACGGCACGAGCGGCTGGGCGTACAAGCCCTACAACGGCAGCTTGAAGTTGAACCTGGATCCGGCCGGCACCGACATCGGCAAAGATTGGTAAACCCGGTTGCCGCGACGGCACCCCATCCGCGGCACCCATCCGCTTTGCTTCCCTGACTGACGACACTTGAGCCGGCCCTCCGAGACTGTCTGATATGCCCACTACACCAACCGTGCTGATCATCGAAGATGACCCCGTCTTTCGACGGGTGTTGAGCTTTACGGTTGCCAAGAGCGGGCTCGCCGTTGAAACCTGCAATGATGGTGAATCCGGCTATCAACGACTGCTCCAAGGCGGCATCGATTTCATCGTGACGGACTTTCAGATGCCCGGCTGCGGCGGCGTCGAACTGCTGCAGCGTCTGGACGCATTAGCGGACTATCAGCGACCGCCTGCGATTCTGTGCACCGCCAAGGGCCTGGAGCTCGATAGCGAAAAATTGCGTGTCGAGTTTCGACTCGCCTGCATCATGCACAAACCGTTTAGCCCTCGAAAATTGAGCGAGGTGATTCTCCGTCACCTCGAACAAGACGGCGGCACGGATTGCCGTGACGGCGTCCGGGCCGAGCCCGAATTTCCCACGCTGCCGCCCTTGAGCCCGCTGCCGGCCTTGCTGGGACAAAGCGTGCCGCCGGGACAGGCTGTTTCACAACCGCCCCAGGGCTGTGGAGATGCCTGATTCTCAAACGACAGCCGTGGTTGCCTCCGGCGAAGGCGCCCCCTCGGCGTCGGAGACCACCGCATCGGCCCCGAATTCGAATCCCTCCGGCCGGGTCCTGGTCACGACCCGGATCGGAATTCTGTTTTGCGCGACGGCCTTGTGCGCGCTGCTGTGCGGCATCGCGGCCAGCTCACTTCCGCAACTGCGATCGTTCCAGTCCATCATGTGGGTCGCGACCGTCGCGGTTTGTTCGTTGAGCGGTCTGATGTCGATGCGATCGGTCCGCACGCTGCGGACCATCGAAACCGAGTTGCTGCAAAGCGGCGGCCAACCGGAACGTTGGCGAACGGTCCGCCCGATCATCGGCGAAGAAAAAATCACCGAGGCCTGGAATGAACTGCTGCGCGAAGCCGAATCGGGCTGCACCGCAAGCGACGAACGCACACCGGCCTCGTTGGATCAAGAAGCGATCACGCTGGCTCGCGCCATGCGTGGGCTGCCGGCGGCCTGGGTGATCACGGACTTGGACGGCAGGTTGTTGTTCATCAGCCCACCGGCCTGCAGCCTGTTCAGTCTTGCCGAAGACGCCAACCACATCGGACGCGACTTACTGGATCTGTTGGCATTGCGGGCGGGCGACGACTCGGTGATCGCCAAACGCCAACGCTTGCTCAGCAATGTGCGGATGATTCAAGAACGCCATCAAGTCACGATGGGCGGGGAACGCGTCCACCTTCGCATCGCCCGCTCCAGGCTGGACGGCCGCAGCGGCGACGGCGAAGGGATGGCTTGGATCCTGACCGATGTCACTCAGCAAGAACTGGCGACCAAATCGCGCGACCAATTCCTGTTGACCGCCACCCACGAACTGCGGACCCCGCTGACCAACCTGCAAGCCTACGCCGAGGCGCTCCAGGCCGAAGACCAACTGGAAATCGATCAGCAAAAAGAGTTTTGCAACGTCATCGTCTCCGAAGCCCATCGGCTGGGCCGATTGGTCGACCAGCTGTTGACGGTCGGCCAAATGGAAGCCGGTTCGATGGTCGCCAATCGGCACGAGCTGGAATTGTTGCCGATGGTCGAATACGCCGCCGATCAGATGAAGGCCCAGGCCGAACAGAAACATCAACGACTGGTCACCGATTTTGCGGCCAAGCTGCCCACCGTGTTCGGCGACCGCGACAAATTGCAAGCCGCGCTGGTCAACCTGGTCGGCAACGCCGTCAAGTACACGCCACCGGCCGGTGAAATCATCGTCCGCTGCGGCGTCCAAGACGACTGGATTCGAATCGACATCCAAGACAACGGGCCGGGGATCGAAGTCGAAGAACAGGACAAGGTGTTTGACAAGTTCTTCCGCGGCAGCAACGCGGCCAATAGCGAGCTGCGGGGCAACGGTTTGGGACTGGCATTCGCCCGCGAAGTCGCACGGATGCACGGCGGCGAAGTCGAATTGGAGAGCGAAGTCGGCCGCGGGTCCACGTTCATGATGCGTCTGCCCATCGGCGGCCATTCGCGCAGCGGCATCTAGACAAAGGCGTACCACCATGGCCCGACTTGATAAACACGGCAGCGTCTATGTCGTTCGTTCCGAAGGCCCGCTTCGCGCCGAGACGGTCGGCCCGATCGGGGAGATGATCGCCAGCAAACTGACCGGCGGCGTCCCCGCCATCGTCGTCGATTTCAGCGACACCCCGCTGATCGACAGCCGCGGGTTGGAATGGCTGCTCGGGCTCAGCGACGAGTGCTGTCGGCGTGGCGGATGCCTGCGTTTGTGCAGCGTCGGCGAACTTTGCGACGACCTGTTGCGGATCACCGGCGTCGGCGCCCACATCGAAACGTTCCCCGATCTGACGACCGCACTCGGCAGTTTTGCCTAACCGGAGGATTCGATGGCGATGAAAACGATTGCGAAACCGTCCTCCGATGCCGCCGGTCTCGGTCCGCCGCGGATCGTGCTGCCGTCACGCCGTCCCGGCCTGACGCACGGCGTGATGCCGCTGGGAAGCCGCTTGATCGAAGCCGGGTTGATCCGCGAAGACCAACTGGAAACCGCGCTGGCGCACCAGGCCAGCGAAGAAGACCGGTTGCAGGCCCTGGCCGCTCAAGAGGGCACCGAATCGATCGGCCGCGTCAAACGGAAACACTTCAAACGACTCGGCGAGGTCGTGGCGGAACTGGGGCTGGTCGACGAGGCCAGCTTGCTGCCCATGCTGGGCGAACAACTGGGCGTCGAAGGCGTCAAGCTCCGCGAGGGATTGATCGACCCGATCGCCGTCGCGCTGATCCCCCGCGAGGAAGCCGAACGCTATCGCGTGTTGCCGCTGATGCGCGTCCGCGATGAACTGACCGTGGCGATGGCCGACCCCCAGGACCTGGCGGCGATCGACGCGCTGAGCGACATCAGCGGTTGCCGCATCCGCCCCGTGTTGACCCTGGCCAGCGGCATCGAACGGCTGTTGCCGCGCTGTTACGAAGACGACTTTGCCGTCGATTCGGTGACCGCGGATCTGGACGTCGAACAACTGGAAATCGATTCCGAAACGATCGATCTGGACCTGCACGGCACGCAACAGTTGGCCGAAGGCAGCCCGGTGATCAACCTGGTCAACTACGCGATCATCCAGGCCGTTCGGCAAGGCGCCAGCGACATCCACATCGAAGCCGGCAAGAAATTCACGTCGATCCGCTTTCGCATCGACGGCGCACTCCGCGAAGTCATGAAGCCGCGCAAGGAAATGCACGCCGCGATCGTCTCGCGGATCAAGGTCATGGCAAAGCTGGACATCGCCGAACACCGGCAACCCCAGGACGGGCGGCTGCACGTGCGTATCAGCCGCCGCGACGTCGACCTCCGTGTCAGCACGCTGCCCACCGTGCTCGGTGAGAAAGTCGTGATGCGGGTGCTCGATCGCAATAGCGTCACCTTCGATCTCAATGCGCTTGGGCTGCCCAACACCTCGCTGAACTCCGTCCGCCGCATGCTGTCACGGCCGCACGGGTTGGTGCTGGTGACCGGACCGACCGGCAGCGGAAAAACCACGACGCTCTATTCGGCCATCGAACTGATCAAAGGCATCGAACGGAACGTGATCACCGTCGAAGATCCGGTCGAGTACCAACTGGAATTGATCAACCAGGTTCAAGTCGCCAAAGAAACCGGGATGACATTTGCCCAAGCCCTGCGAAGCATCTTGCGACAAGACCCCGATGTCATCATGGTCGGTGAAATCCGTGACCGCGAGACCGCCGAGACCGCGATCCAGGCGGCTCTGACCGGACACCTGGTCCTGAGCACCTTGCACACCAATGACAGTGCCGCCGCGATCACCCGGTTGATGGACATGGGAATCGAAAGTTTCAAAATCGCCGCAAGCCTGGCCGGTGTGATCGCGCAACGCTTGATGCGAAATCTTTGTCCCCACTGCAAAGAAACCTATTACCCGTCGACCAAGATGCTGGAAGAACTGCATTACGTCGGTGACCCACGGCAGGGTTTTGCGCGCAGCCGTGGCTGCGGCGAGTGCTACGAATCGGGCTATCGCGGCCGCTCGGGCGTTTACGAATTGTTTGAGATGACTCCCGACGTCCGCACGCTGATCAACGACGGTGCGGACCTGGAAACGCTGCGTCGCTCTCGGACCGGGCCGACGCTCTTGAGCGAAGGGATCGAGTTGGCAAAGAACAAAGTGACCAGCTTGGAAGAAGTCGGACGCGTGGCACTGGTCGATTGAAATCATGAAGGCGTTCACCCCACTGAAAACCGTGCCGAATGAACGGGAAGACCTGTCCGGTTCTCCCGCGCCCGGCTCCTTCCCATCACGCGGTTCGGCCGACAGCGGGTCTCGATCCACGGGCAATCAAGCCCCCGGACCGACTCGCAGCTCGGCACACAGCGCGGCACACAACCCGCTTGCCAATCCCCGGGGCAATCCCGCGGCCAATCCCGCGGCGGCGTTGCCCTCGCCGACCCGCCCATCGGGATCTGGCGGCATCTTCCTGTTCCCGGTTTCGTCGTCGACGGTTCTGTTGAGTCTGAACCAGTTGGCCGTGATGAGTCAAAACGGCGTTGAGATCGCAGAAGCGGTCGGCCACGTCGCGGACCATTGCCAGGACCCGCGTCTGGGCGAATCCCTGGATGCGATTCACCAGTCGCTCAGCGGGGGCAGCCGTTTTTCCAGTGCCGTCGCGGCACACGGACAATACTTTCCCGCCTCGCTGCCGCCGATGCTTGCCGCGGCCGAAGCGACCGGCGATGTCCCGCAAACCCTTGGCAACGTCTGCGAACGGATGCGTGGGGAATTGGAAATGCGGGCCTCGATTGTCGGCGCGATGATCTATCCGGTGATCTTGATCGCCGCCGCCTCGGTCGTGATGACCGCACTGATCCTCGGTGTCCTGCCGCAATTCGGACGCGTGTTCCAATCCACCGGACGGCCCGTCCCGGCGTCGACCCAATTCTTGTTGGACGTCGGGACTTTCGGTCGCGACTATTGGATGGTGCTGTTTCCCGTCGGCATCGCCGCGATCGTGGCGTTGTTCATGCTGCGTCGCCACCCCTTGATCCAAGGCCCGATCGGTAAACTGTTGCTTTACGCGCCGATGATCAAAGACGCTTATCGCCCCCTGATCGCCGGAAGGTACTTTCGCACGATCGCGGCGATGGTCCGCGGCGGCGTCCCGATGTTGCAAGCGGTGCGACTGACACGCGATACCGTGCAAGACCGTTCCTGGCACGATCTTCTCGATCGCGTCGAAGCCAATCTGATCGATGGGCTCAGCGCCAGCGACGCGTTGGCGACGGCTGACTTTCTGCCCACCGAAGCGACCCAGATGATGGCGACGGGTGAACGGACCGGGCGAGTCGCGGAAGTCCTCGATGACATCGGCCGCTTTTACGAACAAGAAGGCGGACGCAAGATCAAACGACTGGTCATCGCGCTCGAACCGGTGATCATCCTGGTGATGGGCGTCTTCGTCGCCGGCATCGTGATGTCGGTGATGCTGCCGCTGTTGGACGTTTCCACGATCCAAGGCGGTTGATCGGATTCGAATCTGCCGATTACAACGGCAACACTAGTCTCCCCCCCAACACGCCCGCCCCGGCATTGAGGTAGGAGATCGCAATCGTTTGATCCGTTCGCTTCTGTGACGTACATCCCTACTGCCGAGCCTGAGGCGGATTCTAGGCCGGCCTTTCCTCGACCCTGCCCGATCATGACGTCCACCCCATCCCCCGTCTCGCAGACTCGGCCGAACGTGAAACACCGTGCGCCGACGATGACGTTTTGGCGGCGATCGGGACAGTTTTCTCAGCACGGCACGGCCTACATCGGCATCGACGTCGGCGAACACAACGTTCGCGTGGCGACGCTTCGTTCCTCCGACCGACCGGGCAACGAACACGCTTGGGTCAGCCGTCATCAATTCGCATTGCCGACCGAACGCGACCAAGACATGACGCCACAGTGGTTGCAGGAGGTCCTGACGTCGATCCACCAGCGTCTGCCACGCTGTATCGAAGGGGAGAGCAACGTCGCGGCCATCGCGCTGCCGATCGCCTGGACGCATTACCAAACCGTCGTCGGCAACGACATTCCCCAGGCCCGCCATCGCTGCAGCGAAATGTTCCGTCAATCGGTGTTCCAAAGTGACGCACACTTGTGCCATTGGCCGGTCGTGGGCGTCCATCACGGTCACCCCTGCGGTGAGGATCAATACGTGATCGCGGCCACAGCGGAACAGACCGCCTGTCAGATCACCGACATTGCCAGCGCCAATGGTTTCAACGTTCAATCGATCCTGCCGCACGGTGTCGCGCTGGCCCACGCCGCAGAATCCTTGACCGGCATCGACGCCCAAGCCGTGCTCTGGCTCGGTCACGCCTCGGTGCTGGTCTCAGTGCGGCACCAGACGGGAGTCGGTTTGACGCGGACGCTGCCTTCGCTGCCCGAGCAGATCTTGGAATTGGACCAACCCGATCGGCCGCTCGACGCCCATACCCTGCGCCCTTACCTGACCGAAATCGCGACCGAATTCAGGGCGACCGCCCGTTACGCCGCCCGCGCCGACATGGGCGGCGTCTCCACCAAACCACTCCTGATCGCCGGGCCGCTGGCGGAAATCCAGGGTGTCGATGAAATCATCGCCACCCTGACCGAAACCCCCGTCGCGATTTGGTCCTACAGTGGCCCCCAGCGTCCGACGACTCTGGCCAAGTACCTCGACCGCGACGTCGAATTCGTCCGCCGACTCGATTCGTCCTATGCCGGAGCACTTTCTCTGGCGTGGGCCGCGACCCGCTGTTCCAGTCGAGGCTATGGGCGATGATGCAACTCGAACAACACGCCACCACCGAGCACGATGACCTCGGAAGTGTCGGCATCGATTTTGTTCCCGAACCCTCCGATGCGATGGCCCCGATGCCATGGCCGCCGGACGCACCGACCGCAGCGGTGCCGTGTCAAAACGTGACCGACGGCTTGGGCGGCTGGCAGGATTTCGAGCTGATGCCGCCACACTACCGCGCCAGACGTCATGCCGAACAGGCCTTTCAGAAGTGGTCGGTGGTGCTGCTGGTGCTCTTGTCGATCACCGTCGGATCGTCCGTCACCCTGTGGCTGCGCGGCCGTCGAACCATCGCCAAGAACGCCGTCCTGGTCGAACAAGCGCAACCAATTGCCGAACTCCGCCGCACCACGCGTCTGTTGAAAACCGAAAACGCGTTGTTGGAAAAATGGTGCACCTGGGTCGAATCGGCCAAGCCCGACGACAGCGTCGCGCAAGTGCTGGGCGCCGTGGCGCAGGCCACACACCCGGGCCCCAAAGTCCCGGCGGCGCAACACCTGGACGTGCAGTCGATCGAGGTCAAATTGCCACTGGAATATGACGTGTCACTGAAAGAGCCACCGTCCTGGGCGGTGCCCCGCGTCTCGTTGACCGCGGTCGCCAACAGCCGGGATGTCTTGATGCCCTGGAACGACCGCTTGGAACAATCGGGCCGCTTGCAAGAGGTCCAATTGAACACCCCCGGTGGCGCGTGGCGCGAGGCCCTGATTCAAGTCACCGCACAACCGCTCTCGTCAACGTTGCTGCCATGAACCATCCCAATCACCTGCATCGGAACAACGCGAGATGGGGCACCGAGCCGGCGCCGCACCTGCGCTGGGTCAGCACACCGCTGCGATGCCACGTCGTCTGTGGAATCATCGCGACGGGGCTGATCGCATTGGCGAGTACGATTTGGATTTATCCCGAAATCTTGGCCGCCGACCCCTCCCACAGCCCACAGCAAATCGCAGACGCCATCGAATTGATCTCCAGTCGCAATCGGTTGCAGAATGAATTCAACCAAGCCGATGAACGTCGACGCCTGACTCAACAGCGCATCGATCAGATCGCCGCCTGGCTGCCGCACAACCGCTCTTGGGAAAACGTGCGATCGAGCCTGCAAAATGAAGCCGCTGCCTGCGGTGTGCAGTTGATCGCCCTGGATCGTGGCCGCCCCCATCAGGGAAAACGCATCGCCGTACTGGAAGCGGAATGTGAAATCCGGGGGTCCTACCCAGACATCTGCCGGTTCCTGCAACGGAGCGTCACCGCCGACTTGCCAATCTGGTGCGACGAAATCCGTCTCATTCGAGCCGCCCCAGACGATCGCGCCGCCGCGGCCCATGCCGGCAACCCGGACCCGGTCCGATGCCTCGCCACCGTTTCTCTGCGCATCCCGTCGGCCGGGAAAGACACGACCGCCGCAAAACTTTTGAAGCGGAGCAGCGATCATGAAACCTGACCCGAACCGCAGTGCCGGTCCGCGACCACGCACGGTCCCCCCCAACGACGCCAAAAAGAAGAAACAACTTGCCCTGGTCGCATTCCTGCTGACCGTGTTGTTGATCGCGCTGGTCTGTTCCCCGTCGGGCGAACCTCCGACCGGCGACGCTGCGACCTCGATCAAGACGTCACTTGTCTCTCTCAAACCACTCGACCAGCAGACCCCGGACGGCGACCAGGATGAATTAATCGAACGCTTGGTCACGGCCGCCGATCTGCCCACCCTGACCCACGACGTGATCACCGCGACGGATTTGTTTCGGGGACCGGCAGTGGAAGTCGTTCAATCCGCCCCCGAACCGACTCCGACACAAGTCGAGCCCCCATCAACGGTGCAATACAACCTGGGTGCTGTCTATGGGGCGTACGAGGGAACCGATCGCAAGGCACTGATCGACGGCCAAATCGTGCGATCGGGTGAAACATTGGAAACCGGCGTCGTGGTCATCGAGGTCTCCGATCAGGGGGTTGAGGTCGCTCCCTAGGGATTCGTCAATTCTCCCTAATTGGATCAAGTTCACAGGTTTTGCTTCGCTGTCGCGCGTCAGACGCCGATACGACAACAGTGTTAGTTTATGCCGATTGTGTCGGTTGTTCGGGTTTTCAGTTCATCCAACGTGCAAGGAAGCTCACCGGATGCGGATTTTGTCTCTGGCGATCATCGGAACCCTCTGCTTGGGGATGATGCCGTGTGCGCAAACCGCGGATACCCAAGTCGAACGCGCCAGCAAAATCGCCGCCGGCACAAACGCGACCGGCAAAACCAGCGGCTCCCAGCGCCCTGATCTGCCAGAAACTCCCGGCGACCCGGCCTGCGAGCCCCCGTCGGCTTTACTGCTGCGCGGTAAATCCAAGACCATCTTGCAGGCGGGAAGCTCCGAAATCGGTGTGTTCCCTGCCGACGTGACGACCGCCCATCAGTTGACGAATCTGCCCCCAGGAATCGATGCCTCGGCGATTCGGCTGGTCGCAGCAGCTGACGATCCGCCCCATGCACCGGTCGCGTTGGCCGCGTTCGAATCAACCGGACCGTCGTCGTCGTCGGAAGCTTCCGATTCGCCTGCGTCCGATCCCTCGCAATGGCAAACTCGTGGGCGATCGCAGCCCCCAGCGGCCCACGACAGCGCTCCGCTGACCGCACTGCCCTTGCCGCCGGCCGATGTGATACCGCTGGCCGAGCTGTCGGACCAGACGGCCGGCATCCGTCCCGGCACCCGCCAGCGGCGGACCAGTGCTGCGTCTCGAATCGTCCCGATTGCTGGCAAGACACCGATCGCACTGCCCGTCCCCAACCGCTCAAGCGACATCCGCTCCGCCCCGCCCGGCTCGCGCCCCACCGCCACGACGGGTGACACGGCCAAGCATCGGCATCCCGCGCGGCGGCCGCAACGCGTCCCCGACGGGCTGCGTCCCGTCGCATCGGCACGGTTGATGCCCGCTCCCGAACCGGTGGGAACGATGCCACAACCGCTGACGCCCAGTCCCGCCCGCGCGGCCTACACACCGATGGCGCCGCCGCACCCGAGCGACATCGGAAATCTGCAATCGATCCAACTCGCTCAACCGGCGACCGCGGAAAACTTGAGCGTTCACAACGGCAGCATTGATTACGTCGTCCACCATGCCGAACCAGATGCCGAATCAGATGCCGATCAGCGGCGTGACGTTCAAATCGCTGACTTGATTGTCGGCTCGCTGCCACATTCGACTCGACGGATCGCCCAAGTCGTCGCGGAATCCGACGACGCCGAAGCCGCCGATGCCCCGACAGAATTGCCACAACCGGCGGCCGATCGAAAAGGTTTTGCGATCCCACTCAAGCCGGCCCCCGGCACCGATCGCGCGACGCTGGAAAAACACGCCGACCTGGTCACCCTGATCGCCAACGATGCCGACTTGCGCAGCGTGCTAAGGATGATCGCCGATCACCACACTTTGAATCTTGTGATCGGCCCAGATGTGAACGGACCGGTCACCGTCAGCATCCGCGGTGCGCGGCTGGACGAAGTGCTGGATGCCATTTTGGGTGTCGCGGGTTTTCATTGGCATCGGTCGGACAACCTGCTGTATGTCACCGGCGCCGAAACGGCGACCCTGGATCCCAAAGTCCAAGGCCGTAGGCTGCAAGTCTATCCGCTCAACTATGTCGCCGCCGCCGATGTGCAATCGGTCGTCACCGGACTGCTGTCCCCGGTCGGCAAGGCGTACACCAGTGAAGCGGATCAGCTGGATCAACTCAAGACGCGTGAACTGTTGATCGTCGAAGACAACGAAGCGGGGCACCAACGTGTTTCCCAGTACATCGCCCAGATCGATATTCCGCCGCGACAAGTCCTGGTCGAAGCCCATGTGCTGCAAATCGACTTGAATGACGAAGAACGACACGGCGTGAATTTGCGTGCACTGGCGCGGGTCTCGGGCGCCAAAGTCGTTTTGGAAGGAACGGGATTCGCCGAAGAAAACCCCGAGGGGCCGTCGCTGGCATTCCGGATCAATGGGACCGACATCGGGCATTTGATCGAGGCGATCCACGTCAACACCAACTCGCGCACCCTGGCATCCCCCAAAGTCAGTGTGGTCAATCGGCAAACGGCCAAAGTGCAAATCGGACAACGTCTGCCGTACGCCGTCGCCACAACCACGCAAACGGCAACGATTCAAAATGTCCAGTTCTTGGACGTCGGGATCGTCTTGGAAGTCACGCCCGTGATCACGCAAGACGGCAACATCCTGATGACGGTCCTGCCCAAAGTCTCCGGCGGCAAGATCACCGAGAGCGGCTTTCCCGAAGAAGACACGACGCAAGTTTCCACGACCGTGCTGATGCCCGACGGCAGCGGGCTGGTGATCGGCGGCCTGATCCGCGAAACCGATTCCATGAGCGAAGCGAAGGTTCCCCTGGTCGGCAGCATTCCCGTCGTCAAACGGCTATTCAACAAACGTGCCGCCGAAACCCGACGCAACGAATTGGTCGTCGCGCTGGTCACCCACATCATGCACGACCCCAATCCGGTCCGCGAAAAAGAGTGCCTGGACCTGCAGAAAGCGCTGCCCCCGCACGCCGCCAAGGCATTGCGTTATTCGCCCGAGATCCGCTACTCGAATCATTGACCCCAGTGGGATAGGCTTCCAGCCTGTCATGCCGCAACTCGTTACGAGGCTCCGCTTCGTAACGCGATTCTCCAGAGGCTCCGCCTGGGCTGCGCAAAACCGACCGGTTTTGTGTTGAAATTGCTATTTGAGAATTTGACGGAATTGGTTCTCTTATATGCAGTTTTTCCGCGTCATGGAGGTTCAGTCATGTCTCAAGCCACGATTGAGTATAAGTCACCTGTTTCCAAACTTCTTGGTTCGGCACGCCGTGGACGAGAGAAATGGAAGAACAACGCCATGCAATCCAAGCGGTTGATTAAGGAACTCAAGCAAAACCTCTGCAATGCGAGAGAGAGCCGCCAGCGATGGAGAGGCGAGGCAAGCCAACTGCGGCGGCGCGTCGCCGAGCTGCAGAGTGAATTAGAGCAGTTAAAAACGCGGAGCAGCCCCTGAAGAATCGCCCGACGCAGCCGTCGACTCAATTGCTGCCGCCGGCCCCCAACATTCTTTTTCGTTGAGTCTCGTTGTACTCACGATTTCTTGGGTGCTCCAAGCAACCATCAGCTATCGAGCTTGTGAGAAAATTGCCCGCACGCTAGGCACCATCCATTCTGGATTGTCTCACGCCCCTACGGCAAACACGATTCAGAACTGGACGCTGCGACGGGGGCTGCATGAATTAACGCGTCCCAAAGAACAGGCCGACGATTGGATTCTCCTGGTCGACCACACGATCCAATTGGGAAACGAGAAATGTCTTTTGATCGTTGGGATTCGCCTTGAACATTGGCTCAATCTCGATCGGCCTATCCGACTGAGCGATCTCTCGGCCATCCTGATCGAGATTGTCCAGACATCCAACGGCAAGATTGTTGCCGAGCAACTGAAGAAAGCTGCTGACCGAGTCGGTCAGGTCAAGGCCATCATTTCCGACCAAGGTTCCGACTTGGTCAACGGAATCGCTGGTTTTCAACAGGAAAGCGAGTCGACGATCGCATTGACCGACATGTGTCACCGAACTGCGACGGCACTCAAACATGTCCTGCAGAAAGACCCTCAATGGGATTCGTTTCTCGGGCACTGTGGAAAGACACAACCGAAAGCCAAACAGACTGAGCTGGGATCGTTGTTGCCTCCCAAACTCAAGGTCAAGGCACGCTTCATGAATCTGCACAGTCTGATCGGGTGGGCAGAGCGGATGTTGCGTCTGCTTGACACCCCCCATGAAGAACGTCAGCAACAAGATCGACTTGGTCGCCTGGAAGAGAAATTCGCTTGGGTGCTTGACTATCGTGAATCGATCGCAGTCTGGGCACGTCTGATGCGGATGGTCGACAAGACGTTAGAGCACTCACGAACAGTCGGTTTTAACGCAGACTCGGCTGCTTCCCTGGCTGAAAAACTTTCGTGTGATGTAGGCGATTGGCAGAGCCAAGCGTTTCGCGACGAGATCGTCTCGGCGATCGAAGAGAATTCAAGCATTCTTGCCCCCGGGGAGAGGTTGCCGGCGAGCAGCGAAATCCTTGAATCCTTGATCGGTAAGGGCAAGCAGATGGGTCGACAACATTCTCGCAGCGGTTTCACCCGCAACGTCTTATCAATGGCTGCCAGCGTCGCCGACGTCAGTGCGGAAGCCATTGAAACGAGCCTCGCCTCCGTTACCCACAAAACCCTATGCAATTGGGTGAAGGACAACCTCAGACAAACCATGACGATGTTCCGCCGCAGCGTACTACCGTCATCCCCAGGAACCGATACGGCCTAAATCTGCTATCCTTCTGAGTTGCAATTTTGCGCAGCCCAGGCTCCGCCTCACGATCGATCCCCGAGCCGGCCGAGGCGGAGCCTCAAGGACATTGCGTTCCCAGGCGGAGCCCGGGAACGAGGGTGAGAGCTGTGGGATTGGCTTCCAGCCTGTCATCCGCAACTCGTTACGAGGCTCCGCCTCGTAACGCGGTTCTCCAGAGGCTCCGCCTCACGATCGATCGCCGGGCTGGCCGAGGCGGAGCCTCAAGGACATTGCGTTCCCAGGCGGAGCCCGGGAACGAGGGTGAGAGCTGTGGGATAGGCTTCCAGCCTGTCATGCCGCAACTCGTTACGAGGCTCCGCCTCGTAACGCGATTCTCCAGAGGCTCCGCCTCACGATCGATCGCCGGGCCGGCCGAGGCGGAGCCTCAAGGACATTGCGTTCCCAGGCGGAGCCCGGGAACGAGGGTGAGAGCTGTGGGATAGGCTTCCAGCCTGTCATCCGCAACTCGTTACGAGGCTCCGCCTCGTAACGCGATTCTCCAGAGGCTCCGCCTCACGATCGATCGCCGACCCGGCCGAGGCGGAGCCTCAAGGACATTGCGTTCCCAGGCGGAGCCCGGGAACGAGGGTGAGAGCTGTGGGATTGGCTTCCAGCCTGTCATGCCGCAACTCGTTACGAGGCTCCGCTTCGTAACGCGGTTCTCCAGAGGCTCCGCCTCACGATCGATCGCCGACCCGGCCGAGGCGGAGCCTCAAGGACATTGCGTTCCCAGGCGGAGCCCGGGAACGAGGGTGAGAGCTGTGGGATTGGCTTCCAGCCTGTCATCCGCAACT
This sequence comes from Stieleria neptunia, assembly GCF_007754155.1. Classification (NCBI taxonomy): domain Bacteria; kingdom Pseudomonadati; phylum Planctomycetota; class Planctomycetia; order Pirellulales; family Pirellulaceae; genus Stieleria; species Stieleria neptunia. The sequence continues at coordinate 4,373,816 of NZ_CP037423.1, read as the reverse complement.
CGTTACGAGGCTCCGCCTCGTAACGCGATTCTCCAGAGGCTCCGCCTCACGATCGATCGCCGGGCCGGCCGAGGCGGAGCCTCAAGGACATTGCGTTCCCAGGCGGAGCCCGGGAACGAGGGTGACGCGCCGCTCGCTCACGCGTCCGGCTGGCAGGGCGTCGTCCTTATGCCGTCGGCGCGGCCACCAGGTCATACCCTTGGCTGGCGACGATCTCACATTCGACGATGTCGCCGACCTGCGGCTCGGAACCCGATTCGATGCCACTGACGTAGACCACCCCGTCGATCTCCGGCGCCTCCGAGCGGGTTCTGCCGATCCAGACACCCTCTTGCTCTTCAAACTTGGAATCGATGATCACGTCATCGAGTGATCCGACGCGATCGGCGTTCCACTGAAACGCGATCTGCTGCTGAACGGCCATCAGCTCACTCATCCGCCGCTCGGCGATCTTCGCGGGCACGCGGTGGGGCAACTTGGCCGCCGGCGTGTCTTCTTCGACCGAGTAGGTGAACACGCCCAGATGCTCAAAGTGTTGCTCGGCGACGAAATCGACCAGCTGTTCGAAATCGTCTTCGGTCTCGCCCGGGAATCCCGTGATCATCGTCGTCCGCATCACCAGTGATTTGATCTGTTCACGCAAACGCCCCACAATTTCTTCCTGCAGCGAACGGGTCGTTTTACGGGACATGCGTTTCAACATCGCGTCACTGGCGTGTTGCAACGGCATGTCGATGTACGGCAAAATCCGCTCGGCACCGGCCAGCGTTTCCACCAACCGGTCATCGATGTACATCGGATAAAAGTACATCAGTCGGATCCAATCGATCGAATCGATCTTGTCCAATTCCGTCAGCAGTTCCGTCAGCTTTGGCGTGCCGTACAGATCCTTGCCATAGTACGTCGTGTCTTGGGCGACGATGACGACTTCGCGAACGCCACTGTCCCCCAGCCGTTTCGCTTCATCGACCACTTGTTCGATCGGCTTGCTGTAGTGCTTGCCGCGCATCTTGGGGATCGCGCAGAACGTGCACAGCCGATCGCACCCTTCGCTGATTTTCAGGTACGCAAAGTGGCGCGGCGTGACGGCCGAACGGACGGCATCGGACAGCGGCCGGATCGGCGCGGGGCGAAAGACGCGTTGTTGTTCCTGGATCCCGCTCTTCAATCGATGGGCGACGTCGACGATGTCGTTGCGTCCGAAAACGCCGACCATCGCATCGATTTCCGGACGCGCTTCCAACAACTTGCCCCGCTGACGCTCGGCCAAGCAGCCCGTCACGACCACCCCGCGAATTTTGCCCTGACGCTTCAGGTCCAACATTTCATCGATCGCACCGAGCGATTCTTCACGCGCCGAGTCGATGAAGCCGCAGGTGTTGACGACAACAAAATCCGCCGCATTGACGTCCCCCACCATTCGGTACCCGTCCTGGTCCAGCCGGCCGAGCATCTGTTCGGTGTCGACCAAGTTCTTGGGACAGCCCAACGAAACCACGGCGTAGCTGCCGCGGGCATCTGCCCCCCCCTCCTGAGGAGCCGGGGCCGGGGCGGAATCCGATAAATTGACGACGGGAAGTTGCATGGAATTCAGGTTAAGAGGCTGGTTCGGCATTCGATCGCTGGACGCAGCCGATCGAAGCGAACCATTGGAACCGAATTCCTCCAAACGAGCAAACGGTTTGGGATCACTCGCGGCAATACTTCAGCGCCAGCAGCGCGTAGGCCGTCACCAGATTGCGGTTGCCTTCCATCCAGCGGTCGTTGCCGTCGTTGACCCACGATCCGTCAGCCTGCTGCGCATCGACCAAGGTCGCGGCCAGCTCGCGTTTCCAGTTGTGATGTTTGCCTTCCGAATCGGTCAGCACGCGGATGTCCGCGGCCGCCAAGGCTTTGCCGAAGGTGTGGTAGTAGTAGTACAGCCCGGCTTTGCCCATCCCGGGATTCTCGTCCAGCGAATAGGTTTTTTGGATAAAGTCCATGGCGGCCGCGACGCGAGGGTCGTCGCTGGTCAGGCCGGCATAGATCATGCTCTTGAGCCCCGCGTAGGTCATCGAACCGTAGCTGCGGAGCGCCCCGCCATTGTCACCGTCTTCATTGTCACCGTCTTCGCTGACGACCTTGGTTTCTCCGCCGGCGGCCGGCGTGTAATAAAACCCGCCGTCGCCGATCTTGTCGGCATGCTCGGTGTCGTTTCCGTGGCCGGCCAAATTTTGTGTCCGGCTGACAAATCGCAGCGCCTTTTGGATCGCTTCGTCGTCGGCGTCATTGCCCAAGTCTTTCAAGGCATCGACCAAAAAGGACGTGTTGGACAAATCGGGACGGGCGTGTTTGCCGTAGCCCGCACCGCCATACGCCGTGTCCGACGACTCCACGCCTTCGCCCTCGTCCCACTGAATCTCCTTCAAATACGCTTCGGCACGCTTGAGTTGACTTTCATATCGATCATCACGATTGGCGGCGACCAAGGCGCCGACGGCGACGGACGTTTCGTAGTTTCGGTACATCGATCCCGTCGCGTGGATCCCGCCGCTGGGACGGACATTGTCCAGGATGAACTGAATCGCTTTTTGAACGACCGGCGAGTCGACGTCGGTGGGACGATGCTCCAGAATCGCTCGGACGCACAATGACGTCACCGCCACACCGGTCTCGGGGCTGAACGCGCCGTCACCGGTCTGACCGCGATTCTTCAAAAATCCGATCGCCGACTCGACACTCTTGTCGATCGCCGCATTGGTCTGCTCCGGTGACTCAAATTCCGCAGCGACCACCGACGGCACCGAGGCGACGCCGACCAGGAAAGCCAGAATCAGACCGGAAAAACAAGAGCGTGAGCCTATTGAAATGTCGGACATGTGCATCCCGATTCGAACCCCTAACAGTGGAAGGTGGGCGGTTTGAACGTCACAACCGCTGCGATGACTATAGCTTACGCCCCATTTTACGCTCCAGGCTGACAAGCGTGCAGGTCACTCGGCCCAGCGTGACGAACGAAGCCTTACAGGGCGATACGATGTTTAAAGAAAGAAGGGATGCCGTTTTTAAAGTCACCCTCCCTGGCAGGAGGGTCGAGCGCAGCGAGGGGGGATGCCGTTTTAATGTCACCCTCCTGGCAGGAGGGTCGAGCGCAGCGAGGGGAGGTCGATCGGTCAATCGCAAGTTTAACTTCACCTACCGGAGTCGCGTCCCAAGCAGCAAAGAGCCCCCTCTCCTCGCTACGCTCGACTCTCCCAGGGGGAGAGTGACCAAACCCCTTTAATTTCAACCACTTCAAACTGCGCGCCCCCTGGTAGGAAAGGTCGATTGAGGTGTGAAACCATTCATTGACCACACTCTCACGACAGCACCTCGCCACAACGACTCCGCGTCCGCCCCGATCCTCCATTCCATCCGCCGCCCGATGCCACCGACCGTCATCCCGACGCCCAACGCTGTGACGCAATCTTTAGCGGCAGGGCGCGAGCCCTCCGGTGTTTTGGCAAAGATGCGGAACCGGAGGGCTCGCGCCCTGCCGCTAACAGCTCAAGAAACAGATGGAAAAAATGCTTCCCAGCGTTGCCCGACGCCGTCCCGCCGCGACACCGCGGGCGGTCTGGCAATCGGCCAACCGATACAGGGCGATTCAGGCCCCACGGCCGCCAACCAACCGGTCGCTGCACCGCCGCCCCTGTTCCGTCTGAGAACGCTGCGCAAGACCATCGCGGCAGTCGAATCGCGGCCCGTGACCTTGCAGCTTCGACGACGATCGACTGCGGACGACGGCCCCGGAGCCGCTGATCAAAACGAGTTGCTGCTGCGGATCGATCCGCCCGAACCGCCTCCAGCCCCGCCATCGGCTGACCGTATCACGCCAGCCAAAGCCTTGCCCGCCGGGTGCGCGAAAGACCTGTTCTCCGACCACACCGGCGACTTGATCGCCAGCCTCAGCCAATGGTCCTTGCGGCTCGATCGACGCGAGGCCGAACTGGATCGGCGTGAACGCGAATTGAACCAGCGATTGCGGCTATTGCGACAACATCAATTCGCCGATTGATCCGCCGCACCCAACCGTTCCACCCAAAGTGGGGTAAGCATCCTGCTTGCCTTCCTCGAATCGCCAGATTCGAGGTCCATTCATTCGAGGGCCATTCATTTGAGGGCAGGGATTCCGGTGGCGCGTTAAGGCGACCACCGGCTACATGCGACACCCCCTCGCGGCAACGTTGTGAAGCCTTTTCCCCATGTGTTTCGTGAGGTTTTAGCGGCAGGGCGCGAGCCCTCCGGTTCTTCCTCTTTTGCCAACACACCGAAGGGCTCGCGGGCTGTCGATTTTGTGAGCCGCGACGCGTAAGCGGCCGGGCACTGCGACGCTGCCCGGGGCCTTACGGCCAACGGCTCACCATTGACTCAGCAGATCCCGACAGAAACGACAGCCCGCTCGCGCCCTGCCGCTAAAAAATGCTTCTCAGCATTGCCCTCTCGGGGTAAAACCCGCTCCGCAAGCGGATTGGGCCCGTAAAGATGTGGGTAAAGCGAAGCTTTCCGGCCTGTCGACGCTGGATTGACAGGCTGGAAGCCTCTCCCACACAAAACGGTTCGTCCGGTTACGCTTCGCCGGCGCGTTTGACGACCTTGTCGATCAAGCCGTACTCACAGGACTCTTCGGCGCTCATGAAGCGGTCACGATCGGTGTCCGTTTCAATTTTTTCCAGCGAGTGACCGGTGTGATCGATCATGATTTCGTTCATGCGTTTCTTGATCCGCCGCAGTTCTTCGACGTGGATCTCGACTTCGCGGGCGGTGCCTTGCATGCCGGCGAGCGGTTGGTGAATCATGATCCGGGCGTTGGGCAGTGCGTAGCGTTTACCGGCGGCTCCGGCGGTCAACAGCACGGCGCCCATCGAGGCGGCTTGTCCGATGCAATACGTGGCGACGTCACAGGAGACGAATTGCATGGTGTCGTAGATCGCCATCCCCGCGGTGATGCTTCCGCCGGGGCTGTTGATGTACAGGTGGATGTCCGCCTTGGGATCGTCGCTCATCAAGAACAGCATTTGGGCGACCAGCGAGTTGGAAATCTGGTCATCGACTTGTTGACCGAGAAAGATGATTCGGTCTTTCAGCAGTCGGCTATAGATGTCGTAAGTGCGTTCTTCGCGTCCGCTCTTTTCAACGACGTAGGGGATCAGTGGCATATCGGTATTCTTGGTTAGTTTGACTGGAGAGGGGAAAACGAAACGGGTGACGGATCAGCTGGCGTCTTCGTCTTCGTCTTCGGCCGGCGGCTTGGTCAGGATATCGTCGACCAATCCGTACTCTTTGGCCTCGTTGGCCCCCAGGAAGAAATCGCGATCGGTGTCTTGGGCGATTTTATCGACCGCTTGTCCCGAATGGTTGGCGATGATCTGGTTCAGCACATCGCGATAGCGGAACATCTCGGCCGCTTGGATTTCGATGTCACTGACCTGTCCGCCGACGCCGCCCATCGGTTGGTGCATCATCACACGGCTGTTGGGCAGACAGTACCGTTTGCCCTTGCTGCCGCCGACCAACAAGACGGCCGCCCCGCTGCAGGCTTCGCCGACGCAGTACGTCGCGACGGGGCACGACAGGATCTGCATCGTGTCGTAAATCGCCAGCGTCGCGGTGACGCTTCCGCCGGGCGAGTTGATGTAGAAATGAATGTCTTTGCGGCGGTTTTCGCTCTGCAAATACAGCAACTTCATCACCAACTCGTTGGCGTTGCCGTAGTGGATCTCGCCTTGCAAGAAGACGATGCGATTTTCCAGCAGCAAATCCCCCAGCGTCAGTTGCCGCTGGCGTTGGTAACTCTGGTAGGCGTGGCTACCGGAAATCTGGCTACCGGAGAGCTGGCTCGCGGCAAGCGGGTGCGTTAACGGTGAATCCATAAAGTGTCTTTGGGAGTTAAAAGCAACGAAATCGCATCGAGACCAAACCGAACAATGATCCATCGGCCTTGTAAGGACCGCTTAGTGTTCGCATCTTGGCGGAATCTGACAAGACCAGTGCACTGGCCCGCAAGACCAGTCTGCCCGCAACAACCGTCTTTGCCAGCCGTCTTTGCCAACACCGACCGAACCGGGCGCGGGTCGCACGAGGATGCAAATCGGATACCAAACCTCGGCGGGCGTCGCAAGATTCACTATCTTGACATTCAGCCGTCACACTGGCATCAATAGAGTGTCACGGCGGATTCCGCCCTGCCAAGCTGGCACTCGATCGCCCCCGCCGACGACGCGTTTAAGGTTGATTCGATGACGCTTGCGGTTTTTAATCGACTGGCCGCTTTGCATCACCTCCCGCATTCCCCACTCCAACCGCAATCCATGCCGAACGAACCCCGAGACAAATCGAAGTGTCCGACCTGCGGAAAACGCTTTCGGATGGACGAAACCGAGGCCCCGCCGTTCTGCTGCGCACGCTGTCGACTGATCGATTTGGGCCGCTGGCTGGACGAGGACATCAGCCTGCCGTTCGAATCCGACGAGTCGCCCAAGACGATCGACCCGGACCTGACGCGCTAAAGACCTTTACATTAACGCAGAAAGCGGCAAAACTACCGAATCAAGCAACGAAGCCTTTCCCGCCGTCTGGGTGGGGAAGGTTTCTTTTTTACAGTGACCCTTGGAGAGTGTGATGGTTGAATCGGTGCCGATGACCCGAGAGGGATACAACAAGATCAAAGCCGAAATCGAGCACCTTGATCGTGACGTGATGCCCGAGATCGCCGACAAAATCGCGTTGGCGCGCGAAGAAGGCGACTTGAAGGAAAACGCGGAATACCACGCCCAGCGTGAGAATCAAGGCAAGGTCCAAGCTCGGATCAACCTGCTCAAAGACAAACTGGCCCGGGCCACGATCGTCGACATGTCGGAATTGCCCCGCGACGAAGTCGTCTTCGGCTGCACCGTCACGGTCGAAGACCAAGACGACGGCATGGAAGAAGAATTCACCTTCGTCGGCGCCGGCGAAGACGACTACAAGTCCGGCAAAATCCTGGTCACCAGCCCGATCGGCAAAGGACTGATCGGGAAAAAGGTCGGGGAAATTGCCAAGATCGAAGTCCCCGCCGGCATGATGACGCTGAAAGTCATCAAAATCGAATTCCCGGACGTTTAACGGCTGAGAACCGCCTGGACACCAGCCCCCGTTGGTGTCCAGCCTTTAGAGACCGTCCAGCTTAGGTCGACCGGTTTTTCGAGTACGATGGCCCTTCCGGGCCGTCGTCCGCTGGACTCCCGGCGACGACCTAGAAAGGACGTCGTACAACGGTCTGCTGAACACATCACACTCATTCGACGAGATCGCTAGGATTCGTCGCGTTTCGCATCGTTTCTATGCTGGACGGTCCCTTCAGACGCATCCCCCACGCGCTGCAAAGCAGCAAGACCGGGCGGCTAAAGCCTGCACACCAACTGCCACCCCATCATTCTGCCCCCATCATTCTGCCCCCATCATTCTGCCCCCATCATTCTGTCCCCATCGTCTTGCCCCCATCGTCTTGCCCCCATCATTCTCCCCCTCCCCTCTGCTAACCCAACCAGCCCATGACCGCTGACGTCCCCCAAGACACCTCCGACGCCCCAGGTGACGAAGGCCCGGGCTGCATGCCTGCGATCCTGGCGTCGATGGTCTTGATGGGCATCCTCGGGTTCCTGACCTGCGGGGTGATGACCTGGCTGATTTTCGACAAACAAGACGAATTGGCGCTGCGTTCGATGCGCGGCAGTTTCATTCCCGCGGTGGAGCAAAGTTTGCTCGAACCGGAGGAGAAGGCGGCGACGGTCAAATTGCTCCACACCTTTGCCGACGAACTGGAACGCGGCCGACTGGAAGGCTGGCAAGCCTCCGGGGTGATGCAACGGATGACCCGGTTGCCGGTGCTGCAATGGGGACAGATCCGAGCGATCGAGAAATTCGTCGACGATCATCCCGATCAGTTCACGGCCGACGATTCCCTGCAATTCGACCGCTTGCGCAAAGGCGTGGAACGAGACAAGATCACCACCATTGACTTCGTTCATATCCTAACACCGGTGCTCCAGTCCGATCCCGGCAACGAGGAGGCTCAGTTGGTCGAACCGTTAACCGTCGATGCGGTCCGCGAAGTCGTCCAACGGGCTCGAACCTCGGCCGATCGTGGCGAGATCGCGCCGACGCCCAAGGACGACGTCGGCATCGACACCCTCGTCCGCCGCCAGATCGAAGCTGGAATCCAGAAGGGAACTTATTAGCGACCTGTGTAAGTGGGATAGGCTTCCAGCCTGTCGGGTACGGCACTGACACATCAGATTGACAGGCTAGAAGCCTATCCCACGCGTCCAAGGAACAACGTCTGTGTCAAATCGAAAGGTGGTCGTGGTCGGTGCCGGCCCGGGCGGATTGGCCGCTGCGATGCAACTGGCCCACGCCGGTTGTGACGTCACGGTGTTGGAACGCCGCGATCGTCCCGGCGGTCGAACGTCGGCCATCGAAACCGACGGCTATCGATTCGATTGCGGCCCGACGTTCTTTTTGTATCCCCGCGTGCTGAAAGAAATCTTCGCCGGCTGCGGCTACGACCTGATGAAGGAAGTGCCGATGGAGCGGTTGGATCCGCAGTACCGGCTGACCTTCGGCGGCGGCGGACAACTCGATTGCACCCCGGACCTGACGGAGATGGACCGTCAGATCGCCGAATTGTCGCCGGGCGACGTCGGATCGCTGGCCCGCTACATGGACGACAACCGGGTCAAGCTGGAAAAATTCCGCCCGATCCTCGAGTCGCCGTTCTCATCGATCGCCGACCTGATGCGGCCGTCGCTACTGGGCGCCGCCAAGCATCTGCACCCGTTTCGATCGCTCGGCCAAGAGTTGCAGCGGTACTTTTCCGATCCCCGACTGGTCATCGCGTTCGCGTTCCAATCGAAGTACCTGGGCATGTCGCCGTTCAATTGCCCCAGCCTGTTCAGCATCCTGTCGTTTCTGGAATACGAGCACGGCGTCTGGCATCCGATCGGCGGTTGCAGCCGGGTCAGCGAACGGATGGCGGAGATCGCGGAAGAACTGGGCGTCAAATTCCGTTACGAGGAACCGGTTCGCAGCGTGGAAATGGAAGGCCGGCACGTCCGATCGCTGACGACCGATCAAGGCAACTATGCGGCCGACGCGTTTGTGGTCAACGCCGACTTTGCCGACTGGATCACCCGCACCGTGCCCAACGAGAAACGCAAGCGATGGACCGACGAGGCGATCGCCAAGAAACGGTTCTCCTGCAGCACGTTCATGTTGTACCTGGGAATCGAAGGCTTGTACGAAGATCTGCCGCACCACAGCATCCACATCAGCGAAGACTATGAAAACAATCTTCGCGAGATCGAGCAGACACACACGCTCAGCCAAGACCCTTCGTTCTATGTTCAAAACGCCTGCGTCACCGACCCCTCGTTGGCGCCCGCCGGTCACAGCACGCTGTACGTGTTGGTGCCGGTGACACATCAGACCGGATCGATCGACTGGGCGACCGAGGCGCCGGCGTTTCGAGAACTGACGCTGGATCGAATGGCCGCGATCGGTTTGGGGGATGTGCGCAGCCGGATTCGAACCGAGCACATGATCACGCCCCAAGGCTGGCACGAAGACTACGCGATCCACAAAGGCGCGACGTTCAACCTGGCGCACAACCTGGGCCAGATGCTACACAACCGTCCGCGAAACCGATTCGAAGACTTGGGCAGCGTCTACCTGGTCGGCGGAGGCACCCATCCGGGCAGCGGACTGCCGGTGATCTACGAATCCAGCCGGATCACCAGTGGGCTGGTTTTGAAAGACTTTTCATAAGAGTTCGAAGAGTTTCAGGTTTCAGGTTTTCACCCTCGTTCCCGGGCTCCGCCTGGGAACGCACTGTCCCGGAGGCTCCGCCTCCGTCACACGCGCGATCGATCGCGAGGCAGGAGCCTCAAACGAATCTCGTTACGAGGCAGGAGCCCCGTAACGAGGCGCGGTCACACGCCACTGGGCTGGCATACAATCCCAGCGGGACGCGTAAGCGAGCGGCGAGTGAATGCCGTAATCCGAACACGAGCCACTGGCTGACGCCACGTGCTGGGATACGAGATTATCATTCTGCCCCGAATCATTCTGCCACTTCTTTCCCCACCACAAACCACCCCCACTTCGCCGTCAAAGCCCGCGGCGGATTTGCTTCCACATCACACGGCACAAACCCGCCTTTGGAGATCGCCAGGGTGCCGGGTAGGTCGAGTGCAGCTTGGTAGCCCGAATCGGCCGGTCCCAGGCATTCATCATCGCTGCCGACGGCACCGGTTTCCCGTCGATCATCGACGATGCCGTCCAGGTTGTCGTCGTAGTCGGCTTGGCCGGGTTGTCCGTCCCGGCCGACGGTCAGCAAGATCGCAACGTCATCCGCAAAGCAATACGGCTGGCTGTCGATGTCGCCCCGGGAGACCGCACGCTTGAGGTCCGCGCGGTCCAGCCCCGCAGTCGGCGGGGTGAACTGACGGGTGTGGTTGAGCATCACCAACCGCGCGATCACACCACCGAGCAGCATCCCAACGATCAACAGACGAATCACCATCACGACGAATCAAAACTCCTGAATCACCGTCTGCTGACGAATCGTCTCGGCACTGAAGTCATTGATTCGGATGCTGATCTTGATCGCCCGCAGCGGATCACGAATGGGTGGACTGAGCTCAATCGGGGTCGTCGACAGGTTCTCGGGAATCTGTTCGTTCCCGGCGTTCTGGTCGGTGAACTCCCCTTGGTTACCAATCGATCCGTCAAACGAACTCCAACGGCGGACACTCACCGGCCGCTGAATGTTTGACACGGTCCCGGAGTTGTCTTGGGCAACGCGGCTTTCCAAGTATCCCGGAACGCCGGGTGTCGCTCCGGCGACTGCAAAGGCGAATTGATAGGTCGGCACGGCGCCAAACTGAGCTGCCGCAAACCGTCCTTCCTGGTCCATCCCATCGGCCGCGTATCCGTCAGTCCATGTGTCATAAACGGGTTGATAGAACGACGAGAGCGTGTTGGAACCGCCGGCACTTGAGATGATGAAGCGACCACTCTGCTCCCACGATTTCGGAAAGAACGAGTAGTAAGCCGTCGGTGGAGCTCCATACCGGACGCTGGGGCTGCCGCTGTATTCCAATCCGCTGTAGGGGCTCGCAAAGTCCTCGTAGCGTGGATCGATCGACGTCGGCGTTGGCGGCTGAGCGATGACGGTTGCGGATTCATCATACTGAACCAATCCGCGCATCGGACCGCCCGCCAAACGCGTGTAGCCGAGGTCCACAAAGTCTCCGCGGTCGACGACATCAAAAACGGTCGCGGGCGTTTGGTACCAGTCGGTTGGGGACCGATTGCCATTGTCGACGAGGACTTCGTCGATTCGCGGATCGTTCACCGTGACGACTTCATCATCCGAACCGGGCCAGCCCAGTTCTTCGGCCGTCTCCGACGCGACGCCACCGACGCTCAATCCGTCATCATTTCCGATACTGCCGGGAACGCCATCGGGTCCCCGCCAAATGAAACGGGGCGCCGAAGGGTCAAAAATCTGAATGTCAAAACCGACCAGGTCTTTTGCGATGACGTCGGATCCGCCTCGATTGACGAGCGCCACAGACGTTCCCCCGGCGCCAACATCGCTGACGCGATCGGCCAAACCAAATTCCGGGCGGACAAAGGTCGTCATCGTAAAACGGCCGTAGGTATCCAGGTACGGCGCGTCACCGGGCGCCGTTCCGACGACGTGATGGGCCTGGGCCGGAAACGTTGTGGGCGTCGTCCCCGCGGCCATCAGCGGATCATTCGCATCCGGCAAAACCGGCGGCGAAGAATACCGTGCGAGCAAATACGGATGGGGCGGACAGAGGGCGATCTGGGGCATGGACGAACCCTCGGTGCCGGAGATCAGTGACTGTGGAATCCGAACATGGGCAAACCGGTTCTCCGGGTTGGACAACTCGCTCAGGGAGTTGGCTTTCAGGACGGCGGTCGGCATCCCATAGGTCGGAGGAATCCCCGGCGAGACCGTCGTCGCCGGCGCACTCCAGCGATCCGAAACACGACTGATCGACAGGTCCATGGCTTGCTGAAGCCGGGCGATTCCGGTCAACCAATTCGGCGAGGCGTTGGCAGCCCCGGCGGACCACAGCCCCGGAGCACTGAGGGAGGTGTTATTGGGAAAGATGGCCTGGTTCGTGCCGCCTTCGTTGGCGATCGGAACAATCTCCACGCCCGTCCCGTTGGGAACCAGGAATGGGATCGTCGCCACGTTGCGTGTGCCTGACGTTGTCGCGGGCACGCCGCTGGACGGATTGGCCAACCGATTGATCGCGTTCATCTCACTGGGAGTCATGTTCAAGTCGGGACGGATCAGCAGCACCCGACGATGCAGTTGCAAACGATCGGGCAGCAAATCGCCGTCGCGGTCTCGGTAGACGGGATAAAGCGAAAAGGCGCCGCCACTGTCCGGCACCTGATTTTCATAGACCAACGACCCGTCGGAATTTCGTTCCCATTGCGGCGAAACCCAATACGCGATCTCGGCCAGATCCGAGTAAAACGGAACCAACTGAGTCCCGTATCCCGGCGTGTTGTTGTAGATCGTGATTTCAGACGGATCCAACTGGCGATTGGCGTATCGCTTGGCATCCAGGATCGCCCGCGGGATAAACCCGACAAAGGGCGCGCCCTCTTTGGCGGTCGATGTGAATGCCAAGAAGTCGTCAAAATCACCGAACCGGCTATCAGGAAAATACTTCTCCGCCAGCGGCGTCGGATTGGGCACACTGCCAAGGATCGTGGTGGAATCGGTAAACGGCCCTTCGTGATAGACCAAGTAGCCTTCCGCGGCCCCCGATTTTGCCGGCGGAGTCATGTCACAGGTTGCCCGTCCGAGTTCATCGCGCAACCGCAACGCGACATCGCGGAGCCGGCTACTCAAGTCCAACTCAGACTGTTGATAGGTGATCTTGTTGCTGAGCAATTTGTAGGCACGAGCGAGCCCCAGCATCAACAACAGCGAGGCCGTCAGTGCGATCAACACTTCGAGGATGGTGAATCCGCGCGCGCTGCGCCGTAAGCGTCGCGGGTCTTGGTTTGAATCATTCATGATGAGTTATCAGCTGTGTAGTGGAGACCAGAGCGTCCCGTTTCAGGGACGCTCTCCATTTCGAAAACCTCTCCGGCAAACGGGACGCTCACTCCACGACTTCGGAGTAGAGAATCATGCGTTCGGCCCCCATGTTTTTCCCTCGCAGGAATCCGATTGGGATGGTTCGGTCGATGACATAATTGGCGCGACTGCGGATGGCCTCGCCGGTTTCATTGACATATTCGCGACCCACCGCACCGGTCGTCGGGTCGACGACGAAGTAACCGAGCGTCATCCGAATTTGGAAAACGTTACTGTGATTCGTCGTCACGCCCTGAAGACGTGCCGTGTTTTGATTCCGGAAGAACGAATCGCGATCCAGATCACGCAAATTCTTGTGCAGCTCGGCCTGCGGGCGTTCAAACAGTGCGCTATTGACCAGTGGCATTTCAAGCTGGGTGATATCCGGGTTCGCGCCACCGAGGGCCGGCAAGGTGACCGACCCGCCGGTGGTCGCGGCTTCGACATCCAACGCAAAGTTATTGGGTTCCGCCGCGCCCGTTGCCACCGCATTGCGCTGCGCCGCCGTCAACATTCGTTCGTCCAGGTCTGGATGCGGTCGCATCAGCATCATGTCGTGCGTCCGCCGCGGAACACCAGGATCGTTCATCACGCTCGGGTCACGTTCTCGACGCATCAATCGTTGCACACTCGGCGTCGCCGCCGCCCGCGCCGGTCCGAACACTCCGGCAAACCGCGTGGGATAGCGCCAATCAAGGTCAGGGTTGCCATAGAACGTCGTTCCGGTGATGAATGCATCACCACGCGTCGTCGTGCTATAGCCCCGCCTGGCTTCGATAAAGCCTTTGAAACTGAGACCGAACCCTGAATCCACCGTTTGCTGGAACAAGTTGTTCTCGCCCATCGTCGCGGGAGAACCATACGTGGTGTCCAACTCATAGGGCGTCGAAATGCCCCACGCGAACGATCGATAGACCGAACCGTTGGCGAACAACTTTGAAGTTCGAAACGCGTTGGTAAACCCGTTTCCATCAGGCTGTTGGTTGTAGGGATCCGAGTAAATCTCGTTTCGAACCGCCGCGGCCGGCTGCTGGTCGGGGTTTGCCGGGTCCTCCCCGGCGTCCAGGAATTCGCGTCCCACCACCCGCGGGTCCGTGTTGCCCGCGTCTGGATCAACGAAACCGCGTCCTTTGCGAATGTAGTCCGGCGACGTGTTGACGTTGATCTTGCCGGGCGTCCGGTTCAATCCGACGTAATTGTACGGCGGTTGCAACGTTTCCACGGCGCGATTGAACATGCGATGCAACTGCACCTGGCTACCGCTGTCGAACTCGACATCTCGCCGGAATCTAATCTTTCCGGGGTCAAACCAACGCTGGCTGTCAAACCAGACGGGCCCGACATCGACGTAATCAAAGATCTGTTCGAACCCGGCACGTTCCCCCGTGAAATCCTCCGGTGAATCCTCGTATTGATCCGGGGCGTCTTCGATAATTCCCAGGTCCTGACGCGCGGTCGTGTCGTCGCTGCGGTTTTCGGAATACTTGTAATCGAAACCGAGCAGATGCCTGAAGGGAACCGGTTGCTCGTATTCCGGGTTCGCGGCATTGCGTACCGTCCCCGGACTGAATGTTTCCAGCAGGGAAGTCCGCGAAACCGCAGGAACATCCGCCAGACCGTAGGACGACTGGTACTCGCGATTCATCCAGGGAATCGTCGTCAGCATCACTTCGTCGGGGCTTCCGATCGTGAACCGCGGACTGCCGAAATCGTCCGCCAAAATTCTCGGAGACGTATTCCGGACGGGATAGCCATATTCACGGTTGACGAATCCCAGCGTTTGAACAAACGGCTGAGAATCGAACGGATTGCCGGTGTAGCGTTCGGCATCAAAATCGGTTCGCAGTGCCGTCGCAGTCGGTTCCAAAGTGCCATCGTCCTGCCACATCGAACCGAGTTCATAGGGCCAGCACGATCCACTCGGGTTCGTGCTCTCGGCCACCGAAATCGTAGTCGGACGCAGAATGCTGGTCGTCATGCTCAACGGGGAGCGTTTCGCCACGACCACTCGCTCGTAGTCGGTCAAGGTGCTGGGCGTCGTGTTGAGCGGCAAGAAAACCGTTGCCCCGCGATCGTATTCGATATTCGGAATCTTGCGACGCGTATCAAAACGGACCAGCGGTTCAAACTGATTCGCATTGGTACTGTCCCAATCCGATTTGTCGTCGACTGAATTATCGGTGACGACGGCCCCGCCTCGCATCCGGTCGACTGTTTCACGAACGTCATGCTCCCCGTTGAACGTGGTCAAATCCATTGGCATGAAGTCGACCGTGATGTAGGGGTTGTCGATCGGCTGCCAAGGCGACGTCGGATCGGCAAGTCGCTGCACAAACACCGTGGCGGCTTCTTGATGGGTTCCGACCGCCCACCATTCGTTGGTGTTCAGCGGAGCGGTGGGCAAATGATCCAATGGAACGTCGGGATGAGCTCCTGTCGCGGGATCAATGACAAACGGTGGGTTGCCGGCCGGTGGTTCAGCCTCTTGATCGTAATCGTGATAGCCGTCGACCAGCGGATAGGGAATCGGTGCGGCACCCGACGGCGTCGTCTGGGCACCGTTGGCGATACGATGTGTCGGCGGAATGTAAAAGTCCTCGTTCGGCAGCGGGGCGCTGATGTTGAACCCCATGTCCACCTGTTCGGCGGCATTGAAGTTGGAAAAGTACTGCTGCCATGCCTCACGATTGCTTCCCGGAGCGTAGGGAGGGTCGCCGGAGTTGAGCGTCTGATGCGGGAAAAAGGACTCGCAGATCAACGGCAGAATACCGCCGACTTCATAGTATCCATCGGTCGGCTCGTCGTCCGCATAACTCGGCGAGTTGGGGTTCGTCGTGTTGTTGCCCAGGGCGTGGTAATCGAGCCGGTAACCAATGCCTCCCTGAGGGCGAATTCGTAGAACCTGGTCCGTCGGCTGGTAGGTCATCGACGTCGGATCGGGCCCCTTCTTTTGACCAAAGTACGTTTCAGCCCTGGGGGCAACGACCGCATATTGCCCTGGATAGAGATAGGGATTGACTGCGTTTCGCCGATTGTAAACGTTGTCCGGTCGCATCCCGCTGCGATTGTCAGTGACAACCGCCAAATCGACCGGAGGAAGGTTCGCGAACCAAACAAATCGTTTCAGTTGGATTCGTGACGGATTTGGTCCCGCAGCGTCGTTTATCGGATCGAAATCGTCGTCGGCCAGGGTGACGTATTCCGTTCTCGCAGAATCGCTAACTACTCGGAGACTGTACCGAATATCGGCACCATGTCGAAGAACCTCATTCCAGGTGTCGCGATCTGTTTCGGCTTGGCTGTTTACAGCAGGCGGCCAGGTGTTGATTGCCGTTAGATAGTCGGCGGTGTCGATCCCCGCGTCGGCTAAATCGTAAAGCCGATCTGCGTCGAACATCCAACGCGTGCTTTTGAATGCAGACCCCTTGTCCGGGTTGCTTCCGGCAGATTCGCCGATCGCCAATCTCCAGACCGGGCTTTGCCGTGTCCCCGCGCCAACGACGCGGCCCAGGTCGAGCGCGTTGTTGGTGTACAGGTCACCCGGCAAACTCGGCTGCGTCTCGCCATTGCCCAAGACGGGTGGTGCGAGCGATTGCAGTTCAACGAATGCGCTTGCTTGCGGCATGCGAAACTGATCCATGTCGCTGTCCGAATCAACGGTCGGATCCGAGTTGTCATCGTCACGTGGGTACTGACCATCGGCTGTGACCGAAGAGCCCGAGCCAACGCCTCCGGCGGGCAACTTGACCAGATTGCGTTTCAATCGTTTGTCATGGATCGCAAAGGTCTCCGTGATCTGCAGCTCCGGCCGTTCCATGCCCCAGACCGTGTTCCTGGCCGCGATCGTCAAATCGAATCCATTGGCGTCAAACGGGTTCCAATCATAACGCAAGCGGGTGCATTTTGAATCGACATCGCGATAGTCGACCGCATTGACCGCCCACTGTGCCAGCCGTCGCGCGACGAAACGATTCTTGATGTCGTCAGGTTCGGTTGCAATGTTACCGGGATACGGGAAATCTGGCACGAGTGTAGCCGAACCTGTGTCCGCGATGAGCGCGAACATCAGGCAATACAAATGCCTGGCAAGCAATTCGGCACCATCAGCCATCTTCACGCGCACGGGCGGAGTAGCCGCCAGGTTGTCCAGATCGACGCGGAGGTCGCCTTGGTCCAAGACGCCGTCCCCGTCGGTGTCCAGCCCGTCGAAATCAGCGGGAGTGGTGGTAGAAGGTCGGTACACCGTGTTGGGTCCATAGTGCGCCCGCGCGTTGGCTTGACTGGCAAAACCATCAGCAATTTGCGGGAACGCTTCTTCCTGAGAGAATCGATTGTTGGCCAGGTTTGCTTCTCGGACGACAGGCGTCATCGAACGAACCGCCAAGAACGTATCGACCTCCCCCGTTTCATCGCCGATCCCTTCTCCGCTGTCATCTTGTTCGTTACCGATCTGGCGATTCAGATTCAGCTTGGCCCCTTTCCGCAATTCCAACGCCAACATGCGGTGCATCTGGGCATTGGTCGCGGCGGTGCCTAGTTTGTCGGCCAGGAACTGCACAAATCCGTCTTCACCCGGTAATTCAGGCGAATCGACGCTTCGGCTGTCGGTGACCAAAAGCCGCCGCAGCGCTTCGTTGCGGTTGGCGGCGTCGCGCAGCAACTGGGAAAGACGACCATTGAGTTCTCCACCGCTTTGAAGATCGATCATCTCGGATGTCGAAAACGGTTGATCATCGCCACGAATCTCAGTCGCACCAAACTCGTAGGGTTGGTTGCCGATATCCGTCCCCGTGGCCAGCTGGTTGAAGGTCTGTGTCCCGGTGCGGGGGTCCTTGCGAGTCGTGATCAACCCCGCCATGTCAATCGGACGGCCCGCGACGGAGTTAGCCTGGTGATCAAAGGTCCGTCCCGGAAAGGGAATTCGCGACAACAGATCAGCCGCCGGATTCGGGCTGACCGTGAACACCCGCGGTTCGAATCGTGTTCCCGCACCCGGGAAATGCAAGAAGTTTGCCAGTGCGGTGTTGGGCGCCGAATAGGGATACGGATTGGCGTAGTTGTACGGTTGGCCTCCGTAGCGAACGTTCAACAGGTTGCCGTAGCGGGTCAACAACACTTGATCGATCGAGAGCGGCGCACCGACCTGGTTCGTGCGGATCGGCCCGAGGAAACCGCTGCGAATCGGCAGTCGCTCGAGCGCAAACAGGTGTGAAAAATCGATCTCGGCCGGTCCCAGTCCTCCGCCCCGTCCGAACGATCCAAGCGCTCGATTGACGGCAAAGTATTCCGCGTCGCTGGTGTAGCTACCCGGCCCCGTCTCGAATCGGCGATTGATCAGTTGGTTGTAGCTGCCGGCATAGTTGACATTGATCTTGCCGTCCCAGTCTTCGATCAGTGCCGCAACCATCGGTTTCAAAACCAGACCGTCCGGCGCGGTCACGGTGGGCAAACTCAGGTCCACCCAAACGCTATCGGGCAACCCATCCCCGTCGTTGTCCACATCCCAAGGCCCGTTGATCAGCCACTTTGCCAAATCTTCGATCTGGCTGATGATGTTTGGCAGCGGCACCGACAAGTCGATCGGCCGTGCCAAGATCGCCGCCGGGTTGGATCCCGAAAAGCTTGGTGCCCCATCAAACGGATCGCCGTCGCGGTTCAGGTCACTGACGGTCGCGTTGTAATAAAAGTGGGGGAAGTTCAACGGTCGCAACGTCGCCCGGCGAATCTGGGTCATCAGTTTCTCGAGTCGCGCCGCAGCATTCGGATCCGAGGGATTCGCTTTGATCTGCGCAAACGTTTGCCCCGCGCCCACCGGCTCGCTGGGGAGCCGAATCGGGGCATTCATCAAGTAGTTGATGATCGAAGGACGATGGAACGACGGAATGATGTTTTGTCCCAATTGCCGATTGAGTTCGGCGGCATTGATTCCGTTGTAGATCGGAACGAAGGACGGCGATCCGGTATCGACGCGACGGTGATCGCTGGGTTGCCAGGCCAGAAAGATGTTCTCCATATCGGCCGCGTCCCATGCCTCGTCCGGCTCTGGGTATTCGCCTTCGGATCCGTTTCTGCCTTGATAGTCCGAACCGGTCAACCGCGAGTTCAGCGTGAACTCGATGTTTGCCGTCTGATCGATCACCGTTCCATCTTTTTTCCGTACCCCCGTCACGCCCGTCGGGTTGAGGCCCACTCCATTGAACACCTGTCCGTTGACCACAAAGCGATAGCCGTAGTCGTCGGTATTCTGTGTTCCCAACTCACCGGCATCGTCTTGACCGTTGACGCCATCGTCATCCACTCCGGCGCGGCCCGGCTGGCCATCGGGTCCGGGGCTGTACAACAATCGGTTCGGAAAATTTTGAGCAACGACGAACAGCCGCTCGGAAACCCCATCAATCGTGATCACCTCGTCACCGAACTCGGTCAGATCGATCACCAAGTTCCCGGCCAAGCTGTATTCCGTGTTGTCGCTGATACTCGCTCCCTGGTCGGGTGTTCCGTTCTCGGTCCCGAACGACCGGACGATTCGAAACGGTCGATTCTGCAGGGGGCCTTCCTCGAAGGTCACGATTCGTCCCGTCAGCGCATCGTCCAAGTCCATGTGCAGTCGGTCGCGGAACGGTTGCGTGACGGGGGTGACCGTGCCTGGTGCCGGCGGTACCGTGATTTGCTGGCCCGGCAAATCCGGGTTCGGGTAATGCCAGCGGGC
Organism: Stieleria neptunia; assembly: GCF_007754155.1. Lineage (NCBI taxonomy): Bacteria > Pseudomonadati > Planctomycetota > Planctomycetia > Pirellulales > Pirellulaceae > Stieleria > Stieleria neptunia. Next base: position 4,353,918 of record NZ_CP037423.1, on the reverse strand, counting down.
CCAGTTCGTCGGGAATTTGAACAACGTCGACTGTGGTTCTTGTTGGCCGTTGAGAGGCAGCAGCAACTGCCCACCTGATCTCAGAGGAACCGGGTTTGAATTGATTGCCGGCGATGGCTGACTCAAACGATGAGCCACCCGCATTTGCAGCCCGTCGACGCCGTAATAGTCTTCCAACAAACTGGCGCCGAATGCGGCGCTGCGGGAATCATCGGTTCCGATCATCAGCTGCAAGACCGCACTCTCGATCGGTGCGACGGGCGACAACTCCTGCTGACGTCGTTGTTGGCTGGAGTACGACGACTCCGACATCTGGGAACTGAAGACCATAAAGCTGATCACCAGGACGGTGAACAACGAGAGCATTCCCAACACGATCAACAAGACAATCCCTCGCCGCGGTCGGCGCGGAGATCGGCTTGATTGAGACAATCGTCGGTTCATAGGCTGGTTCATTGGCATCAAATTTCGTCCCGCGATTCCGGGTCTCCGTTGAACGACGTGGCTGTCTCCACGCTCACGCAACGGTGCGATCGCTTGTTGAAAAGAAAAGGCTTCCGACGCATTACCGTCGAAATGGCTGAATTGGCATTCTTGCTTTGTGAACGAAATGCAATTCTTGCATTTCCAATTGAACGGGTCGGCCCGCCGTCTGACGGGCAACTCGATTGAATGAAGTACGGTCGTCGCACATCAAAGTTGGACCTGGAATGGTTTCACACTGACCACGTCGGGCATGATCACCACCACCGTTCCATAATCTTGTTTTTTGTATCCCGCCGGATCCGACGCCGACGAGTCCATCATCGCGTCGTAATCAAACACTGGGGCGTTGCCCCAGCTGGGCTGGGAGGGCGCGCCGTAATAGGGTGCGGCGTAGGTCGTTCCGAAGGCCTGAACCTGAATCGGATGAAACACCCAATCGGGGCCGCGGACCGAGACCTGAGTCTCGTAGGAAACGACTCCGTTGATGTCGGGATCCAATGTCGGCTCGCCAGTCACATCGGAAACCTGGTACCAAGCGAACTTTAAACCTTTCGGTTCCACGGCCCCTGTCACCGGGTTGGTAATGTATTCGCGCCGCATCAGCATCAACCAATCATTGTTCCCGATTTTTGGCAACACGTATCGACTGGTGCGAAACTTGAATTCGCCGCCGCCGCCGCCGACGAACGGCCAGTCAACGTACGACACGTAACCCATTTGCTCGCCGGGATACAGCAACTCGTTTTCCGCCGGCGGAGGAGCATTGACGAGGCTGGGGTCGGTGGCCGTATACGGCGCCAATTGATGCGCCAGGGCCGGACCGCCACCGGGCACCGTCACCACTTGGCGGTCTTTCATCGTCACGACCGCGGCATCAAATAGATTGCTACCGGGCTTGCTGCGCGACATCAAAACAATCGAACTGTATCGCGAACTGACCGTGTTGCGGGTCAGCGAGTGAGCGGCGTTGGCGCTGCGTTGCACGAACAGCCCCGGCCCCAGTGATCGATCCTCCGGCGTGAACAACGAAAACTCGTCGCTACGGAGCGTCAATGCCCGTGCACCTGCAGCCGAAAGCAACCCTGAATTACCGTCAAAGGGAAGCGCCAATCGAGTGAAGCGGGGCAGATTCCAAAGCGTCGAACTCGCCGCCGATCCGGGCAGGGGGATGTAGTTACTGATCGCTTCGGAAGGTGAATAGCCGACGCAATGATAACGCGGGTCATAGCATGGAAAGACGGTTCGGTCGTATCCGTTGCGTCGCTGATTGGGGTTCGTGGTATTGGTGTCGTCGCGCAAGTTGTTCGTCGCACACATAAACCAGGGATCGATGCAAAACGCGTCGGGCATATGTGCCTGGTTAGTCGGCCCGCCCGAGTTGACGGCATAACGCACGTCGTATTGCGAAAGGTGACTACCAAATTCGGACGTGCTGACGCTCTTGAAACGGGCGGCCGGCGGCGCGTTGAACGCGTTGGTGTTGCTGAAACTTCCCGAGGGCGAATTGAACTCTCGCAGCGAGTTGTTGGCCACGATGACTTCCGTGAACGAACCCTCCAACCGCGCCATGTCGGTTGCGACGCGATTGTTGATCTCTTCGATCGCACGATCGATCTGCAGTGCATTGGCCGCGTTGTTGGTTGCGACCGGCAAGATCGATGCCACGCCCAACAAACCGATGGTCAGCACCGCGATCGCAAACAGCACTTCCATGATGGAAAGTCCGCGGCGAAGCGATCGTGTGTCTTTTAACATGTTGGACCGTTTTCTTGGGACGATGGGAGCACCTCCACAGACTTCAGCGGTTCGAAGGAAATCACGTTCGCAATGACTCATTGCACAGCCCCCCCGGAAGTCAGCCGTCGTGATTGATGGATGCGTGCGCCGACCACTCCACGGGCGGTCGGATTGGCACCGAGCCCGTAGTACGTGTTCAACACCGCGACCGGCGGCTGCGTCGCCACGGTGCCTAAGCTGATAGCACCGCTGAGTGGCTGGACGCTCACCCAGGCACAATCGGGATTGGCGAAGTTCGGCACCTTGGTCGGCTGTAGCGGTTGGGGTGGCTGAGGGTTCGCCAACACCGGATCATTGGTGGTGACCTGATAGTCGGTGCCGAGAACGGTTTGCGGGTAGCGTGCCGCGTCGTCGATGTTTTCCAAAATCCCATCGACGTAACCGACGTTGAACGAGACCGTGGTCGAGGGGTCAAACCTGGTCAGGACAAAATTCTCAATCAGCCCCGATTGAACGTCTCGCACGTCGTAATAAACACCGTTGAGCCGTCCGTCGGCGGCGAACATCACGACGACATCGTTCAGCTCTCGATCCGACTGCACGTTGGGAATCTGTGTTGTCGGACTGGAATCGACGATCGTTTGTGCGTTGAACGCAATCGGATTCGTCGACGGCCCGGAAATCGACAAGTCGACGACCGTGCGGCCGACCAGATTGACCGGCGCCAGTGGGGCGCGGATCGGATTGACTTGGAACTTGAATTCATAAGGCTGCGTCAGCGACAACGCCATGGGAAATTCCCACTCGCTCGACGCCCCGCGCCAATTGCCCGCCACCATGTTGTTGTCCGCCGCCACCGTCAGGCAGTTGAACGTCAACAGGGTTCCGTCCGTTCCCGCAGCCAGCACCGGTGCCAGTGCCGCAATGTTGTCGCTGACCTCGGTCACCGCAGTCTCCAGCACGAACACATAGCCGGAACCGTTGACGGAAAATCGAACACCCGGACGGATCAAACGTTTCGCGGCGGAATTGACTCCGGACGCGAGCGCGTACAACAGCCCCGACGAGCTACGCGGGATGAAGAACTTTGGTTGGATCGGATAAAGCGGCGAGTTGGTCGGCGGAGTCGGAGAAGTGGTGTGCATGATCGGATACGCGACCGCGTTGTCGACGTCACCGCGATACTCCATCGGCGATTGCACGTAGTACAGTCGCGTCGCGTAGTTTGCACTGAAGTAGTTGAGGTTGGCCGGGTTGCCCTCGCCGATGTCATGGCGTCGACGTTCGATGACCAGACCGTACGGACGACCGGTTCGAACCGCCTGGCTTCGTGCGTTGATGAATGCACCTTTGACGAGCGATGCGCTACGACTGAGCGCGGTCTGCCGCATGCTGTCTTTCAACGTCGGCAATGCAATCGCGGTCAGTGCTGACGCAATCGTGATCGCAATCAGCAGTTCCACCAACGTGAAACCACCGGCCTTTCTCTGTAGGTGCTCGGTCTTGATCGTCATGTTACAGGTCTCCACCAAGCGACGTAATGTTATCACCAGCCGTGTCGCGGTCGAAAGAGCCGCCTAGCCCACCGCCTTCGCGTGCGTTTCGAATCCCCAGAGGCCCAGAGAGCGTAAAATCGTGTGACGTATGCCCGCCGGTAATCGTCGCCATCGAGACATTGAAAAACGGATCGGGATAGCGATACGTCATGTTGAATCGTGGGGACGGCGTATCCGTTGCGATTCGCACCGCGGACGAGCTGTAGAAATCTTTGACGCCCTGCTGCAGTCCGTCTTCATCAATCCAGAACGTTCGATTGATCCCGAACTCTCCGTCCTGACCGGCACTGATCACCACCGGCGGCAAGTAATACGGATGGTAGGCCTGTTGGGGCGCCGGCGGCGTCGTCGAATAATTGGCCGCGTCGTAGCGAAAATCACTCAACAGAAAATCGAACGGGTCGGGATCCGATGGATACTGTTGCGGTAGACTGCCACCGCTGGGAACAAAATTGCGGATCGCCGTGGAAGTCAATCCGGCCGGGTTGCGAATCATCTCGTAGGGATTGCCCCAGGCATCCAGGATTTCAAGAAACCCGTCCCCGTCGGTATCACCGATGCTGGTGGACGGAATCCGGTCGATCGCCTTGGTCCCGAACAACTCGGTGGTCGCCAAGATCAGGTACAAGCACTCCGCCGATTCGTTGGTGCGTGACCAGAACCGGTCCAGCGGATTTGCCGGGTCATCCGCAAGCGAATCTCCGTCGGCGAATTGATTGAAAGGAAATTGAAACCCACCGCTGTTGTAGGCCGCGGCGATCCCATCGACCGTCGGGTCGGTGCAGGGATTGTTGGCCACCCTGGCGTCCAAACTGGCCGCCGAATCCAACCCCACCAAAGTCCGCATTCGATTCCATTGCGCCGGTGGCCTGATCTGGGCGATGTTCGCTTGCCAGCCCCCGCCGGCAACCCGTGTGCGAAACTGCAGCGACGCCGGCGGATACAGCAGGTCGGCCCGGCATTCCGGCATGACCATTCGGATCAGATCACGACGCGCCAACAAGACCAAACGGCTGCGTTCTTCGGCTTCGAACGACCCCGCGCTGGCGGTCTGACTTGTCGAGGTGCTGCCGAGCCCGCCCACGCCTCCCTGGGTCGGGCCGGGTGTCCCGTAGATCAACGAGACCTTGGAAAGCGCAACTTCATTCATTCTGGTTTGCAACAATTGGCCGATCGTCAGGACGTCGGCCTGCGTTCGCTTGATCCTGGCATCGGTCGCCGCGGACGCAAGCGCGTACGTGAGCATTCCACCGAGCGTGACCATCACGGTCATCACCACCAACAACTCAACCAACGTGAAACCTTTCACGCAGCGGTCGGCATCGTTGGCCAGATCACGTCGATTGTTGAATTGGATTTGCATCATCGTTTTCACTTGGTTGCCTTGCACACGTCCCCACTCTGTCCCGGCGCGATATGCATCACGGCAACTCGTTTTCAAAAGTCTTGGCTGTAAAGTTCGACTGGTTGTCTCGCATGCTGTTGCTCGCACTTGAGACGAAGCCGGTGATGTCGAATCGAGAAACCCCGGTCATCGGTTGTGCCGCACCGCCGACAACCAAACTCATCAGCGCCCCGTCGGTCCGCCAAAAAACAGGTGCCGCGTTCGACGGACCTCCGCCATCGGCGTCCAACAGGTATCCGAAACGCCCGTCCAAACCCGGTGCAAGAATCTGAAACGAACTCGGGTTGGCGAATTGCCACGACGCGGCCGATGCACCATAGGTTGCGGCATATCCACTCGCCGGCGGCGTGTTCGGCTGGGGCGTGTAAACCGGACGAATTCCGTCGATGGTGTCCGGATCCAAGCTTCCGATATTCGAATCATTTTCGTAGGAAACGTAGGCGTTGAACACGATCGGGGCCGCCGTGTTGCCGTTGTTCCAGGCGTAGGTTCGCGAATCGAAGTAGACGACCGGCTTGTGCCCCTCGCGAAGCACGTAGGACGGGAAAATGTCCGGCGTCTGGTACAGGGCGGGGAAGCCACCGGTGATGTTCCGAGGCTCGTCGGTGCTGACGTTTCGATCGTACGCCCCAGAGCCCGAATTGTAGGACGGTCCGGTCGGCGATGACATCGAGCGCAACAGAAGTCGCGTCGGTTCAAAGTCGATGAAGGGTGCGTTGCGTACCGCACGATACTGGTAGTGTGACGCGATGGCCGGATTGGTCGCGGTGACCGTCCCGTCAATGACGATCGCCGGCGGCAGTTCAAGCGGCCCACCACTGCCCGTGAACGGGTACTGGGGATCGCTGCTGAATCCGCCCAACGACCACACCAACGCTTCCGCACGATCCATTACAAAGGGGTCATAAGTCGGAGCAGGACTGGTCGGGGGAACCGCTGTGGGGTCGTTGTCCGGAAACGTGTCGCACAACGCAAACAGCAGATTCAACTCGCTGTTGGCGATGTCGGGAAAAATTTTCAAGTAGTGCCGCTTGACGAGGTTCCAGTCCGAGAAATCCGGCGGGTAGTCGTTGTGCTTGGTGTAGTACGCATCGATTCCGGTTTCGATGACCGAGATCTCTGCCTTCATCGCAGACTGACGCACCGATTTCATCACCACGCCGACGGCGGGGATGGCCAGGCCGGCGAGGGCGGCGATGATGGTGATCACCACCAGTAATTCGACGAGCGTGAATCCGCTTCGGTGCGCGCCGCTTCGTTGGTTGTTCATTCGTTTGATCATCGTTCGGTTCCGCTCGATGGATTACTCGATGGTTTACACGGCTCGGTTGGCCGTCGGGTCGTTGTCGGGTGACTCGCTCGCCGTCGTGCGGCGGGTCGATGGGACCGATCGGCGGGAACGCCGGGCGGCTTTCGGGGCGACGGGTCAGAAGACCCGTCGTACGGTTGTGGTGACGGGCCGGAAGACCAGTCGTACGGTTTACGGTTGCGGCGACGGGTCGGAAGACCCGTCGTACGGGGTTGGTTTGACAGGCTGGAAGCCTATCCCACTTGGTTAATTGGACAGGCTGGTGATCAAACTGATCAACGGCATGAACAAACTGATCACGATAAAACCGACCGTGACCCCCAGGAACACGATCATCAACGGTTCGATCAACGCCGTCAGGCCGTCGGTCATCGTGCGGACTTCTTCGTCATATTGGTCGGCGACCTTGTACAACATCGTGTCAAGCTCACCGGTCTCCTCGCCGACGTCGACCATGTTGACGACCAGGTCGTTGACGACGCGGGTTTTGATTTTCAAGGCATAGAACAGTCCGGCGCCGACCGCCCCGCCGCCGATCGCGTAGGCCGCGATGAAGGTCAACGTCTGGACCATCACGCCGTCATCCAGCTTCGTCCCGCTGCTGGTGATCGCCACCGACAACAGCAACAAACCCGGGAACGCGCCGAAGATGGCAAAGAAGAACACCGCCATCGGATGGAATCCCAGCCGGCTCTCCTCCCGCAGCGGCTTGCTGATCACTTCCCCCTCGCGCACCGCCTCGTTGACCTTGGTGAACAGTTTCTCGAACACCGCGTTGCCCGCCGTCTCCCGCGTGATCGCAAGCGCCTCCAAAATCGGAACACCGCTACTGACCAGCGTCCCCAGCGTTCGCGTCGTCCGGGCCAAAATGTTCTTTTCCAACAAGCCGCCGAAGATCGGAATTTTGATGATGAACATGTCAAACCCGGTCCGCCCGTGACGGAACTTGCGCATCAGTTTGATGAACAACAGAAACATGATCGGCATCACGATCAACAGCCACCAATAACTGGCCATGTAGTTGCTCATCGCGATCAGCAACAGTGTCGGCGCGGGCAGCTTCAATTCGAACTCTTCGAACATCTCTTCGAACGTCGGCACGATGAAGATCATGATCCCGGTCAGGATCAAGATCGCGACGATCGCGACGACGATCGGATAGATCAACGCACCCTTGACCTTGCGTTTGAGCGATTCGGCGCGTTCGAGGAACTCCGCCAACCGCTGCAAAATCGTTTCCAACGCACCGCCGGCCTCACCGGCCTTGATCATGTTGACGTACAACCGGCTGAAAATCTTGGGCGACTTGGACATCGCTTCGCTGAGCGTCGCCCCGCCTTCGATCTCATCACAGACGTCCATCAGGGCGAACTTCAATTTGCCCGGCTTCTGGTTGTTTTCGAGGATTTTCAGCGAGCGCAGAATCGGCAGCCCGGCGTCCTGCAGAATCGACAGCTGACGGGTGAAGGCGCAGATGTGTTTGGTCTTGGCACCGCCGATCGCAAAGCCGCGTTTGCCCTTCTTCTTGGCACCGCCGGCCGCCGCCTGTTTTTTGACGGAGATCTTCGTGACGAAGTATCCCATCTGGCGAATCGTGGTTTGCGCCTCCTCTTCGCTCGCGGCATCGATCTCATCCCGGATCTCTTGTCCGGCCGCGTCCATTGCTTCGAATTGATAGGTAGGCATTCTCGGTAGCCCTCGGCGGTAAGCCGGATCCCTGCCCAACGCGTACTGCGTTGCGGCACGGCACCGGCCGTCTCTTTAAAAAGTGATGCTTAAAAATGTTTGCTCAAATCGGCCTGCCCGTCGCCCGTGCGGCGGCACGCCACTGAGCTTATTACTGGGCTTATTCGGAAACCGTCTCGCGGACGACTTCGTCCAACGTGGTGATCCCGTCATAGGCCATCGTCATCCCCGCTTCGCGGAGCGTCGTCATGCCGTCCTTGGCCGCTTCATCTCGCAATTCATCGGTCGACGCGTTGCCCATTACCATCTCGCGAATCTTGTCGTTCAAGATCATCAATTCGAACAACGCGATCCGGCCCTTGTAGCCGGTGTTGTTGCACTGGTCGCATCCGGTGCCGCGGAAGAACTTTCTGCCGCTGACGTCTTCCGGCTTCATCCCCAGCTGGTACAGCAGCTCGACGTTGGCCTTGGTTTCTTCGCGGCATTTCTGACAGATCCGCCGGACCAGCCGCTGGGCCAAAATCGCTTCGACGGTCGCGCACGTCATGAACGCCGGGATCCCCATGTCTTTCAAACGCGTCACCGTCGCCGGGGCGCTGTTGGTGTGCAGGGTGCTGAACACCAGGTGCCCGGTCAACGCGGCCTGGATGGCGATTTCGGCGGTCTCCAAGTCACGGATCTCGCCGACCAGGATGATGTCGGGGTCTTGCCGCAAGATCGCCCGCAAACAGCTGGCAAAGGTGACGCCGGCGTCGTGGTCGATCGGGATCTGGATGATGCCGTCGATGTCGTACTCGACCGGGTCTTCGGTCGTGATCAATTTGTCCTTGATGTCGTTCATTTCCGACAACGTCGAATACAACGTCGTCGTCTTTCCGCTACCGGTCGGCCCGGTCACCAGAATGATGCCGTTGGGACGATCGATCGCGTGGCGAAACTTCTTCATCATCGCCTCGTCCATGCCGACGTTGTCCAGCGACAGGTTCACGACCGATCGGTCCAGCACCCGCATGACGACGCTTTCGCCAAAGATGGTCGGCAACACGCTGACGCGAAGGTCGACCGGGTGACCGCCGACCATCAGCTCGATCCGACCGTCCTGCGGCAACCGTCGCTCGGCGATGTCCAGGTTGGCCATCACCTTGATGCGGGTCGTGATCGCGAACGCCAAGTGCCGCGGCGGCGGAACCATTTCGTACAACACGCCTTCGGCTTTGATCCGGATCCGAAACTCGTCCTCGAACGGTTCCAGGTGGATGTCACTGGCGTGGTCCTTGATCGCCAACAACAACACCATGTTCAACAGCTTGCGGACCGGCGCCGAATCGGCCAACGCCTCGGCGTCGGTGATGTTGAATTTTTCACTCTCCAGCGCCGACACGGCCGCCTTCAATTCCTCGTCTTCGGCCAGTTCGGCGACCAGCTTTTCCACGCTCTCCGCTTCGCTGTCATAGTAGCGTCCGATCGTCGTGTTGATGTCGCGTTCGGTCGCCACCAGGACCTCGATGTCGTAACCGAGAAACGTCCGCAGCTCGTCTTGGACGCTCAAGTTCTGGGGGTCGCACGTCGCGACGGTCAGCTGATTGCCTTCGAATCGAATCGGCACCACGCGATACAGCTGGGCCATCGTTTCGGTCAACTTCTCCACCAGCTCCGGATCGAGCTGAATCTCCTCCAGCGAGATCGTCTGCATCGACATCTGCTCGGCCAAGCCTTGGACGAGCTGATCTTCGGTGATCAACTGCATGTCTTCGGCCACTTTCCCGAACAGCGCGCCGGGCTGCTGCTCCTGTTCCTCCAACACAATGTCGCGTTGTTCGTCGGTCAGGAAACCAAGGTCGACCAGGATCTGTCCAATGCGACGCTGTGCCATGGGTGTGTTGCTTGAAAAGGAGGAAACGAGAATCTTGTCGTGGGGGCGGAGACCGCTGCGGGTGCAGCGTTCCGCCATTGCTTCATCTGCTGAAGCGGCTGTTCATCTGCTGGGGACCGTCGCGTTAGTCTTCGTCACCAATCGGGACCGGTGAATCGTCCAAACCGCGTCGGGCTTGGACGATGCGTTTGGCCAAATCATCCGGACGATGCGCCTTGGCCAACGCGTCTTCGACGCTCACCAGTTCATTCTTCCAGTGCAGGAACAAGGCGTCGTCCATCAATTGCATCCCGAACTTGGCACCGGTCTGCATCGCACTGCTGATCCGAAAGGTCTTGTTTTCGCGAATCAGGTTGGAAACCCCCGGGGTGACCACCAACACTTCATAGGCCGCACAGCGTCCGCCGCCGATCTTGGGCAGCAGCGTCTGGGCGACGACGCCGATCAACGTACTGGCCAACTGGGTCCGAATCTGGTCCTGCAGGTTCCCCGGGAAAGCGTCGATGATCCGGTTGACGGTGCCCTGGGCACTGTTGGTGTGCAGCGTGCCGAACACCACGTGCCCCGTTTCAGCCGCACTGATCGCCGCTTCGATCGTCTCCAAGTCACGCAGCTCGCCGACCAGGATCACGTCGGGGTCCTGCCGCAATGCGCGTCGAATCGCTTCGGAGAAACTCGGCACGTCCACCCCAACTTCACGCTGGTTGATCGTGCTCATCTTGTGGTCGTGATAAAACTCGATCGGGTCCTCGATCGTGATGATGTGGTGGTCCACCGTTTCGTTGAGCAGGTTGATCAGACTGGCCAAGGTCGTCGACTTCCCCGAACCCGTCGGGCCGGTCACCAGAAACAGCCCCCGCGGCCGGTGAGTCAATTTGACGACAGCCTCGGGCAGCCCCAATTGCTCCGGCGTGAGTTTGTCGTTGGGGATCTGCCGCAACACCATCGAAATGAAACCGCGTTGCTTGAAGACCGAGACCCGAAAGCGGGCCATCTCTCCAAAGGCGAACCCGAAGTCGGTGCTGCCCGATTCCTGCAATTCACGCTGACAACGTTCCGGCGTGATCGACTTCATCAGCGCGACCGCGTCTTCGCCTTCGAGCGTCTTCGTTTCCAGCTTGCGCATCCGCCCGTGCAAACGGAACACCGGTGGCTGACCGACGACAATGTGAATGTCGCTGACGCCTTGTTTGATTGCTGCGTGGAGCAGTTTGTCGATCAGCACGGTTGCCATCGCTGGTTTACCTCAGTTGCGAGAAGAATCATTTTTCTCTGGGTGTCGTGGCCGTGGTGGGTCGGCGGAGAGGTCCGCGGATCCGCACGGACCACTCAAGCCGGCCACTCGAGCCGAACACTCGAGTCGGCCACTCCAGGGGATCGTTGTGATGGCGAGAAGTAGAACAAGTTTTCCCCGAAGTGCAGGCATTATGTCCGCCCGACGCGAAAACTTCAAAAAACTTCGCCAGCGGCGCGAAACTTTTTGCCAAGGCCCCCCCGGAAGAACCGAACGGGTGGATTGGCGACCGCTGTCGATTCCCAGCGGATCGGTCCTGCTCCCAGTCGACGCCGTTGGCGGCAGCGTGGGCAAGCGGGACGCCAGGAAACGACGGCCGAATTGCGAGCAAAACCGAACCGCTCGCCAAAGCGGTCGGATTGCCCCGAACGGCCGATTCTGGCGGCTTAGAGCGAATCCAAATCGCTGACCAAGTGATTCAGCGCCAGCCGCTCCTGCTCGGTCTGCTTGGCCACCCGATAGACCTCTTCAAAGGTCGTGATCCCGCGGATCACCTTCAGCATGCCGTCGGCGTAAAGTGTTGACATGCCACTGTTTATCGCTTCGATACGGAGCTCCTTGGTGTCCGCCCCGCGGAACATCATCTCACGCAGCTTGCCGTTGACGACCATCAGCTCGTAGATGCCGATTCGGCCGCGGTAGCCGGTCCGTCCACAGTAGGGGCAGCCCTTTCCCCGAGAGAACTCCCCTTGGGCGATCATTTCGGGCGGCAACATGGAGTCGGCGATGACCGATTCGGTGGGCTGGTAGCGGACCTTGCAGCGCGGGCAAATCGTCCGCACCAGCCGCTGGGCCAAGATCGCGATGACCGAACTGGCCACCATGTAGCCGGGTACACCGATGTCCACCATTCGGCTAATAGAACTGGGCGCATCGTTCGTATGCAGAGTACTAAAAACCAGGTGTCCAGTCAGTGAAGCCTGGATTCCCATCGATGCGGTCTCGTGGTCACGCATCTCGCCGACCAGGATGATGTTGGGGGCCTGACGCAGCATGGAGCGGATGATGCGTGAGAAATCGAGTCCGATCGAGTGCCGGACTTCGACCTGATTAATCCCCGGCAGGTAGTACTCCACGGGGTCTTCCGCGGTGATCACCTTGCGGTCGGGCCGGTTCAGCGCGTTGAGCGCCGCGTACAGGGTGGTCGTTTTTCCCGAACCCGTTGGGCCGGTCACCAGGATGATCCCGTTGGGCCGCCGGATCAGTGAATTGAAGGTCCGGTAGTCGCGTTGGTTGAGTCCCAACTGCCGCACCCCGACCTTGATGTTGTCCTTGTCCAACAGCCGCATCACGCAGGACTGGCCGTGGTTGGTGGGGATGATACTGACCCGCAAATCGAGCTGTTTGTCCCCCACCGTGATTTTGATCCGTCCGTCGGTCGGCCGCCGTTTTTCCGAGATGTCGATTTTGGACAGAATCTTGATGCGGGCGATCAATGCCGACAGCATCCGCCGCGGGGCGCTTTCCCGTTCGACACAAACGCCGTCAATTCGATAACGGATCCGCACCCGCTCTTCGAACGGTTCGACGTGGATGTCGCTGGCGCGAAGCTGGACGGCTTCCTGGATCATCAGGTTGACCAATTTGATCACCGGCGCGCTGCTGTCATCGGCGTCTTCGGCGTTCTCGGCCGAGTCGCCCGATTCGGTTTCGGTGAAGTCGATCGCCGTGTCGGTGAACTCCTGCAACATCGAGTCAGCCGATTCCCCTTCGACCTGCCCGTAGTACTGGTTGATCGCCCCCTGAATCGCCTCTTTGGGGGCCAAAGCGGTTTCGATTTTGCGGTTCAGGATGAACCGCAGCTTTTCGATCGTTTCCAGATCGAAGGGGTCGGCGATCAGGATCCGCAGCGCGCCGTCTTCGACGCTGTAGGGCAGCACCATGTTTTCCCGGGCGACCGATTCGGGGACCAGTTCGATCACGTCTTCGCCGATGCGTGCTTCCCGCAGGTCGACGAAGGGAATTTTGTGGAACTTGGCCATCGCCCGGGCGACTTCCTCGGGCGTGGCATATTCCATTTGGACCAGAATGTCGCCGACATCGGTCGAGGTGTCACGGGAGACCTGTTCCGCTTCGGAGAGCTGGTCCAAGCTGATGATGCCTTGACGAAGCAGCAGATCGGTGAATTCTTGAATAGCTTGGCCCATGGTTTCGCCTTCGTTAGCGCTTTGGGAGGGATCGTTGAACGGTGGAAAAGGGTGCCGACGGATGAATCCTGTTCATCCGGTCCTGTCCGCACATGACACAGGATACCATCCCACACCCGAAACCGGTCATCGCCAGCGAAAAGAACTGTCGTCATTTCGCCCGAACGGTTCGCTTCGCGAGGGGTGAACGTCGATCAGCGCTAAACCGCAGAGCGGTTCCACAACACAGCCCGGGGTCGCGAAGCGCACCCCGGGTGGGGTTGAAAAGGGAAATCGGAACCCCAGCGGGGTTCAACAAACAGCGCGATGTGATCCGGCGGCTGAAGGGATCGCCCAGCTTAGGGAAGACGCGGAACGTGATAAAGACCAACGATCTGGTCGATTGAGTGTGTCGCGGTGAGCGGATCGTTGTACGACGTCCTTTCTAGGTCGTCGGGGCGAGCCCTACGGACGACGGCCCGGAAGGGCCATCGTACTCCGAAATTCGCTCGCTGCGGAGCAGCGAAATGAGGCGGCTGAAGCCTGCACACCAGCGCATGCCGGTCGTCAGCGGCGGCCGATGCGCTACACTTTCCAATCAGCCCTCGCTTCACTTCAACCACGCCCCCACTGCCCCCTTGTCCTCCCCATCTGCCCCCTCTCGCTCTGCCGCTGCCAACCTGATCTCCGTCCGCGGTTGCCGGGTCCACAACCTTCGCGACGTCGATCTGGACCTGCCCCGCGGCAAACTGATCGCGTTTTGCGGCCTGTCCGGCAGCGGTAAAACTTCGCTGGCCCTCGACACGCTGTATGCCGAAGGCCAACGCTGCTACATCGAGAGCTTTTCGGCCTACACGCGGCAATTTCTGCAGCGGCTCGACAAACCCGACTGCGACTCGATCACCGGCATTCCCCCGGCGGTCGCGGTGACGCGCGCCGGCGGCTCCAAAACCAATCGCAGCACCGTGGGGACCGCGACCGAGATCGCCGACCACTTGCGGTTGCTGTTCGCCAAGTGCGCCACCCTGTACTGCACCGGATGCGGCCGCGAGGTCTCCGCGGACGATCCCACCACCATTGCCGAAGAACTGGCCGCATCCCCGGGTCGCGCGATGATCGGGTTCCAAGTCCACCTGCCCAATCGAAAATCCGGCAGCGAGATTCTGCTGGGGCTGCAACGGGCCGGGTACCTGCGTTTGATCGTCCGCGGCCAGACGTTTCATCTGTCGGATTCCGATCGAGCCGCGTTGGCCAAGAAGATCGGACGCGGGGGAGCGGAATGCATCGTGGTGGTCGACCGCGTTTCTGCGGACACCGAGCTGTCGCGGTTGACCGAATCGCTGGAAACCGCCATGGGTGAAGGGCACGGCCGGGCGGTCGTGCTGACGGAATCCGCATCGCCGGCAACCGCACAAACACCCGCGGGCCGAATCACCGAGATCGATGGCCGCGACTGGATGCAGCGGGTGATCAGCGATCAACGCCGCTGTGATCAGTGCGACTTGGATTACCCCGATCCCGTCCCCCGACTGTTCAATTTCAACAACCCGCTGGGGGCCTGTGAACGATGCGAAGGGTTCGGCGAGCTGGTCGACGTGGACATGGACTTGGTCGTGCCCGACCCGTCGCTGTCGATCGCCGAAGGTGCGATCGCGCCCTGGAACACGCCCTCCTATCAACACGAGCTGGAGGAATTGCTGGAGCTGGCCGACGACTATGACCTGCCGACCGACGTGCCCTTCGCCAAGCTCAAGAAAAAGCATTTGAAGTTGATCCAGCGCGGTGTCCCCGAGCGGAATTTTGGCGGACTGGATGTTTTTTTCGCGTGGCTGGATCGCAAGAAATACAAGATGCACATCCGCATCTTTGCCAGCCGCTATCGCAGCTATCGAACCTGCGACGCCTGTCACGGCCGGCGCTACAACGCAGCGGCGCTGGCCTACAAGATCGCCGACCGAACGATCGCGGACCTGCTGGAAATGTCGGGTTTGGCCGCCGCCGAGTTTTTTCGCCAAGCCCCGCTGGGGACGCGGCAGCGCGAGATCGCCGCCGAACCGCTGCGACAAATCTGCGATCGAATCGGCTACTTGCAATCGGTCGGCCTGGGCTATCTGCAACTCGATCGCCCCTTGCGAACCCTGTCCGGCGGCGAAACCCAACGGGTCGCATTGACCGCGGCCCTGGGCGGCAACCTGGTCAACATGCTGTACGTCCTGGACGAGCCGACCGCGGGGCTGCACCCCAAGGATGTCGGCCGGCTGGCCGATTCGATCGCCGCACTGCGGGATCGCGGCAACACCGTGATCGTCGTCGAGCACAATGAAACGATGATCGAAACCGCCGATCGCGTCGTCGAGATCGGTCCGGGGGCGGGCAGCGACGGCGGCCGGATCGTGTTTGAAGGAACGCCCAAGCAGATGCTCCGCAACCGCGATTCGCTGACCGGACAATTCCTGTCGGGACGCCGCGGCTCCACCTTGCGACACCACGCCCCGCGTCCATCACAGGGCCGGATCACGTTGCGGGGGGCGCGGGGACACAATCTGCAAGACTTGACCGTCGATTTTCCGTTGGGCGTGCTGTGCGTCGTCACCGGAGTTTCCGGCAGCGGGAAAAGCTCGCTCGTCCAGGACACACTGTTCGAAGCGATCCGGCACGAGAAACTGCACCAGGCCGCCAAGCCGCTGCCGTATCAATCGATCACCGGACTGGGCCAGATCCAGGACTGCGTGTCGGTCGATCAATCGCCGATCAGCCGCTCTCCCCGCAGCTGCCCGGTGACCTACCTAAAGGCGTTCGATCCGATTCGCAAGGTGTTTGCCGACAGCGTCGAGGCGCGTGCCCGCGGGCTGACCCCGAGCCACTTCACGTTCAACAACGACAAGGGACGGTGCCCGGAATGCGAAGGCGCCGGCGTGCTGGAAATCGACATGCAATTCCTGGCGGACGTTTCGATGCAGTGCCCGGAATGTCGCGGCACGCGGTTCCGCGATGACATCTTGAAGGCCCGCTATCGCGACCGCTCGATCGCCGACGTGCTGGCGATGAGCGCCCGCGAAGCCTACGCGTTTTTCCGAGGGGCCGACAAGGTTCAGGCGCGGCTGAAACGCATGATCGATGTCGGGCTGGGCTATCTGTCACTGGGCCAATCCGCGACGACCCTGTCCAGCGGCGAAGGCCAACGTTTGAAACTGGCCGCGTTCCTGGCGTCGGCCAAACGCAAACGCACGCTGTTCGTGATGGACGAACCGACCACCGGCCTGCACTTTGACGATCTGATCCGATTGGTCGATTGCTTCGACGCCCTGATCGCAGACGGACACTCGTTGCTGGTCGTCGAACACAACCCGCTACTGATGCTCTCGGCCGACCACCTGATCGATCTCGGCCCCGGCGCCGGAGACGCAGGAGGCAGGGTCGTCGCCGCAGGCACTCCGGCGGAGATCGCAGCGTCCACGGAGAGTGAGACAGGGAAGGTGCTGGCGACGGAGATGGGACGCGGGGAAGGGTGAAGGGAAGATGGCAGAAAAATGGGGGGCAGAAAAATGGGGAGACAGGGGAAGGTAGACAGGAAAATGGGTGACAAGAAAATGGTGCTTGGAGGATCGAAGTGATGCCGGTTGAGGTTTTGGGCGAAGTTCGCGCGGTCGAGGAGCAGGTTTTTGCGGACGTCTGTTACAAGGTAATGGGGCGTGTGTTTGCAGTCCGGAAGACGATGGGACCGTTCTTCCGAGAACTGATCTATCAGAAGAAGATTTGTGAGAGCTTTCCACAGACACAAGTAGAAGTCCCGATCATCGTTTCGCAGGACCAGTTTAGACAGGAGTACTATCTCGACACTGTCTTTGACGCCGTGGCTGTCTTTGAGTGGAAAGCGGTGCAGCGTCTCAATTCAAGGCACCGAGCACAATTGCTCAATTACCTCATGCTCTGTGAACTCGAGCGGGGAAAACTCGTCAACTTGCGTCCCGAGACCATAGAGCACGAATTCGTGAATTCTCCGCTCAGCCGAAAACAGAGACAATCGTTTGCTCTCCATCGAAGTGACTTCATCCCACAAGGCCAGTCGGAACAGGACTGGACAGAGTTCATGGTCGCCGCCCTACGCGACTGGGGTACGGGGTTGGATTTGCATCTGTACGAATCAGCGACGGAACACATCTTTGGCGGAGCTGAAAAGACGCTGCAAGAAGTAGCCGTCCATTGCGGACGCCAATTCCTCGGAAATCAGAAAACACGGATCACCCCGGAAGGCTCCATCGTCAAAGTCACCGCACTCAACAAACACAAGCAATCTTTCCTGGAAAACATCCGCCGATTCCTTCGCTACGTCAAAATTCCTGTCGTGCAGTGGCTGAACATCTCAAGCGACACCGTGACGTTTCAAACGATCCGACGGTCCTGAGCCGAGCAGCAACATTTTCTTGTCACCCATTTTCTTGTCTACTTGTCTTCACCCCGATTTTTTTCCCCAGCGGACTCGGAGGGCGTCGAGGAGGACGGCGGTGATGATGACGGCTCCGGTGATCAGTTGTTTGATGGCGTCTTCGACGCCCAGCTGCGCCAGGCCGGATTGCAGCACGGCGATGATCAAGACGCCGATGAAGGACGCGACCACGCTGCCGCGTCCGCCCATCAAACTGGTCCCGCCGATCACACAAGCCGCGATCGCCGAAAGCTCTAACCCGATCGCCGCGTTGGGGTCCGCACTGGACAATCGGCTGGTTTGCGACAGCGACGCCAGTCCGCACAACAGCCCCAAAATCATGAAGGCCGCGATCGTGATCGGCGCCGTCCGAATCCCGCTCATCCGCACCGCTTCTTCATTTGTCCCGATGGCCACGCAATAACGCCCGAAGACGGTTTTCGTCAGCAGGAACTGCCCCGCAATCACCGCCATCACCGCGACCAGGAACGCCGGTGACAACGGCACCCCTTGCAACGGTTCCCCGAACGCTTCGACGCGACTGCCGATGTACATCGTCTGGGAATCCGTGATCACCTTCGTCCCGCCGCGTGCCATCTCCAACATGCCCAAGCTGACGATGAACGATGGGATCGAAAACCAAACCGACACAAACCCGTTGAACAAACCACACAAGCCCGTGACCAACAAGCAAACCGAAAACGCCGCCGGCAAACTCCACTCGTGTCGCACCATCAACACCCCGATCACCGCCGATCCGAGCGCCAACAAGGATCCGACCGACAAGTCGATCCCGGCGACGATCAAGACCAACGTCATGCCGACCGACACGAAGATCAGGTCCGGGTTGGAATTCGCAATCGTGACCAGCGTCTGGGTCTGAAAGAAGTTCTTTGAACTGAGCGAAAACACCGCGATCAGCAGCACCAACACTCCCAAGAGTCCGGCGTACTGCAAAAACGATTGGGTCAACTTTTGTTTCATGTTCCGGTTAAACTTTGAGATTCTTTGGTTCGATGCCCGGCAAAACTCGCCTGCAAAATGGCATCTTCGTTCCACGACGACCGCTCGCGGGTCTCCACCAGGCGCCCGGCCGACATCACGGCGATCCGATCACAGGTCTCCATCAGCTCGTCCAAATCACTGCTGACGATCAAGATCCCCTTGCCCGCCGATGCCAGTTCCTCGAACAGTTCATAAATCCTTCGCCGGGCGCCGACATCGATGCCCCGCGTCGGTTCATCAAACAGAAAGACGTCGGCGTCGCGGGTCAGCCATTTCGCGATCGCGACCTTTTGTTGATTGCCGCCGCTGAGCGTTCCCACACTCTGTTCGATGCTGGTGCAACGTGTTTCCATCGCGCGACACATTTCCCCGGCGACCGACGCTTCGCGTGCGGGCGTGATCACGCCGAACCGTGAAAACCGTTGGACCATCGCACTCAGTGACGTGTTGCAGCGAATCGATTGCCGCAGCAACAATCCGTTCTGCTTGCGATCTTCGGTCACCATCGCCAAGCCGGCCGCGACCGCTTGGGACGGATGCCCGAACCGCGTGGGACGTTTTCCCGAAACGCAAACGTGCCCGGATTCGGCGCGATCGGCGCCAAAGATCGCGCGCAGCAATTCGGTCCGCCCCGATCCGACCAAACCCGCGATGCCAAACGTTTCTCCGGGCAGGACTTCAAACGAAACGTCGCGGACCATGCCACAGCAAAGCCCCTGGACCTCCAGCACGGCCGATTTGCTGCGACGATCGGCATCGCCGCCCAATGCGGTCGACGGCTGGGGGCGTTGATGGATCTCGCCCCCGAAACGTTCCTCGGACAGCTCGCCGCTCATCCGCTGGACCATCTGGTCGGTGCTCATCGATTCGGCGTCTTCGGTGCCGACGTGACGGCCGTCTCGCAGCACGGTGACTCGATCGGCGATCCGTTTGACTTCGTCCAAACGGTGCGAGATGTAGATCATCCCGACGCCGCGATCGCGAAGCTGACTGAGTTGGTCGAACAACAACTTCGTCTCGCTGCCACTGAGTGCCGCGGTGGGTTCGTCCAAGATCAGGATCTTGCACTCGCGGGCCAGCGCGGCGGCGATCTCCACCATTTGCCGACGGCCGACGCCCAGGTCTCCGACCACCGTGTGGGTGTCGACGTCGTCCAATTGCAACCGGTCCAGTGCGGCGCGAGCCTGGCGATGCAGCGTGCGACTTGAAACGATCCCGGCGATCGACGGCAGACGATTCAGCAACAGGTTTTCGGCGACGCTGAGGGTCGCAATCAGATTCAATTCCTGTTGGATGATCTGCACGCCGGCCGATTCGGCGGCCTGTTTGTGATGCGGCGCATACCCGTCGCCTTCGATCCGCATGCCGCCGGCGGTCACCTCGGTCAGCCCGGCGATCATCTTGCACAAGGTTGACTTGCCGGCGCCGTTGGCACCGAGCAGCGCGTGAATCTCGCCGCGGCGCAGATCAAAGTCGACGTCGCGCAGCACCGTCACGTTGCCGTAACGTTTTGTCATCCCTGCGGCATCCAGCAAGACGCTCACAGTGATTCTGCCGTAACCAGGTCGACGGGCGTTTCGACGTCACTCGGCTTGTCGGTTTCCCCGTTGATCAATTGCAGCGCCGTCTCGATCCCGAACACCGCCAGTTTGTCACCGTACTGATCGGCCGTCGCCAAGATTTTTCCATCACGAATGGCCTGTTGGACGGCGGAGATATTGTCGAACCCGACGACCAGGACGTCGCCCGTTTTTCCGGCCGACTTGACTGCGGCGATCGCGCCGAGGGCCATGGAATCGTTGGCCGCCAAAATGGCTTTGATATCCGGGTGCTCGCTCAAGATCGACGCCGCGATAGAATTCGCTTTGGCCATTTCCCACTCGGCACTTTGGCTGGAAACGATCTCGACGCCGGCGGCTTTCATCGACGCTTCGAACCCCGCTACTCGTTGTTGGGAATTGAACGACGTCCGAATGCCTTCGAGAATTGCGACCTTGTCGCCGGCGGTTAACTTTTCGGCCAAGTAGTCACCGACCTGCTTCGCCCCGGCTTGGTTGTCCGGACCGACGAACGGGACCGTCACCCCTTCGCTGGCCAGCACTTCGGCGTCCAACTGGTTGTCGATGTTGATCACGACGACGCCCTTGTTGATCGCTTTTCGCAGCGAGGGGACCAACGCCTTGGAATCGGCCGGCGCGATCACAATCGCATCGGCACCGGCGGCAACCATTTCATCGACCAACGCTACTTGTCGGCTCAGGTCGCGTTCGTCTTTGATGCCGTTGACGATCAATTCATACTCATCGGCATGTTGACTTTGATGCGTCTTGGCGCCTTCGGCCATCGTCGAAAAAAACTCGTTGGCCAACGACTTCATCATCAACGCGACTTTGGGACGATCGTCGGTGGCGTCCGAATTCGATTGGGCAGTCGAGGTGTCGGATTTCGACGAACATCCCGACACCGCGACGGCGAACAGGATCGGAAACAAGAAGTGACGCATGAGAAACTCGTTGGCGGGAAAGGAAACGGGGAGGAAAGCACTACGAAGACGCGGAATCGATTTGTTGACGGGCCGGCAAACTCGGTTGCGCCCCGGCGCGGGACGCGGCCAGGGCGCCGGCCAGATTGGCCCACTGGATGGCTTGGCGAAGCGACCCGGTTGCCGCCCAGCGGACGGCCACGGCGCCGGCAAACGCGTCACCGGCGGCGGTCGTGTCGACGGCGTCGACCTTGATCGACGGGATCAGCTCGATGGTCGCGCCGTCGTACAGCATCGTGCCGCGGGCCGCCAACGTGATCGCGACGGCGGCCGGCCCCTTGGCGTGCAGACGCTTGGCAATCTCCGCGGCGTCTTCGATCGATTCCAAACGGCCACCGACGATCGCGGTGGCCTCGGATTCGTTCGGACAGATCAGGTCGACGTCAAACAGTTCGTCGCTGAGCGTTGCCGCCGGCGCGGGATCCAGGATCACTTTAACGCCCGCCCGCTTGGCCGCTTGAATTCCCGCCAGCACCGTCGGCTGGGGTGTTTCCAATTGAACCATCAACACGTCACAGTCGGCGAAGGCAGATTCGGCACGCTGGATGTCTTCGGCGGAAAGCCGCGCGTTGGCGCCGGGGATCACGATGATCGCGTTCTCGCCGCTGTTTTCCACGCTGACAATCGCAAGCCCACTTTCACAAGCCTGGGCGGTCAAGACGGCGCTGCAATCGATCGATTCGTTCAGCAGGTTGTTGAGCAGTTTTTGACCAAACCCGTCGTCGCCGACACAGCCGATCATTCGCACCGCGCCACCGCACCGCGCCGCCGCGACCGCTTGATTGGCCCCCTTTCCACCGGGGACTTCGGACATCGAGCGTGCCGAAACCGTCTCGCCCGGTCTGGGCAACTGATCGCAGCGAATCACCAGATCCATGTTGATCGATCCCAACACGGCGATCTTCGGTTTGGAGCGTTCGTGGGTAGTTGTGACGGGAGAAGACATGGAATGATCAGCCGGCCGACATGATGGTGAGTTCGGAAAAAGAGTTCACAGGGATCGGTCAAAAAGAACGAGTTTGCTGCACGCGCGACGATGCGGCGCGGTCGCCTTTGTGACGCGGGACTGCGACCGACGACCGCTGCAACAGCGTAGTCGGGACCTTCCACAATGACGCGGAGGATGGGCTGTCCGCTGATGTGCCCGGTGGGGGCAGAGCTTGAGGGCTCGAATCCACGTCCAAGCGTTTCAGCAGGACTGCGGTGGCCAGTTGCCCCAGCCGGGGAATGTCCTGGACCGAAACGGTCAACGGGGTTTTCATCAGATCGGCAAAGGGATGGTCATCGAACGCGACGATGGACATGTCGCGTGGAATCGCATAGCCACGTTCGGCCAGCGCACGCATCGAACCGATCGCCGCCGGCGTACACATTGCAAAGATCGCGGTCATCTCGGGATCACGATCCATCAATTCCAGCGTCGCGTCGTAGCCGGATTGCTCGGTAAAGGCGTTTCCGGCCAGAGACGACGAATCGAGGTTGAATCCCGCCTGTTCGGCTGCATCGGTCAAGCCTTGCAGACGGGTCTTGGCGGGCAAACTGTCGCGAATCCCCGACAGGACACCGATCTTGCGATGCCCCTGCTCGATCAAAACCTCCGCCACCGCGCGGGCCGCTGCACGATTGTCCGACGTCACACTCGGCAACTCGATTCCGTCAAACACGCGGTCGGCGACCACGACCGGCAATCCCGACCGATCCAGCTTGACCAGATGATCCGATTCAACACCGACCGGACAAACCAACAACGCCTCGACCTGCTTGGCTCGCAACTGATCGACCAAACGCTGTTCGATTTCCGTTTCTTCGCGACTGTCTCCCAGCAAGACCGAGAACCCCAGCGCTTCGACACCCAATGAAACTTCACGGGCGATCGAGGCAAAAAACGGGTTGGAGATATCCGGCACGATCACGCCGATCAAACCACTTCGTTTCAGCCTGAGCGAGCGGGCCACCTGACTGGCTTGGAAACCCAAGTCGGCGGCGACCTGGCGAACCGCTTTCTCCGTGGTGGGGCTGATGCGATACTTTCGCGCTTGGCCGTTGAGCGCGCGCGAGGCGGTTGAAACACTAACACCGGCCCGCGCCGCGACGTTTTTAAGCGTCACCGGATGCCCCGGCGCCGGAGAGGCGGAGCCCTGCGGCGTGTCGGGCGTGCGATGATTCGGTGGTTTCATGACGCGTGAGACGTCAGCTCTGGTGTTTCGGGGGTTGTGGAACGCGTCAACGGCCTGTCGATGAAAGCCCACATGCGTCAGCTTACTTTGGCTCTGAAGGTGTTAGCGGAACGGCGCGAGCGGGCTGTCGATTTAGTCGGTTTCTGCTGAGTCGATGGTGAGCCGCTGGCCGTAAGGCCTCGGGCAACGTCGCAGTGCCCGGCCGCTTACGCGGCGCGCGGCTCACAAAATCGACAGCCCGCGAGCCGTCCGGTCGCGTATCAAAAACACCTTGAAAGACCGGAGGGCTCGCGCCCTACCGCAAACAATCCCTCCGCTTGCACAATCGTTTGTGCTCTGTGCTGGTCAGTCTACCCGCCTGTGCGGTATCGTTGCAAGCGGCCGACGCCGACGGTCAAGCCGCCTGCGTCATGCCGCCATTTCCACCCAAGCATCCCACACGAGAGTCCCACATCACCATGGAAATCTGGCCCGCAATCGATCTGCGTCATGGAAAACCGGTCCGTTTGCGGCAGGGCGACTATGACCGAAAAACGGTCTTCGGGGATGACCCCGTGGAGTTCGCCGTCCAGTGGCAACAGGCCGGGGCGAAACGGTTGCACCTGGTGGATTTGGATGCCGCCCGGGGCGATGACCCGACGGCCAACCGCGACGCGGTCGCACGGATCGTCGCGGCGACCGGCCTGCCCTGCCAAATGGGAGGCGGCGTGCGGGACCAGGCGGCGATCGAGGCGTTGCTTGACTTGGGCCTGGCACGTCTGGTGGTCGGATCGGCGGCGCTGAAGCAACCCGATTGGTTCGCGTCGATGTGCGATTCATTCCCCGGCAAATTGGCCGCCGGCATCGATGCACGCGACGGCATGGTGGCGACCGACGGATGGTTGGAAACCAGTTCCACGCCGGCGATCGAATTGGCCCAAGACCTGCGACAGCGAACGGCCAACATCGCGGCGATCATCTACACCGACATCGCCCGTGACGGGATGATGAGCGGCCCCAATTTTGACGGGCTGCGGGACATGGCGGCGGCGACCGACATCCCGTTGGTTGCCAGCGGAGGCGTCACGACCTACGAAGACGTTCAGAAGCTGGTCGAAATGCACATGCCGGCGGCAATCGTGGGGCGATCGATCTATGATGGAGTCATGCAATTGGAACAAGTCATTCAGATCGCCGGAGACAGCTGAGATGCGGGCCACCCCCTGGGCACACGACCACACCACGCGCCCGGATGCTGGCGCGAAGCGGCTGAGGGCAATGGATCCTCAACTGTCTGGCGCGAGCCGACGGGCCTGCGTCTGCATCATCGCGCTGGTGCTTGCGGCGGCGTTGGCCGCTGACGGCATCGCCCAATCGACGCCCCCGCAGCCTGTTTTCAAACCGCTGCCGCCGCCGGGCATCGAGATCGATCCGCAACGGCGCACCGCACTGGAACAACGCCTCGAATCGATCCGTCAGCAACTCGATCGAACCATTGCCGAATCGAACGATGCGGCCCGGTGGCGCAGCGACGTCGACGTCTTGATCCGAGCGGTGCACCTGGCGGTCGAGCAGAATTTGTTTTTCAAGAAGAACGAAGTCGATGCGGCGGAACGGTTGCTCGACGAAGCCGCGCGACGGATCACCGCAGCGTCCGCGGGAACGCGTGGATTGGAATTGCTGGGATTTGATCCCGACGCCAACGACCATCCGCAGCCCCTGGTCGCCGGTTTCGTTTCCCGCATCGATGATTCGGTTCAGCCTTACGGCATCGTCGTTCCGGCGGGATTCACGATGTCTCAGACCGAAACGCCGATGCGGATGGACGTCTGGCTGCATGGCCGCGGCGACACGAAAACCGAAGTGCCGTTTCTGACCGAGCGGATGACGAAGGCCGGGCAATACACCCCCGAGGCGACGATTGTGCTGCACCCGTTTGGTCGCCACTGCAACGCGTTCAAGTTTGCCGGCGAGACGGATGTTTACGAAGCGATTGATGACATCCAATCTCGCGTCGCCATCGATCCAAGCCGAGTTTCGATCCGCGGGTTCTCGATGGGCGGCGCGGGTTGTTGGCACCTGGCCGTCCACGATCCCTTTCACTGGATGGCAGCCAACCCCGGCGCCGGATTCGTCGACACGCTCCGCTATCAGGGTTGGACGCAATCGACGCCGTTCCCCGTCACCGCGACGGCCGAAAAACTGCTGCGTTGGTATGACGTCTTGCCATGGACACGGAACCTCAAGGGAACCCGGACGATCGCCTACAGCGGCGAAGTCGACAAACAGAAGATGGCAGCCGACCGTGTCGTCGCCCGCGCGGAGGAAATTGGATTGAAGTTTCCCTACGTGATCGGGGCTGGGATGGGACACAAAATCGACGAGCCTTCGAAACAGCAGATCGATGCCCAGATCGCGAAGTGGGCCGCCGAAGCCGATGAAGGTCCGGAGACGGAAATTGATTTCGTCACTTACACGCTCCGCTACTGCCGGGCGGGATGGCTACACATCGCCGGGATGCAAGAACATTGGACGGCTGCGGCGGTCAACGCCCGACTGAACCTTGAAACCGAGAGCCTTCGCATCGAGACCGAGGGCGTGACCCATCTGGAGATTGATTTTTCCGCATCCGGTTGGCCCGGCCGTCGCGGCGCGGTGGAGATGGAAATCGACGGCCAGCGTTATGCGGTGGAAGACGCCGGCAACCTGCGTGGATTCCAGTGCACGTTGGCCAAAGACTCGTCGGGCGAGTGGACGACGCCCCGCGACGACGACATGACGCTCCGCAAACGACCGGGATTGCAGGGACCGATCGACGATGCCTTTTGCGACCGCTTTGTGATCGTCATGCCCAGTCGCCCGGCACGACACGGTCAGGTGCAACGCTGGATCGATCGCGAGTCAGAATATTTTGTGCAGCGTTGGTCGCGACTGATGCGTGGGGACGTACGAGTCGTGCTGGACCGGGACGTGACCGACGACCACCTCGAAACCTGCCACCTGATCTGCTTCGGCGACTTCAGCAGCAATCGGTTTCTGTTCAACATTGCAGACCGGCTTCCGATCCAGTGGACGCGTGAGACGCTGCGTGTGGGCGACCAGAGTTTTGATCCGGTGCATCATGCCCCCGTGTTTTGCTATCCCAATCCGCTGAACCCGCGGCGCTACATCGTCGTCAACAGCGGGATGACGTTTCGCGAGTTTTCCAACGTCAGCAATTCCCGTCAAATCGCGATGTTGCCCGACTGGGCGGTGTTGGACGTGGCGACCGAAGACGATTCGATCTACGCCGGCGACATCCAGGCACAAGGGTTCTTTGACGAAACGTGGCGTCTGAAGTGACGATCGGCAGTGTGTAGGTCACGCTGTGCGTGACGGGTGGCATGCACAGCATGCCCTACGCATTGCCATCACTCCCCACATCATCGTTTTGCCCCCCTCGTTTTGCCACCTGCCGTCACGACTTCACGCGATCACCAGTGGCATGCACCGCATGCCCTACGAGTTTGACTTCGACTCGGCATCTTCCGCGTCTTCGAATTCGTCCTCGTCTTCATAGTCCGCTTCGTCGTCGTATTCTTCCGCTTCCGCTTCGGCGGCTTGTTGTTGGGCGATTCGCTCTTTGTCACGTTCGAGAAAATCGCCGGTGACTTGTTCTTCGGTCAAGTTGGCTTCGGCGAATTTCATCAGTTGGCCCATCGGTTCGCGTTCGTATTTAAAATCATCCATCACGAACTTCTTGGTCTTTCCGTCGACTTCGTAGTGGATTTTTGCGATCCCTTTGGCGTCCCATTTTCGTTTATCGATCTTGGTGATCGCGTCGATGGGCACCTCCTGGCCCTTGCTGTTACGGATCAGGGTTTCATCGCCTTCGATCCAGGTGCCTTGACCGGACATGAACATCATCAGCGCGGGGATACCGAACAGCATGCAGAGGATCAGCTGCATGAATTGGGTACTGATGTCGTGCTCGATGTCACTGGCGGTTTTGGAGGGTGTGATCGTGGGCCAGCCCTTTTCGGTGGCCAGTTCTTTCCAGGCTTCGCGACGTCCCTCTTCGGGCAGCCCCTCGTAGGCTTCGGCGATCGTCAGTTTCTTGGGATAGGCGATCAACCCGTCGTACAGGCACCATCCGGCAAACGCGGTACAACCGAGAAAGACGTACAGGAATTTGCGGAAGAAGGGTTGGTGGACTTGCGCACGAATCATCAATTCAGTACCGGAGAGCGTGAAGCTGGCGAGACGGATCCATTATGATTGAGAATGGTCGATCGAACAGCTCAATCTGACGCGATCGGCGGATCAAACCACCACAAAAGAGACTTCGAATGCCGGATACACCGCTTTTCAAACAACTCGATCATATCGCCATCGTGGTACGAGACACCGAGGAGGCGCTCGGGTTTTATCGCGACACGCTGGGGTTGCCCGTCGTGCTAAGCGAAGAGATCCCCAGCGGCAATGTGCGTCTGACACATTTGGACATGGGCAACGTGCACTTGCAGCTGGTCGAGCCGTTGACCGAGGACCATCCGTTGCAGGCGCATCTGGCCGAACACGGCGAGGGGTTGCACCATTTGTGTTTCCAAACCAACGACGTCTGCGAATCGCTCGCCGGATTGCCGTCGCGTGGGATGCGGGCAAAATCCGAGACGCCGCACGACGCCCCGCGTGGCCGCAAGGCCGGGTTCATCGACCCGGCCACGACCCGTGGTGTGGTTTGGGAAATGACCGGACCGATGTGATCAGCAGATCGATCGATAGTAATCGACGCTTTGCTCCAATCCGCTTTTCATCTCGACGTCGGGTTCGAATTGCAGCCGCGTTCGGGCTTGGGTGATATCGGCCAGCGAATCCTTCACATCGCCCAACCGGGGCGGATCATGAATCGGTTCGATGTCTTGGCCGAGGATCTCGCGGAGCGTCGTCAGCAGTTCCAACAGCGTGGTGCGTTGGCCTTGGCCGATATTGAAGATGCCGCCGTTGATCGCGGGAATCGTCGCGGCCAACAGGTTCGCCTTGGCGACGTCACGGACGAACACAAAGTCACGTGACTGGGACCCGTCGCCGTAAATCACCGGTCGTTTCCCAGACAAAATCATCGAAACGAAGCGTGGGATCACGGCGCTGTATTCGCTCTGTGGGTCCTGCCGGGGGCCGAAGACGTTGAAATAACGCAGGATCACGGTTTCCAGCTTGGACGTTCGCGAAAACGACTGCATGTAGGCTTCGGCGGCCAGCTTCGCGGCGGCATAGGGCGACAGCGGCGCCGGCGGATCTTCTTCGCGTTTGCTGACATAGGGGGAATCACCGTAGGCGGCGCTGGTGCTGGCCAACACCATCCGCCGCACCCCGGCGGCCTCGGCCGCGGCCAACAGATTGATGGTGCTGGTCGCACACCAGGCGTGGCAGAGCGCCGGCTCGCGCATGCTGCGGGGCACGCTGGCCATCGCGGCATGGTGGAAGACGGCGTCACAGCCGGCCACCGCTTTCTCGGTCACCGCCGGGTCCGCCGCGTCGCCGCGAATGACTTCCACGCCGGGGTGATCGGCCAGATGCGACAAGTTGGACTCATAACCGGTGCTGAAATTGTCCAGCACACGGACCGTCGCCTTGTGACTGAGCAGGGCATCGACCAGGTGCGATCCGATAAAACCCGCCCCTCCGGTGACCAGACAGGTCCTTCCGGCGAGTGGCAAAGCGGCATCGGGAAGCGTGATGGGAGCGATCATGAAGAAAACTTTTTGTGAGGCAGGTGTATCAAAATTGCGGCGCCGTCGTGCCGGCCGCCAGGCCCGATTCCGAGGTGGCCATCGCAACCAAGTGTGAGGCAAAAATGGTGCCGAGCATTCGGAATTCAAGGAACCATCAGTATTTCATCAAGTCAGACTCAAGTGTTTACCGCGATCGCGCAAGTGTCCGGAAACCGCCAACATTTTGCCGGTGACGTCGATTCTGCCGACCGGGAAGGGTTTTTGCGGGGCACGATTTGCGAAAGCGCTATGGACGTCATCGGATGAGGGTTAAACTACATCGGCACGGATTCCCGGTAGGTGTTGAGCGGTGACTCCATCGACCGGCCTTCGGGAAAACGCGTTTTGGAAAGGAATTCGATCGAAAACGGCCTGCCGACGTTGTCGCCGGCGGGCCGACAGCATGCTCCCGGACGCTGTCGGTTTCCCCCCATCACGACAGATTCGTTCCACGGATCCTTGTTTATAAGCTTCACCGCGACCAGACTGCTCGCGCCCGGCCGGCACGCCTCGGTGTCGGTACTCCCCCACGCTCTGCCGAAACAGATTCACTCCCCACGATGATTGCAGAACAAACTTCGACTTCACCATCCAACCGCCGCAGCCGCCAGATCGCGACGACTGGGGCGACGCAGCCCCTGGACGTCCTCGGGGCCCTGTGGCGTTACCGTTGGGCCGTGATTTTGCCGGCCATCGTGTTCGGCGTGATCGGGTTTCTGGTCTACCTGCGAACCGAAGAGACGTTTCGCAGCAGCACGCGGCTGATGGTCGAATCGAATCGGCCGCCGATCTTTGACGCCATGACCGGTGAAGTCCTCGGCGGCGTCCCGGATATCGAAGTGTTGCAGGCCCAGTTGTTCAGCGACACGGTCGCCACGATGGCGTTCAACGATCCCGACATGGCACCGCACCGCGAGTTCTACGGCAACAGCATCGATCAATTCGTCGTCGAGGTCCAGAAACAACTGGAACTCGAGCCCGAAGTCACGGACGTCAAATCCGCTCAATCGCTGATCACGTTGATGCACTTCGACAGCAACAATACCGAACACTGCGAAGCGGCGATCAAGGCCTACAGCAAAGCGCTGCAGGAATACTACAACCAACGACACAAGACCGCCCAGGCCGATCTGGAGCGGTTGATCAGCATGGCGATGACGACGCTGGGACCCAAGTTGGGCGAATTAGAAGATCGCTACGCCGAGTTTCGCCGCGACGCGCCGCTGACCTGGGATCCCGACGGTCGGGCGCAAAACCCGCACCGCGAGCAACAACAACTGCTGACGAAGCGACGCTCTGCCCAATTCGAGGAACTTCGTCGCGAAGAAGAGGTGCTCAAACGGATGAAAACCGTCGCCGCACAGACTGAAGACCCGCGGATCGCGTTGAGTGTGATGAGCCAGTTGTTGGGGGTCAAAGTCAACAGCATTGCCGACTCCCGAGAACCCGACCCGATCGTCGGCGACAGCTTGTTGGCGGAAATCGACCTGGAGAAAAAACTGCTGCCGCTGATCGTCGCCAAAAATCAAAACGTTTCCCAATTCGGCCCCTCCCACCCCACCGTCAAGGCTCTCGACCAAGAATTGGAAACCACGCGTGAAGAGCTGCTGCGGCTGGTGCGTGAGCAAGCCGACCGGATCACGAAACTGCGACGGGAATGGTTCGAAGACCTGGGCGACCCGATCGAACGGGCCAAACAAACCGTCCAAGCCGTGATCTACTCGCACGAAGCCAAGGTCGAGATGCTGAAGGGGTTCATCGACGAACTGGATGAACAGATCGCATCGGAAAAAGTGCTCGCGGCAAAGGTTTCCAGCGAGGAACTCCGTAACGAATCCATGGTTCGCGAGATGGAGCAGTATCGCCAACTGATGCAACAGCTCAAAGAGAACTTGGGCAAGACGCAACTGTCCGACAACGACAGCGTGACGCAGGTGGTGGAGTTGATGAAACCCACCAAGGCGTATCTGGTCGGCCCCAGCATTTTGAAACTGGGCGGGCTCGGCACGCTGGTCGGTCTGCTGCTCGGCGGCGGGCTCGCGCTGCTGCTGGAAAAGAACGCCAACACGTTCCGCGATCCCGAAGAAATCTGTTCGATGCTGGGCGTCGCGATCTTGACGCACATCCCCTTCTTCCGCGGCAAACGGCGGAAGACCAAGAAAGGCGAAATCGATCCTTATAAATCACTCTCGACCGACTTGACGGTGGTCCACCAACCGTCCTCATCGGCCGCCGAGGCGATCCGTTCGCTGCGAACGACCGTGTTCTTTGACACCAACAACATCGAGGGCGGCAAGGTGATCCAAATCACCAGCCCACTGCCGGGCGACGGCAAGAGCACGATCGCCTGCAACCTGGCCTGCTCGATCGCCCAAAGCGGTAAGCGGGTGTTGGCAATCGATTGTGATTTGCGTCGCCCCCAGCTGACCGACAACTTCGATTGCGATGACAAACTGGGACTGACCAACGTCCTCAACGGCGAATGCGAGCCACTGGACGCCGCCCATGCGACACCGCTGCCCAAGCTGTCGATCATGCCCTGTGGCCCGATCCCGACCAACCCGGCCGAGGCGCTTTCGTTGCCGGTGATGAACGAGCTGCTCGAATATCTCCGGGAACAATACGATTACATCATCCTGGACACGCCCCCGCTGTTGGTCGTCACCGACCCGAGCATCACCGCCAGCATGTCCGACGCGTTGATCTTGACCCTGCGGATCCGCCGCAAGAGCAAGCCCAATGCCCGCGAGGCACTCAACATCCTCAACGGTGTCGGGGCGAACGTGCTGGGCGTCGTGATCAACAATTCCGACGAAGCCGGAGCGAGCGACGGGTACCGCGGGTACGGTTATTACAAGTACGGGCGCTACGGCGGTTACTCTCGACGCAACGGCCAAACTTCCGGCACCAGTGTCGCCGTCACGTCGCAAAACACCGTTCGTCTTTCCCGGCCCGCTTCGGCGGCAGTCCCCTCCGGTAACGGATCCTCCGGCAGTGTCCCGTCCGGCAGCGTCCCGTCCGGTAACGGCACGGCCGGTAACGGCACGGCGGCTGTGAAAAATGGAAACGCGGTCTCCAGGGGAATCGCGTCCAGCCAGTCGCGTCCGTTCTCCGCCGGCACCTTGCTGGCCGACCCGCCGAGCGGTCACGACGAATCGGAATCACACGACCGCCCGGATGCCCCGTCGGACGGTTCACCGAACAAGCCGAAATTCGATGGCTGACACGCGTTGCCCCATCGTTTCACCACAGCGACTTGACCACTCTCCAGTAGACTGATTTGCAAATGTCGACCACCGATTCGACAGGTCTGTACACGTCCATGCTCGACCAGGCCGAACCGTCTCAGCCCGCGACCACCGCCGATCCCCAACCCCATCCCAACTGGCGTTGGTTTTGGTTGGGTTTGTTTCTCGCGGCGACCCCGTTGTTGGTGCCGTACTTCATCGGCATGTGGGGCAATCCGACCTATCGCTATTTTCCGTTCGCGATCGCCGCGGTCGCTTGGCTGGCCTACATCCGCTTTGACGGCCATTTCTATCCCCCGCGCGGCTGGTTCAGCTGGGCGGCGGTCGGACTGGCGTTGCTGCTGATTGTCTTCGGAACGGTGGTCCAGTTTCCATGGTTTGCGGCGGTCGCGTTGGCGATCCTTTGCGCAGCGATGTTGTACGCGATGCGTGGTCCGGACGATGAAACATTATTGGTCGTCGTGCTGCCGTTGCTGACGATCGTTCAATTGGTTCGCGCCGACGCCCTGTTGGTGCTCTGGTTGCAGAACGTCACGACGTGGATGTCAAGCGTGTTGCTGGACACGCTGGCGATCCCACACGCGGTGACCAACAATGTGATTCAGCTTGCCGATCGCGAGCTGTTTGTCGCCGAAGCCTGCAGCGGAATTCAATCCGTGTTCACGCTCAGCTTTCTTGCCTTTCTGATGATCGCGTGGCGACGACGACGGATCTGGATGGCCCCGCTTTACTTGGCGATCGCATGCTTGTTGGCCATTTTTGCCAATGTCATTCGGGTCACGGTCGTCGCCTTGGTCGCCAATTCCTATCAGTTCGATTTAGCCGAGGGTTGGCCCCACCAATTGCTCGGCTATTTCGCCTTGGCGATCGCTTTCGGGTTCCTACTTTCGTTCGACTATTTGATCGCCACGCTGCTGCATCGTGTCCCGGAGGAATCGGAGTTCAACCCGTTGGTTGCCGGCTGGAACTACCTGTCGCTGGAATCGGACGAGCAAGCATCCGGCGGCCGCGGCACGCAGCGAAACGTGATGGATCTGCTGGACCGAGACCGACGCAGCGGGGCGTTCCGCTGGGCACAGGGTTTGGTCGACAACCGCATCGCACAGATCGGTTTCGCCGCATTGGCCGGCCTGATTTGCCTGGCATCGTTGACCCAAGTCATTCGCTCTCGCAAACCGGCTAACCTGGTCCAGAGCGACAAAGCACTGGTGTTCGACCCGGCACCGGATCTGATCAACGATTCGCTGAACGTCCTGACCGTCGTCGGGCACAAGGCCAATCGGGGTTACGAGGACCCACGTTTGGGAGCCAACTCGGACATCTGGGAATGCCAGTGGGATGACGTCACGGTCCAGTTCGTGCTGAGCCAACCCCACCAAGGCTGGCACGAACTGTGCAACTGCTACGAGCGACTGGATTGGACCCTGTTGGATCGCGACATCCAGGCGCCCGACCAATTCGAATCGATCGAAGTCGTTGCAAACAACCCGGACGCCCTGACGTCCACCTACGTGCTGGCCCGATTCAAACGCGGCCCGACGCAGCACGGCTACCTGGTTTTTGCCGGCATCGGTAGCGACGGGACGTTGGTCGACGCACCGGACAGCTTGTCCGCGTTCACGCACCGCGTTTGGAATCGGATCGATTCAACCGGTGTCTGGGATCAAAACGAAGTCATCATGTTGCAGATGTGGATCACCTCGGCCACCAAGATCAATCCGCGCAAGTTGCAGGAACTGCAGGAGGAATTCATCGCCGCCCGCGCCCGCATCGCGGACGCGATCTTGGAGAACGCCGGCCGCACGCTGCCCGCCCAAGCCTTGCGAGTCGACGGCCCGGCGCCTGCGTCGGCGGTGGCAAAATCAGATCGGGCCATGACGGCAAAGGAGTTGAATTAAGATGCATGCATTCAACCCACTGACCTGGTTTCGCTGGATGGGTGAGTTCATCCGCTGTTGGTTCCTGGGAATTCCCTGGCGCGACGCGCCCAAAGCGATCCCGGCGGTGATCTTGTCGATGGTCCTGTTCACGACGGCGTTTATCGCCTTTAGCGGCGGCGCGGGATGGAGAAACCGGTTGCTGGACCGCCAGTTACAAGTTTCCTTGGAACGCGAAGATTTCCCCACCGCAGAGATCGTGATCCGGCGGCAACTGGAAGCCGATCCGAAAAACGTCGAACTGATCCACCGTTTCGCGCTCGTCCGCGAAGCCCAGTCGTTTGAAGAAGAAGCCAAAGCGTTGATGCGTCAACTGATGACGCGTCGCCATCTACCGGCCGCCAAGTGGTTGCTGGAAAACGAGATCATCGGAAAGAAGCTGACCGACTTTTCCTCCGAAGAACTGGACGAAGTCGGCCGGGTCTTGCAGTTGATCACCGAGCGAGAAGACAAAAATCTCGGTGCGAAACGAATGTACGCCGAGTATCTGATCTTTGAACAACGCCTCAGCTCCGCGATTCCCGTCGTGTTGGAACTGGCCGAAGTCGAACCGATGCGTGGTCTGCAGGCGGCGTCGTTGGCGCGTCACCTGAATGAATCGGAGGCCGCCGAGCAGTATGCGTCCGCGGCGTTGGAACGGGTCGAAGAAATGCACAAGGACGATCCGACCAATTCCCAAATTGCGATGAGCATCGCCCGCAACCAGATCTTTCTGGAACGCCATTCCGATGCGATCCGAACGCTGAAACGGAGCATCGATGTCGCCAAAACACAAGAAGAGCGACGGATGCTGACCCAAGCCCTCGGGGACGCGATCGTCGCTTATGTGACCTACATCGAAAAATCACCGACCAACACCGTTCAGGAACGGTTGCGGGTGCTCACGATGCTTGACGCCGCGGTCAAAATCGCCCCCAACAATCCGCGCGTCGTGACCATGGTGGCCGACCATGTGCTGGCCAGTTTGAGCGAAGATGACGAACAGATTTCAACCGTTCGAGAAGCGTTGATCTCGGGATCGCCGGCCGGCATTGCCCACTTCATCAAAGGCACCACCGCTCTGATGAATGAGGATTTAGCGATGGCGGAGTTGCACCTGGAGAAGGCGGCCGAACAGATGCCGCGAAGCGCTGCGATCCTGAATAACCTGGCCGTCGCGCTGGCGATGAAGCAGGAACCCGACTACGAAAAAGCGCTCCAGGTCGCCAATGCGGCGATCGACAACGTCCCCTCCCCGACGCCGCATTTCTACGAGACACGCGGACAAATCCTGTTTCGCATGGGGCGGTTCCGCGAAGCGATCAGCGATCTCGAACGGGCATTGCCCGCGCCCGATTTGGAGCTTCGGGCACATCAAATGCTAGCCGATTGCTACGACAAGGTCGGTGACACGGACTTAGCCCGTGGGCACCGAGAAACCGCCGAGACGATGACGAACGCCGAGCAATCGCCCACCGACGTGCTGGAAACCAAGCGCGAAGACGCCCCGGCAAGGGACTAGCCGGGCCCGAGCCAAAACCCCAGCGGGACGCGTCAGCGACCGGCGCATCCCCCTCGTTCCCGGGCTCCGCCTGGGAACGCAGTGTCCTGGAGGCTCCGCCTCCACTGGCACGGCGGTCGATCGCGAGGCGGAGCCTCAAGTGAATCGCGTGACGAGGCGGAGCCTCGTCACGAGTTGCGAAAGTCGCGCCACCCCGGCGGGATGCGTCATTGAGCATCACCCCTGCGGTGGGCAGAGGGCTGACATTGCCGAGAAAAGAGAGCTAGGATTGAACTTGCTCAGGCGGCGATGGGACCCCCTTTTTCGAAAGCGATTGATGGCTCGATTTGGCATTGTTTCCGGTATTTTGTTGTGCATCGACACCGCGATCGCCCTGTTCGGTTCGCTGAACAAGGCTCCGATGCTGTTTATTCCGATGATGCTGGGAATTCCGATCCTGTTTTTCGGCGTCGTTGCACTCAATCCACACCGTCGCCGTCAAGCGTTGGCGACCGCGGCGACCCTCGGTGCCTTCGGCTGCCTGATCGGCTTCGGCCAACTGGCTCACTTTTTTTCCATCTGGCGCAAGCAGGGTGTGGTGAACCTGCATTCGACCCAAATTGTCTCGCTGATGGTGGCGATTTGCATCGTGTTTTCGCTCAGCTACCTCTGGACGGTGGTCCAGTCCGGGCGGCAGCGTGGACGACGCTCGGCGGCCTCACCGTGACCGCGGCACGCCGGCGGGACGCATCACAGCTTGTCGAATGAATCGGGATCTGCGGAGTCAATGGTGAGCCGCTGGCCGTAAGGCCTCGGGCAGGCGCCGAAATGCCCGGCCGCGGACGCGTCGCGGCTCACTCAATCGACAGCCCGGTCAGCGAGCGGCACCCCAGCGGGAAGCGTCAGCGAGCGGCGCGTGGTGCGATTTTGATCCTCACACGCGCCACGGGCTGACGCCACGTGCCGAGATGCAACCCGCCCGGACGCCCCCGCGATTGACGGATCATCGATAACGCCGTATTCTCTCGATTCTTGGGTGAATTTACGACCTCGATTCCGTTTCCCCGCAACGATCATTTAATCCACGACGATCACTGTGCTGATTCAACCTGTCATTATTTGCCGCGTCCCTGGCACCGTTTGCCAGCGATGACGCGGGGGACCGATCGGCTTCGTCGCCGGCACGTTGTGCCCGCCGAGCGAGCCGTTCAAGCACAGCCTTTGGAAGAAACTTTGACCCCCGTGGCTTTCCAGCTCCGGGGGTTTTTTCGTAATGAATAGCGAGCCATGACTTCAAAACCGATCCACATTTACGACACCACGCTGCGGGACGGATCCCAGGGCGAAGGCGTCAGTTTTTCGCTCAACGATAAACTTCAGATCGCGCTGCGATTGGCCGAAACGGGCGTCGATTTTATCGAGGGCGGCTATCCGCTGAGCAACGAAAAAGACGTCGCGTTTTTCCAGGAAATCCAAGAACATGACTTGGGCGACACCCAGGTCTGTGCGTTCGGCATGACCCGTCGCCGCGGGGTCGACGCCGCCGACGACCCCGGCATGAAAGCGCTCGTCGCGGCCCGCACCCCGGTGATCACCGTGGTCGGAAAAACCTGGGACTACCACGCCACGGAAGTCCTCCGCGTGTCGCTGGAAGAAAACCTTGCGATGATCGGCGAAAGCGTCCAGTTCTTGGCCGGACACTCCGCGGTGATCTACGACGCCGAACACTTCTTTGACGGTTATCGCGCCAACCCCGACTATGCCCTCCAGACGCTGCGGGCGGCCGCCAGCGGCGGCGCCACCGTGATGTCGCTGTGTGACACCAACGGCGGTTCGCTGCCGGAGCAAATCGCCGAGATCACCGGCGCCGCGATCGACTCGCTACGCGACTACCCGGGCGTGACGTTTGGAATCCATTGCCACAACGACAGCGAGCTTGCCGTGGCCAATTCGCTGGCCGCCGTCGATGTCGGCGCGACCCAGGTGCAAGGCACGATCAACGGCATCGGAGAACGCTGCGGGAACGCCGATTTGATCTCCGTGATGGCCAACCTGGCGCTGAAGAAAAAAGGTTACTCCGTGTTGGGCGGCCGCAGCCTGCAACCGCTGACCGAGCTGAGCCGGTTCGTCTACGAGACCGCCAATTTGCAGTGGCGCGGCGGGCAACCCTTTGTCGGACAAAGCGCCTTCGCACACAAGGGCGGCATGCACGTCCACGCGATCAACAAGGCCGCATCGACCTACGAACACATCGATCCCGCACTGGTCGGCAACGAACGGCGGATCCTGGTCAGCGAACTGTCCGGCCGCAGCAATATCGTTGCCGTGGCCAACAAGCACAGCATCGAAGACGACCGCGAAATCCAAGACAAGATCCTGGCCGAAGTCGTTCGGCTGGAAAACCAAGGGTTCCAATTCGAAAACGCCGGCGGCTCGTTCGATTTGCTGATCAAACGCGTGCTCGGAACGTTCACGCCGCACTTCAGCCCGATCAAATATCGAGTCGTCGCGGGCGAAACCTCGGCCGACGAAAAAGACGTCTACGCCGAAGCGATTCTGAAAATCCGCGTCGGCGATCAGGACTGTTTCAACGCCGCCGAAGGCCACGGCCCGGTCAACGCGCTCGACACCGCCCTCCGCGAAACCCTGTTGCCGTCTTATCCCCAACTACGTGACATGCGGCTGGTCGATTACAAAGTCCGTGTGGTCGATAACGGCGCCGGGACCGCGGCCAGCACCCGCGTCAACATCGAAAGTGCCGATCACCACGAATCCTGGGGAACGATCGGAGTCAGCGACAACATCATCGAAGCGAGTTTTCAGGCGTTGATCGATTCCGTCGAATACAAATTGCACAAAGAAAACGTTACACCGGCAACATAAGCATAGACATGATTCCGAACCGATTTGATCACAGCACCGCCGCAGGCGAAATCAGTGCCAAATGGGATGAAGCAGGTTGCAATCACGCCGAAATCAATCCCGACAAGAAACCCTACACCATCGTGATCCCGCCGCCCAACGTGACCGGCGCGCTTCACCTCGGACACGGGCTCAACAACACCCTGCAAGACATCCTGATCCGAACCAAACGGATGCAAGGGTACGAAACGCTCTGGATGCCGGGCACCGACCATGCCGGCATCGCCACCCAAGCGGTCGTCGAGCGGCGGTTGAAAGAACAGGAAAACCTGTCACGCCATGACATCGGACGCGACGCGTTGGTCAAACGAATCTGGGATTGGAAAGACCAATACGAAAAACGGATTCTGGGTCAACTCAAACGCATGGGATGCAGCTGCGATTGGCGTCGCTTGCGGTTCACGCTGGACCCGATGTGCGGCGCCGCGGTCCGCGCCACGTTTTTTGATTTGTTCCACAAGGATCTGATCTACCGCGGCAAACGTCTGGTCAACTGGGACACGTTCCTGCAAACCGCCGTCAGCAATGACGAAGTGGAAAACGTGACCAAGAAAGGGCACTTCTACCACTTCCGCTACCCGGTGATCGATCCCAAACCCGGTGAACCGGATCACGTGGTGATTGCGACGACCCGCCCGGAAACCATGCTCGGCGATACCGCCGTCGCGGTGCACCCCGACCCGGCCCAGACGTTCGACAAATTAGAAGCGGAGCTTCGGGAAAAACTCGCCGCTGCGACCGCCAAAGAAAAGCCGGACGTGCAACACCAACTCGACGCCCTGGTCGAGCGCCGCCAGACGATGCTGCCCAAGCTGGAACGACTGCGCGACATGGCCGCCGACGGCCGGTGCTTGATGCTGCCGCTGGCCGAGCGCAAGATCCCGCTGGTCGCCGATGTCTGGGCCAAACCGGAATTGGGATCCGGCTGCGTCAAAATCACGCCGGCCCACGACCCGAACGACTATGAAGTCGGCAAACGCCAGTCGCTGCCGATGCTAAACATCCTGAACCCCGACGGCACGCTCAACGGGCTGGTCCCTGCCTATGAAGGATTGACGATCGCCGCAGCCCGCAAACAGGTCGTCGCGGATTTGGACGAAGCCGGACTGTTGGGCGACATCGAGGATCGCGACATCGAAATGCCGCTGTCGGACCGCAGCAAGACGGCGATTGAGCCGTATTTGGCCGACCAATGGTTCGTCAAAATGGACCACCTGGCCCAGTCGGCGATGGACGCCGTCAGCGACGAGCGGGTCCGTATCTATCCGACGCGTTACCGCAAAGGCTATCTCGATTGGCTCGGCGAAAAACGCGACTGGCCGGTCAGCCGTCAACTTTGGTGGGGACACCGGATTCCGATCTGGTCGGCGTCCTTTGCGACCCAGGCAGAGGCCGGCAAAGTCGCCGAGCAGGCCGCAGCGTTGGGCGGCGAGGAGTTGATCGCGACGAAAATCCAGGCCGACGAGGAAGACGATTCGTCGACCTCCTACAGTGTGTTCGTCTGCCTGCGCGACGAGGAGTCACCGCTGGAATCAAAAGTCGAAGCGCTCGGACTGCAGCGTGATCCCGACGTGCTGGATACCTGGTTCTCCTCCGCACTGTGGCCCCACAGCACACTCGGTTGGCCGCAACAGACCAAGGAACTGGAATACTTTTACCCCACGTCCACACTCTGCACGTCGCGCGACATCATCACCTTGTGGGTCGCCCGCATGGTGCTGATGGGCTTGAACAATTTGAACGAAATTCCGTTCGACGAAGTCTTTATCCATCCAACGATTTTGGACGGACACGGCGAACGGATGAGCAAGAGTAAAGGCAACGGCGTGGACCCGATCGATGTGATCGAAAAATTTGGTCCCGACTCGCTGCGGTTCGGGTTGGCGCGTCTGGCAACCGAAACGCAAGACGTTCGCATGCCCGTGCAGTACGAGTGCCCGCATTGCGAGAAGCTGATCGATCAAACCAAAAAGAACCGCGTGGCGACGACGGTCCAGTGCCCCGAGTGCAAGAAGACCTTCGCGACGCAGTGGGCCGAATCCGAAGCCGACTTGGCGCACCCCAAAGCGTCCGTCGTCAGTGAAAAGTTCGAGACCAGCCGCAACTTTGTCAACAAGCTGTGGAATGCCGCCCGGTTCGTGTTGATGAACCTGGAAGGCTACACGCCAGAAACAATCGACGTCGCCTCGCTGCCCGTGGAAGACCGCTGGCTGCTCAGCCGCCTGGCAACGGTCACCGAACAGGTCACCGAGGGAATCGATCAATTCAAATTCGCCGATGTGTCGCGAATCCTGTACGACTTTGCCTGGCACGAGTTTTGTAGTTTCTATGTTGAAATCGCAAAACCACGCCTCGCCGATCCGTCTCAACGCGCCGTGACCCAAAACGTGATCGCGCATGGGCTCGACACGCTGTTGCGATTGCTGCATCCGATCATGCCGTTCGTGACTGAATCGATTTGGGGCTTCCTGGGTGAATTGGCTCCCGAGCGTGGTCTGACGCCGGTGAAGGTGCCTGAATTTGCCATGAAAGCAGACTGGCCCCAAGCCAACCGCGACCATTTCGACGAAACGATCGAGCGGCAATTCGCCGAGTTCCAAGACATCGTCAGCGCGATTCGCCAGATCCGCGCCAGCAGCAACATTCCGCCGCGCGAAACGGTCCCCGCCTCGATCCGCTGCAGCGAATCGAGCCGCCAGCTGCTCGAGCCGATGAAACCGTACTTTGGGGCGTTGGCCGGTGCCGACGTGTTGCAGATCGGCCCCGCAGCCGAAGCGTTTGAAACCGATGCCCCGCTGGCGATTCCCGCCATCGACGTCGAAGTGCACGTCGACTTGGAAAAATTCATCGACGTCGAAGCGGAACTGACGCGTCTGGAAAAATTGCTCGGCCAATTGCTCAAACAGATCACCGGCAAGGAATCCAAGTTGTCCAATGAGAACTTTGTTTCACGCGCCCCGGCGGAAGTCGTTGAAAAGGAACGGGCAACGCTCGACGATCTGCTCCACCAACGCCAGTCGGTCGAAGGCGACATCAACAAACTCAAGGAGAAGGTCTCATCAAACTGAATCACGCCCCCGAATTTGATTCAGGCCACAGCGAGCGGGTGGAGTTTGTCCGCCACACGATCCGGGTCGCCATGAAAGACCCCGCGCTGCGACAAGCCGGACACGTCACCGCCGAAGGCGTCTGTCGTGTCCTGCTGGAATTGGCGGTCGACCACTTCGCCGAATCGGGCCGCGAA
Organism: Stieleria neptunia; assembly: GCF_007754155.1. Taxonomy (NCBI): domain Bacteria; kingdom Pseudomonadati; phylum Planctomycetota; class Planctomycetia; order Pirellulales; family Pirellulaceae; genus Stieleria; species Stieleria neptunia. The sequence continues at coordinate 4,311,733 of NZ_CP037423.1, read as the reverse complement.
GAGCTGATCGCTTGGGAATTCGGCTCGAGCCGACAGCTCGGCGAATTCATCCACCAGTTGGCCGAACAAGGCTCGATCGAATTGTCCGCAGCCGATCGCCCCGAACACTTCGACGGCTGGTACGACCTGGAACAATCTCCCGAGACGTGGAAATTGCAGTGGTAAGCGGTAGGGCATGCTGTGCATGCCAGCTGTCACGCACAGCGTGACCTACTGCCGCCGCCCCGCCCCATCGGCCCAACCCAGAACCGCCCGCCAGCTAGTGTAATTTGACTCCATTGGCGGTTACCGCTACGCTGGGCGAACCTTAGGAGGATTACGTCCGCAATCCGGAAAGGATAATTTTTCCGGTTACGTGATTTTCTAGGGTTCATCCGGACGATAGACTCGTTGTCGTTCAGATAGTATCCGTTTGTGCAAGCATGCGACGAATTGTCTGAACACCACCCCCACCCCAACAGCACCACGACGAAAGCCTTCGGCGTTGATCGCTGTCCCCGCCTACCAAAACATTTCAGCGACATCGGATGCTCCGATGCTGTTTGAAACGTGAAACCAATGCGATGTGTCACCGTTGCATCTGATTGTTCGTGTTTGAAGCCGCTGAGATTCACCCCCACCCATCACTGATTCACGGAGTCGTTCGATGCGTTGCGAAGGAAACCCATTTAGCCGTCGCGGATTCTTGGCCGCCGGAGCTCTCGGAGGGATCGGGCTATCGTTGCCCGAGTTGCTGATGCGTCAGGCGATGGCCGAGCAGAAGCATTATGATTTTGTCGAAGCCAAAGCGAAAAGCGTGATCCACGTTTATCTGCCTGGTGGGATGGCCCAGCAGGAATCATTCGACCCCAAACCGTACAGCCCGTTGGAATACCGGGGCGAGATGCGGACGATCAAAACGAACACGGGTGAAGTGTTCGGTGAAGCCGTGCCGCAGTTGGCCAAGCGGGCCGACAAGTTCAGCGTGATCCGCTCAATGACCCACGGCGAAGCCGCCCACGAGCGGGGCACCCACAACATGTTCACCGGGTACAAGCCCAGCCCGGCGCTGCGATACCCCTCGTTCGGCGCGGTCGTCAGCCACGAATATGGACCGCGGAACAACCTGCCTCCCTACGTCTGCATTCCGAACGTCCCCAACGAATTCGCCGGGACCGGATACCTGCCCAGCAGCTACGGCGGCTTTGCCCTCGGCTCGGATCCGGCGCAAAGCGGATTCAAGGTACGCGACTTGGATCTGGCCGGCGGGGTCGATGCCGACCGATTCATGCGACGCAAAGAAGCGTTGGCGGCGGTCAACAAGAGTTTTGTTTCGGCGACGGCGGCAGACAACGTCGGAGCGATGAACACGTTCTACGAGCGAGCCTACAGTCTGCTGGACACCCCGGCGGCCAAAGAAGCGTTCGACATCGACAAAGAAGACGCCAAAATGCGCGACCGCTACGGCCGCAACCAGGCCGGACAGCGGTTGCTGATGGCTCGTCGTCTGGTCGAAGCCGGCACCCGTTTGGTCACGCTGACCTACGGCGGCTGGGACATGCACGCCAACATCACCAGAAGTTTCAAAAGCCAGATGCCCGCGCTCGACACCGCCCTGGCAGCGTTGTTCGACGACCTGACCGAACGCGGCATGATGGACGAGACCTTGGTGATGGTCAGCAGCGAGTTCGGCCGTACCCCCAAGATCAACAACGACGCGGGCCGTGACCACTGGCCCAAGGTGTTCAGCGTCTTGATGGCCGGCGGCGGAATCAAGGGCGGGATGATCCACGGTGCGTCCGATTCGACCGCAGCCGAACCGGAAGACCATCCCGTTTCACCGGCCGACCTGGCGACCACCATGTACCGCTTGCTCGGCATCGTTGCCGACAAGGAATTGATGGCCCCCGGCGATCGACCGATCGAAATCGTCGACGGCGGAAAGCTGATCGAACCGTTGATGGTGTAGACGAAAAAAACGCTTGCAGCGCGTGGCGTAAGCTTCCAGCTCGCGATTCCCCACCACGCGTCTGGAAGCTTACATCACCTGCCAATCCTACCCAAACGCTCGCAAGACCGAGCGTTCGAACCCCGCCTGTTCCACAATCGTTGACGAATCGATGATGAAACAACACACAACTCTCCGGCCGCATGCTGCGGCGTGGGTGTTCACGTTCCTGATCGGAACGATGCTGATCCCATCCGCATCCGCGACACTCCCCGTCGTCACCAGCTTGGAACCGCGCGGCGTTGTCCGTGGGGAAGAAGCGGTCGTCACCTTCAAAGGAACACGTCTGAGTGATGCCTCCGAAGTCCTCTGCGACTTGCCCGGCATTGAAATCTTGGAAGTCAAAGCGGTCAGCAACAGTGCGACCGAAGTCAAACTCCGTGCCGCAGCTGACCTGACGCCGGGCCTGTACCCGATCCGGTTGATCACCAAGAGCGGGATCGCCAACCTGCGTCTGCTGGGCGTTGGCGCGATGCCCGTGGTCGCCGAAGTCGAACCCAATAATGATTTTGCTGCACCGCAGGTGATCGCGTTGAACTCGACGATCGACGGCGTGGTGAAGCGGGAAGACATCGATTATTACCAGGTCGAACTGAAAGCCGGGCAGACGCTGAACGTCGAAATCGAAGGCATTCGAATCGCCAACTCGTTGCGCAACCGAGATATCCTGGATCCCTACATCGCGATCCTGGACGAAGGCCGCTTCGAAGTCGCCTCCAGTGACGACTCCTCGCTGTTCCAGCAAGACGGCTTGTGCAGCTTCACCGCTCCCGCCGACGGCAAGTATTCCATCCTGGTCCGCGACAGTTCGTTCCTGGGCAGCAACCTGGGTGGATACCGGTTGCATGTCGGCACCTACCCGCGACCGGTCGCGGTGATCCCCGCCGGCGGCCCGCCGTCGACCGTGTTGGATGCCAAGTTGATTCTGTCCGACGGCAGCGAACGCTCGGCCAAGATCCCGCTTCCCAGCGAAACCTATCCGCAATGGGGCGTGACGACCGAAGACGAAAACGGGGTCACCCCGTCGCCGAACTGGATTCGCGTCAACGACTTGCCCGTCGCGATGGAAAAGGAACCCAATGATGATCGCCGATCCGCCCCCGTGGTTCCGGTTCCCGGTGCCTACTGTGGTGTGATCGAAAAACCCGAGGATTACGATTGCTTTACGTTCGAAGCCAAAAAGGGCACCAAGTACCGGGTCGAAGTGTTTGCCCGAGACGTGTTGCGTTCCCCCTTGGATGCCGTGCTGAACGTGTTCGATCCGAAGCATGCGACGCTCACGTCAAGCGACGACAGCCGTGGAAAAATCGATCCGTTCCTCGAGTTTGATGCCAAGGTCGACGGCAAGCACACGGTTCGAGTCTACGACCACCTTCGTGGCGGCGGACCGACCTACACCTATCGAATCGAAGTCAGCACGCCAACGCCGGCGGTCAACCTGTCGCTCAAAGAACTCCGTCGTGACGAAGCCCAAGTCGTCGCGGTTCCGATCGGCGGAAGTGTCGGCATGGTCGTCTCGGCCGCCCGCGACCGGTACAACGGCGAAGTCAATCTGTCGTTTGAAGGACTTCCCAAGGGTGTGACGGCGACGACATTCCCGATGCCCGCCGGACGCCCCGAAGTCCCCGTCTTGCTGACCGCGGCCCCGGATGCCACGCACAACGCGTCTCTCTACACCATCTTTGCCAAGGGCGATGACAAGAACCCGTTGATCGGCGGCAAACTTTCTCAACACCACAAACTGGTGCTGGGACAAAACCGCCGCGAAATGTGGGGCTACGATACCGAACGTGCCGCGATGGCCGTGACCGACGAAGTCCCCTTCACGATCGAAGTCGTCCAGCCCAAGACACCGATCGTGCGGAGCGGATCCAAGAGTTTGAAGGTGCGGATTACCAAAAAAGAAGGATTCGACGACACCGTCTCCATCCGGACGCTCTACAACCCGCCGGGAATCTCGATCAACAACAGTCGTTCGATCGCCAAGGGCAAAACCGAAGTCGACATTCCGATCACCGCCAACACCGGTGCCGGAATCGGAACCTGGCCGATCATTTTCGTGGCCACCTACAACACCAAAACGGGGTCCGCCATGACGGCCACACCGCCGATCATGCTCGAAGTCGAAAACTCGATCTTCAAGTACACCTTCCCCAAGTCCGCCGGCGAACTGGGCACCGAAATCAGCGTCTCGATCCCGCTCGAAATCCTGCGTGAATACCCTGGCGAAGCCGAGGTGCAGTTGGTCGGAATCCCGGCCGGTGTGACCAGCCCTGCCGCCACGCAACCGGTCACCCCCGAATCCGAAAGCGTGACATTTCCGCTGGTCATCGACGCCAAGGCCAAGGTCGGAACGCACCGGACACTCAACTGCATCGCTCGCGTCAAAGTCGGTGACGAAACGATCGTCCAGACCAACGGCACGGGTGAGCTTCGGATCGATAAACCCTTGCCGCCGAAGGTCGACGCGCCGAAACCGGCCGCACCGAAACCGGCTGCCAAAGCACCGGCCAAGCCCAAGCCGCTCAGCCGCCTGGAACAGCTTCGGCAAAAGAAATAACCAGCGACGAGGGCACCCGCCGAATCCGCGGGTGCTTTCGTTTAGACACCACCACAGTTTTGGTTCCGAATGGCCCACGCCCTTCGGTGACTCACCTCGACACGGCCACCGCGCTGATCGAGTGTCCCCCCAAACAGCGTTTTTGACATGAAAACTCGCCCCGCCGCATCCTTGTTGCTCCTGCTTGCACTGGCCATGCCGTCCCTCGGCGTGACACCGGCCGACGAAGCAGCGTCCCGTCCCTCGGATTCTCCGCGGAAGCCTGACCTTGCGGTCTACCCGCCTGAAATCAAGCTCAACTCGGCTCGTGATTTCCAGTCCTTTGTCGCCGTGATTCGACGCGACGACGGGATCACCGAAGACGCCAGCGATCGTGTGATCTGGAAAATTGCTGACGAATCCAAGGTCAAACGCGACAAGTTCCAACTGCTGCCGTTGGCCGACGGGGCGACCGAGTTGATCGCCGAATACCTCGGCACCGAAGTCCGTATTCCCGTCACGGTGTCCAATTCGCAAACCAAACCGCCGATCAGTTTCACCAACGACGTGATGCCGGTGTTGACGCGATCGGGATGCAACACGGGTTCGTGTCACGGAGCCGCCCGCGGAAAAGATGGATTCCGGATGAGCTTGTTCGGTTTCGATCCCGATGGCGACTACCTGCGCATCACCCGTGAAATCGGTGTTCGCCGCATCAACCTGGCCATCCCCGAAGAAAGCCTGTTTCTGAAGAAGTCGATCGGCGCGGTTCCGCACACCGGCGGCAAGCTGTTTGACGTCGATTCGGATTACTACGCGACCGTCCTGGAATGGTTGTCCGGTGGGGCGTTGGCCGATCCGGCCGACAACAAGCCGCCGACGGTGGACGCCGTCGCGATCTATCCCGAACAAGCGGTCATCGAAGGCGAAGGTTCCACCCAACGGTTCGTCGCCGTGGCAACGTACAGCGACGGAACCACGCGTGATGTCACACGCTTGGCCGCCTTCACCTCCAACAACTCCGGCACCGCCGCCATTGATGACACCGGAAACGTGACCGCGGGTCGACGCGGTGAAGCGTTTGTGATGGCCCGCTTTGACACGCACACCGTGGGCAGCCAAGTCCTGGCGCTGCCGACCGACCTGGACTACACCCCGCCGCAAATCACCGGCAATTACATCGACCAATCGGTGGGCAAGAAGCTCCAGCAACTGCGGATTCTGCCGAGTGGTTTGTGCAGCGACGAAGAGTTCATCCGCCGTGTGACGATCGACATCACCGGAATGCTGCCGACCGAAGAAGAGTACCGCAGTTTCGTCTCGGACCCGGCCGACGACAAACGCGCCGCCCTGATCGATCAATTGCTCGAGCGAAAGGAGTTCAGCGAAATCTGGGCGATGAAGTTTGCCCAGTTGTTGATGATCAAAAGCACCAACCAGGTCAGTTACAAGTCCGCCTTCCTGTACGCAAACTGGTTGACCGACAAGTTCGCCAAGAACGTTCCGGTCGATCAAATGGTTCGCGATTTGTTGACCAGCACCGGCGGAACGTTTACCTCACCGGCGACCAACTTTTATGAGATCGAGCGTGACACCCTCAAGACCGCCGAAAACGTGGCCCAGGTGTTCATGGGGATTCGCACCCAATGTGCCCAGTGCCACAACCATCCGTTCGACCGTTGGACGATGGACGATTACTACGGGTTCGCGTCGTTCTTCTCGCAGATCGGCCGCAAGAACGCCGAAGACTACCGTGAGAAAATTGTCTACAACCGAGGCGGTGGCGAAGTCAATCACTTGGTGACGAAAAAGCCCGTCCCGCCGAAGTTCCTTGGCGGCGAAGCGCCCGAGACCCGCGGCAAAGATCGCCGTGCGGTGGTGGCCGAGTGGCTGACCAGCCCGGAAAACCCGTTCTTCGCCAAGTCGATCGCCAACCGAGTTTGGGCCCACTACATGGGCGTCGGACTGGTCGATCAGGTCGATGACATTCGTGTCAGCAATCCGCCTAGCAATCCCGAGCTGTTCGAACTGTTGGGCGAAAAACTGGTCGAATACGACTTCGATTTCCGTCGACTGGTGCGCGACATCTGCAACAGCCAAGCCTACCAACGCAGCTGCGAAACGAACGAAACCAACGCCCACGACAATCGCAACTACGCCCACGCAACCATCCGACGAATCCCTGCGGAAAGCTTGCTCGACTGCATTTGCCAAGTCACCGAGGCACCGGACAAGTTCACCGGATTGCCGATCGGGGCACGTGCGGTGCAGATCGCCGACGGCAAGACGAGCAACTACTTCCTGACCACCTTCGGCCGGGCCCCACGAGCGACGGTCTGCGACTGCGAGGCGTCGACCGATCCCTCGCTCTCCCAGGCCCTGCACCTGCTCAACGGCAGCAGCGTCAGCAGCAAGGTCGCGCAGGGAAACAAGATCAAGCGTTGGATCGAGACCGACAAGTTGACCGAAGAACAAGTGATCGACCGGATCTTCGTCCGCTGTCTCTCACGCAGCCCTTCGGCGACCGAGCTGGCCGACTTGAAAGCCACCGTCGACAAGGCGGAAAACAAGACGGCCGCCTTGGAAGACATCTTCTGGGCCATGCTCAACAGTCGCGAATTTGTGTTCAACCACTAGGGCTTTGCCAACGATAGGGTTACTCCGACCGGAGGGCTTGCGCCCAATGTCACTTACTTTGGCTCTCAATGTGTTAGCGGAACGGCGCGAGCCGTCCGGTCGCATCAAACGCTCAACGAGAAAATACGCGTCGCTCATCGGGCGACGCTGATTAAACTGGATCGAGTACCGAGTTCGAATCGGGCCTGTGCCCCAGGCCCCCCTCCCCCGCCTACCCTCTCCCGCCATGTCTGTCCGATCTGCATTTGTTCGATTCGCTGCACTCTCGACGCTGTCGGCTGTTTCGGTCTGCCAAGCGGCCGACGCGGCTCCGAAAAAGGTCACCTACGAAGACGACGTCAAACCGATCTTTCGGCAGTACTGCCTGAACTGTCACCAGCAAAGCGACAAGAAGGGCGGACTGGCACTGGACACGTTCGGATCGGTCGTCGAAGGCGGCGGCAGCGGTGAAGTCGTCTATGACGATGGTGATGCCGAGAGCAGTCGGCTGTGGCAACTGGTCAATCACGACGACACACCCGTGATGCCCCCCAAGCAAGACAAGCTGCCGGCAGACAAGCTGGCGATCATTCGTGCCTGGATCGAAGGCGGAATCCTGGAGAACTCCGGATCCAAAGCCAAAGTAAAAAAATCAAACGCGTTGGCCTTTGTCGCCCCCACCGGCGGGAAACCCGATGGCCCCGTTGCGATGCCCGAAACGCTGCCGTTGGAAACCCCGGTCGTCACCTCGCGGGCCGCAGCGGTGACCGCGATCGCGGCCAGTCCCTGGGCCCCGCTGGTTGCCGTCGCCGGTCAAAACCAGATCGTGATGTACCACAGCGACACCGCCGAACTGTTGGGCATTCTGCCGTTCCCCGAAGGCGTCGCCCAGGAACTCCGCTTCAGCGGTGACGGTTCGTACCTGATTGCCGGCGGCGGGGAACACTCCGTGCTCGGAGTGGTCGCGATCTATGACGTCAAAACCGGCGAGCGCGTCGCGACCGTCGGCGACGAATTGGACATCGTGTTCGGCGCCGACGCCAACGACACCCTGTCGCGAGTCGCCATGGGCGGACCGCAAAAGATGTTGCGGATCTTCGATGTCAGCAGCGGTGAAAAGCTGTTCGACATCAAAAAACACACCGATTGGATTTACACCGTCGCCTACAGCCCCGATGGAGTGCTGCTCGCCTCCGGTGACCGCTCGGGCGGGCTGATCGTTTGGGAAGCCGAAACGGGGCGCCAGTACCTGGATCTCGCCGGTCACAAGGGCGGCATCAACTCACTCGCCTGGCGCGATGATTCGAACGTCTTGGCCAGCGCCAGCGACGACGGGTCCGTCAAACTTTGGGACATGGTTTCCGGCAAAGCGATCAAATCGATCAACGCCCACGGTGGCGGCGTGACCGCGGTCCGGTTCGATCACCAAGCCCGACTGGCCACCGCCGGGCGCGACAATCGGGCCAAATTGTGGGATGCATCCGGCAAGGAACTGAAGTCGCTGAACCACGCCGGTGAAGACATGCTGGAAGTCGCCATCACCCACGACGGAAAACGACTGATCTATGGCGACTGGGCCGGATCCGTGTTCAACACACCGGTCGACACCCCCGACGCCATGGTCCGCTTGGCCGCCAACCCCGAACCGGCTGCCAAACGTGTCGAAGCCGTCAAGACGACCCTGGTTTCCATCCAAGAAAAACTGACGCCGGCGAAGGCGAAGCTGGACCAGGCCAATGCCGCGGTGACCGCCGCCCAAAAGACGCTGACGGAGCTGGACCAGAAGGTCGCCGCGCTCAAGCAACAGGCTGCCGAAAATGATGCTGCCGCAAAAACAGCTGAACAACAGGGCGCAACCTTCGACCAACAACTCCCGGCGCTGACCACTTCCGTTCGCGATCTTCAAGACGAAGTGACGGCGCTGCGTGTGGCCCTAAAAACCGATCCGTCGAAGATGGTTGCGGTCGCGGAGTCGGAAGAAAAACTGGCGGCGAAATTGACCGACATGGCCAAACAACGCCGAAACCGTGTCGCCCTGATCGATGCCATCAAGACGCACCGGCAAACCGCTGCAGCGCGTCAAGCCGAAGCCGACAAACTGCTGGCCACCCGCGGGGAGCTGCAGAAGAAACTTGAGCAAGCCCAATCGCTGGCACAAGCGGCGCGAAAAGCCCACGACGAGATCGCCGCAGTCGCCTCGAAAATCCAATCGAAGATGGATCGATTGCTGGCCGAGATCAAATAGCGAAGGTGGGGTGAGTTTCTTGCTTGCCCCGGGGATCCGTGTTCATTTGGCAACCGGAAGCGGACATCACATTGTGCCAATTCTCCCGTTTCTCGGGGTTTTCGGGGCACTTTCTCCCTGTGATCGGGTTTCGATTTCCGAGTCCCCTTGGGGACTGATCGCTGCGTCATCTAGACTGTGCGTTGGCCAACGGTGCCAGTGCGGCGATTTCGATTTCCAAAACCAACCCAATACATTGATCCCGTGACCAGCTAGTCTTATGGAATTGATCATCCTTCGATGCGTTTTCTTACTTTGCGCCGGCGGGGTGTCGTGGATCATCAACACGGCGCTGCCGAGTGATGCGGACATCAATCCCTATGTCGTCTTTGCCGGCGTGATGGGGATCGCCGTCGTTGCGATCATGGGGGATATCTTTATCCCGCGCAAACGCATCGATTCCATTTCGGCGGTTTACTTCGGGGTGCTGATCGGAATTTTGCTGAGCTATATCTTGTGGATCGCCATCGCGCCGCTGTTCGCCCAATCGTTGCTGGTCGGCAACGCGGTGAAACTGATCATGGGGATGCTGTTGTGTTATGTCTGTGTCAGCATTCTGATTCAAACCAAAGACGACTTTCGCTTCCTGATTCCGTATGTCGAGTTTGTTCGCGAAGTCAAAGGGTTTAAGCCCTTGGTGCTGGACACCAGCGTGGTGATCGATGGCCGGATCGCGGATCTGGTCAACACCGGCGTCTTTGACAACCAGTTGATCATGCCGCGTTTCGCCCTCAGCGAGCTCCAAGCGATCGCCGACAGCAGCGACAAACTCCGTCGCGTCCGTGGCCGCCGCGGCTTGGATGTGCTGAATCGGATGCGGGCCGATGACAACGTCGACCTGATGATCTTTGATCGCGACTTGCCGGAATTGGCCGGCCAAACGGTTGACCTGAAGTTAGTGCTGTTGGCCAAACACCTCGAAGGCAAGGTGGTGACCGGTGACTTTAATCTGAACAAGGTCGCCAAGCTGCACAACGTGCCGGTGATCAATCTGAACGAGATCAGCAATTCACTGCGTCCGGTGTATCTTCCCGATGAGTCCTTCAATGTCAAAATCATCAAGCCGGGTGAAGGCGCCGAGCAAGGCATCGGCTACTTGGATGACGGGACGATGGTGGTGGTCGAAGGGGCGCGAAACCGAATCGGCCAGGAACTGGAAGTGCGTGTGACCAGCACGCTACAGACCAACGCCGGCAAGATGATTTTCGCCAAATTCGACCCACGCGGCTGATCTCAAAACGGTGATCAGCCGATTGACGCCAAGCCCACGGCCCCGGCCTGGACCGTCAAAAACGTTGCAGCGACCACCGTAAGCTCCCCCAATTGGAGCAGCAGTTTCACAGTCACCTAATGATTCTGGCTCCCCTCTCCCCCGATTCTTGGCGAGCCTAAGCGAGTCAGGAATTGGGGGAGAGGGGCTGGGGGTGAGGGGGATTCCAATCCATCGTGACACAGATGAGCAGAGAAGCCCCGAAGGCGATACTTGATAACCAAGCGGTGAAACCCGACAACAATCACGCCTCAAAATGATCGGCGATTTTGCACGTCAATCGATGTGAAGCGTCTCAATGCTGAGCCCCTCACCCCCAGCCCCTCTCCCCAAAACAGATCGCGGTCAACGTCACTCTGCGAACAAATGGCTTTCGCGCGATCTGTTTTGGGGAGAGGGGAGCCATGTTCCAAGTAATGTGCCTTCATCAATGCAAAACGGTCGATGGAGCGGGCAACGTCGGTGAGCCGAGCGCCATCGATCGAGTTTCACGACCGAGGGTTCGTCGGATTGCGAGTTGCCTGATAGGGCTCCCAAACTCGCGCCGTGGATTCGTTTTTGACGGGCCAGACCCGGCCCCTGCCGCCCGCGTGGACCAGCGTCCCGATCAGCTCGTCCTGAATCGCCCTCTGCCCCTCCGCCGGCAGATTGAATCGCTGTGACCCCGTCCCGGGGTCGATGGGAATCAGGGACCTGTCTCCCAGAGGTGGCGCTCCGCTGACCTCCGGCTACGCGCTGAAATCCCTTAGGACGTCAATTGTATGACTGACGCATTTCTCGTTCCACCGCGGCAGCGGTTTCACGCCAGAGGCGTGCCACATCAAAGCTTGGGGTCGCGTTAGCGCACCCCAAGTTCCGACCATCATGAGGCCGCCAACCCCAGCGGGGTTGAAAAAGGCGTTTTGCCGGATTCGCGCAGCTTGCCCCCGGATCGCATCGCGTCGTTTGTTGAACCCCGCTGGGGTTCCAGTTCCCATTTCGGCACAACCCGGGGTGCGCTCCGCGACCCCGGGCTGTGTTGTGACACCGCTTTGCGGTGTGGCGTTTCGGTAGAAACGCAAATGCTCAGTAATACAATTGACGTCCCTTCGGGATACTCGATCTGCTCCGACCCCGACGGGATCGATGAGAATCCGTGAACGCGAAAGGGGACACGGCATCGAAATGCTGCGTCCCCTTTGATCGTGATCCGATTCGGGCGAGTTGCCTTAGGCCAACTCGCTTTGGTCATCGGCCAATAGGGCGAGCAGATCGTCGTCTTTGTCGTCGGCATCGGCGAAGGTCAACGCGACCGGTTGGCTGGCCAGGAGGGATTTGCTGGAATCACCGACGCTCACCACTTTGGTTTGCTGACTGAGGTCCGCAAACGCTTCGTCACGCGTCACTTCATCACCTGCGGGAGCGTTCGACGCGAGCTGGTCGCTGACCACCGATTCGGTTTCGAAGCTTTGGGCTGCGAGCAATGCCAAGTGGTTGATCACCGTCAGGGCATCCAGGGCGGTGGTCTTCATGTCACCGTTGACGTCGGTGTACATTCCCAGCGATTGAATTTCCCCTTCGCCTTCGCGGGCCAGGGCGTTGATGATGGTCAGGGCGTCCGACGGCGTCACGAAGCCGTCGTTATTGACGTCTTCGGCCATCGCCGGGTTCTGCAACGCACTGGCCGCTCGAACGGTCACGTTCAACGAGTTGTAGAGGATTTGCGAGACTTCGACCGGATCATCGCGGTCAAACAGCAAGGTGTCTTGGAAGGGCGACGCATCGGCGGGGCTGCCGATCACTTGCGTGACGGTGTCTTCGAAAACGGTTCCCGCAGTGAAGAACACGGTGGCCATCAGATTCGGCTCCGATACTCCTCCACCTTCGGCAACTGTTTGCTGCAGCAACGAGCCGAATTCATCGATAATTCCGCGGCGGACGGCGGTACCGACGCCAGCGGTGGCATCAAAATCGGCGTCAAACGCGACTCGGAAATCATAGCGTCCGCCACCCGCGGCCGGCGCCGGATTGATGATTCCGGTGTCGTAGAGCATGTCCAAGTAGGCGGCAAACACAAACTCGCGGCCCTCGAATTCCGATCTCAGGTCTTTCACGAAGACCTGCACGCCGAAGGTCTGGCCTGAGGCGACCGAGGTGATCGAATTACCGAACTCGTCGACCAAGCCGAAGGAGATTTCGACGATGTCGTCGCTGTCCGCGTCGCCGATCGCCATCGTGACTTCGGCAACGCTTCGCACGCCATCGCCAGAGACGATCACATAGGTGAAGCTGTCGAACCCGTTGGCGTCGACAAATGCCGAGTAGTCGATCGTGTCGTCGCTAGGATCCAACGGCGTCCCGTTGTTATTGATTTGAGCGGTTCCCAGCGATGGCGCGGTCACGATTCCAAATTCCTGAATCGTTCCCGTGGGGCCGAAGATGTCGTTGTCCAGGACATCCAGTGTGTTGGGCAGTACGCCTTGTTGGATCGGATTGCCGACCGAGTCGAAACCGTCGACGAAGGCATCGTCGATCGCGCTGGCGAAGTTGTCGCTGGCCGGGAAGATCGTCAGTTCCGTACGACCGAGTCGTTGTTGAGCGGGCGTCAACGCGACGTCTTCACCGACCAAGATCGTTTCTGCGACGGGGCTGTCAGCAGGATCGGCGGCGAACAGTGCGACTCCCGGTGAAATCCCGGTCATGGTCAGCGTGAACAATTCGGCCGGATCGGCGTGCGTGATCAGGTTGCCGTCACCGGGAATGGGCTGGACCGCACCGACATCGTTGATCAAGCCGGGCGTGATGGCGTCACCAAGCTTGAAACCACCCCCTTGGAAGTTCTCACCGAAGGTGATGTCGAATCCGAATTCATCGGTGGTGATCGTATCTCGGGTGGCCACCAATTCGTCGGTGTAAAGCAGATCCAAGAACGCCGAGGCAACGCCTTCGGGGCTGAAGTTCGGGTTGTTCAATTCTTCGACGAAAACGCGGACAAAGAACGGTTGTCCGACTTGGACGCTGCTGATCGGCTGATTGTTGACGACGTCGTAGATTCCGATCGTGAAGTCAACCATGTCATCAATCATCGCACCCGGTTGCGAATTGACGGTGACCTGTGCCGTGCTGATCGATCCGTTGGCATCTTCGATGCTGTAGATGAACTGTTCGGTTCCGACGAATCCGGGTTGCGGCGTGTAACGAATCGTCTGGCCGCCGCCTTCCAACGTGATTTGGCCACCCTGGTCACCCGCGGTTACGCTGGTGATCGAGATGCCGCCGAAGATGCTCGGCACGTCGTTGTCCAAAACATTCAACGCTCGGTTGGACGATCCCTGGGGGATGTCAAACGTGTCATCCACCGCGATCGGCACGTTGGATTGGAAGTTGACATTGACCACAACAGTGGCGGTGTACTGCGTGTCGGTCTGGTCGACCACCACGTATTGAAACACGTCACGTCCGGTAAAGCCGTTGGGCGGCGTGTAGGAAAGTGCGCGACCGTTTTCGATGATCGAAACGACTCCCTGAGTCCCTTGGGATCCGGTGGAGTTGAGCGAGATGATCCTCAGCTGGGTGATGCTGGTTTCGAAATCGTTGGCCAGCACATCCAGTCGGTTCGAGAGTGAGTTTCTCGAAACGGTGAAGGTATCGTCGTTGGCGACAGCCGCTTGCTGCAGGATGTCAAACTGGTAATCCTCCACTTCACCCGAATCGGCTTCCCCGCCGACACCCAGACCGGCAGTCGGGCTGTAGCGGAACCGGGCGTAGGTCGATCCGACCACCGCGCTGGCGGGGACATTGACGGACAGGGTCGACGTGCCGGCACCGAGTTCCAGGTCTGTGAAGACTTTCTCGGACGCGTCAAAGACACCGTTGGCGTTGAAGTCGATCCAGCCTTGCAGGTAGGCCGGGCTGCCGGTGGTGTTGCGTGCCGTGACGGCCAGGTTCGCCGTGCCGCCCGGTCCCAAGGGCGTCAGCAGCACGACACCGTCTTCATCGTCGATGTTGTTCAGATCGTCGCCGAGTGCGGATGCGGTCGGAATGCCGTCGCTCTCACGATCGACCGATGCACCGAGCCCCAACGCGGTGCTGATTCCGTGGCTGGGACCACCGGCCGCGACCGTCGTTTGGTAGGTATCCGGGGCATCACCGTAGTCGCGTGAGGGCAGGTTCCCGAAGTTGTAGTTGTCCGTCAGCGCGACCCCGTTGAAGTTGACGATGTGCTCGCCGCTGGTGGGGAACGTCTGCACATAACCTGGTCCAATGACTTCCCGAATCGCGTAAGTGCCTGGGCCGGGGAAATCGATTGAATAGCGACCATTCGCGTCGGTGCGGGCGGAGGGTTCGCCGATGTCCGGACTGTCGTCGCCGTCCAAGTCCAGGTAGATGTAGACCCCTTCGATCCCCGACTCGGTGGAGTCAAAGACCCCGTTGCCGTTGGTGTCGGCGAACTTGGTTCCCGTGATGTCCGAAATCACTTTGGTGAATCCGAAATCGACCCCACTGTCACCGCCGGTCGCAAACCGTTGGGTCGGCAGGGTGGGGGCATATTGCGCCGGTGTCATCGCCACAACGCTGAACGCCGTGCCCGAGGCAACATTCAGGGTGTACAAGCCGTTGGCATTGGTCACCGCGACAGGCTCGTTCGGATCGAGAATGCCGTTTTGGATGGTGTCGGCAAAGACCGTGACGCCGGGCAACCCCGGATCGCCGGTTCCGCTGCCGTCGCGATTGACGTCGCTGAAGACACGCCCGCTGATGCCCGAACCCACGGTGCCGGTCGAAAGACTGTAGGCCAGCGCGTTGGCGGTGTCCTGGAACCCGAACAAGCCCTCGTTGAGATCAAAGCGATCGATCGAGAATTCCGGCACCGTATCGTCGATCGTTCCGAAAATCCCGTCAAAGCCGACGCCCATGCCAAACTCATCGCGGCGGTTGCCGACGCCATCGATGATCGAACCGACGGCGTTGGTCCCGTCGGTGTGACGCAGTCCAAACGTGTGACCGGCTTCGTGAGAAACCGTCCAAGCCATCGAGCGGGCCACCGCATCCAACACACTCTTGTTGTTGGCGATCGGGAACTGCGTCGCGGCGGCAAGGAAGAAGTCGATCGGCAGGATCGAGTTCTCGTTCATGTCAAAGTTGCCGATGTCCAGCGACTGGGCGACCCCCAAAATGTCAGCAATCCCGGCATCCGCGATCGTGCCGCCGATGAACAAACGCGTTACCAACGGATCATCCAACGCCGGTTCGGGATAATACCCCAGCGCGGCGTCGCGGCTGTTGAGAATCCGGATCGCAAATTCACCCGGGTTGCCGGTGTTGTTGTAGTCGCCGTTTTGTCCGCCGGTGATGACGGAATAGAAGTCGCTGTGGACCAAGTCGATCGTCTTGTCGATCAACTCGTTGTAAGCCGCTTCGGAAGTGTCCTGCAGTCCCAACGCGGCCAGATTCTCACGGAGCGAGGAGAATCGAATGATCCCAAACGGATTGGTGCTGCCCGGGAACATCGTGCTCGGATAGAAACCGCCCTCAAAATCCAGGTAGATGGTTTGCTGGGCACCGATCGGCAGACTTTCCGCGATCGGTCGATAAACACGAAGCCCCGCGGTGTAGTTGACCGAGGTGGTCGAGGGAGCAACGATCAGGTAATACGTTCCGGTGTGCGGCACGACCTGCGCCGCGACGGCATTACCGGTCGTCATCAGCGGAGAAGGATCGGGGTGAATGAGCCCTTGATTGGAGTCGGTCCCGAACCAAAACGCCCCGTTGGTCGCCCGCGGGTTGTACGTCGTGCCAGACTCCGACGGGCCGTACAGCACCGTCAGGTTCGCCCCCGCACCGATCACCGACACGTCCAAAATGTCACCGGCACGCAGGTTAAATGCATACGTGTCGATGTCCGCGTTGACGTTCCCCTGGCTGCTGATCGTCACCGGCATGCTGCCGTTGATGTCGATCGTGTCCTCTTCACCAGGCCCCGTCCCCAGCGGAAGAAACTGGGCGCTGAAACGCGAATCGTTCACGCCCGTTTCATTCGCCGTTTCCGCTTCATTGACTACGAACGCCGGCACGGTTCCGATATTCCGCGGGTCCGACGGTAGAAACAAATCCGTGTCGACCGGAGCGTTGCTGCTACCCAGACTGCTCACGGCGGCGAGCAGTTTGCGGCTCTCCAATCCCTCCATCAATAAACGCCGACGCTGTCGGCGTTGGCCCCCGCGGCTTCGTCGCGTCTTTCTTTGTTTCCGCGAGCCATCGACGTTCATGTCGCTCATCTCGTTGTTAGAAGCGTTGGGACTAAGGAATTTCGATTCAGTTCGTTGGATCATCGAGGGTCTCTACCAAACGTGCCGGCCTCTAGGGCCTTGACGAAAAGCGGCGGTGTCGCGGGTCGGTCGTACAAGTTGCGGGTTCTGCAGAGTGTAATTCTGAGACGCCCGCCTATCCATTTAATTCCATTTTCTCATCGTTCGCGGCCGTAAACTTTGCATGGATTGCCGCAGCGCGGGGATTCGCTCGTTCGTATGCATCGGACGAACTCAACCCAGATCATTGCTATTTAAGTAGGGCTCGCCCAACCGGGAAGATGGGAAAAATGCGAAGTATGAGGCGATTGGATAAGGAATGGCTGCGATTCTAGTTGGGCCGATAACCGTGTCAACGAATCGTGGCCTATCTGACGCCGCTTGTTTGCGAAGAGTTCCGGCCAAATCCGGCATTATCGGTCAATATCGACCCCAAAATCGCTGCGCGGCCGATTCTGCCCGACCCAAACGGGACGTTTTTGAATCGACGGCGGCGAAAAAACAGGCCAGGAGGAAGCTCCCCGGGGGCAGAAAAGCCCCGCCGAGGCGATTGGGAGCGAGTTTTCGAGCGTCGGTCCGTTTTCCGGGGCGTGGATCGTCAACGCTTATTCGTAGGGGTCAGACCGGATGGCTCGCGGGCTGTCGTTTCAGTCGGGATCTGCTGCGTTAATGGTGAGCCGCTGGCCGTAAGGCCTCGGGCAACGGCGGGATGCCCGGCCGCTTACGCGTCGCGGCTCACAAAATCGACTGCCCGCTCGCGCCGTTCCGCTACGATATTAGCGGCAGGGCGCGAGCCCTCCGGTCGACAAACGCAACCCGAACATCAAAGCTGACGAATCACGAGGCCGCTTGAGCGACCGCGCGGGCGGGGACCGACCGCTTCACGCCGGAGAGCTCGTAAGCTCCGAACATGACACCGGCAAACAGCAGGTCGCCGGCGACGGTGTAGCCGTAGAATGGAATCGCGTTGGTGAAACACCCCACCAAGCCTGCCATGCTGGCGGGATACCAGGGCCCCAGCCAAACACCGAGATTGCTGACGACGAAGAACAGGGTGGAGGCGGCAAACGCGCCCACCGGAAGTCTTCGCCAGTTCACACCACCGGTTTCAGCGTGGGCGCGAACGAATCGACCGAGTGGGACCGACAAGGTGACCCCGACGTAGGTCGCCGCCATCACCATCGGGTTGTAAAACCCCATTCCGGGAGTCCCCATCAGGTGCGAAACCGCATCACTGATCAGCAGCGCGGCGGCCGGGACCAAGTAGGCCTTTCGACCGGCGAAATAACAACCCGCGAACAACCCAAGTGCCCCCAGACAGGCGAAGTTGGGCGGGTGCGGCAGAAAACGAGTCGCGGCGATTGCGAGGGTCAGCAAGTAGATCATTTTTTACCGATCGGTAGGAGAGACTTGACTCCCACCGTTTTAGCGACTTGCCAACCGTTTCGAAAGTCCCAACCGCGGTTGCCACGGCGAACGAATTTTTTCGCCGTCACTGCAAAATGGCGGTCGCCACACCGGCCGCGGTCACCTGCGAAACGACCGCCTTGCGCTGATACGGCGGTCGCTGCTTGAGGGCGGGAACACAAGACCCGGCGCGGTAATACCCCAGGCTGTACTGGCACTCCGACGGCGGGGCGATCGCGGTCAGGTACGGCAGCGAGACCGCCTGGGCCAAAAACCGTCCGCCGCTCGCCAACGGCTGAAGACACCCGTATCGCTGGTGGCCATGACGCTCCAGCATCCGGTCCTCAAAGTAGAGGGGGTGGGAAAACGTGTTGGGGGCGGCCCAGTGGCGGGCGGTCCATTGCCAAGGCAGCCCGCGGTCGGTCCCCGATTCGGGCAACCGGACCAACGGGGCGGCTTCCCCTTGGCGAAATCCGAGCGGAACCTCACCGTTGCCAATTTCCGCCGTGCCTGTGGTCAGGGCCGCGATCGGCGGCAGCACGAATTTGCCGTCGGCCATTTGCGTTTGACGATCCGAGAACAGGGAGCGATTGGCAACCTGTTCGACGGGATCGGTGACATCGTTGGTGCCAGTCACCGCGTCGTCTTGCGGTACCGCGACCAACACATCGGTCGGTGCGTCAACGGTCGCGCTCGCTTGACCGTCACCTTGACCGTCACCCTGCACCAATGCCGCAAACGTCAGCGGCGCCTCCGCCAGATACGAAGGCAGGCTGCCCTGATCCGGGTCCGCCGCGAAGACCGGAGTCGCGGGGGCGACCGAGGCCAGCGCAAGACAAGCCGTGATCTTCGCCGCAGCTTTCCAGCACCGCGCCGTCGATGCCGCACGCGGTGTCGAATTCGCCATTTGCACTAACTTGCTCGTTTGATTCCAAAACATCGTTTTTCTCGCATGCTCCGTTTGGACGGACAACCAGATTCATTCCCATTATCTGGTTCGACCGATCGGATTCGAAACGAGAACAAACACGCCAGAATGCGGATGACAAGCACAACACGCAGGATGCGTTTGATTGCAACAATGGGCACGACAGGTCGATCCCCTGCAATCGTCAAGGTTTCCCAATCGACGAACGGAAGCGAACTGACGATCCCGAAGGGATGATAGCGAGTAGCCGGAGGTCAGCGCAGCGCCACCTCCGGGACGCACGTCCTCCGGGGCTGCGCTGGGAAGCATTTTTTAGCGGTAGGGCGCCAGCGGGCTGTCGTTTTGTGAGCCGCGACACGTAAGCGGCCGGGCACTGCGACGCTGCCCGAGGCCTTACGGCCAGCGGCTCACCATTGACTCAGCAGATCCCGACTAAAACGACAGCCCACTAACGTTTCTTGTCTTTCGCAGACGTCGATTTCTCCGAGGCCTCTTCGAACCGCAGCGCGGCGCTGTTCAAACAATAGCGCTTGCCCGTTTTGTCTTGGGGGCCGTCATTGAAGACATGTCCCAAGTGGGCTTCGCAACGACTGCAATGCACTTCTTGACGCGGATAGATGAGCCGGAAATCGAGCTTCATCCCGATGCGGTCCTTGCTGATCGGGTCGTAAAAGCTCGGCCAGCCGGTTCCCGACTTGAACTTGGTCTCACTGGTGAACAGTGACTGGCCGCACACAATGCACCGGTACAGGCCTTCTTTCTTGTTGTCCCAATACTTGTTTCGGAACGCCGGTTCGGTCTCTTCGTTCTGGGTGACTTTGAACTGAATCGGACTGAGAGCCTTTTGGAGCTGCGAGACGGTCTTGGGAGTGTAGGGCGGGTCGTCGATTTCGTCCGCTTCGCTGTCCGACTCAATCGCCGCCGACGCATCGGCGTTCGCCCCCCCAGCGTCTGCCGCCTCGGCCACGGATTCTGCGGTGACGGCATCCTGGCTGTCGGCCTGCCGCAACCCGATCGCGACCAGGATGGCTACCAACAGGAAGACGAACCCCCGCTTGGCATCGACGTGATGGATGGAATGATTCATGGTGGCTCCAACTATGCAGTCACTACTTTCGCTATCATCAGTCCGGCGCCCAAGCACCGGACGGATCGGCCTGCGGCCTGTTGATCGTGATACATCATTTCAATCAACCGACCGCTCGCCAACGGCGCGGGACCGCTCGGTCTACGCTGCCCCCAGACCCCACGATGCAACGCTGTGATGCATTTTTTAGCGGCAGGGCGCGAGCCCTCCGGTGTTTTGGCA
Source organism: Stieleria neptunia (assembly GCF_007754155.1). Classification (NCBI taxonomy): domain Bacteria; kingdom Pseudomonadati; phylum Planctomycetota; class Planctomycetia; order Pirellulales; family Pirellulaceae; genus Stieleria; species Stieleria neptunia. Next base: position 4,291,106 of record NZ_CP037423.1, on the reverse strand, counting down.
GAGAGGAAGAACCGGAGGGCTCGCGCCCTGCCGCTAAAACCTCACGAAACACATGGGAAAAATGCCTCACAGCGTTGTCCACTATGGTTGATTGTATGCAGGTCGTCCAGCTAAACAACATTTCTCTCCGATACGACCACGACAACGTCATGGATGAAATCAGCGTTTCGGTCCATGAGGGCGAATATGTCGTGATTTTGGGAGCCAGTGGCTGCGGGAAGACTTCACTACTGAGAATGATCGCCGGGCTGATTGCCCCGACGTCCGGAACCATTTTTTTGAGCGGCCGCGATGTGACCCGGGTGGCACCCCGACATCGCGACGTCGCCCTGGTGCCCCAGCAGGCCGGCGTTTACCCCCATTGGCCTATCGGCCGATCAATCGGAATGGGGGTCCGAGGACGCCTCTCCCGCGCCGATCGCGAGCAACGGATTCGAGAAGCGGCGCAGATGGTGGACCTGGAATCGCTTTTGGACCGGCTGCCGGAACAGCTCAGCGGTGGGCAATTGCGCCGCGCGGCGGTCGCGAAGGCGATTGCCAGCCGAGCCTCGGTGAGATTGCTGGACGAACCCCTTTCGGCGATCGATGCCAATTTACGGTTCCAGATCGAAAAGGATCTTCTGCGACTGCACCACCAATCGCCGGGCGTCACCCTTCACGTGACCCACGATGGCGCCGAGGCGATGCGCCTGGCCAGCCGGGTTGCGGTGATCGAAGACGGCAGAATTGCGCAGTTCGACACGCCGGAGCAGTTGCGAACTCGCCCCGCCACCCCCGGAGTCGCTTCGGCACTCGGTCGATCGGCCCTGATCACCATACCGGTCACGCAAATCGACGGGGCCTGGGTGTCCGAAGACGGCCGGCGTGTTGGTGGCCCCGACGCGGCGACCGGTTCATCGGCGGTGCTGGGCTATTACGAGGAAGACCTGCAGCCGCTTGAGAAGGCTGAATCGGGAGAGGGTTCGGCGATTGCCGGCCGCTGGTTCGACCACCAGCGAAACGCGACCGTGGATCACGATCGCATTTTCTGGTTTGTCGGCTGAGCCGTCAGCGGGAAAAAGTGGGATAGGCTTCCAGCCTGTCATTTCGGCACCGACAGGCTGGAAGCCTATCCCACTTGCCCTACCCCTTCGCCACTACGCCGTCGCAGCGACGGGCAGATCGGCCACCTGGTAGGCTCGCGAACGGAACAGGAAATCGATGATGTTTCCTTCGTGCGGCTGCAACCAGTTCAGGCGATTGGTCGGGATCGGCCCGAAGTTCACGCGATCGATGTCGACACAGGCCCCTGCCGCGGCGACCAGTTCCGGGTCTTTGGTCAGCACGGTTCCGACAAGTGTCGGGCCGATGCGACGCAGCATTTCTGCTTGGGGGCATTCGACGACGCTGACGAAGGGGAACATGTATTCCTTCATCGCGACGCCGCGGTCCGGCGAATCGGCGTGGACGACCATCGGCCGCAGGTAGGCACAGTGCTCGCGCTCGATCAGTTTGTCACCGAATTCGGCCGTCATGTCGGTGACACCGCTCTCGGCCAGGTCTTGCTGGACCATCGCATGGGTTCCGGTCGCCATGGCGGGAACCGTGAAGGCAGCCAACTGAGCGTTGTCATCGGTCGGCGGCAACACATCGACCGGGCCGATCCGCTCGGCAATCGCTTGGGCGATTTCGCGGGTGTGTCGACTGGCCCAGATCCCGCTGCAGTTGATGCAGGAGCGACCCGAATTGCTGAGCACACTTTCGACCATCACGTCCAAATACAATTCCCAATCATCGACCACATCGTCGCCGATCAAGATCTTTGACCAACCCGGTCCGTGGGCTTGCACGCGGGGATTGCCGGCGTGCTGGGCGACGGTTTCGGCGCTTCCAAAAATCATGCTGCGAGGCGTTTTGGTCATGATCGCACCGCCGGCGTCGTGCCCACCGGGATACAAACCGAACGCCTCGGCGGGAACACCGGCTTGGATGAACGCCGACACCATGCGGTACGGTGTCCACGGTTCTTGCGAGCCCGGTTTCAGGGCCAAGCCGATTTGCAGCGGGATCGCCGGCAGCCACAGGGTGTGAACCCCCGGTGAATTGTTCGGCAAAATGGCGCCCAACACCGGCGTTTGTGCCTGGTAGCTGACGATCACCCCTCGGCCTTCTTCACCATAACCGTTGCTGAGGATGTTGAGATCCAAGCCACGGGTCAGACAATCCAAGATCTCGTCGATGTGACTGAGGACAAAGCTGTTCTTTTTCAAGTTCGAGCGACACATGTGCTCCGGCAATCCGGTACTGGCCGATTGCTGGTGCACGAACTGGTCGACCGATTGCATCGAATCGCCGACGGGTAGTTCGGCGTTCTCAAACAGCTCGGCCGCCTTTTTCGACATCGCGATCAGATCGGCCGTCGAGTGTTTCAGCAGTGCGGCGCGAGCCTTGTGAGCCTGCTTCATATCACGGGCGACGATGCCGCCACCGACGCTGCCGAACTTTGCAATCGGTTCCCCGGTGTCAAAGTGAACGACGTCCTTGATTTCCATCGATTCGTAGGGCTTGCCCCAGCGAAGCGGTTGCAGTGTGATCATATCGATAGGTTGAATTTGAGGGGGAGCGGACAACGCGGTGAAGCATTTCTTAGCGGCAGGGCGCGAGCCCTCCGGTTTTATTTGTTAGCGGCAGGGCGCGAGCCCTCCGGTGTTTTGGTACGAATGCGTAACCGAAGCACTCACGCCCTACCGCTAAAAAGCGTGTCAAACACAGCTAATCAATGCTTCAAAGCGTTAGGGACAGGGGACGAATGGTTGCTTTCGAAATTGGCACTAATAAACGCCGACGGTCGTCGCACTTGCCAATTCGTGGAACGGCCGCACGCCGCTGACACCGTCCCAAGGGTACATGTCGAACGGCGCTTCTCGTTCGCCTTCGTCGCGTTCCATGAACCCGGGGACAAAGAACTCGTCGGTCAACGTGTACAGCTTGACGCGTCCGGTTTCGCCGAATCCGACGACCTGGTTGTAGTCGTCGAAACTGACCACCTCGGTCACCGCGCGAGGCTGGGGGGCGTAGTAGCTGATCTTGTACCCATCAGCGGCCGTGATCGGTTTGCTGCATGCCAGTCCCATCAACGTATTGCCGTAGGTCGGGGTCATGTAGACGCCCCCCTCTTCCACCGGCCCACCGAGCATCTCTTCGACACAGAATCGTGTCCACTGCGGTGTGAACTCGGTGCCGCCGGAAAAGATTCCCTTGATGCCGACTTCTTGCAGGCTGGTGCCACGGTCTTCCAGGGCCTCGCCGAGCGATTCGAGCAACTTCGGCGTGGCGAACATGCACTTGATGTCGTGTCCCGCGGTCAGCACCGTGACGGCTTGGTCGATGCAGTGCTTCTTGTACTCTTCCAGATGCTCCATCCAGCCTTTTTTGATCAGCTTGACGACCCAGCGGGGATCCAAGTCGATGCAAAAGCAGATGCCGCCGCGATGTTGGGCCAAGTGCTCGACGGCCAAACGCAGACGTCGCGGACCGCTGGGGCCCAGCATCAGCCAGTTCGATCCCGGCGGGAAATGCTCGTCCGGCAGGGTATCGCTGAACAGCTCGTAATCCTTCCAATGATCTTCGATCACCATCCGGCTTTTCGGAACCCCCGTCGTGCCGCCGGTTTCGAAAACGTAGACCGGTTTGCCGGCATGCCCCTTGGGGACCCAGCGTTGGATCGGACCACCGCGGAGCCATTCGTCTTCGAAGTTCGGAAACTTTTTCAGATCGTCAAAGGACTTGACGTCGGTCAGGGGATCAAAGCCCAGCTCCGCCTTCTTTTCCAACCAAAACGGGCTTCCTGTTTCCTCACTAAAGTGCCAATGCACAATCTTGAGAGTGTGTTCATTCAATCGATCTCTGGCTTCCGAAGCACTCTTGGCGACATCTTCGGGAATCGAAGTCTGGGCGGCACTCATTCGTTTGGTCGTCTCGCGGGCGGTGAGGGGACAGGCGGGGAGTTTACTTCTGGGTGCAACCTGACCGGTCTCCAGAGAACTCTGCTGCGTGAATCGTGAAGGACCCTATTGTTGCCTTCAGCAAAGTGCGACGAAAGATCCCAGGGCAGCCTGAATCCGTATTTATCGAGAACGAAAAAAGCCGCACGTGACTCACGCGCGGCTTTTTGATCTTTCGGCAAACTTTCCTGCCAGGTGGTTCCTGAATCAGGCGAGTTTGCGTTCGGTCCATCCTACGGATTGACAACCGGTTGCTGAACTTGATTCGGCAACGCGGGGCTGATGACCGGCGGAGTATCGATCGAATCGTCGTCATCGCTGGCACCAATTGCAATCGCGGCTCCGATTCCGCCCAGGACTGCGATGCCTCGCAGGCTGCCACCGCCGCCGATTCCGCCGCCACCGCCGCCGCCTCCACCGCCGCCGCCGTACGAACCACTCATCGCAGTCGGGTCGTATCCGCCATCGGGCAGCACCAAACCACCGTCTTGCTCTTCCTCAGAGATCAATCGATCCTCGATGACCGTGATCGGCCCCGGGGCGACCTGCATGATGAAGGTGTCCGAACCGGATTCGGTTTGAGCGACCAGCGTGGTGTCGCCGTCGGTCGTCCCCAACGCGGTCTGCACCATCAAGGGATTGACCAGTTCAATGCCCATCAAACCGAAACCGTCCTTTCCAGAACCCAAGACCGAGTAACTTCCGGGCTCCAGGTCGTTGACTTGAAAGTGCCCCGACTGGTCGGTCAATGTTCGGGCGACTTCGATACCGTCGCGATAAATCACGACGTTAGCCCCTTGGGCGCCAGGGTTGTCGGTGAATCCGGCGCGAGTCAAACGACCTCGCAATCCGCCTTCGTACTGGCTCAGCCGGACGGATTCTCCGGTGAAGGCACGATCGGTGGCCATCGGGTTGCTACTCGGATCGAAATCGACCTGACTCGCTTGGCCGGACGGCATGTAACGCAGGATGGCATTTCGCACCACGCTGAACTCCACCGCACCCGCGGCGATTTCAAATTGGTCGCTGATCGGGACTTCTTTGCTGACGATGTGCATCGCACAGCAGGCAAAGGTGCCTTCGCCGCGAATCATCAGCGTGTAGACACCTGGTTTCACGTCGGTCAGCGTGAACCGACCCGTTTTGTCCGATTCGGTTGCGGCAGTGGCTGGCTTGCCGATTTGGTCGATCAAGACAACCTTCGCGCCACGCGCCGCCGAAATACCTTCGCTGCGCGGAACGATCACGCGTCCCTGAACCGATCCGCTCTCCGAAACGCGGACCCATTGTTGTTGGGCGACATCCGCCGCGGAGGCCAAGCCCGAAGCACAGACCAGCGCTAACGTGGCGATGGAACAGATCAAACGTTGCATTTCCAGATTCCAATCAAGATTAAGCGATGTTGCAGAGGGAAAACATACCTCTGCACCAGACTATAAGAGCAGCAATTAAGGAATTCAACGCTCTTGACGGCGATTTGGCAATTTAGGAGAGCTAGGACGACCCGACTCACAGCCCGAATGACAGATCCGCAACCCCTCCACCGAAGGAGCTAAATCCGGGGCTGAATGCCAATCCTGCGGAAAACAAAAGCGAAAATCGTCTCGACGCTCGATGGACCTGGCCGCTCGTGACAACGCTTGGTCAGCCTCCCCGCCCCAAAACTTCGTCAACTCTTAATTTGGGGATCCCTGACCCGAACGACGCGGTCACACGTGTTGGTGTGCAGGCTTGAGAGACCGTCCAGCTCAAGGCGATCGCTTTTCTGATGTACGATGGCCCTTCCGGGCCGTCGCCCGTGGGGCTCTGCGCGACAACCTAGAAAGGACGTCGTACACCCCTCCGCCGACCACCTCTCACCCATTCGGTCAGATCATTCAGATTTGTCGCGTTTCGCGCTCGTCCTAAGCTGGACGGTCTCTTTAGCCGCCCACTGTCGCGGCGATGCAGCGATCGGAAATCGCCTGAAGGCTAAACGCCAACGGTTGCCGGATCAGTTTTCCGCTCGACACAACACTACGGGGTGATCGGGCTGGTGACCGGCGGCGTTGCGAAGGCGCCATCATCATCGTCCGACGACGCACCAAGGGCGGCTCCGGCGGCAGCAAATCCCAGCACAGGCAACAGGCTTCCGCGACCTCCGATCCCTCCGCCGCCGCCACCTCCGCCTCCGCCGCCCCCGGCGACACTGCCACCGGGAGGACCTTGCATGGCGGCTGGTTCGACGGGCAGCCCCGCTTCGCCTGGCGGAAGCGTTTCGGGCTGCGACGCTTCGTCTTGAATCAGCTCATCAATGGCGGGCGATTCCAGTCCGCTGGGGGCCAGCTGCAGTTGCAACTGGGGCTGCAGCGTCGGTGATTGAAGGGTGACAAACTGATGTCCGTCGACGCCCGATCGGCTGCGGCTGGCCAGCGATTCTTCCACCAACTGAAAACCGACCACGCCGATCCCGTCGGGGCCGATCGCGATCACGGAATAATTGCCCGGGGTTAGCGTTTCGATCGAAAACGTGCCATCCTGGCCGCTGATCGCTTGGGCGATCAGCTCACGATTTTGGTACAGCAGAACGTTGGTCTCGGCGGCACCGGTCAACTGGGCTTCCGCAGACCCGGCCCGATAAATTTGGCCGCGAAGCCCGCCCGCGGTTTGTCCGACCCGAAACGTCCCGGACGCTTGCAGGGCGGACATGGTCTTCGCCCCGTCGGCACCGGCAAAATCCGCGACAAAGGGAATCGTCGAGGGCATGTAGCGGATGACCGCGTTCCTGATCTTGTTGATCCGCAGCGGGGCGGCGTTGATTTCCAGTCGATGATGACGCGGGTCGACTGCTTCTCCTTGGCTTTCGATAACGTGAACGGCATAGCACGCGGCCAGATTCGGGGCACGCGTCACCAAGGTGTAGACCCCCGCGGGAACGCCGACGAAGGAATACTGGACATTTGATTCGGCCGAGGGTTGGGCCCGATAAATCGCACCCTCTTGGGAGACCAGGGCAATCTTCACGCTGCCCGCTTGAAGGGTGTCCGTTGGAACGTCCGGCGCTACAATCACCGCGTCCAGTCGGCCTTCGGGGGTCGCCGCGACCCATTGCTGAACCACCAGGTGTTGTCCGTCTCCGTCGGCGCGCACGAGAGAGCTGGTCAGGAACAGACTTGTCAGCGCAAGGGCCAGAGCTGAACAGGCCAGTGGTGAAAAACGCATCGGAACACTCTGACAGGCGGTTAAACTGGGTAAAAGACGAGCCGGTGAGCCATACTAGCTTGAGGGATTTCCTCGGGCAAGCGAACAGATTGATCATTAATCCATATTCCGTCACAGCCGCCGCGCCCCTGGAGAAGGGGTACTTTGGAGACCATTCGCGTCGAAAGGACGGGGCGTTCCTCTATCGGGTGGTCGAAATTCGGCACCCGATTGCGGCCGAGTTCGTTTATTCCGGTTGGTGGTTCCGCCAGACCATCGACATCTCCGGCGAGCGGGTGTGGGGCCAGATCAGCTGGCTGGACCTGAAGAAAGAAGCCGAATTCACGTTGCCCGAGTCGGTCGACCCGGCACGTCGGCCCGGCCGCATGGAGATCGATTTCACCCGCGGGCTCCGCATCCGCCGCTTCCGAATCTGGATCGCCGACGAACTGATCTACGACGAAGTCGCCTAAGCGACGAAGTGGCGTAAGCTTCCAGCTTGCGACCCACGGCAAGCTTCAGCTTGCCCCCCAGTGGCGTAAGCTTCCAGCTTGCGATCCCCGTGGCGTAAGCTTCCAGCTTGCGACCCCAGTGGCGTAAGCTTCCAGCTTGCGACCCACGGCAAGCGACAGCTTGCTCCCCCATTGGCTTAATCCCAGGCTCCTCAGCAAGCTGAGGGGAGCGCAAGCTAGAAGCTTACGCCACTCCACTCCCAGGCTCCTCAGCAAGCTGGAAGCTTACGCCACTTGTTCACGACGAAAAGCCCGAGGCACCTTGTGAGTGCGACTCGAGCTAGTCGTTGGCGTGGCCGCCCATTACTCCCGAAGCGTCTCGGGAACGGCCACACGGTTCCTCCGCCCTACGGATGGATTGATGTGATCAGGTGCAGGGGGGAAAGGGTCAGGCGTCAGCGCGCCGATTGGGCAGCTGCCCGATGAGGAGTCTGGGGGATCGCTTTTCGACGCACCGGGATCGGAGCCCCCGAAGCGGCGTCGACCGATTCGGCCTCGGCTCGCTCGATCACCCGTTCGGTCTGGTAGCTGATCGGGGCGATCGAACCAGCCGGCTGTCCGGGGACCAGGATGCTTTGGCTGGCCGATCCGGGCGTCGGAGCCGCCGGCATCGGGGCATTCGGCATCGGGGCGGCCGACTCGGGTGCGGTCACGGACGGATCCGGGACCGGCATGACCGGCGGATTGATCGGTTCCGGGGAGAGCATTTCGCTGGGCGTTCCGAATTGTTCCAGCGGCACGTCCTCGACCGGAGCCACTTCGTTGTAGGACTTTTCGAACAGTCCCATCGAGTCGGCTTGGCCGGGCGCGAGGAGTGCTCCGGAAGACGAATCGCTGAAGCCCATCACTTCGACGGCCGCGTCGGCGTTTTGCACCGGGCCTCGCCGAACCACGCCGGGACGGGTCACACCGTATTGCAATTCGTAGCCTGCCGATCGTTCGCGGGCACGTTCCAGGGCGTCACAGTAGGCCTTGCTATTCCAGGGGCCTTCCCGCAGTGCGATGTTGCTGTTGGCCAACAAGGTGCCACGCAGGTAGTCGACGTAGTTGATCGATTTGTTGTACTCGACCAAGGCACGGTAGTAACTGATCTGGGCTTCGGCACGACGTTGTTGACTTTGCAGCACCACGTTCACCGGGCTGAGTCCTTTTTGGTACTCCAGCAACCGCGCGTCGACTTCTTGCTCGGCGGCTTGCCATTCGTTGGCCGCGTCTTGCAGCTGCGAAAAGTGGCTGGCCGATTTGCCGATCGCGTCGCTGAGCTGGCTGACGGCCAGCCGCTCGGATTCTTGCAGGTATGTTCGTCGTTGGATCAGTGTCAGTTGGGTTTGACGAATCCGTGCCAGTTCTCGCCGCAGTCCGACGGGCATCGAGAACTCCAACCGAACCACGCCTTCCTGGTAGTCTCCGCTGGTCAGCCCGGCCAGGGCACTGCTGCCCACCGCGGGGAACGAGTCATCGCCACCGGGCGGTCCCAGCGTGTCGCCGAGCCCGACGAAGCGGTACAGCAGCGACAAGTTGACATCGGGCAGGATTTGATTTTTGGCCAAGGCCAGTTCCAGTTCGGCTTGCTTGATCGAGTACTTCTGGCTGCGCAGTTCGGGGCTGAGGTACAGCATTTGCGCGACCGAATCGGTCCATTCGAATTCGACGCGTGCTTGGGTTGGTTCGTCGATCGGTCGGATCAATCGTCCGTCGGTGGCGGTCAAACCCAGCAATTCACGCAAGGCACGCTCGCGGCCGTAGACGCCGAAGCGATCGTCGCCGGGCAGGTTCGACCCGTTCAGCGCGGCGGTCAATCGTCGTTGCAGGTTCCAGTACTGTCCGACCGACTGCGACAACTCTTGAATCGTCCCCGTGCCGGCGTCCATGTTCAGTTTGGTGAATTCGGCAGTCGCTTGAGCACTGTCGCGGGCGATCGTGGCGGTGGCGACGGCACGATAGCTGAGGTACAGGTCCCAGTAAGCGACTTCGACGTCGCGGACCAGGTTGCGAATCTGCTGTTCAAACGTGGCGATCGAGATGTCCTCGTTCATGCTGGCCAGCATCACGGGGATGCGGTTGATGTACGTGCCTCGATTGCGAAGCAGCGGGTGCTGGACTTGGACTTCGGCGATCGCCGTGTAGTCGCTGGCGAACAGGCGCGAGATGCTGCTCAGTTCGGTGTTGTTGCGCGAGTAGATGACTTGTTGACGTGCCGTCACGACACCACCGGTGGCCAGTCGCTTGCTGAGCGCGGCTTGTTGGGTCGTGTTCTGTGCGACCGAGAACTGGCGGTTGATCGTGTTGCCGTCACCGACGTTTTGCGGCCGGTCGGTGGTCGACGAATCGATGAACCCGCTGACGATGGCATCAAATTCCGCCAACGCGTCCTCGACGCCGCCGATTTGGTTGGCCCGAACGGCGCCTCGCGGCAGCAACCGGTTGCCGTTGCCGTCGGTCGTGATCGGAATCGACTGAGTCGTCGTCTGCTGGAGCGCGACGTCATAGACGCTGCCGAATTGCCCCGGCGAACCGCTGACGAACTGTGCCGCGATGTTCTGACGCGTCTCGGCGTTGCCGCCGGTCGTCATCAGAAACTGCGCATTTTGCAGCGCCGTCGTGACGCATTCTTCCAGCGTCATGTTCCAGAATTCGTAGTTATGATTCCCCACCGTCAGCGGCGGCAACGACTGAGTCGTTTCCGGCATGCTGGCGACCTCCACGTCTGGATACTCGATCGACGTGGCGGTGTTGAGGTAATGTTGCAGGTCCGGCGACTCATTCATAAAGAACGGTTGCGTCGGCGTACATCCAGTCGCCAATACAATCGCCAAAACGAGTTGCAGGTGCGTAGCGATACGAAACAACGAGCGATTCATGCCCTGAGCTTCCCTAGGCCGCGACGTCGGTCACCTTTCGATCGTGAAGGAGGATCACATCGAAGAATGAATTCAATCGCGAGCAGTCCAAACGGAAGCCCCCCACCAAGATCGCTCCGGCTCACTACGTCATAAACCGTGAGAGACCTTGTCCAAGAGTGGGTATCGGTGGCTGGGTGGGCAAACTTTGACGGTTCTACCGAAAATTCTGGAGATCGAGCGGGTTCGTCAGCAAACACCACCCCGAACGGGGACGTGCGTCCCGGAGGTGGCGCTGCGCTGACCTCCGGCTACGCGCTGAAATCCCTCCGGGATACGGGATCCGCTGCCGTTCTATTTCCCCGATTCGCTAACCAGTTCGGCAATTGTCGCAGCAGGCGACGCTTTTTCAACGCTCGAAACATGGACATCCCAGACGGGAAACTCACCGGCGTCGGACGCCGATCCCACTTCGTCGTTGGGCTCGATCTCCGGCAACTCCAACTGCGGCTCGGACGGCGGGTCGACGCTCGGCATCAGCGGCTCGGTCTCCAGCATCTCCGGCATCGCCTCGGGGGCATTCGTCGCCGAAGGGCTGGCCGGATCGGTGGCCCGTCGTGGGCCGACGGTCAACGCGTGGTACGGCTTGGGATAGAAATAATGCTGCTCCAGTCGCATGTGCTTCTTGGGTGCCTCGTAGGCGCCGGAATGTTCGGCTCGGTGCCACGCCATCGCTTCTTGGCTGGTCGGGGCGATCAGGTACGCGATCTTCCCCCCCCAGTACGTCGGGCGGTTATAGACGCGGCGATAGCCTGGATCGAGCCGATTACCCAGCGGGCCGATCAGATCGACGCGTTGCCGCACCGGTTGGTTTTGGCGATCGGGGTGGTGGGCCGCGGCGATGCTTGTCATCGCCACCGTCAACACGGCCAGCGCCGCGCAGCCGCGCGATCGGATGGGGGTCGAAACACAGTTCCAATTGAGATCAATCATGGGGACATCCTTTTCCCGGTGAGTCGATTTTTCGGCGTGCTTTCCCGGCCCGCGGCGGTGGCCGCACGTTGGGCCGGTCGGTCGCAGTGCGATGGTTGCGTCGGTGCTGCCATCCTGGCCGCGCGCCGAGCGATCGCACTCGCCCTGCCCCTTCAATTCGGCCAGGTGAATCGTTCTGTGCTGGATTTCGCTTTGAGCACCCATTGCGACGTTCCTATCGATCATTCCGGCCAGGCGTGGCGCGTTGGCAGACTCCGGAAACTTTGCTGGCAAATCCGTTCAGCGCGATTGCTACCGATGACGATCCGACCCTTACGGCAAGGATCGCCAGGCAGCAGTCGACTCGGGATTCCGAGCGAGTTCATTCGTCTTACGCATTCCTTTTGCCAGAGTAGTTTCTCGTGACCACACCTGTTCCGTCTTATCTTCGACTTCACCTCGGCGACGACGCGCACGCAGCGACTCGCCATGGACACTCTTCCAGCGACCAGTTCTGGAGCGCGTTCTCCGCCGCGACGGGATGGCGGATCGATCACCGCCACAAGAACGACGACGTCGAAGTCTTGCCGGCGGTACAGATGGACGTGATGGCCGATGACCCGGCCCAGTCCCAACCGCCGGTGGTCAAGGAGAACGCAACCGAACTGGCCAGCGTCGCACGTGCGATGTCCAAGGAAATCGACGAGCTGCAGTCGCTGGTCCGCCGCCAAGAAATCGAACTGGCCAGTCAGGCGACGGTCCAGTTTTCGCCCCAACGCAGCGAGGCCGCATCCGAAGCCGTCCAGCTGACGCTTCAGCGGGCGATCCAAGCGATGGGGTTTGACGCCGCCGCGATCTACATGCTCGATGACGAGACCCAATACTTGAACACCCGCGCGGTGGTCGGTTTGCCGTCGGAACGGTTGAGCAGCGAGCCGCGGATGTTGCGGGGCAGCCGCGCCGATTTGGAAGCGATGGTCCAAGACGCGGTCCTGATGGAAGACCTGCGTGGCATCGCCGCCGAAACGTGGACGCCGCCAGAACCCTTCGGCGCGGCGGTCTGCACGGCGATCTTCAAAGGAGACTTGCCGATCGGCACGCTCTGGTTGTTCGCCGACGAACCGCGCCAGCTGGACCAGTCCTTTTCGGCGATCGCGCAGATGACGTCCGCGCAAATCACGCTCGAGCTTTCGTCGGCGGCAACGGTCCGGCGTGAAGAGCGGAATCGTCATGCGGTCGAAGCGATTGCCGACATCGCGGCGTGGCAGTATTCGTCGCTGCCGATCGGCAACGTGTTGGCACCGGGCTGGTTGGTCGATGGGATGATCGAATCGCCACACGACTGGTCGACCGGTTGGCACGTCTGGGACGTGCTGCCGGATGGGTCGTTGATTTTGGCGATGGCCGAAGCATTGGACCGCCGCGCCGGCGGCGCGATGATCGCCGCCACCGCCCGAGCGGCGCTGACGGCCCACAGCGGTTATCAACACACGCCCCAACAAATGTTGCAACGCATCGGGGACACGCTGTGGGAAACCAACACCGCCGACCAGTTGGTTTCGCTGTTGTACGCTCGGATCAATCCCGAAACCGGCGAAGGGGAAGTCGCTTCGGCGGGCGAGGTATCGGGGCTGATTGCCGGCAAGTACGGGTATCGGCCGCTGACCCAGACCGGTGGACGCCCGCTGGCCGCGGCGATGGACGTCGAGTGTTTCGAGTCGACGTTCCATCTGGCCGAAGGCGAAACGCTGGTCACGTTCGGCCAGGGGTTGGCACTGGATGGCATCAGCCAAGAACTGGTGGGATGTTGCATGCGATCGGCGATGCAGACCGATGAAAACCCGTTGGCGGTCCTGCGTCGTGAGATGGCAGGTTTTCCCAATCGTCACGAGCGCGGACTTTTGTCGCTTTCGCGGCGGCGAGGCTGATTTTTGCGGCGGCAGACGACCATCGCCCGGATAAAATCGGTATGCTGTGAAAGCCATGCCCGCCGGCGAGGGTATTCGCTGATAAGCAAGTTGCGATCCCTGGCATCACCTCGCCGGCCAATCCACCGGGGTATCCAGGCCTCTGTCCCTTCCCGCACTCATTCTCTGTTTCCCATGACGCCTAATCCCACGCTGCGGGAACTCGTTTCCCCGATCGATCAGCGCTGGAGCCCTTACCGGTTCGAACCCCGCCCCGTCGAGCAAGAAAAACTGGCACAGTGTTTCGAAGCGGCCGGCTGGGCGGCGAGCAGTTTTAACGAGCAACCCTGGCGCTGGATCGTCGCCCCACGTGAGGACAGCGAGGCGTTTGAAAAGATGCTCGGTTGCCTGATGGAGGCAAATCAATCGTGGGCGTCGGCCGCCGGCGCGTTGGTGCTGACGGCCTATCGAAAAACGTTCTCACGAAACGAAAACCCCAACCGCGTCGCCATGCACGACCTCGGACAGGCCGCCGCCCATCTGGCGCTGCAAGCCGCCGCGATCGGATTGCAGGTCCATCAGATGGCGGGCGTCAATCTCAGCCAAATCCGCACCGAATACCAGATCCCTAACGAATTCGAACCGGCCACCGCGATCGCAATCGGCTATCCCGACACGTCCGAGCCGGGCGACGAAACCGAGCGGTCGCTGGCCCAACGCGAGGCTTCGGCGCGAAAACGCAATCCACTTTCCCAACATGTGTTCAGCGGATCATGGGGGAATTCAGTCGACTGGAAATGATCGTGCACGCCTGCAACAACCCCACATTGCGATTCACCCGAACTGCCCCCGGCGAGTCAGGTGGTGGGGGGCGACTAGGTAGAGCGGTCAAATCGAAATACAATAAGGGGTTGCCGCCGGCATGGGCCGCCGCGAACCACCCCTGCATTTAAACGCCACAGCTGGAAAATCGATCGGTGTCGGAATCTTGGAACCCTGGAGTCGTCTGTGCCTCTCGCACCGACGTCGGCATGCGCCGAACCAACAACCAAGACTCGCACTCGGTGATCCCCGCCCAGTCGCGTGAGCGATTTGAAAGCCGCGGGCATTTGTTTATCGTGGCCGACGGGATGGGTGCCCATGCGGCCGGCGAGTTGGCCAGCAGCATGGCGGCCGAACTGATTGCGATGAACTACTTTCGCACCGCGGTGGCGGACGCAAAAGATTCGTTGCATGTCGCAGTCAGCGAAGCCAACGCGGAAATCTATCAGCGCGGACAACAGAACCCCGAATTCCACAACATGGGGACGACCGCCAGCACGTTGGCCCTGTTGCCGGTCGGCGGCGTGATCGCCCATGTCGGCGATTCACGCGTGTACCGATTGCGACGCGGCGTGTTTGAACAAATGACCTTCGATCACTCGCTGGTCTGGGAAGTCCAGGCGAGCGGCCAGGTGCATCCCGACAGCGCCCTCGGCCAAGCGTTGCCCAAGAACGTGATCACGCGCTCGCTGGGCCCCAACTCGGATGTGCAGATCGACGTCGAGGGCCCCTTCGAACTCGAGCTGGGCGACAAGTTCTTGCTCTGCAGCGATGGGTTGTCCGGACAAGTCGACGATGTCGAGATCGCGACGTTGCTGGATTGCTTGCCGGAAGACCTGGCGGTCGAAGTGTTGGTCGATCTGGCTAACCTGCGTGGCGGCCCGGACAACACGACCATCGTCGTCGCCACGGTCACCGAAGGCCCGCTGCTGGACGACAAACAACCGCTGCCCAAAACGCCCTCCGAAGACGCCTCGATGAAGCGGGGGATGGTGATTTCGCTGGTCATCGCGATCTTGCTGGCGATCCTTTCGGTCGTGTTTCTATTCCTGCGGTTGAACGACGGGGCGATGATCGCGACCCTGTTCGGCGCCTTGGTATCCGGTGTGGTTTCCGCCACGTTCTATTCCAACCTGAAAAAACAGACGCGACGACGCAATGCCGCCGGAAACGGCAAACGAGGCGGCATCCCGAAAGCCTACGGCGGCAACGCACCCTATCGACGTTATGTCTCTAAGCCCGATCAGACCTTGTTTGATCGGCTCGGCAAGACCGTCGACGAACTGCGTGAAGCGGCCAAGCTCAAGAACTGGATGATGGATTGGCGACAGATCGATCAGTTTCAACACGACGGCATGTCGGCGATGAGCCGTGGCGACGGAAAAACCGCAATCCATCTGCAAGCCAAAGCGATCGTGGAAACGATGCACCAACTCCGCGAACAACACAATCGCTCGGCCGACGAAACCGCCATCGACCACTGAAGCAATAAGTGGCGTAAGCTTCCAGCTTGCGACCCCCGCAAGCTCCAGCTTGCGAAAAGTGGCCTAAGCTTCCAGCTTGCGACCCCCGCAAACCTTGGGACGTCAATTCTTTTACTGCAGGATTTGGCAACCGATTTAGATTCTCTCCCTCTGGGAGAGACGGCGTTTGCGCAGCAAGCAAACGCCAGAGAGGGCCGGCGCCCCGAAGGGCTTAGCGACTTCGGCGACGATCGATGTGGGCTGCAAAACCGATCACCAGCCCCCTCATCCCCAGCCCTTCTCCCCCACAAATCGACAAGCAAGCTTGTTACGATTTGTGGGGGAGAAGGGAGCCATGAATCTTGCGGTAATCAAATCGACGTCCCTCGGCTTGCCCCCCGTATCGCACGCCCCTAGCCTCCCACCCGATTCCTTCACCCATTCCCCAATCCCCGCGACGCGCCGTTCCACCTCCCGTGAATCAGTCCCCCTCCCGACTCGCCATCCCGCTGATTCCCGCCGCGCGACTGGGCTCCTCGGCCTGGCTGCTGCATCTGCGATCGTTTGCCGTCGCCGGCCAGTTGGTCACGATCCTGTTTGCCGGTTGGGGCATCGGCGTCCAACTGCCCTACACACCGCTGTTGGCGTTGGTCGGACTGACGGCGGTCACCAACGTGATTTACGGCGTTTGGCTGCGGCGTTACGACGGCCCCCAGAATCATGCCCAGGGTTCATCCGACAAACGCCCGATGGGCCCGCAGCATGGCGAACACGAACCATCGAGCGTTGCGTCTCCATCCGCCGCACGCTGGGGTTCCGATCACGAGCTTGCGGCGCTGGAACAGGATGGATCCCCGCGGGTGCAGAAGGTCGCGTTGGGGTTGATGTTGTTGGACCTCGCGACGCTGACCGCGATGTTGTACTTCAGCGGCGGCGCGGCGAACCCCTTCAGTTTTTTCTACTTCGTCAACTTGGCCGTCGGCGGCGTGATGATCTGGCCCAAGGCCGCTTGGTCGTTGACGGTGGTCGCGACCATCGGTTACGCACTGATCTTGCGATACAGCATCCCGGTCAAGGAACTCGGAACGGAAACCGTCTCGGGCGTCTTTGATCTTCGCACCTTCGGGTTGATGTTGGCGTTCACGACCTGCGCCTCGGTCGTCACCTACTTCGTCACGCGCACCAGTGGATTGTTGCGGGCGCGAGAAAGACAGTTGCGGGAAAACCAATTGGCTCAGGCAGCCGACCGCAAGTTGGAATCGTTGACGACGCTTGCCGCCGGCGCGGCACACGAGTTGGCGACGCCGCTTTCGACGATCGATGTCGTCGCGCGTGAACTGACGCGGCACCTCGAAGGCGTCGAGAAACCGGCGACGGTCGACCAGGATTTGAAGCTGATCGACCATCAACTCGATCTGTGTCGCCACATCTTGCAACGCATGCGGGGTGCCGCCGGTGACTCGATGGCCCAGGAATGGTTTCGGACCACCGTCGGTGAGTTGATCGATGCGACGCTGGAAGGCGTCCGTGATCCCCACCGCGTCGACGTGGTCGATGGCACCGAAGACGTCGAAAATAAAATACTTTGGATGCCCGAAGAAGCGGTGGCCCAAGCGATTCGCAATCTGATCCACAACGGGCTCGATGCCAGCGGTGTCGATGGGCGCGTGCGCGTCGAATCGAGGCTCGATCGACGCAACGTGGAATTCATCGTCACCGACCAGGGGCAAGGGATGAGCGACGAAATCCTGGGCCGCGTCGGCGACCCCTTTTTCACCACCAAAGAACCGGGCCGCGGCATCGGCCTGGGGCTCTACCTGACCCGCAACGTCGTCTCCCAATTAGGCGGCTCGCTCAATTTCCGTTCCGCCCCCGGCCAAGGCACCTCCGCCGTCGTCACCCTGCCGATCGCCAAACCCGAAAACGTGCCATAGTGGGATAGGCTTCCAGCCTGTCGAATTCCGCTGCACGACAGGCTGGAAGCCTATCCCACATTTTCCCCTACAACCCCGCCAACACCTGATCGATCGCGTCGATCGTCTCGTCGATCAGGGCTTCGTTGTGCTGGTTGCTGAAGAACAACGCTTCGAACTGGCTGCACGGCATGTAGATGCCTTTTTCGATCAATCCCCAAAAGTATCGACCGAAGGCTTCTCGGTCACTGCGATCGGCTTCGGGCCAATTTGTCACCGGACGCGCGTTGAAGAACAGTGTCAACATGCTGCCGACGTGTTGGACTTGGTGGGGGATGCCGTGTTTGCTTGCCGCGGCATGCACGCCATCGGCCAAGCGATCGCCCATGGCGTCGAGCTGTTCGTAAGGCGGATCTTCGACGAGTTGCTGCAGCGTGGCGCTGCCCGCGGCGACGGCCACCGGGTTTCCGCTCAGCGTTCCCGCCTGAAAGACTTTGCCCGCCGGCAGCACGTTGTCCATGATGTCCGCCCGACCGCCGTAGGCCCCCAGCGGCATGCCGCCGCCGACCACCTTGCCCAGCGTTGTCATGTCCGGCACGACGCCGAACCGCTCTTGGGCGCCTCCGTAGGCCAAGCGGAAACCGGTCATCACTTCATCGAAGATCAGAATCGATTGATCCGACAGGGTCTCGGCGCGCAGCGTTTCCAGAAACTCCATCGTCGGCGGGACACACCCCATGTTGCCGACGACCGGTTCCAAAATCACCGCCGCGATTTCACCGGGGTGCGCTGCGAACGCATTCTTGACCGCATCACCATCATTGTACTGCAGGACGATGGTGTCTTGGCCGGCCCCCGGCGTGACGCCCGGAGAATCGGGCACACCGAGCGTTGCCGCGGCGCTGCCCGCGGCGACCAGCAGACTGTCGACGTGGCCGTGGTAGTTGCCCGAGAACTTGATCACCTTGTGTCGGCCGGTGGCGCCGCGCGCCACTCGAATCGCGCTCATCGTCGCTTCGGTTCCGCTGTTGACCAGTCGGACCTTGTCGATGCTCGGCACCGCGTCGATGATCTGTTGTGCCAGACGCGACTCGGCTTCCGTCGGCGCGCCGTAGCTGGTGCCATTGGCGATCGCTTTTTCAATCGCCTCGATGACCGCAGGCGATCGATGCCCCAAGATCATCGGGCCCCAGGATCCGATGTAATCGATGTAGCGGTTCCCGTCGATGTCGAACAAGTACGGTCCGTCGGCATGATCGATGAACAGCGGCGTTCCGCCGACGGCGCCAAACGCACGCGCGGGGCTGTTCACGCCACCGGGCATGAGTTTGCAAGCTTGTTCGAACGCGGCGACGCTTTTCGGCCCTGCGTAGTGACGGGTTTGAGTCATGGCTGGAAATGGTCCTGATTCGGGGAAAGTGACGGCGCCATTGTCAGCCAATCCGGCATCGGACGAAACCCGGCCAAACGTCGCATCCCGGCACGCGGCACCACAGCACGCGGCGTCAGCCATTGAACGCAAACCAGTGGCGTAAGCTTCCAGCTTGCGACCCCAGCAAGCCCTCGGCTTGCGCCCAATGCAACTTACTTTGGCCCTGAGCTGTGAGCGGAACGGCGCGAGCCGTCCGGTTGAGCTTCAAAAACACCTCGAAAGACCGGAGGGCTCGCGGGCTGTCGACTTACTCGGGATCTGCAAAGTCAATGGTGAGCCGCTGGCCGTATGGCCTCGGGCGGGCGCCGAAATGCCCGGCCGCTTACGCGTCGCGGCTCACTAAATCGACAGGCCGTAACCCATCCCGCTGAAATCACCCCCGCACGCGGCACCCGATCACGCCGATTTCCGCAACCGCTCGCCACCCAAATACTCTCGATCGCTGCGCGCCAGCACAAACGGGATCACCCGACGCAGCTTATGCAATCGTCTTGCCTGCGGCCCGAAGGTGCCCATCCCCAGCAGCACGTTGGGACTGACCTGGCGCAGCTCCCCCCGCAGCCAACGGATCGGCCCGCGGTTCTTGCTGCGGTAGTCCAGGATGAATGAATCACCCGGGACGATGTTCGAGTAGTCGATGTACGTGTCCATCGGCAGCAATGCCTTTCGATCTTCCACCGTCCCGAACGCGTTGTAGCCCTCGCCGTCGCAATGGGAGAGCGGACGGAAGGCCTTGCCGACCCAGGGGCCTTTGGAACCAAACGCACGGCGAGTCAAAAAGGAACCGAAACGATCCCCCTGATCGAGCAACTGGGCGTCGTATTCACCGGATACATCCGCCATCGTCGGCGTCGGCAATTCCCAATAGACCATCTTCAGCCGAAACCGATCCAACGTCAGCAGGTCGGCGAGCTGATCCTGTTCACCGGCAGAGAGATTTTGCCCGAGCATTGTGACGTGCCTCACCAAGCAGATTAAACAACGAATCCAACGAGGTCCCCAAATACCAAAACCCCCCCGCCCCCCGCAAGCGTTATCACAAGTGGCGTAAGCTTCCAGCTTGCGAAGTGGCGTAAGCTTCCAGCTTGCGATCCCCGCCACGGCACGTGGCGCGCCCCGACCATCCCACACGACAGATGGGTCAAAAGATGGCGGATTGCCACTGCACGGACTCACAATCCCCCGGGACAACACGCCATCGCCTCATCTCTCCGCTCCATCATCATTCCGATCGCGCCATCGGAACGATCCCGCCAGGTTATCGGGGCGGACTGTTCCACCACCGCACATGCTCACATGTCAACCTAATTTTCAGGTCGTAAGTCCATACACAAATTCGGTTTACGACACGCCTTGACGCATCCCCCCTAAACGTCTAAACCACGACTAACCGTCAAGGTCGGTTGCATAGCAAGCTGAAAAACGAAGAGAGCGGAATGAGTCGGGCACCAGAAACCAGAGCGATTTTCTCCGGCAAGATTCGGCGGCGAGCCACGGGCGCCGATAGCATCCATCTACACGATTCGATTCGATGTGTCCAAGCGACCTCGGCGAGAGAGCTGGCGCGGGCGCAGCGTTTCTGGATCCATCGGTATCGTGAAGCGGGCTTGCAAGGAGCCGACCAACAGACGCCCGGGTTTGACAGTCTCAGCTTGCCGCAGGTCCCAGCCAATCCACTCGATCCGTCCACCCGGATCACCAACTGGCGACCGACGGTTTTCTTGGCGTACTACTCCACCGATCCAAAACAAACGCGTCATGCCAAACTGCGATCCATCCCGAACCGAACGGTCGATCGGTTGGAGGCTGCCGAACAGATTTGCGGCACGGTGACCTTGATGGTGCCCAACCAGCACGGCGCAATGAACATGCGTACCGGGGCACACGCGGTCGGCCGCATCACGCGTCTGGCGGTCGATCACTCGTGGTTCTGGGCCGGTGACACGCCGACGGGCTACCGCACGGTATTTCTGGAGATGACCAGTTGCATGCACCGGACGGCATTGCAAATGGGGCTGACTCACCTGGACGCGATCGTCCACCCGCGGCACGCCAGGTTGTACCGCCGGGTGTTCGGAGCCGAACCGATCGGCAAACCCTTTGCGTGTGAGCAAGTTGGAGGATCACCGGCCCAATACATGCGAGCCGACATCACCCAGCCCAACGCCTTCCACGCCCGCCTCCGCGACCGCTACCAAGCCAAGGCAGCATCCTGAAGGAAGAATTGGCAGAAAAATCAGGGGCAGAAAAACGGGCGTGTGGGATGAAAGAACGACAGGAAGATGGGTGACAAGAAAATCATCCGCCCCCATCCTGCCTCCCCTCTTCATCATTCTGCCCCGAATCATTCTGCCTTCCTGTCTTCATCGTTTTGCCCCCATCGTCTTGCCCATTTCCCGGCTTTCCTGCCACCCCATCATTCTGCCCCGAATCATTCTGCCTTCCTGTCTTCATCGCCTTACCCACCCCACATTTTCTTGTCACCCATTTTCCTGTCTCCCACATCCCCACCATTTATCTGCCCCCCATCGTTCTGCCAATCCGTCTCGATTCCCCATCGAGTTCGCCAGCATCCCAGCAACTTTCCGCGCGGCGCAAGTGCTCTGCGACTAAGAACTCGACGCGCCGGAAATCATGACTTCAACCGGCAGACCAATCGGCAAGGTCGCGTCGGTCGTCAGATCGATCCACACACGTCGCGTGTGCGTCTCATTGCGTTCCCCTGCCCAGCCCCCGTAGATCTTCTTCGGTTCCATTCGGGGTTCGATTTCCGCGACCACTCCCGGGAAAAACTGTCCGGGCAACGCATCCACGGAGATCTTGCAAGACTGGCCCGGCCTGACCGCTAGTGCATCCCGTTCGTCCACGTCAGCCACGACACGCAAACGTTCGGTATTGGACAGGACCAACGCCGGCTCGGGCATCTCAGGGCTGATCCATTCACCGGGGTTGATGTCCACGGCCAACACGATCGCCGGACAAGGAGAAACGATGGAGCATCGTTGCAGATCAATTTCGGCCATCTCTAACTGGGCTTCGGCGGACGCGATCTCGGCATCGGCCGCCATTAAATCCGCCATGCGGGGATCTGCCTTGACTGTTTCGTAACGCTCTCTCGCGGCCAACAACAACGCAAAGTTAGTGTCGTGATCGGCGCGACGATCTTCCAGTTCTTGAGAGCTGATCGCGTTCCTTTCCAACAACTTGCTGGCACGCTCGAATCGGGTTCGTGAACTTTCATAGCGCGCCTCCGCGGCAACCGTCTCCTGCTTCGCCGCTTCAATTTCGCTCTCCCGCGCTCCGGCGATCAGACGCATCCGATTGGCCCGGGCCGCCGACAGCATCGCCAACGCCAAATCGCGTTGGGCTTCATAGCGTTTCGATTCCAGCCGGAACAACACCTGTCCTTCGTCGACTCGGCTGCCGCGCGACACCAAAACCGAATGGATCCGACCGGGAAACTGGGGGCGAATCAGAACGTTTTCCGTCTTGCCTTCAATACGTCCGGCCGCGTGGACCGAGGCCTTGACCGCGACGGGGGACGCGATTTTGGGGCGAGGCAGTGGGTGATCGTTCGCCTTTTCGTGCTGATCGGCAATGATCAGAATCCCTGCCCCCAGTGCCGCGAAAGCTACGGCGAGAAAGAGCTGTCTCATTTGAATTTCCCGTTTTCCATTTCGCAGATTCGATCGGCGTACTGGTAGATCCTGGGATCATGCGTCACGACGACGGTCGAACTGGCGAACTCTTTGGTCAACTGGTGCAACAACTCCATCACGGCCTGTCCCGATTTCCCATCCAACGCCGCCGTCGGTTCGTCGGCCAGGATCAATTCCGGTTCGTTGATCACGGCACGGGCCAGTGCCACGCGTTGACATTGGCCGGGGCTCATCGACGTCGGCAGTGCTTTGCGGTGATCCTCCAGCCCCATTCGGCACAGCAATGCGCCGGCGCGATCACGGGCTTCACGAAGCGGCATCCCGTCCATCGTTAGCGGGATGGAGACATTATCTTCGGCGGTCAACCCGTTGATCAGTTGAAATCGCTGGAACACGAATCCGATCCGCTCGCGCCGCACCAGCGTGCGTTCCCCTTCCGTCAAACCATCAACGCGGCGACCCTTGAGGAGTAGCTGACCGGAATCGGATGTCAGCAGCAGCCCCAAGATCGACAGCAAGGTCGTTTTCCCACTTCCCGAGGGTCCGGCCAAAAAGACGCATTCCCCCGGATCGACATGGAAGTCGATGCCGTCGAGCACCGGGCGTGACTGGCCACCGATCACGTACGATTTCGCGATCGCTTTGGCTTCCAACGCGTGGTTTGTCATCGCAGACGTTTTCTGTCCGGACGCAAGTCCCTGACTATATTGAACACCGACAGGCACATCGGTGGGCCTGTAGGCCGTCGTGCCGGTGTTCGTGGTGGTCATGACTGCAGTGCCGTATGGGGGTCGATACGCCGGACGCGCAGGTACGGCAAGCCGGCCGCGAACAAGCAGATCGCAAAGATCAACACGCCACACCCGACGTACAGCATCAACGGAATTTCGATCGTCGCCCGCGGTGTACTGAGTAGCGTTTTTAAGATGACCGTGATCACCATCCCTATCGCAATCCCGATCGATGCAACCAGCGCAGACTGAAACGCCAGGATGGACAGAAGCTCACGTTCGCTCAACCCGATCGCCCGCAGCGTGGCGTACTCGCTGATACGGTCCAGCACCATCGCGTACAAGGTCTGCCCGACCATCACCAGTCCGACCAGCAGTCCCAGCATGGTCGCCGCACCGAAACTGAGCCCCAATCCCGTGCGGGTCATCCAGAAATTGATGCTGACCGAAGCGTACTCGTCGGCCGTCATCGCTTCGACGTCGGGGAGCAACCGCTTGATTTCCCGACAAATCGCATCGCGGTCCGCGCCGGGCGCGACACTTGCGAGCAAGTAAGACGTTTCCGATGGATCCGAACCCGCAAGCTCGATTGCGTTTTCGTAGTCTGTAAAGATGTAGGGAGTCACCAGAAAGCTGAGAATCCCGTTGCTTTTTCCCGCAACGCGCACCCTACGCCCGTTCACTTCCCTTAGCTCGCCGATGTCGGGTCCAACCAGTTTCTCGCTATCACACCGGTCAACGATAATCGCATCGTGCAAGTCGAGCGCGTTCTCGGGACCATCGACAATGCTATACGCTCGGCCCAAGTCGGTCGTCTCTGGAATCCCGACCAAGACCACGTTTTCGAATCCTCCGCCTGGCAGCGACATTTCGCCGAACTCAACCCGCAACGGTTGAACTTCATCAACCCCTTCAACCCCAGCGACCACATACCGCCATCGCTCGGGAATCGGATGTGCGAAGTCGACGTTGTGCATTCCCCGATGTCCGATCCAAAGGTCTGCATTGCTGCGGTCCACCAGCATGCTGGCTTTGTGGATCAGCCCAAAAAACAGGCCGCCCTGGATGTTCACCAGCACGACGGAAAAGATCACCCCGACCAAGCCGGCAATTAGCTTGCCGCGGTCATGGAAAAGAGTGCGATAGGCAAGGTTCCAACGCATCGCACAGATGATGAGGGGAAGGAGCTAAACGGCGAACGGTTTCCCTGTTGTCATCGACAGCTTAACCGTCAAACTTGAACATTTCCAGTCCAGTGCATCCGCCCCCAAGTAGCGTAAGCTTCCAGCTTGCGCCCCCGCCATCAATCCGATTGCGCCATCGCAACGATCCCGCCAGGTTGTCGGATTGGGCTACTCCACCACCGCACATGCTCACCTGTCAACCAAAACCACCGACCGTAAGTCCATATAGCAATTCGGCTTACGACACACCTTGACGCATCCCCCCTAAACGTCTAAACCACAACCAACCGTCAAAGTCGGTTGCATTGCAAGCTGAAGACGAAGAGAGCGGAATGAGTCGGACATCAGTGCCTAGAACGATCTTTTCCGGCACGATTCGGCGGCCAGCCATGGGCGCCCACAACGTCCACTTCCACCACTCGATTCGCTGTGCCCAAGCGACACCTGGTAAAGAACTCGCGCGGGCCGAGCGATCCTGGATCGATCACGAAGCAGGACTGCATCCTGAATGTTGCGGGAAGAGTTGGCAGAAAAACGGAGGGCAGAAAAACGGGAGTGGTGGATGAGAGGACGACAGGAAAATGGGTGACAAGAAAATTGGCCGCGCCCATCATTCCGCCTCCCTGTCTTCATCGTCTTGCCCCCATCGTCTTGCCCACCCCGCCATTTTCCTGCACCCAGCATTCTGACCCGAATCATTCTGCCTCCCCTCTCTTCATCACCTTGCCCTGACAATATCCCCCCCATCTTTCTGCCCCCGCCTTCATCGTTTTGCCGCAACCGTCCAATCCTCCTCCAGCTAAACAACGAGGCAATTTTGCGAGACCGTCACGCGAGACATTCACCCGAGCTCGCGTTGCGATGCGATTCGGGCAGGCGAATCGTCATGACCCGCACAGGTGACCACCGGCCTGTTGTCAGCGGTAATGGATGACGCGTAAGTCGTGGGGAATCGCACTCTCAAACCTAGTTTTTCAAGGCAACCACTGGCTCCCTCCCCGCAATCGCGATTGCGAACCATGGACACCTGACACATGCCCCCCATTGATTCCCCGCTAACACACCAGCCGGCGCCCCACCTCGCTGCGACAGGAGCCGAGGATGCGCTAGGCAACAAGGACGCTGCGGCAACAGTTTCGGCTGCGCAGACCCTAGCGACACGAGTCTACAGGGAAGCGATTCAAGCCGGCTGTGCCGCTCCATCGGCAGACAACAACCAACCCTGGCTATTCCGCGCAACCGAAGCGGGGCTGTCGATCTATTGCGACCTGACGCGGAGGCTTCCATCGGACGTCGACGGAATGTTCGACCTTTTGTCGCTCGGAGCAGTCGTCGAAAACATCGCCCAGTGGATCGCGAGCGCCGGCTACGGTACGGCAGTATCGCTCAAGGGGGCGTCAGATTTCGCTGCCGCCGATGGATCGCCCAGTCAGATCCACGTCGCCACGGTTCGAATCGTGGACGATCAGCCAAGTGACAATGTAGACCTGGCCGATTTCATCTGGGATCGACACACCAATCGGTATCCGTTCTCGCCGGTGTGCTTGACGTCGGAAGAGCTGGATCAGGTTTCGAGCGTGCTTGCTGACACAGCAGAGCTGCGCGTCAAATGGATAAACGAACGTCCACTAATCAATCGCTGCGCCAATCTGGTCGCCCTCTCCGATAGTCTGCGTTTCCGCTACCAGGATTTCCACGAGGAACTCCACCGTCAGCTACGGTTGAGCGTTGCAGAAGCAGACAGGACGCGAGACGGTCTGGACTACAGAACGCTTGGATTGCCTCCGGGATCTAAACACTTTCTCCGCGCGATCAAGCCCTGGCGCCGCATGCAAATGCTAAATCGACTCGGCATGGCCCGCGCGCTTTCCCTGCCTTCGATTCCGCTGATTCGAAACAGTGGCGCGATCGGGTTTTTGTACGTCAAAGACCGCTCACCGCATTCGCTGCTCTGCGGAGGCCGGGCGATGCAGAGAATCTGGCTGCAGGCCACGAAACTCGGACTAGCCATTCACCCGCTGGGCAGCTTACCGATTTTCACCGCAAACGACTCACTGCCGGCGGAATTGCGCGTGATTGCGGATCAAATCAAAACGCGGTCCGAGGGGCTGATCCCTCCGGACGATGGATTCTTTCAAATGGCGTTTCGGATCGGGCACCCCAGGAGGGGCGTACCGATTCGGTCGCAGCGTCGCGACGCAAAAGACGTGATGCTAGACAGCAAGAACAACAACGGGAGCGGACAGAACTGATGCCCACACCAACTTTCCCGCCCTACATCGCCGCCCAAGATGCGACTCCCTTGCAGTTGCCAGTTGCCACTGAGCCCACGAGCCCGTGGAGCTACGAGGAGGCCTTCGCCCGCAACGAGGGGCTGATTTCCAAAGAGGCCCAGCAAAAGCTTCGCGACTGCACCGTTGCAATCCCCGGAATGGGTGGCGTCGGCGGCGTGCATCTCATCACGCTTGCGCGATTGGGCGTCGGCGGATTCAAAATCGCCGATGCGGACCGATTCAGCGTCGCCAATTTCAATCGCCAATACGGCGCCAACGTCAACACCGTCGACGCTCCGAAAGCATCCACCATGGCGGCCAACGCCCTGGCGATCAATCCTGAACTGCGACTGGACGTGCTAGACGAGTTCGTCACGCCTGAAAACGTCGACACGTTCCTGGATGGCGTCGACGTACTGGTCGACGGAGTCGATTTCTTTTCGATCGACGCCCGCCGCATGCTCTTCAACGAAGCCCGCAAGCGCGGTATCTGGGCGATCACCGCGGGCCCGATCGGCTTCAGCACCGCCTGGCTCGTCTTCGATCCGGCCGGCATGTCCTTCGACGACTACTTTGACATCCACGACAACATGTCAAAAGTCGACAAACTGATCGCCTTCGCAGTCGGCCTGGCCCCCAAAGCGACCCAGCGCGCCTATACCGACCTTTCGAAAATCGACCTTGAGTCAGGATCGGGTCCGTCGACCGGTTTCGCTTGCCAACTTGCTAGCGGAGTCGCCGCCTCCGAAACGATGAAGATTGTTACAGGTCGTGGAAGGATTGCAGCGGTACCGGTATATCAGCAGTTTGATGCGTTTCGACTGCGGCTTGCATCGGGACGACTTTCACAGGGGAATCGCGGGCCAATCCAACGTATAAAGCGGCGTTTTCTCACCTCAATTTGCCAGCGTCATGGGGTTGTCGGCTAACTTCTGCCGACTCCCTGAGTCGCGAGTCATTTTTTTCATCTTGAAACCAAATCCAACGCACGATGCCATCCGTTCTTCAATTCGTACCGATCGTCCTGGGGCAAAACTTTGGCCCGCAGGTTCTCGCACGCACACCGGAGCCGGACCATCAGGTCGTAACCGATGCAGAGGAGAGCGTGGCCAACTACGACCAAGTGATGGAGACCAAGCTCGCGATTTCGTATGCGATTGCTACCGAAGCTATCTATCGCACACGGAAAAGCCCAACCAGCCGTGCGCTCGACGTGGCCTGTGGTCCCGGGCACCTCACTCTGAACATGGCGCGTGACCTAGAAATTGGCGAGATGATCGGAATCGACCTCTCGCAGACGATGGTCTACACCGCGTCGAAAAATGCAAGAGAGCAACGAGCGGATGCGGTTCAGTTTCAGGAGGGCGACGCGACAAAGCTCGACTTTGACGACCAGGCCTTTGATCTATGCACCATGATGGATGCGGCTCATCACCTTCCCACGCCGGAAACACTGACCAAAGCGCTTACCGAAATGGATCGAGTTACCAAGCCCGATGGCCACATCGTGCTCATGGATTTGGTGCGGTTGCGGACGGACGATGTTACCCGAAAGTACGTTCAACTTGTCGGTCAAGAATACGAGGATTTGGGCCTTGCCGATTTTTTCAATCAGTTTCGTGACTCGATGTATGCAGCGTGGACACCAACCGAATTGATGTCGGCCATCCCGCTGAAGACGCAGCGCAAATGGATTTCGCTTGTGCCACGCGGTTTGCCGTACGCTCAGTTTTTGTTCGGCATTCCTGCAGGGCAGTCATCCTTGTTCGAACGAAAGGGGGCACCCTGGCAATCGTCTCCCGTCCGGGACTCCGATACCAAAGAGTATCAACTCGCGAGGCTTGGACTAGGGTTCTGTCGTCAAACTGAGATTGACCGGACGCCTACTGGCCCCAGTTTGTCAACACACCGCTAGCGTAGCCGATGAACTCAAGGCGGCGCGGTCGTAAGCAACTGATCGCCAAAAGTGCTAAAACTCGCCAAGGTTCCTAAGCAAAAAAACCGCCGCGGCATATCGCCGCGACGGCACAGTTTAGAACTTAGCGACTCAGCTAGAACCTAGGCATGCTTACGACGGCGTCCATAAACGCCAAGCCCCAGCAATGTGATCCACGCGAGACCCGAGCTTGGTTCGGGGACAGCATTCACAACCAGAATCGCAGTGTCCTGAATCGTGTAATCGGGATTAACACCAAATGCCTCGCTGTTGGTCAACGTTCCGGACAGTGCAACATCATGAAACGTGGTGACAAAAGGAACAGGGGGCGTCTGGTGAACACTGGGCACCGGGATAAAGTGTGTCGAGGCTCCCAGGGTGTGCGAAAGCACTGAAAATCCCCCAGACTCCGTTGCAACAGTAGCGCCTGGTCCCAAGCCAGCCAACTCAGCAAAGGTGATTTTCCCATCCGAGTTGGCATCCGCATCCCCGGTGAAATCCGCTTCGAGGTAGTCGAGCGGGTTGTTCGCGAGGTCGATCCCGAGGACTGCATCCAACGAGTAGGTTGGGCTCGTCAGCGCCGCGACGGCAGCTGCGAAAGAGCCTGTCAGAATGTTGGTGGAATCGATTCCGGTGAAAACACCAATCATCGCATCGTCACCGAACGAAGTCCCCAAGATATCGTCGATCGAGCCAGCTGACGCCGAAGGAATCGCTCCCAGCTCATAACGAATGTCACCATTACCTAAAACAGTCTCTTTCGTTACCGCGAACGAGAACAGTCCAATCATACGATGGTCGGTGGTCGGCAAGTCGGTTTGACCGGCAGGTCCGACTTGGTCGATCTTCAGCAAACCTGAAATCCTGTCTCCCACCGAAATGTGCTCCGAGCCGGCGATAAACCCACCTGAGCCGTCTGGCAATAAAGCCCCGTCGTCGGCGAAGAACGAAACGCTGTCGTCTCGCAAAACATCCGGGGTCCCGTCGAAAGACAGGACACTGCCGAGGAAACCCGCCTGCGCGGGCAAACATGCAATCACGAGCGCTGCGACGCTCAAAAACCTAAGAATCATAACCTAAACTCCTGTAACAGATCAATTTCACTTATCCACAAATCGAATGACTCGAATTGCAACCTAGGCGGGTGAAAAAAGTCCATCCAAGTACGGAGTTTCTGGAAGTGTGGCGTTCAGTAAGCTCACGCGTGAAACGGAAACTTCTATCGCAAACGTTGTCTGGGATGCGAGCCCAGCTGCTTGCCCAGTCGATCCAAACGGCTGACCGGACATTCCGAACTCGACGGGGCTGGATGCCTGCTCGCTGACCGAGGGATCATCAAAAGGAACTGACGCGGCCATCCCGGCAACGACATCCTGGCCTGGACTCGGCTCGCCCGGAGCGTACATAACGCCAGCTGCCGCGGATTGGATTCCGCAAATCAGGAAAGCGATAATGACCAGTTGGCGAGCGAACATCGGAGCAGTTTAGCATCGATTACTCCTCAAGGTCAAACAATTTCGTTCGAAAATTGGCTTGAAACCAGTATTTCCCCAGCCGATGCACACCAAATGCTGGGTGAAATGTATCGTTTCACCCGGTTTGGCCTAGATATTGCCAGAGCATGCGGGTGTCTAGCTTTAGAATGCCAACCGTCCGAGCTGTGTTCAAGAAAAGGTAGGCAAGGGTTATGGGCGAATTTCAGGTTTGCCGATTCGAGGGATCGTCGGCAGCGGAATTCGATTTCGATAGCAACCGGTCATAGATCCCACGGATGCATTCCATTCGCTTTCGAAAGCTGTATTGCTCCTCAATCAGTTTTCGAGCCGACGCGGCGAGCGACGCCCTTTTTTGGCCGTCGCTCGCCAAGCGGCCAATGGCGGACGTTAAACCTTCCAAATCGCCGATGTCGCAAAGTAAGCCAGACTCCCCGTCGGTGAGCATTTTGGGCACACCCGCGACGCGCGTCGAAACAATGGGGACGCTCATCGCAGCCGCTTCTAAGATGACATTGGGGAGCCCCTCCCGTTGACTGGCAAGAACAAATAAATCCAGGGACTCATAGAATGCCTTGGTGTCATCGCAAAACCCAATCAGCTTGACGCGTTCACCCAATTGCAATTCATCAATCAGTGCCTGCAGTGGTTGCCGCGACGAGCCTTCACCGGCAATCCAGACCTCGAGGTCAATCCCCTCGTTCAACAGCTTGGCGGCGGCATGGATTAATTGGTCGAACGACTTTTCCGGCATCAAACGCCCCACCGCCCCCACCAAGATCCGGCTCGCCGGTACTCCTCGGTCGAGTCTCATCGGTGAGTCCGCCGGGATGCGCTTGCGACAAAAGTCGGATTCATCAATCGCGTTTGGGAGATAGGTCAGTCTGTCCTGGGGGACGCCCAATTCCGAAACTTCGCGATAAAGGTCGTCGGAAACGCAAATCACATGCTGATAATGGGGCAGACACCATTTGTCGATTTTGTAGTACAGCGGTGTTTTTTCCGTGTGCACGACCCAACCATGAACCGTCGTGACAAGCTGCATGCGGTGAAATGGCCTCAGAAGAAGCCCGAACAGATTTGATTTGTAGTCATGGGCGTGCCACACCTTGACCTTGTATTTCCTGCACAAACGAAGCATTTGCCATAATACCCGCAAGTCTTTCGCGCCCTTGTCGGGAACACCAATCAAGGGACTGTTCCACGCACGAGCGCGCCGGCGAATGACGTGAAACCCCTCGTCGTTGGGGGCATGCATGTAGACAGCGGCCAACGCGTATTCGGATTGCGACAGGAACGGAGCCGACATCAGAATTGTCTTTTCTGGTCCGCCTCCCGTTTCCGTCACGACGCGGGTGTGCAGCACCACCTCTTTGTCCGGTGCAACATCGAAGGGAACGTCAGACGCGTTGTTGGGTCGAGTCATGCAGTGCAATGCGGCTGGATTGTCGGAACGGTCAGGATTCTCTTATGAGGTGCATGGACTTGCAAGACATGCAATCCTTGAGATCCTCGTGGAGAGGCAGAGTACGAACACCATCGTGCCACCAGTCAACATTTCCCGGATGGTGCATGGAACACGGGACTTTTGTTGAAGCTCCTGGTAAAGTACGTCATGCCCCACTGATGCCAAAGCACGATTGTCCAGACCCACTTGATTTGACTTAAAATGGCCTTTACCACGATGCATTTTGGAGTTGGCATGGCCTGTGCCGGGGCAGCGGCTTTGGGGGTCGCGGCCATTCGCCGTAAAGGGTTTCGCGCGATCGGCCCCGCGATGACGCTCGGGGGGATCTGGGCGATTCTGCCCGATTCGCCGCGAAGTTTTTCCTGGTACCCCTCGCTGCCGTTCTCGGAGCATCTGCGCGGCCTGAAAAATGAGCAACAACTGACGTCGGACCTGTTCTTCTTCCACGCTTCACTCGATGCCCAACCCCAGGAATTCGCACTGCTGGGACTGGCCATCATCCTGGTGCTGTACAACACGGTGATCTTCACCCCGCTGCTGGTCGATCTCGCCAAACGGATTGCAGTTGTCGAAAAATTGCCGCGCTTTGGCGGAGTTTTCGGGCGGGGGCGGAACGGATAACGCTTTGTCTCGATTTCAAGATAGGGTCGCTCCGACCGGAGAGCTCGCGGCCAATACCTCCTATTTTGGCCCTGAAGAAGTTTACGGAACGGCACGAGCCGTCCGGTTTCCGCTTGAAAGACCGGAGGGCTCGCGCCCTGCCGCTAACAAGACACACTGAAGCTGCTAGCGGAACAGCGCGAGCGGGCTGTCGGTTTTAGCCCGCACGCGTTGGCAATGGGGCACGCGGCGCCCCTCGCCAACGCGTCGGGCGAAGCAATTAGCGAACAATCAGTGGGATAGGCTTCCAGCCTGTCATTTCGGCATCGACAGGCTGGAAGCCTATCCCACTTTAGTCGATCCGAGACCTATCGTCCGCTGGCCCCGATGCAGCCGACCGCGACGGCGGTGATCCAGGCCGCATCGAACAGACTGCCCACCGAGCCGATCGCAACGATCCCGATTAGGATGCATCCGAGCGTCGTGCCGACCGCTCCCCGGCCTGGCATGTCGCGTCCCGGCCAGCAAGCAAACGCCAGCAGGACGACCGCGGCGGCGCCCAACATGCCCTGGCAATGCCAGAGCTGCAGCAACGCATTTTTCGTGCGCCAAGCCAAGTGATCATCACAGGTAAAAAATAATGTCGGAACATGCTTGTCGCCTCCCCCAATCGCAATCGTCAGGTCGTTGACAACCACCGACTGGGGACCGGGATTGTAAAACGCCAGCGTTTGCAGTCGCAGATTGGCGAGTGTGGGAGCCGCTTCCTTTGGGGGGACAATCTCCCGCGGATCCGGCACTCGAATGTTCATCTCAGCGGATTCCGCCGTCACATCAAACGTCTTCGATGCCTTCTCGTACGATTGAAACATCGATTTGACCGAGCGAATCACCGCGAGTCGCGTCGGCTCGCCCTCGTCTTGACGCTCCCGCACAAGGTTTCCGTCGACGGCGACTTCATTGCCTGCCGGGATCATCGTCTCGACGTACATGGGCCATCCCCCGGACAATCTCAACGATAGTTGCCCGTTTTGCTGCTGCAGGGACGCCGGAGGAATCGTCCGGCCGTCGTCCATCGCCAAGAAAGTCGGTGTCGTCCCAAACCCGCTGCCGAACAACAAACGCCGCGGATCACTGACCACATGTTTGGCAATTCTGGTCCAGTGCGCCAGACGCGTCCTGGAATCCTGGGCTGTGTTTTCAAACCGCGAACGGATCGCGTTGGGAATCTGGTAGGTCGCCAGACCGGCCAAGCACACCAACAATCCCACACTCATGACCGTCGAATAGGATCGCCCCCGGTTCCCGCCCTCCGATCCCCGGCGTTTCCCGTGCCATTGGACGCCCGCCATCCACAACGCCTCGGCCCCCACAATCACAATGGTGGCCCGCGACATCGTCGCAAACGTCGCGTAAACGACCACCAGAAAAAAGCCCACGGTGAAGCCCAGCCGCAGCACACGATCGATTCCGCGCGTGGATTTCGTTGAACTGTCGGCGACTTGGAACTTCGACGCAGTGTTGCCAACCAACGTGTACCACGCCAACGGAAACGCGATCACCAGCAACGCATCAATGTGCTGTCCGCCGATGTGCATCGTCCAAATTGGACCGGAGGCGCGGTGCACCTCGCTGAAATCGAACAGTCCGACATAGACCATTCGCTCCCACACCACGCCCAAGCAGACGTAGACCAAGGCAATCGTCGCCCCCACCGCGAAATAGTCGAAAATCGGAGGGGGCGGGGACGACGAATCGTCCGGCGATCGCGAGACGCCATCGGACACAACCGAACTCGTCGTGAGACAGCGGCAAACCACGCCAAACACGATCGCCCAGACAAACCCCTTGGCCTGGCGAACCGCGTTCCAGCGGGTGAAGTAAACAGACAATTGATCGTCCCAGGGCGCTGCCGGCAACGAAATCCAGCCACGGACAAACGCGAGCAAGACCGAGACGCCCAGCAGCATCCAAGCGAACGCGGCAAGGCGGTTGCCGCGAATGTTTGGCCCCACGAGCTGAACCTCTCGTTCTACCGCACAAGCCGCCAGGCATCCGGCCAAATTCCCCAACAAAATCGAGTCGTATTCCCGCACGACCAATTGACCGGTCCACGGATACGCGTCGGCCATCACCAGCGCCGCGGAAAACACCGCAAAGAACCACCACGGTCGCCACAAGCCGAGGCCGGCGAATGCCACCACCATGCCGACCTGAACCCCAGGCCAGACCGGATGCAGCCAAGCGACACCAATCGCCGCGATCATTGCGGCGGCGGAGAGGACCAGGGCGAGAATGCGATTTGCGGACAAGGAAGGGGAGTGGCTAGTGGCTAGTGGCTAGTGGGATAGGCTTTCAGCCTGTCATTCCAGCATCGACAGGCTGGAAGCCTATCCCACTCTCAATCTCCGAAACATGTTTTCCGCCTGCATCTTAGGGGCAAAACATTCGGGCAAACCGGTTCTGTCGACTCCCCTCCCATCGTTCTGCCCCCATCGTTCTGCCACCCCATCGTTCTGCCACCCCATCGTTCTGCCACCCCATCGTTCTGCCACCCCATCGTTCTGCCACCCCATCGTTCTGCCACCCCATCGTTCTGCCACCCCATCGTTCTGCCACCCCATCGTTCTGCCACCCCATCGTTCTGCCACCCCATCGTTCTGCCACCCCATCGTTCTGCCACCCCATCGTTCTGCCCTCATCGTTCTGCCACTCCATCATTCTGCCACTCCATCATTCTGCCACTCCATCATTCTGCCACTCCATCATTCTGCCACCCCATCATTCTGCCACCCCATCATTCTGCCACCCCATCATTCTGCCACCCCATCATTCTGCCACCCCATCATTCTGCCACCCCATCATTCTGCCACCCCATCATTGTCGCGGTAGGGACGGCTGTTGCCAGCCGCCCCCCGCACAGATCCGTACATGAAGAACTACCTCATACGGCTCCTCCGTTGGGTCAAACGATCACAGCGCAGAACGTTGCTACCCGTCGTGATTTCCCGTGTTGCTCTAATTGATGCTTGGCCCGACTCTGAGTTCGGAGCATCGGTAACAATTCGGCAATACTTCCCTTCAGTGAGATCCCTTCCCTCATCAGACTCCGCCGCTACGGTCGTAGTTTTGTTCGCCTGAGTCAGCGGTACTACGGACTCATCCGACTTCCCATCAGCGTTCATGTCAGCCGTACCCTCGGAGAGGTTAACTGACCGTCCTTGTGTTCGCCCGTGGGCGGACCAAGGAACTGTTGGGATCTCCCGGTTCTCGTGTTTGGAATATCCACGCATGCACAGGTTCTCAGACTCCGCCGTGTTCCGTTGCGTCTCGCCAGAGATAACGACGCACCGGATGTTGTCTTCCCCATAGGCAGACAAGGTCGACACACGAGACTACATTGATTTCGGAGCTCAATTTCTGGCCTGCGTTTCCCTCCGGGGCGGACGCTCAGCACGACGTTGTTACCGCGGTCGCACCTCCGCTGGAGGCCGAAATGGTAGGCTAAACCTTTTTCGTAGAACACTTTCAATTCCTATTCCAAACCGGTTTTATCCCGGCGCACCTGCCACCCCATCATTCTGCCACCCTCGCTCCGCCCCCACCGTCTCCAACCCGAACACAAATTGGTACGCAAGCCAACCGGCCATCGCTCCAGTCAGGTAAAGCAGGATATCTGACGCATCGGCGATGTGAGGCTTCAGATACACCTGCATCACTTCGATGAACGTCGCGGTGACCACGACGGCGATAGCAACCCAGACAATCGCCACCGTCCGCCAGGCCCCCGTCAGTTTCGAGACACCGACCGCGAAACAGAATCCGACGATCGCGAACAGCCCCAGCTTCGCAACCACATTGGACCCCGCCTCGAATTCCGACGTGAAGTAGTACTTCGCCAACGGCCAGTCCCAGAAATGCCCCCACGCCGTCTGGACCGCCTCGGCAGATTCCACCCAGCCGGTCGAACGCCCGAGTGTCCCCACCGTGATCAGCACGAGCGCCAAACCGCCTGCTGAGATCCAAAACCAAGCATGCGTCAAAAATTTCGTCTTGCCAACGAGTCGCGCACCGGCAATCCCAACCGGGATCCCCGCGGTCGCCGCAATGACCTCCCATGCAGAAGCGAATCGTGTGAAGACCGGGATCTGCAACACTTCGTTGGTCAAGGCAAACGCAATGGTCCCCAGCACCGCGGTTCGGGTCCCACAGCACACCGAAAACATGGCCGCCAGAATCGCCCCGCGGATGAGCGAAAGAAACAAAACCATCATCAAATCGGGCGAATCCAATCCATTCATCGACGGCAACAAGATGATCCGGCCCGCGTGATACTTCGTCACATAATCAGAGGGCTGCAGCATCAAATCCAGCGGCATCACCGCGTACGCCAGATTCAAGAACACAAACACAACGATCAGCCAGCGAAGTTTCTGTGACCATTCCGCGTCGCGCAGCTTAAATACCGCGCTGGCAAACGGGCGCCCAAGCACCAGATAGACCAGCGGACCGAGCAGCGCGCCGACACAGCCAGCGGAAAGGTCGTTCAACGATTGCGTGCGAATCGGAAAGAACGCCTGGCAATATTCGATGGCCACTGCGACCGCACAGCACACGACCACAACAAGCGGCGAGAAAAGCATGAGCGGCCAGCGGGTCGATCGCCCCCAGTCGATCGCACCGGACATCAGGAAACTGGGCAACAGAATGATCAATCCGTTCGCCACCCAGTCGGCACGTCGATAGATTCCCAAATGAAACCAAGGCAGCGATTTGAACTCGGCCGTTGCCTCCGCCCAACTTGTCGGCACGTATCGCATCGGCAAGAACGATCCGTAGATCGCCAGCGACAGCATGGCGATCGCCAACAGCCCCAGCATGCGGCGACGACGACGGTCAGAATCAAACACCGTTCTCGCCGTCTGGAATCAAGAGACCGACGCGCAGACAAAGCGGCAGATGCCGCGCCCCGTCGGCGGTTTTGCAGCCGCCGACCAGGTACAGATTCCCGTGGTCGTCACGCGTGTTGGAACCAGACAGCAGGACGCTTTTCATGCCATGCTCCGGGACGTCGGCGATTTCAAGTTCAAATTTCTGTGCAACGTCTTGCTCCAATCAGACTCGCCGTCGGGACGGAACCAACCTACCGAATAACCTGTGCCGAGCCGCTAACGCTCGGCACGAGACGATAAAGATAGCCGATCGAGGTCGTGATCGCGAACGAAACCCGGGATTCGGCATCGGTAGGCAGAATGATTCGGGACAGAACGATCGAGGACAGACCGTTGGAAATGGGCCGTCGTCGGGGTCGCTCGTATTTACTGAGACAGTCGCAGCTGCAATAGGATCTCCTTGTACAAACCCGTCTCGTGATATCCGCACTTCCACACAGACCCTTTTTGACGCTGCCCCGGATGTGAAACGAACCCACCGTACTGTTCGTCGGCAAACTCTCTCTTTAACAACTCCCAGCTTTGGTCGATTTTGGGCCAGAGATCTTCGCGACCATGCTGACAAGCGTACCGAACCATCGCTCGAAGGCACTCGGTCTGTTGCCAGAGCCCTTTTCCCCGGTTGGTAACCTTCGATCCGTAATCGGCCCCCGCGAAGATCCCGCCCTCTGTGTTGTCATACCCAATTTGCAGACCGTAATCCAACACTTGCTGCCCAACATCCAGATAACGTTTCTCACACCCTTGATGGTGAGCCTGACTAAGTAACCACGCCCACTCGAACTGGTGGCCCAGGTCAATGTAGCCGTCTTGGGTGGGGTTCCAGTTCATCTCATAGTATTCAGGAATATGGTTGCCGTTTGGCTCAACAAGTCGACTGAGAACGAATTCGCCGATTGCGGTGACGGGATCAAGATCAGACGGATCGCCGGACGCTTCATGCACGGACAAGCATGCCTCAAAGAAATGCATGATCGGGTTTTGGTTCAAACCAGCGGTGTTCTCGAAGTCTCGATTAAGTTTCCAGTAGAGCCCGCCATCGGGATGCGCATGATGGGCCAAGACTTCGTCGCGACAGTTTCGAGCGGCGCTTAAGTAGCGAGGATCTCCCGTCACTTCAAAGGCTCTGGAAAGCCCCAAGATGATGAACGCGGCGTCGTAGGTGTTGTGCCCATCTGAAAGGGCCTGTCCTTTCGGCGAGACTTGGACGCACCAGTGTTCACGCTGATCGTTGGGGCCAAAGCGTTCAAGCAAGAAGTTTGCTGATTGGACGGCGGCCTTCACAAAGCCGGGTTCTCGTGTAGCGAGAGCTCCTTCGCACAGCACGGTGACCCCACGGCCCTGAGAAGTTCCGTTCGCCCAATCCGCTGGCGTTCGCTCCCAGTCCTCGCCCAAGTTGGGGTGCAGAAAACCGTTGTCCGTTGGAGATGCCCGCAGCCAATGGCGGAGATTATCATCAACGAACTCGCTGAGAATTTCTTCAGTCCGAAATTGGCTGGCAAGCTTTGACGCAGCCGAGCCAGAAAGCCGAGAGCCCGCCAGATCAACCTGTTTCTTCGTCGATTGCGGGAACCCCGCTTTGATGCAAAGCGGCAACTGTCTTGAACGATCTCGATTCTTGTAGGCACCGACGACAAAGCATGAGCCGTCGTCGACACGGGTGTTGCTGCCATACAGCAAGGTTGAATTCATCCCATGTTCGGGAACGCCTTTGATTTCCAACGGAGTCGAAACCGATGTCCGAGACTCCAGATCGTAGCTGACCCATTGCTCACGGTTCTGGTATTTGACAGCTCCGCACAGAAATCGTTCGCCATCCAATGGAAAAAGCGAAGCCGCGTAGGACTCACCGTCGGGGTGGAACCATCCAATCGCCTCGATTTCGGCGGGCTCACCCGATTCTGCTTTGATCAGGTAGAGGAAGCCCGCCGATGTCGTGAAGGCAATTCGGTCCCCGGTGAGAAATGCCAAGCCGGTCAGTCCGTGCGATGAAAAGTCAGGCGTCACAGGATAGTGATCGAGTTTGAATGACGAGATCTCGTTCAGCTCGTGATCCAGTTGAACCAACTCCACGACGTACCCCGAATCGGCTGTTGAATCGGCAGCGACGCGAGGGACAAAGACGTTCCCATGCCGATCCGAAATCAGGTTTCGTGAGATGTGCCCGCCGACGGAACCTACTTGTGTTCGATTCAACTGCCCGCTTACTGTGTCATAGACATAGACCGTGTGGTCGAAGTATCCCAACGCAAACAGATATCGGCCGACGCCACTCACCGCGATCATTGCCTCGGGAATCTGGTGCAGGTGTTCCCACTGATCCGATTCGGGTGAATACGCCCAAAGGTGGGAACCCCAATGAGGCAGTTGTGACCCGTCTTCCTTTTCACCCCATTCATCCATTGACGCGAAGTAG
Source organism: Stieleria neptunia (assembly GCF_007754155.1). Lineage (NCBI taxonomy): Bacteria > Pseudomonadati > Planctomycetota > Planctomycetia > Pirellulales > Pirellulaceae > Stieleria > Stieleria neptunia. The sequence continues at coordinate 4,251,370 of NZ_CP037423.1, read as the reverse complement.
ACCTTTCCGTCATCCATCTGGACGAACTTGGAATGGACCTTCAACTGCGACTCGCGGCAAAGGGTCGGCTCCACATCCGAGTCTTCAGGAAGGATGTGGCCGCCACGGTCCAGCTTGTGGGTTCGCTCGCGATACACGCCTGCCGTTTTGAGATGCGAAACCACATCGCCGAGTTCTCTTACCGTGCCGCCCGCGGACAATTGGAAAACGCGGGCTGACGGTTGGGGGGCATCCGGAGTCCAGACCGTCGAAACGCCAAGGTAGAGATTTCCAGCATCATCGCGTCCCGACGCACCCCAGATCGCGAACGTACCGGGGAAGTCTGGGATCGGTATGTATTTGAAATCCGGAAAGAAATGTCGAGTGGAAATGGCCGAAGTAAACACCGTCCCTTCGCTGACCGGTTCCGTCCTTGGAACATTTGGCTCCTGCGTCCCCTTCGCATGAACGCTTCGCACATCAGCTTCCGAGTTGTTCGAACGGAAGTTGCATCCGCTGAAGGCGACTGTCCCCAAAACGAGCAAAACCCACATCGCTACAAATTTCATCTCATTGTTACCCAAATTGACAAATGGGATCTCCCCCAGGCTTCCATTCCGATCCATTGTAAATTCAATCGATCAGCACGCGACGAACGAGCAACCGGCACCACTTTACTTGGCGGCCGCAACCAGTAGCGTCAATGACGAACATTCGGCGACCAGACGCTATCGACCTTCTGAAATAGCCCCAACGACGGCGTCAGCAAGAACGGGCCCAACACAAGCGCACTCATCAGCGCGTTTCGCGGTTGAGAGTTGGCTCGTAATGGTTGTTTCATGGAGTCCATCCCAGCGGGACGCGTGAGCGAGCGGCGCGTTGAAACATTCCAAGCAACACGCGCCACTGGCTAACGCCACGTGCTGGCATGGTGCGTACCGGCATCTACCGCCACTACCCTCCCTGGATAAACTTCACCCGTTTGGTCCAGGTCAGTGGATCCAACCAGGTTCGGATCTTGGGCAGCGGGTAGTGCTCCAGGAACCAGATTGCGGTGCGGCGACGGCGCGATCGATAGGCCCGTCCATCGGGGATCGATGCGGTTCTCATCATGCGGTACAGACGCCGGCTGCGAATCGATTCGATCGACGCCCCCGTCGTCTGTTCCATCCATCCCGGCGGCAATTCCAGCCCGACCAATTCAGCGGCCAGCGCAAGCACGTTCCCAACCGTCTTGGCAAGCCCATAACGCTCCGTTCGACTCGAGAGTGCCTCCCAGTCAAACGGCGTCTCGCCACCAGACGATTCAACCAAGTACCGCAGGTCCCACAAGTCACGAAACGCACGCCGGTACTCGCCGGTGTGCCCCAGATTCACGATCGAATTCAAAACGCAATCGACAGGGTCGAGCCAAGAATAGGGCGTTCCAGGTATCGGTCGGGACCGGTCAATCATCCCGTCGACCGGGAAAGAATACGGGTCGCCGAATGGCAGCAATCGGAAATGCAAATCGATCTCGATGTGACGATAGACGTGGCTTCGTGGAGCCAACTCGTGCAACCATCGGCGGTAATACCGTTCGTCGCGATCACTGTTGTACTCATTGGGCGCAAACTCATTTCGACGGAGTGCACGATCGACGTCATCCAAATCCTGCTCGCGAACCAACAAGTCGATGTCGTTGGTCGTGCGTCCGGCCGCCCACTCACATCCCGCGGTCAAATACGCACTCCCTTTCAGTAGCACCAACGGAACTTGTAGCGGCGCAAGGATTCGGCCAACGGCAGCGGTCTCGTAGCGAATGATTCGATGATTGAACGCCGTCAGCCAGTTCTCTCGCTGTAGCCGTGCGCGAACACCGACAGGCAAGTATTCCACCAAGCCGCCACAATGAAGATCATGGGAGATTTGCGCCAGTGATGAGGTATGGTTGGCAAAGCGAATCACGCGGTCCCAAGTTCGCAAATCCCACTCTCGGCAAATACTTGCATCTTCGCGAAGACGATTGACCAGACGCAGCAACTCCGCCGGATCGCGTTCGGTTTCCAGTTTTTTGGCGTCGCCCGAAGAAACGATCACCTGGCTCGACCGCGCGTTTTCGTTTGATGCCCCAACAACTTCAACAGCCGATCGTTGCTCGGCAGCCGACACGGGCTCCTTAACGACTGCCGGTGATGCGCTTGAAAAGAGGTTCTGCTCTCGTAAAAACCGCTCCGCGTCGCCCGCGTCGTGGTAATGCAATCGATACGCGGGTACGGTGCGTGCCAGGTGAATCGTATCGTCGAAACCGCGGCGACCCATCATCCGAAAATTGATGCCAAGCTGGGTGAGATGAACAAAGGATTCGTCAATGGAAAGTCGCTCAAGCTGACAGGGTGTCGAGGGATCACTCGACCGGCTGGGCAACACGAATGCTCCGATTGGAAACGTCGATCCCACCGCCGAAACCGATTCAGGTGTGGGGCGCAAGTGTGCGATGGCGCTCGGTGGATCCAAAATTCTTTCCCGGGGGCCAAACACGGCTCGATCGCCAAATCGTGACTCGATCAAATCCAACGAATGACCTTTCAGGATCGTCGGCCGACCGAGTCCGTACACCCGCTGGTCTTCCAGATCAAAGAGTGCCGTTTCATCGCTCAGCAGTTTCCAACCGGATAGCATCAGGGTCGAGGCGAGCGTGCTCTTGCCGGCGCCAGAATTGCCGGGAAAGACGATCGTTTGGTCGGTGCCCGGAACCACAGCCGCCGCCGCATGGAACGCCAGATGATTGTAAGACTGGCGAAAGAAGCACCAACTGGTCACCCATTCCATTGCGGCAACCGAAAGACGTCTTGGCCAGGTCCGCCAGATCACGCCATCGACGCTGCAGATGATCGCGCGGTGAAACCGTTCGCTGCCCGCCTGAAAATCGAGCGTAAAGTCGGGCAAGTCTTCCGGCGGGCGGAACGCCCGATGAGCCTGCACGACGTGAATCGCCTCCGCAATGATGTTCAGATCGCTACGAACACGAAACTGATAGGGGCCAAAGCGAAACCCCAGCCCCTCGTTTCGTAACCGCGTCGAAATGTCCGAGACAACGACGTCCTTGATCAACACGCGGTTCGTTCCGGTGGTCAAAGTTTCGTCCGAAGTGGAAGTGTTCAACAACACCTCGCTCACAGAACCGCCTCAGGCTCGTTCGCGATCGACTGCATACACCAATCCCAAAGTTTCCATCTGTCTAAGGCACTCGACGCAATAATCAGACAGCGAATCGCGTTGATCCGCATCCGCGTCAGAAACGAGAGATTCGACCAGAGAGGTTGTCGAGAGGGGAACGACATTCTGTCGGAGGAGATTATAGACCGCCATGTCGATCGGCCCTAAAACGGCCGAATCCCAGTAGTTGTTGTTGAAAACAGCCCAAGCTGTTTCAGAGAGCTGTTCGATGACAGCATCATCGCCAACGACGACCCACCGTTCCATCAAGAAACTAGGACGCAGCGGAAGTGCAAGACTGGGTGGTGCCACCTGCCCGTGCCGTCTGCGCACTGGTGGCGATGATCGCGGGAGTCGCGATCGCGGCGGTGATCAGCAAGCGACGGCTTTGATTGCCCGTGCGGGCAACCGCCTTCGTCTCTTCGGCGTCGCGTTTGGGATCGTTCACAGGTTGGTTTGACTCAAATTCCATAGTTGATTACTCCTCGTGATGGAGCGTCTAGAACTGCACGTTTGAAAGCAAATGCGCGGTCGGTTCATCCTCCCCACGTCAGTAGATTAACTGCGTTTTTCAGTGAGAATACCCGCAATAAAAGGGTTTTGACCAAATTTCGCCAGAATCACATCGACGCGTCCAAACTTTGAATACGATTCGAACATCCGCTTGCGTGCGGTACTCCAGAGGGGTGGCATCGAACTGAGTTCCCAGACGCGAATATGCGGCATTTTGTCGCCCCGGCGCATGTTTCCGTTCCATCAGTGCCGGCGAGCTCTCCCCCGCCCCCTGCTGATGCCACTCGATGATTGACTGATCGGCAACGGGTCCTTGTCAGAGCTGACTCTTGGTGGAGCGGATTTTGGTGAGATGTCGATATTATTTATACCGGATCTCTAATAAATACACTGACTCCCCTCTCCCCACAAAACGCCGAAGTCGCGAAGCGTCGAGCGTTTTTTGGGGAAAGCAGTTGGGGGTGAGGGGCAACACATCTGGGCCGGAACACCACTCCGATCCCTCTGCGTTCCTCCGTGATCTCCGTGGTTCCCTCTACCAAGCACTAAGCCGACAGCCCCTCAAGATTCCACAACAACCGGATTCTCGATCCACTCGAGCAACCGCTGCGCCTTCGCTTGCCACGATTCCGCTTCCAGCCGTTGGCACAGCTCTTGCCCCCGTTCAGCGTCACCGGTTTCGTCGCCCTCGCCAGACACTCTCTCATGCACCATCCGGACGAACTCCTGTGCGTCACCGGCCACCTGCAAAAACGCCTTCCAATCTTCCGTCGCCGGCAGCGGTGCAACCACGACCGGTTTCCCGGTGGCCAGGTATTCCTTCAGTTTCAGCGGCTGCATCGCTCGCGTGACCGGCAAGTCCGCATAAGGCATGATCAGCACCTCAGCCGCGCGAGCCAGCTTGGGCAGCTCGTCAAACGGCAGTGAACCGGGCATCTCGATGCGCGTGTGCCCCAACAACCTTGGATCCGGATCCTGCTGGGGACCGGCCAACACGATCTTGCCCGCGTCCAACGAATCCGCCAACGCCAACACCCACTCCGCGTTCATCCGCCGATCCACCACACCCCAGAAGAGGATCAAGGGAGAGTCAGGAGACGGGAGTTCCAAGTTCCAAGTTCCAGGTTCCAAGTAGCCGGGAGAGATACGAGTCGCGAGTCGCGAGTCGCGAGCCGGTGGTCTGGTCTGACTCCTAGCTTCTTTGCCGCCTTCAGCCACTTCTCTTTCTAGGCTCTCACCACTCGGGTCTAGCCGCTCGTTTTGCCAGAAGTTGAGGTCGACGCCGTGGGTGAGGAGTTCGGCGTGGCAGTTCCGGCTGGCAAGGCTGTCGACCAGGTGGTCGCTGACGGCGATGGTGCGATCGACTTTGGCGATTAGTTCGTCTTCCAGCCGGCCGAGTGTCTTGCCGTCCAGCCCCGGCCACACTGAAAAGTCATCGACGCAGTAATAGACCCACGACTTTACCGGCAGCTTCCCGACCAAATCCGCTACGATCGGGATCGTCGTGATCGCTACCGCACCCTCGGCCGCATCACGCAATTGTTTCGCCAACAAGTTTCGATTCAACCACCGATCCCAACGCCGCGACATCCAAGGCCACATCTTCGCATCGATGATTTTGGGAGAGGAGGGAGGAGGGAGGAGGGAGGAGGGAGTGGCGGGGGGAGTTCCCAAAACCTGTGGATCGCTACTGCCAACCTGGGGCGCGGGACTAGGCACTTGAACTTCGGATTCAACAACTTGGAAGTTGGAACTTGAAACTTGAAACTCCCTCTCCCGTCGCTCGCGACGCATCCAGCCAGCGACCTTTTCGAACCCGCGTCGTGCGGTGATCAAGTCCAACCGCGGCGGCCGCATGCCGATCGTGTTGACCCAAGTCACCTCGTGTTCGGGCAGCAATTGCCGAATCAAGTGCTGGCAGCTCGACGGATGCCGCCCCCAATCGTCAGAGAATACGAGAAATTTCAAAGCAGATAGGGCATGCTGTACATGCCGGCGAGTGGATAGGCGATACGATCATTCAAGGTTTCCGGTCGGCATGCAGACCATGCTTTCGTGATGCTAACGGCCAACACCAATCATTCCCAGCCTGCGCCCGGAGACAGAAGTGGTTGGCATGTCGCTTGGTGAGAGAAAACCCCATCACGAAAGAACGAATATCCCACGGATGGCAAGGCGTACCCACGGATGTCGGACCGCCCAACATTCGTGGCTCGATTGCGTCTTGATGGCTCCGCAGTCTGTACAGCATGCGGCGCATGCCGTACCGGTGCGTGCACTGCTCAATGTCATGCATTACCTCGGTAGGGGTTCAAGCCAGTAGCCGGTGGTCGCCCTTGACGCACCATCTTACACGTAGACGAAATCCCACCTTGACCCCGACGGGGTCGCAGCGATTTCTGCGATGCGCGTCAGGGTCGTGTTGCCGCTTGGTTTCGACTCTGGCGGTTTTCTTCGCTGCGCTCAACCGCCGGCTACTTGCTGGCATCCCCTTCGGGATGACCGGTTCGCCAACGGCGATCAACAACGTAGCCTGGGGTGAGGCCGGATGAGCCCCAGCGAATCCGGGCGTAACCCCAGGTCCGCGCTGACCCCAGGCTATGTTGTTGATGCCCGTTGGGCAATTCCTGCCTGGGCCCGCATCGTTTCATTGATCGCCAGACGAACCACTACAGCGTGCTTGCTTGTTACAGGTGGCGTTGGCCAAACAGCCGGTTGCCGATTTGTTTGCGCAGCTTAGTCAGTCCAAGGATGTGACGGATGACGTGCGAGATGCAGGCGAGCAAAACAAACAGAATGAAAAAATTCGCAACCTGACGTGTCCAGCCACCGGACCAAAGTGGATAATAATACGGGGTGACCACATCGCGAAACGGCATGTGGGCCAGGAAGACGAACAGCGTGTTCTGTGACAGGAAGCGGACAAAGCGGTTTGCCGGTATTCCGACAAAGAATCCGTAGATGAGAAGTGTGTAAACAAGATACTCCACCGTCACGGCCAGCGAGGTCACCAGTGACGTCGTCACATCGTCGCCAACCGAAATCCTGCCGAACGGATTGCTCTTCGTGATGCCCCATCCCCGGACCATCGCCAGCCATCCGAACATCATGGCTGCAAGCGTCAGCGAGATTGCGATTCGGCGGCCAGTTGGTGAAATCGAAGGCAGAAGCTTGGCGTCGTCAGCCGCCGCGGGCCCGGGCGTTGAATCTGGGGAATTCGCGTTGCGAGTGTCTCCGGCAAGACGCCCAAAATACATCCCGATGAAAAACACACTCAACCAACTGGTGAATACCATGTAGGCATTGAAATCGTTGGATTGGTAGACGAAGACGCTGCGGACGATGACCTCGACCAGCAACAGTCCCACTAAGACGTACCAACGAGTCGGCAAGAAACGCAGGGCGACCGCCCACGCGACCAAGAGGTGCATATACGTCCCAACGTACCACGTCGTCGGATTCGCCGGAAATGCGTTTTCCCAAAACACGTTCAGCCCCAAGACGAACGGCAAGTAGTTCGATTCGTTGAGGTCGCCGACCCGGAACCATTTGACCACGCTGACAAACATCGCCAGTAACACGCCGAGGACAAAGACCTCGAAGTAGCGGTTGTAGAGGACCTGAAGCGGTCGCCGCGTCTCATTGGCCAGCGTGAACGCGGTGGCGAACACGAAAAAACAAACGCCCAGTTGCTTGAGATTGATCGGGTTGAAAATGGGTGGAATCAACGCGTGACCACCGGAGTGGCCGAAGATGATCACCGCCATCCCGAGGACTTTCAGCCAGTCGATCCAGGGTTGATAAGGAATTTGCATGGGGAGGAAGAGTTGCTAGTCGGTGTGGTGGGTGGGCTTTGTGTCGGAGGGGAAGGCAGAATGATTCGGGGCAGAATGATGAAGACGAATCGTAGGGCATGCTGTGCATGCCGGTTCGACTAACCGCTCACCGCTCCCAAGGATTTGCCACCTTCTGCCGGTTCCGTTAGCTCGTCTTCGATCAATCGTTTGACAAACCGTGCCGGATTGCCGGCGACCATCACGTGGTCGGGAATCTTCGTCGCGGTGACCGCGCCCGCGCTGATCATCGCCCCGTCGCCCACGCCCGCCATCACGATGGCCGCTTCACCGATCCAGCAGTACTCGCCGATTTCCGTGATTTCAAACGCCAGGTTATCGGGCGTCGTCCAGCGGCCATTGGCATCCATCACATGGTGCTCTCCCGTGCTCAAGATACTCGATCGACTGCCGATCAAGCTGCCCCGCCCCAATTTGACTCTGCCCATCAACGCGTACGGGCCGATGTAGACTTCGGAGCCGATGATGGCTTCGCGGTGGTTGAATAGGACGCCGAATGCGATCTGGCAATCGATGCTGCAATCGGTCAACGTCCCACGATAAAACGCCCGTCGCAGACACATGCCGAACAGCCCCGGCATCACGGCATAAAACTGTCCCCAACCGTGGAAGAACCGTTCGTAGCCCGGTCCCCGCTTGGTCTCCAAGTAACAAACCAACACCGACGGAGCGACCAGAACGGCCGCCGTCGTGTTGAGGGCGAACTTAATGAGGCGACGGAGAACGGGTTCAGGAGGCACGAGTTGCTAGAGGCTAGAGGCTAGAGGCTAGAGGCTAGAGGCTAGAGGCTAGAGGCTTTGGCTTTGTGGCGTCGAATCAAGGCCGCGAGCATCCGTCCGATTTGTTTGGCTTCGTCCGTCCATGTCTCCGCGTCGCCGGACGGAAGGAATCCGGCGTCAATTCCAATGAGGATTTGAGTGCGAAGTTCACCCGTCGATCCCTTCGCGACTTTTAAAAACTGAGCAATCTCGGCATCGCTATCACGCTCATATCCTTCCGCAATGTTTGAAGGAACGGAAAGACCACTTCGAGTTAGTTGATCCCGGAATCCAAAGTCACGCAACTTCGCCGTCGCACGATAAAGCGTCACCGCCAGCAGCTTCGATCGTTTCCACACGTCAAGATTCTCGTATGACATTTCGCCCCCCCCTGAAATTCAAGAAACAACTCTACGTAAATGATTCTCCCGCAGCCTCAATTCTAGCCACTAGCTTCTAGCCACTAGAAACTCTATCCCCTCGCGCGTTTGAATCGATCGGTGACCATGGAGGTTTTGGCAAGGCTGACCTTGACGGGGATCGCCTCAGGCGGCAGCCGGTCCTTACAAAACTTTCTCATCTGGCTCTTGAATTCGCCGAGTGTTGAACCGTCGTTTAACCTGACCGTGGCCTTGGCGATCTGCCCCATCAACGGATGCGCCATTCCGCTGACCGCGGCCTCGCAGACACAAGGCATTTCCAACAGCACGCTTTCGACTTCGACCGGCGAGACTTTTGTGCCGCCGACGTTGATGAATTCCGACTTACGTCCCATCACACGCATCCACTGGCCGCGGACTTCCACTTCGTCACCGGTGTCCATGTAGCCGTCTTCGTCGAACGGGGACGGTGCGTTCAAGTAGCCCAGCATCGCGGTGTGGGCGCGGATCCACAGTCGCCCGTCGACGATTTTGGTATCATAGCCGTCGCCACCGACCTTCATCCACAGCGAATCGTTGCTCTCGGATTTGGACTTCAGGATCCCCATCTCGGTCGTCCCGTAGGTTTGCAACAGGTCAACACCGGGCAGCGCCTCGCCGAGACGTTTCAGGACGCTCTCGGGCATCGGTTCGGATCCGTACGTCACGCGGCGAAGCGATGAAAGGTCGTATTGATCGATCACGCCGGTGATCAGCATCAAGTTTAGAAACGTGGGGGAAACCGGAAGCACTTCGATGTGGTGCTCTTGGATGCAGGCCGCAACGTCCTGCGGTGACCGAGTTCGGGGAACAACCAGCGTGCCACCGTGAGTCAAGACGTACAGCATCGTGTTGATGCCGCCGATGTGGTCCATCTGCATGAACGCCAGCATCTTGCCGACGTCACGGTGTTGCGCGTACCGCAACCGCAACCGATCGATGTCCTGCACCGCCGCTTTCGGATCTCCCGTCGTCCCGGAGGTGAAGAGCACCAAGCCCGCATGCCCAAGTTGCTGCAACGATTCATACAATGCATGTGATGCTTGCTGATCCACCACTTCTTGTGGAGAACTGGCTCCCCTCGCCCCTTTTAAGGGGAGAGGGGTTGGGGGTGAGGGGTTGGCGGTCTCTCCCGCTGCTGGCGACACTGGAAGACATACCCAATCATCCCCGACCCCGTGCGTCGCCAACGCGATCTCCAGCAATCGACCAACCCGTTCGTCAGCCCCTTCGGGCAGTGGCACCGCGGTCGCATGCAGATCGGCGACCGCGAAGAACATCGCCAGACTGGATTGAGAATACTGTCCCGGAAATCCGATCACCGAAGACGCGTCAACTCCGGCATCGGCCATTTCGCGGCACAATCGCTGAACCGATTCGGCGAGTTCGCGATAAGTCACCCGCGAATCGTCGCTGCCGCCGATGAACGCCGGATGGTCACCATGACCGGCAAACGTTTGTTGCCAAGAGTTCATCCCGCTCCTCCCAAGTAAACGACTTGTCCGGTCACGAAATCGCTGCGCGGGCTGACGAAGAAGTCAATCACGTTGATTACATCTTCAACGGTGCCCCAGCGGTGAATCGCCTGACGAGCGATCAGTTCCGCGAGTTTCTCTTCCGAGATGCCACGAATCAGATCCGTTCGGATCGGAGTCGGCGCGACGGCGTTGACCGTGATCTTCAACTCGCCCAGCTCCCGTGCCAGGACACGGGTCCATTGTTCGATCGCGGCCTTGGTCGCCGAGTAGATGGCTTCGCCTTCCAGACGAAACGGGACGGCGACGGTGGAAAAATTCACGATCCGCGGATGATCACCGCGGCGGAGCAGCCGGATGGCGGCGTGAGTGACATCGACAACCGCGTTCAGATTTAGGTCGACCACCTTGCGAGACGTCGCCGGAGGTTGCAATGCCACGGGCGCCATCGACGCCATGCCGGCATTGTTGATCAAAACATCCAGTCGCCCGAACCGCGAGCGAATTTGCCGCATCATCCCGCCGACGGCATCGGGATCTGTCAAATCGACTTCGAAGTGCACAAACCGATCGGAATCCAAAACCATCTCCGACCGCGAGCACCCCACCACCGTCTCACCCGCGGCGAGAAAGTGATCCACCAGCGCCCGCCCGATCCCCCGGCTACACCCCGTCACCAGAACAATGCGATCAGACATGGGTAGAGAGGCTAGTTGCTAGAGGCGAGAAAAAACGGGCAAGAGCGTTGGTGTGCAGGCTTTAGCCGTCCATTCTCGCTGCGTCGCAGCGACCGGGAATCGCCTAAAGAGACCGTGCAGCTTAAGGCTAGCGCGAAACGCGACAAATTTGAATGATCTGACCGAATGGGTGAGAGGTGGTCGGCGGAGGGGTGTACGACGTCCTTTCTAGGCCGTCGCGCAGAGCCCCACGGGCGACGGCCCGGAAGGGCCATCGTACATCCGAAAAGCGATCGCCTAAAGCTGGACGGTCTCTGAAGGCTAGACACCAACGGTTGCTGAATTCCTGGTTACTGATGCCCGTGCCAATCGTACCTGCCCCCTTATTCATGCGACCGACGCAACCCAAAAATCTAAAGTTGACAACGCACTAGCCACTCGCCACTAGCTTCTCTTCGATAAATCCAACCAGTGTCGGCACATCTCGGTAGGGGCTTCGCCGCTGCGACATGGCTTGCGCGTCGCTGAGACTGATTTCGGTCCCACGTTCGGCCAGGGCATCTTCGATGTCCATCATCAGGGTGACTAGTCCGAGCGAATCGAGCGGACTGTCGCCTCCGAAGATCGGAGCGTCGGGAGCGACTGCGAGCCGATCTTGCGGTTCACGCAGTTCGTTCAACCGCGTCATGCAATCCAACACCGTTTGTTCGATCTCAGTCCCAGTCAGTACCGACATGATAAATCTTCCTGCAATCGATCTCGTTCACGGTGGGCGACAACGCCCAACGACTTGCCTCATCAGGACGCAGTGGTCCGATGAAACGGGATGCACACTGAAGTCGCCACGTAGCATCCAGAAACGCACCGAAGTGCGCTCATCCGCACGCACGGAAGGGGTGACGTTCCACCCACACGCTCCCGAGCCCCCAAGATAGCCCCCATCCCACGCAAGGGCTACTATTGAACTGAAAATCTTCCGAAGAAAGGAGCATGCGCCACTGGCTCACGCCGCGTGCTGGGATGCCCACCGCACGCGAGCGGCACCATACCAGCGGGACGCGTCAGCGACCGGCGCATGCTACCCCCAAAAAACGCCAAACGCCCAAAGCAATAACGCCAGCACCAGCAACACGAATCCCACACCACCGGCAACCACCAACTGCTTGAATCGCCGGATCGCAATCGTTCGCTGGGGCACAAATGTCTGCGGCTCGCCAAAATCCTTCTCGATCGGACGATCGATCCTCAGCTCGCTAGGATGGGCGAGAAACCAATCGCGTTGCCAACCAAAATTCAGCATCAGCACGACCGGTCGGCACAGCGACTTGGTGGGCGACTCGGTTAGATAGTCGACGCAGTAATTGTAGAAAAAGTCCGCCTTCTCTTGGTATTTCCTTCGCTTTTCCGGATCGGGCTGGTAAAGCGTCGCGTGCTGAAGGACGTGCCACTTCCGCATGTCTTGGGCGGCCCAGGTCTCGGTGGGGTACTGCAGCTCTTCGGGTGCCGACAGTGTCGGCCGTTCATGTTCGGCCATCCAGTCGGCATAGTGGATCAGAGACGCAACCGCGTACTTGAAGTCATCATCGCGCTCGCCGAGTCGGAATTTGTAGTCGACGAAGCGTCCGAGTACTTGCAGGTACATCGTGTAGAACCAGCGCAACTCAGCGTTCAAGAGATTGAGGGCACCGAGATCCTGTTTCGGATGCACCGTTCTGCGCATCAGTTTTGCGGCCCGATCAAGATACTTGCGATTCCCGGTCAGCTCATGACCGGTCAATAGTGCATGCGTCGAATTTCCCGAGGCCCGCCCTGGACCGTAGTACCCTTCGCTGCTGCAAGTCGAATAGCCGGTGTCTGCCCGCGAAAGCCACTTGAACGGCGTCTTGGAGCCATCCTCGATTCGCATTACATAGTCGGAGGCGTTAACGGCTGCTTCCTTGTAGCGTTCCTTTCCGGTCAAGTAGTACGCTAGCATCCAGCCGGTGTTGTAATTGTGCGATGCCGCCGGACCGCCACCGATCGCGTAGTTCTTCGTCAGCTGTTCGCCGGTTTCGCCGAGCTCCTCCAGATCCTGGCCATCCTCGAACGACTGGCTGACGCGAAGCTGCTTGGGATAGCTGCGATGGGTCGCGGTATGCGCATCGGCGTAGTGATAGGTGTGCCAGAACAGTCCGCCGTTGTAGAGCAGCTTGTCTTGGTCAGTGTGGTAGGTATCGATGTCCCAGGCGTGATCCGCCATCGGCAGCATTAAGTCCAACCAACGCGTGTCACCGGTGCGTAGATACTGGATCCCAAACCCCAGCGTGCAGTCGTACTGATTGTTATAGTGCGAGATCAATGGCGAATCGCCACGGTGATAAATCGCTTCGTGGTCGCCGTAGACATCTCCAAAATTCCGCCAACCATATTCGTCGATTTTCTCTCGCTTCTCAAAAAACGAATCGTCGCCTTCGATGGCCAGATTGACGAGAGCTTGGTAACGGGGGTCCGTTTGAGGCGATGCCTGCGTCAAGTACGGCCACTCGCGACATCTTGTAAATCCAGTAGATGTGGGGACGAGATCACGTGACTGTGCGAATTCCTGAATCCGCATTTGTGATGCGTTGCTTGAGATGTGGACCGCAAATTCAAAGGTCTTTTGCTCACCACCCTGCAACTCGTGTCCGCGCAACGCTTCTTGCGGAAAGAGCCCCAATTTAAGAGTGTCGTTGCTTGCCGAAAGGGAAGATGGGAAATCTTGCCAGAAATTTCGCTGCGCGATTGAGAAAGTCTTTGCCCGGAATTCTATGCCTAGGACCGGATCCGCGCGATGCCCTTCAACTCGCTTTTCATCGGCGTGTATCTGATACCCGCGGAATGGCAAAGCAACTTCTGCGCGATGATCGAAATGAGTTGGACTGTCCCAGTTCTCTCCGCCACTGGATGCTTGGAAGATCGACAGATTGTCAGTTGCTTGAATCGTACGGCCGTCGTCTAACAATTCCAAATGAAACTTCTCTGGCTCCTCACCCCCATGTACTTGAAAAACGATCGCAAACTCATCGATCACAACGTTACCTTCGGCGCCGAGATCCCAATTGCCACCAGGGTGGTCCATTGGAAACGGGTTCCTGAGGGATGCTTCAAACTTGACGAGATTCCCATCATCTTCGCAAGTAACAGCAAGCGAGGCCACAAGTGGCGAAGCCCCCTCTCCTGAGAAAAACGAGATTTCGCGAAAGGTTAGATCCTTCAGTTTTTCCCCGGTCAACTCCGGCAGTGAAACGGTCCTCCCCGAATAGGACTTTCCACCGTGTCGCAAGATGATTTCGGGTTTCAAACGAACTTTGGTCGTCTCCGTGTTCACTGCGTCAGGTTCCGCGTCGTCAGACTCTTCAATAATGTTTGAACGGGTTGACATAGGATTGCAGGGACGTTGTCAGTACTCTTCGAGGTGGACGAGAGCGATCCATGTTTCGGATCGCGAGGAGCAGTTTAACACGTTGCGGATGAGTGAAAGCCGGGTGCCAAGCTCCAGGAAAAACCCCGTGTCAGTCAGAACATTCCATCCCAAAGCGTTCCCTCAGCAATTGCTCCTGGTGACGCCCCAGGAGCCGTGGTTTAATCCAATTTTTAAATTTGGCTGAAATACCAGAACGGAATTCATCGCTACAGTTGTCACCGTGACCGGTGACGTATCCGACCAAGGGTTGACGCAATCTCTGGAACGGCCGACCGAGTTCGTGAGAAAAGAACTCATCCATCCGACTGTGCGGATAGCGGCACCAAGGGATCCTCGTGATTTCATCCGGTTCCAAGGAGGCGGGAAATTCCATCACATCCGACGTCAAAACGCATGTCGAGCCGCAGATCTCCGAGAGATTGGAATTTGGAATGGCGCGGCGGTTGTTGGCATCAATCTGGTAGCCGCCGTCAACGATACATCCGGGGGATTCGATCTTGAGGACGGTTTCCACGAACGCCGAATCCAGGACGTCGTCTGCGTCCAGATAGAACCAATGACTTGGCGTTTTCGACGAAAGTAATTGTACCCCGCGGGCGATCTTCCGATTTTTATCCAGAATACGGTCGAAATCATTCCTGCGACCATAGTCCCCGCCGGCAGCAAGCTCTGGAATCGAAATCTCGAGCGAATGAAATCTCCAAAATCGTCTCTCGGGAAGTTCGGGAGGTTCGTGTCCGACGACGATCGCGGAGAAACGGTCGATGGACTGATTGGAGAGTGACCCAATAGTCCTGCGCAGCGCCTGGCAAGTCACATCCCAGTTTCGCGCCACCCTCTTGGATTTCAGCGGGATTACGATCGCAAGTTGTGGATGCGCGAACTTCGATGGTGATGTAGATTGAAGCAACATTGTTAGCCGACAGCGAGCTGATGATTCTAATGCACACGACGTGCAAGGACGGCAACACGGTGGGAACCCTCACTACTCTGGGGGCGCCGCGTCGCCCTACAGTTTCCCTAGTTCGCCTTAACGGCTACGGGTTGTCTCAATTAAATTCGCTGAAACGTTTCCGTGACTTTCGTGCTCGATTGGCTGCTTTGGCACTGGGGCATGCTCCGAGCGGAGCGTAGACATCTTGCCGCGCAGTTCCATTCCTGGCCGCTCAATCAATCGATATAGCAATTCTGCACATAGGAGCGAAAAAAACCAGATTACGGCACACCTAGCAAGGGCGTTTTCGATATGAATCTTGTCTACAAGAGAAATCGCCTCAATATGAACCAAATACAAAGAATACGAACGAGTCGCGAGATACAAGATCAGTGGATGGTGCGCTCTGGATTGCCACCACCTACCGTATTCAGAAAAGAGAACAAGAACCATACTAATAAACGTGAAATATGCCAAACGTTCCGGCATCGAGATGACGCCAACACGGTTAAGAACGAGACCTGTCGCGAGGGCCAATGCGATCAATGCGAGAACTGGCAGAGATTGCTTTAGCCGTCCCCACGCAACGGGATAAAAGACAAAAAAGTACGCGAGAGCTACTCCTGATGCGCATTGATCGAGGCGGACGTGCGTCTGATTCCGGTGTTCGTAGAGACCATAAACACGTAACAGCACAGGAATTCCAAGCATTAGAAAAAAAAACGCAAGCCCTAAATGCCTACGCTTACCAATAACTAGAATTAACGGCGCAATGATTAAATAAAAGTGCTCTTCCACACACAAGGACCAACTGACACCAAAAAATGGCTGCGACTCGAAAATATATGTCTGAAAAAACACAAAGAACGACATTTGCCGCCATTCGAATCGGCCCTGCCATATCGCCTGGGCAAGTGTGAGGACTAACACAGTGTAATAGGCTGGAAGCGTGCGAAGCCAGCGACGCCCCCAAAAACGCGTGAGCTGCACTCTTCCCGTACGTTTTAGTTCCCTGAAGAGCAAATTACCAAGTAGCCAGCCGCTTAACACAAAAAAAAGGTCAACCCCGTGCCCACCGATTCCCCAAACCCTGGTCCATGTCGTCGGGCCAAACTGGTGCGCGTGTGTGCTTGCGGTGTGGCAGTTAATCACCAACACGATCGCCATTGCCCGTAGCACATCTAGCCATGCATTTCGAGATGAGGGGTTCATAGATGGTAACTCAAGACGATCGCGCCAGAACTAAGCTGCATCCAAGATGCTGGTCGAGAAATTGAGCATCTCTTCCCGAGAGCTTTTGTTGCCGGTTGACGCTCTTCTCCCCCGTTCCTGCTTAAGGATTTCCTAACAAAGGGACGCTAGATGTTTCCAATGCTCGGCGCCAAATTTTGCGATTAAAGCCGCCTGCCTCCCGAACGAAACGCTGTAGCCATGCAATGGTCCAACGTAAACTACATTCGCCGTGATTCTTGCTGTTCCAAAAAGCGGAATAAACGCTGGCTGACAGTGCGTCTGAGAAAGCACCTGAAAGTGCCATCCTGGACAGCGCCTCCACGAATGTGGTGTGGAGGGTTTTTCGTTTATTAGAAACAACGAAGGAAGAGGGCAGTATCCAGCGACACTG
The DNA here is from genome assembly GCF_007754155.1 of Stieleria neptunia. Lineage (NCBI taxonomy): Bacteria > Pseudomonadati > Planctomycetota > Planctomycetia > Pirellulales > Pirellulaceae > Stieleria > Stieleria neptunia. The sequence continues at coordinate 4,234,497 of NZ_CP037423.1, read as the reverse complement.
CCAGCCTTCGACGCTTCACTTGGCGCGGCTCTCGAACTACTCCTTACCAGCGCTCTATTCTCCGTCCAAGAAACTGCATGCTATCGAGTTGTTGCTTAGATCGCAATCAAGCTGTCTGTTGATGGCGACGCAAGCGACGCCTCTCGCGTGCAGCTTCGAGCTCTTTATCGCCTGAGGTGAACACTTCACTTTCCGCACCAGCCAAGTTGGTTTGTGGCTTCACATAGCTAATGGCGCTGTGATGCCTGACTTCATTGCCGTGCTTGACGCAGTCGCTCACAACGCGACGCGCATCCTCGACAGATCCGATCTGCTTTGCCCGGATGGAGTCGCATTTGATCGTACGGTGATAAGTTCGACCTTCCGTTGCTTTGCAGATAGGTGGGGTGATGTTTTGACACTTGTCATCCCTGCGATCCGAATAAATTCCTTGAAGTCACACGAGAAAAATTGTGGGCCGTTGTCGGTATTCATTCGAGGCTTTGCATCGGGGCACTTTTCCCGTACTCGCTGAAGGACCACTTCAACATTCGTCCCTTCCATTTTCTCACGCATCTCCCAGTGGACAATGCTACGCGAGCAACCGCCGAGTACGCTGCACATTAAGTACAGCGTGCGGTAGACTTTCAAGTAACTGACATCCACGCGCCAATGATCGTGACCTGCCGAAGGCTGGCCGAAGCCCGCACGCTTCTTTGACTTCTTGCTATTCAAACGCCCCATCTCGCCAACTTCCCGCAGCACGCAGTAGACACTCGACAGGCTCAGCGCAAAGAAATTCCCATCGAGCATCATGAACGTCTGGCGGCGGTAACCCTCCAGCGGATTGGCCTGATGAAAGTCCAGAATCGCTTGCTTCCCCCAATCTTTCATCCAGAAACCTTGTGGACGACTTCCGTTGCGCTCGCTGATTTTTCCATAGCATTTTTTCCAATCGTAGAGTTTGCTTTAAACCAGATCGATAGAACGATCTGCTTCACAGGAGCCTCGGCGCGTCCAGTCCAACCGTAGGCATAGCGAACGACGGGGTGTCGCTGAAGCCCATGCTCCTGTTAAGGCTCCCCAAGCCCTTTTTTAGCTGAACGTGCTCCCAAAGAAGTTCGCCGACGACTTCAATATTGAGCTGAATCTTGGAATCCAGGGCTTTGATTCTTATTTCGTTTGCGTCATCACGCCTGGCCTTCCGCCCGGGCTTGGCAAAAGCGCACACGCCATTTCCGTAGAGCATTTCCTTCCACTGGTAAATCTGAGTCGGCTGCCCCCCCCCAAGTCCGCCACAAAGGCCGGAAACCGGCATCCTGCCGACCAAATGGCGACGGACTGCGGTGAGCATTTCTTGAGTAGTGAAACTTCGTCGAGATCGTGTGGCCTTGAGCCCCTCCTCCAGAAAACAAAATAAGAACAACCGACGATCGACTCCAAATCCATCTGAAGCAAGACACCATAAAACCGAGCTACATTAACATGCAATCGCCGATCAAGGCCGTTCAATCAAAAACTGCAACTCTTTCCTAATCCACTCCTTGACAAATGGCCAACCCTTTAACTCCGCCGGGCGACTCCAGCCAACAGAATCTACGTGGCCGAGCTTGACCAACTCACCTAGCTCATCCTCCATCCTGGCAAGACGACATTTCACCCAAGTATTGGCAACTAATGCAACATCCTCGGGGTCTCGCACATAAAAATTATTGACATACATCCTCCTTGCTTTCGTGTACCCATGGCGTGAAACAGCATACTCATCAAGCATCTGGTCCTCTTCTTTGCTATTCGCTTCCAGCACCATCAGGCGAGGGCGGTATCGACCAATATCGAACCCTTTCAACACCTCCAATTCCGCACCTTCTACGTCAACTGACAAGAAATCAACCTCTACCCTGCCCGGGAAGGCTTGCTCCAGAATTTTGTCCAAGGTCGTAGCCGGTACCGTAATTGAGCTAATCCGAGGGGAAGGCTCCCCTCTTGCCCGAAACGCTGCTTCTGCCGACTCTCTTGTGCTTGCTGAATCGGTTCCTGAGTAGAATCCCGATGGGTCAGTATACAGTTCAATAGAATTCCTGTTTGCTGACCCCATGCACGCAGCGTTTACACAAGTCGCATTTGGCCTAGCTTTTCGGCAGAGTTCGAAGATTGCGGGATTCGCTTCGACGCAAAGCCCCGACCATCCAAGATTCTCGAAAAGATAGGTGTTGCTCAAATTGATCCCATCGTGAGCTCCGACATCTATATAAAACCCTTTTGACTTTTCCTTAAAAACCCGCCTGAGCAGATAGTCTTCCCCAAATTGGCTGTAATACTTCATAAAATCTTAAGCACCTTCTTCTGTAGGATAACGTTAGGTTTCAAATCGATCAATCAGGAGCGAATTGCAATGAAACAACGCTGATTCGAAAGACAATTCTACCTTTGATCACTGGCTGCAATGGCATCTCGGCCAGACGCCTGAACTCTCGGTGCATAGCCAATAATCCGCTCGATCGACTAGCGACCCGCCACCAATACGTTTACGCCAGAGACTCACCTTGCCGTGCAGTTAAGACAACATTCACGGACGCCATTGACTTTGACACCCTCTTCGCAATTGCAGCATGCGAGAGCACTCACGACGGCACCCTCGACAAAACAGCCCGGCAGACACGCGATACATACAGTTGGCACGGCGTAACCGCCCTTTGCTTTTCCGGCTCAATGCGGATCCAAAACCACCAAACAACCGCTTAAGCACGTGAGCATGTGTAGTTCATGGAAATTGGCAAGGCTTTTGCAGGTTTGTCACGATGGGCGCGGTTCGTTCTTTTGCTAGCTAATTGTCCGGTCGTCGGACGGGCCTGGCAAGGTCGGTGCCTCCCGACAATCACGGGAGACTTACCATGGCAAGACCTGCAACCGTTTTCGCGAAAATCACGAACCAGCAGCAACGTGACCGTCTGATTGAGCTTTGGAAACAGCATCCAAACCATTACACACGAATACGGGCACACGCGATTCTTCTGAGCGATGCTCAATACGAAATTGAGCAGATCGTCGATATTCTTAGTGTCAGTAGAGACAGCGTGCGAGCTTGGATCAAACACTTTGAACAAGACGGACCAGACGCCCTGCTGGACGAAAAGCGACCAGGCGGACCGAAGAAGCTCAATGAACAGGAAGAGCAAATCCTCAAAGATTTGTTGCGGCAATTTCCCTCCCGGCCTGCCACAGTCCTGTCGCGTTTGCGAACACGGACCGGCAAATCGATCAGCCGACATTCGCTGCGTCGTTACGCCCGACGATTCAATTTGAGCTGGAAGCGGTTTCGGCGCAGCCTGCGGAAAAAACGAGACGAAAAGGCTTTCCGGTTGGCTCAAGAGGAACTCGCCGAGTTGCTCAATGAACCTGAACTGGATGTCGTATACTTTGACGAAGCGGGATTTTCGCTTAAGGGCGTGGTGCCATACGGATGGCTTCCCATCGGCGAACGGACCGATGTGCCAGTCACCGGCGCCCATGGGGCGACGGTTCAGGCACTTGGCTTTGAGCATCAAGATGGAACCACCCATACCTATCTTCACAAAGGGTACGTCAACACGCAAACGGTCATTGAAATCATGGATGATTTTTGTGAGACGATTGACCAAACAACGGTGGTCATCCTCGACAATGCATCTTGCCACACCAGCGGAGCTTTTGAAGCATCGATCGAACGCTGGGCAGAGCGTGGGCTGCTGGTTTATCATCTTCCGCCGTATAGTCCCGAACTGAATTCGATCGAGCGACTATGGAGGCAACTAAAGTATCAACAAATGCCCGCCACGGCCTGGGAACGATTCAAAACCTTGTTACAAACGCTGACGACGAAGCTATGCGAAATCGGTGAGGTAACCTACATGCCATCACTTGAAAGTTATGCCGAATAACTCGTGCTGACGTGCTTAGGCGCCGGCAAACGCAGCAAATATTGATTTTCTGCGTCGCTTTGCGGCCTGCTCAGCTTTCGTCAGCGGTTAGCCAAATGCGAACATGGATGCCGCTAAGCGAAATCCCCACTTACCGCTTGGTGCCTTCACCTGCCCCAGCTTAGCGTGCCCCTTTCAAAAGAAAGGGTGGGGGGGGAGGCAAGGAACCGCCATTCGGCGGGACGGACTCCAACGGAACAGAGAGACCAATCGCACGCGGATGCTCGAAGAGACTTTCGCAAAACCGCCGCCGAACTTGGCCCTGCACTCCAACGAAGCCTCCCATCCCTCCGATCCTTGACCTGCTGCAAAAGCCCCCCCTTCCGCCTGACAAGCGCAAGCCGCTGGCAGAGCGTTCGAGTTCAGTCTAGTATTGACACATTTGCGCAGCAAAGTGTACGCCTGCAGCTTGAAATCGGACATCTCCATGACAGTCTGGGCCAACAGCAAAGATGATTTCTCACAAGTACCAATGTATTTTTATCCACATCCCCCGAGTCGCCGGAACTTCAATCGAAAAATGGCTTTGCGGATCGGATTGGTGGGAGATTGACCCCGCAACCAAGCATCTCTTGGCGTCGCAAGCAAGACAGCTTTATAGTGATTTCTGGGAATCGTACTTCAAGTTCACGTTCGTACGAAATCCATGGGACCGAATGGTGTCTGCCTTAAAGTTTCCAGATTATTTCGGTGTTCGCTATGATCGAGGGCGTATTCCACCGTTCGGCCGAAGCCTAGACTTCGGCGGATACAAAACACGATTCGGCCCGGACCCCGTCGTGGAGTTTGACCACAGATTCTATGAACGGTCGTCAATCGTCTCCCCAAGGCATGCAGCTAAACAAGTTTATGGAAACATAATTGACGAACCAATCGACTTTATCGGGCGTTTCGAAACGCTGGTGAAGGACTGCAGTCAACTTAGGGACATCCTCGGAGTCGATGAGATCATGACGATTCACTCCGAGAAGAGCACGCGAAAAGCCAGGTACCGGCACTACTACAATACTTCAACAGCCCAAGAAGTCGCTGATATGTATGCGAATGACAACGAACGATTTGGGTTCGCGTTCTGAATGGGATGAAACCCAAGGTCCAGAATAACGACACGAAGTTTTCGCGACGTAACTGCGGTAACACGCGCGGCGTGCCTAAAGACTGCAACTGAAAGCCGTGGGCAACATGCGACCGGCGAACCGGACGCCCAACCGAGGCCGCTCGTGCCCCAAATTGCAAACCAGCCCCTGTCCCGCCCCAGGCAATATTGAGCCACAACACCCTTCACTAATTACCATGATAACTTTCATAACTTCCTTACGTCATCCGCTAACAACATCAGACTACCAGTCTACCCTGACGATGCTCAGGCTTACTGCCCTTTCTGTCCTCTCGTGCAAACTGGACGGGCTGAGGCTAGTTGTGGTTTGCAACGAAGTTCCGCACCTAGGAATCGTGGATAACCGACTGAAGTTCCTTCCTGTGCCCTGGCCTCCGCCAAAGCCAAGCGAAGGGCAGCAAAAAGCCTACAGCCACAAGAGCATTGACAAAGGCCTGAAGCTGTCACATGCCATCAGGGCATGCCGCGAAATTGATCCGGAATTTGTATACGTTGTCGATGCGGACGATTGGGTAAGTGGCCGGGTTACAGAATTTGTCGCAGAGAACAGGAACTGCGACGGCTTCTATGTCGACCAAGGCCACTTTGTCAACTGGCAACGAAAGACGTACAAACAAAGGCGTGGACTGCTTGATTATTGTGGATCCACATACTGCGCTCCATACTACAGTTTCTGCGACCTAATGCCAGGGATTTCTGAGTGCAGCGAACGGCCAGGAATCGAGGAGTTGCGTGCAGCGATTCCCGAGCAATTCCTTGAACGAGGATTTGGCGATCACACGATTCCGCGTTTACTTAGGCAGCATGGTCGGCGACTACAACCGTTCCCATTTTTTGCTGCTGCGTGGGTGATGAATCATGGTGAAAACATTTATGGGTTAGCTGACAGTGACCGTGGCCGCCCTTTCTCGCCCACCTTTTTGCAGCGATACGGGCTTGAAAATGAGCTCAGCTGTACGATTGCCGCAAAGAGTGGCTCGATTAAAACACTCGCAATTGACCAAGCTCTCTACTACAAGTCCTCGCTCGACTTTGCGCTCAGGCGGTGGAGGCGTCAGTCTCGTGTTTAGTATTAGCCTAACTCCAGCGAGTTGGTTCATCAAGAATATCTCCGAGCGGCTAGCATGCGAACGACGCGGGCGATGATGAAGCGAATTGTGAACACCGCGGAATGAAAATTGCATGTTAATGACCGCAAGAGGTCGCTTGCCGGACTGCGGGGGTGAAGAAACTCAATAGCCTCCCCCTCCTCGCTAATTGTGAGATACGGTGACGGAACGTGGTTTGCTCGCTCTGGCCCCCTGTGCTGACTCTCGTGGTAGTGGATGGTCACAGTGGACCTGCCATCGTTGCGAACGTGATACCCTGACATCCTGGCAAGCCAAGCTAGGCGATTGTCGCAGCCAATCCTGCCCATGAAAAACGTAGCTCCCTTTACCCGGCAAGGGGTCTGAAAGAGCCACGCATCCTGGGAGTCGGCGCATGCATCAGGGCTCCACGTTATTTCAGATCCAATCAACTCGTGCCGGCTAAACACTGCGAAGGTCCCAGTGTCAACGTCCAGGGCACCTGAGTTCCTGAACGAAATATCGTTGTTTGCAACGACGACCTGCGTCTCCCGCAATTGCCGGTTGGCATATGCGAAAATCTCTTGGAAACTCGGCCGCGTTTCAGAGTTGATGATCACTAGCTTCGGATTACGTTTTGCCTCATCAGGAATTCCGTCACGTGTCTCAGCAAATAGAATTACTTTCGCAAAACTGCAGCACGATAGGTTCTCCAGCAGTGCCCGCTGGAGTTCGATCCTACGCGTATCATTTGCTGGACAATACCACTCCGTGACCAGAACAGTTTCTTTGGCCGACTCTTTCATCAGTGATTATTTGCCTCAGGGTGCCAGGAAAACGAAGTTGACAAAACCGGGGAATCTCCGTTACCCAGAGTGCGCAGCCGCACCTCCGTTGCGATCACCCGGCATCGAACCGAGACAAGCCATGGAGGCCTCTGCAACATACGAGTAATGACGGGTGAATTCTCCAATAACTCGATGAGCAATGGCGGCTACGCACCGTACCTTTTTTTCATTGCATCGATCTCGGTATCGCTCCAAAACGTCCTGCAAAATGCTGATCCGCAAACAATTGAGGTGTAGACTCTCGGGAGCTTCACCGACGCCACGAATTTCTTGTATATATCGCCATAGTCCTTGCCTGCGGAAATGTTGTTGTAATTCCATTTGCGGATGTCTTTTTTAGTAAACTGAGAAACAATCTCAAGTTGCTTGGCGTGCCCTAAGTCAGATCGGTACACAAGTAAATCAACTGCACCTTGCCGATAGACACCCCATTTCTCCTGGATAGGAAACGGAACTGACAAGACATCAACGCCGAAGGTTGTCCTCAGGTGTCTGTCAAACCAATCAAGGCAATCTGCATGATTGTAGAACCGAAGGAATAGCTCAAGCAGTTCTTGGTTCGACCAATTTCGTTCGCCGAAGTCTACACCAGTGTCTCGTTTGAAATTCTGAAAGAAGGACGAGATGTTCCTGCTCAATGGGTCCCGCACAGGGCAAATAACCTTTACTGGGAGCTTGAGACGCATCCGCCAACGAAGCAGCCATTTTTGTTTCTTTGTGAGCATTGCGTACTTGTGCGCGTGCACAACAAGACCACGATGGTTGGCGGCCAGTGTTGACCGCAGCGAAGATGAGCCTACCTTCCCCATCTGGAAGATAAATATGGGTTCCCGCAAATACTCTTCGATGTGCGATTGCTTCACCATTTGCTTGCTATTGCGATAATTTACTGACGAAAGAGGAGAGCCACACAACAAACCAATCCCGCGACGACTATGCTTCATACGTCTGCGTGGACAATGCGGCTACTGGGGTGGGATATAGATGAACGTGTCGCGAGGTTTCCGAACGGAGATTGGCCGAACACCCAATGATCGGCATATATACAACTAACGAGAACGCTTTAGGCAGGGGACACCACCAAGCCCGAAACTTAGGACCGCCGGAACAATTAGTGTCGGTTAATTGGCGAGAATCGATAGTTCCATCTCGGTATTTGTTCGTCAAAAACTGTACGCAGAGCTGCTTTCATTGTTGCGGTCGCGTTCTCACCCGTCTCGTACAACCCTCGCAAGACGTTGACCGTAGTGCGAAGGCCGGTCCGAGTCGATGTGTTCCGCATCAACTTGACAACTGTTTCCAACTTATCGAAAAGCATCCCGGAGCAAGCACGTCCAAGATGCGGAAAAAAACGGCGTTCAATCGGATTGTATTTTGAACAGTAGCTTGGATAGTGGGCTACCCGAATTTCGATGCCGATCGTGTCGACCAACTTTTGAAGGTAGTGCTTGAAGATGTATTTTGAAGCTGAGTTGCTACCGCCGCAATCGCACAATAGCAAAATGGAATTGGTATCCGGATAACAACGTTTCCCTATCCGGTTCCAGTACCATTTGAGGCTATCGGTCGCGAAGCGACTCGTCTCGTGAGAGAGTCCAATGTTGACGTGCCCAGCATTTCGTCCGATGTCGTAGATTCCGTGAGGAATCACAACGCCATCAGCCCAACTCGGAAAGTCGTGGTCGAACGCTTCAATGGGCTCTGTGGTGCGAATGCGACCGGCCCGGTAAAGACGGCCCAGGAATTCTTTGCTTTTTGTGTCGATCGAAAAGACCGGATTGCCGGCAGCCTGATAGCTCTCCACATGTCCTGCGATGAGATCAAACTGCTGCTCGCGATCCGCTGACAAGCCACCGGAAATAGTTTTGATCATTTTTCGAAAACCGATCTTCAAGCTATTCAGCCAAGCGGAGACCGTCTTGTCGCTCACAGGGGTGCCGGCCTCGGCCGCCTTCTCAGCCATTTCAGTGGAGGCCAGGTTTGTGTAAACCACGTCGGGCTCATCAGGATCGCCTCCAACACGAACGCTCAATAGTTCGTTCAGATTGTCTTCGAGGTCGGGATCGGTTTCGATCTTTTTTTTCGTCCAGCACCTGGCCGCCGTATCCTACCTTTCGCCGGATCATTGGAGAGTTGATCGAGCTCAGCGATACCTCGTTCGATGGTGCGAGTCGAGCAGCCCAGTAATTGACTGATGTACGGTACACCTCCTCGCCCGAGACGCTGTGCCTCGACAGCCGCGAACCGACGGCGATCCTTTTCGGACAAGGTTGAATAAAAATCGACTGCTCGCTTGGCAGCCAGATCGTCAAGCTGATTTTCGAATACAAACGCCATCCTTGGCACCCTCGCTGGTGGATTGAGACGCGGAAAGTCTACCCCATCCAGCGAAAACCCGCGACACTAATTGTTCCGGCGGTCCTTAGTGACAATGATTGCTGCTGGAAGCACTGCGGACGGATTTGTTGCTAAGGCATATTACAAAGTTGAAGCTTGGAGTCCGGGCGGGCGCATTATCGGAGTGACCGCCCCTGGGATAATCAATTGAGCTGCCCTACTTCTGCAGCCTGCTACTGTGGAATCGGCTGCAAAATGCTGCGGCTTGGGCGTCTTGACAGCCTTTATGCAAACCGAGCAAGGAGGAGTTTGGTCACTGGTTTTCATGCTTGGTCGCGTGGGCGATTCGATGCTTAATGACGGTATCGCCAACTAACGAATGCCCCCAAATACAGCGTTTGACCAGAATACCTGCTTTCTCAAAATGCGAAGACGTGTTGAACTGAAGTCCGGATGTGCTGCTAGCGGGCATGTTGATACACTGGCGGTTTACAGCTCACGATGGCCTAAACTATGCTACAGTGGATTTCCATGAGATTTTGCAGACGTTAAATCAATGTTGGTCACGCAATACCCCGATGCGATCAGGATATAGCACGATTCAAATAATATCCCGCTCGAAAACATACTGGCGACCAAGTAGGCGATGATGCCGGTGAAGGTTGCGAGCCGGACGGGGCCAAGGTCGTCTTCCGCGTTTCGTTTTTCGTACGTTTTATAGCTGTACCACAGAGGTCCGCAGAACAGAAAGAAATAGCAGAAAAACCCGGGGAGCCCGACCCCCGTTGAGACGTCAAAGAATAGATTGTGAAGTGCTTTGCTGGGCTGGTTTAATCCACCCTCATAGTACTGCGGCAGCGGGACGAGGACTCGCGCCGCATTGGGGCCAACGCCAGAAACTGGATGGTCCATCGTTATCTTCCAACCTGCCCTCCACAGGTGCAGGCGAGAGTCTGCCGAGCTATCCCTTTGGTCTCCTTCCGCGAAGGATGAGGAAAACTCCTCGACAACCGACGGCCCGGCAAGCATCGCCCCCAAAAACACTGCGACGGCAGCCCACTTCACGTTACCATTCCTTCGAGGCATATAGAAGATGCAAATCGCGATGGCAAGCACCGAGGCCAGCATACACCCTCGTGATTGCATCAGCATGATCTGGTGAGCCTGTAGCAACCCAATGCCCAAGAACAGGCACCGCGTCCATATTCGCCTTTCAAACAATCCCAACGAAATTGATATTAGCAACACTGGGGTTGTGATAATTGAGTAGCCATTGTTGTCCGCTCCCGAAGAACCCCAAGGCCGGTAGGCGTAGCGAGAGAAGGCTGTTTGAAAGTACTCCAAATTGATCTGGAGTGCGTTATACCCTTGGGCGAGTACCACAACGACCAGCAACGCCTTAAGCTTCCCCGGAGAATCGAGCACTAATATGGCCAGCAGCAGCACTAGCAACTCTTTCCAGATTACCCCCATAAAGAACTCCGTTGCTTCGGGGGCGATGCTCGATGCTGCCGATAGCCGACACGCCAAATAAAACAGCGTTCCAGCAAGAATTCCGTGCTTAGAGAGGTTGCTCAGCTGCTGGGTTCGGAATCCGCTCAGGAAAAATCCGATAATGATTGAAGCGAAGATGAACTTCTGGTACTGAAAGCCTTCGGGGAGCGCCCAGCGCCAATTCCAAGTCGGATCCAGTAAGACAAACCCATAGAAACCAATGATTCCCACATGTGGTTTTGTGATTGAAACGGCGCATACCGCGGCCAACAAACTGAATACGAAAATGAGTGCGATCACTGCAACTTTCTACCGACGGCCCGCGAATTCATCGACACGTTCACTTTACAAGATCTCGCTGTGGCCTTGAGGTTGCGCCCCGGCGTTCCACTGCTGCCGGAGAAGCCACCCGTCCCGTAACGCACAGTACGCATCATGCAACGCCTTTTTCTTTGCGGGGCTGTTGCAATTTGTGACGCTGCCACCGCAGTTCACGCATCACTCGGTCGTGGATTCGGGAGAGCCACTTCTGGGCTTGGTGAAGCTCACGCCACTCAAACAATCTTTCGAATCCCAAAGTTTCCATCGTCCTGGCGGTAACCGACTCCACTGTGCGAATCTGCTTCTCCGACAGTTCCGAACGCCATTTGTTGGCCAGTTCGAGATCTGGGGGCTTGAAGATATTTTTGTTTCCTTCGTGGATATTGATCTCCGTGTCACGCTGAAAATAGTTCAGCATCTGCGGCTCCAGCTGAATCCCAATTGCATCGCAAACACGACGCAATTGCGACTCGAAGTCCTGCAGCAGTTCCTCGTAGATTACGAGTGTAGCACGCCCCTGGTTTCGGTATAAAAACTGCAATTGCATTCGCACCTCTCCTTCCCATCGTTCCGCAGCGGCAATCCAGTTGGCTGGACGCCCCACTGTGAATCCCTTCTTGCTGAGGTAGCTGCGGCACACCGCCCTGGGGTCTCGGATAATTATTATGAAATGAGCGTCTGGAAATGCAGTGGAACAGGCATCCAGGAAATGCGAGAGACGAGGATCTTTTATGCACCATCGCTTTTTCCCGCGGCGACGGGTCCCACGACACATTGCCTCCTCCAGGATCCTAGCACCCTCAGTACCACAGTTGTCGCTGCCTATGTCTGACAGATCAAGCCGCAAGAACTTTTCAAGTTGGGAAACCAGCGTTCGGTTTTGCTCTCCTTGGTGCGTGTTCTTACCAAATACCAGCGGATGCACCTCGTACATCTCGTTTCGGCTCCACAATACACTGGATGAGTCCAGTACATGGTGCAGAAGCGTCGTGCCCGAACGCTGTGTCCCGGTGACGAAAACCGGGGCGGGGCAGGCTCCAATGTCTCGCATCGTCATAGTGTTTTCAGCCACGAGAGGACGTTGCCTTTGCGGTCAGATCGCGAAAGCACTGCTCCGCTTGGCACGATAAGGTTGTGAAGTCAAACCTCGATCGCACATGCGAACGCGCCCGTTCGCCAATCCGCCTACGATCGTCGGCGGTGCAAAGTTGGTCGGTCAACACGCCGATCAAGGCGTCGGGTGTTTCGCACGGCACACAGAAGCCCGTTTCACCGGGAAGCATCGTCTCTCGCGTTCCACCACTGGCACCAGCGACGACCGGTTTTCCGGCAGCTTGGGCTTCCAGCAACACGATGCCAAACCCTTCGACATCCTTGCCGATTGTTCGGTTGGCGAGCACGAAAACATCGCATTCGCGGTAAAGGTCCAGCAATTCATCGTCGGTGGTTTCGCCGACAAATCGAACAAACTTGCTGACCCCCAAGCCATGAGCAAGTCGTTCCAGTGGCGACCGCTCGTCTCCGCCGCCGACGATCGTGTAGGAAAGACTGGGAAATGTCTTCAGCAATTTTGGGATTGCCCTGATCACGGTGTCCTGTCCTTTGCGCTTTTGCAATCGTCCGACCGTCAACAGCCTCAGCGTACCGTCGCGAGGAGCGGGCGGCGTTCCGCTGATCGCCGCGTCACTGAACCGCGACGTATCGACACCGGGATGTATCAGGGCGATTCGGTCGAACGAGATGCCCCAATCGTCTATCAGAAGCTGTCGGGTGAAGGAAGAATTTGCGACTAAGCGGGCGGCGCGTCCAAGTACCTGGGAGGTCACCGCACGCAATTCTCGGCTCGATGTCGCGACGTTGACGTCTTCACCGTGGACATAGCAAAGGTAAGGGATTCGCCGGAGTCGACTAACAGCCATCGCCACCAAGCCTTCCGAAAGGGGGCGTGCTGCATGGATCGCGTCGATCCCGTGTCTTTTGACGAGTCGACCGACAGCACGAATTTGCCGGGCGTACGCTTTCAGGCTGGAGATATTTGCGACACCTCGGTAGCCCATCTGCAAGTCCATTCGCTCGATGCCTTGCGGATACTCACTGTCCCGCTGGTCGGCACCGTGCGAGTTACCAACGGCCATCACGCAGCGGTTTTCGGGCAGCCGGGAGTAGATTTCCCAAAACCACTTCCCACTGCCACCGTGCTGTGGCGGAAACACTTCACTCAACAGCAGGGTCCGCGGAAATGACATGTCGTGTTGCGCTGAAAGCACGTCGCGTCCGTCGGTGGAAAAACTGGATGCAAGCTCGGTGTTCATCAAAATTAAAATTGAGCTTCGCCAGCAAAACGCTTCATTGCGTGGAGCGCTCGGCGGCGATCGGTGCGCGAGTGTCGGTTGCGGCGTAACCTGCAGTGACTTCCCTGGCGAAATCGGAGACAAGCGGGGGGAGTTCCATGCAGTTTTCCAGCAATTTGTCCACAAACGCCTCGCGTTCGCGGAACCAAACGCCGTCATCGTAGCTGCGCCAACGATTGACGCTTCGTGCGTCGATCGAAGCGATTGACTCGGCTGAGTCCAAGTCATTAACACCCAACTTCCTCCCGAGGTCGCCCAACGATTGCTTTGGGTGATTCACGAAATGCTCGTAGGAAATGTGGTGATCGCAGAATGCCTGAGCGTATGCCCCTGACAGCCGCCAGAGCAAGTACGATGCTTCGTAGGGGTGCATCTGGTCAACTTCCTCGAGCACATCAAAATATCGTCGCAAATCCCTCAGCCAAGGTAATAGGTAGAACTCGTCATGCTCCTGGAAATCCGCAACGCGAGCCTGCTTGCCAACTGGCGAGCCCTTTAGGAATGTCGAAATCCATTGATCTCGCGGGTTCCGAAACAGATGCACAAGGAACGCATCAGGAAATCTTCGGCGAAGCCAGTGCAGCCTAAAGTCAATCCGATTGAACTGCAGAATCGGCCTCTTTGGTGACGTTGAGATCAGTAAATTGACATAGTCTAGAAGTGACAACGCTGGGATACCTGGTGGCAAATATAAGTCACTGGAGCACCATCGATCTTGCCAGGGCACAGCCGTCTCTTCTAAATGGCAATATTCACACCAATACTCTGCCACCTGACGATGAGTCGCGTCCACGCGACTACCTCGGTGGCTCCGATCAAACCAGCGTCTCGGATTCAGCGGTTCGTAGTACGCTGTAAAGTTTGCATTCTCACGAAAGCACCGCCAGAGCAATGTTGACCCGGACCTGTATCTTGACGAAACGAAAACTGGCGATTCACCGCTACCATCGGATGCCATCGCAGTTCTTACGAACGACGGTGAGAATTCGGGAGGGGGCGATGCAGTTCGCGTGCAGACGGCCTCAACGCGCTCTCGCAGTAGATCTTCTACAACGCTTCGCGAGGCGAACCATTTGAGAGTGCTTCGAAAGTAGCTCCTCAGCCTATGATGCACGATCTCACCGCAAGTGTTGCCGGACTGTATCTTGTTCGAGCCGACGCAATTCGTTTCAAAGCAAATCTCTAGAAAGGAAGAATGATTCGCGACGGTTCGCTCGAGCCATCGTTAGCACTGAACACTCTCGCACTTTGCCACCTCGGCAAACACATCTTTGAGTTGACTGATGCGACTGTCGATCACGCCATCGCGAGCTTGGGACGGCTCCCGCTTTGACGCGTGTTGAAGCTGCCGCTTGGCCAACGGTAGCGAAACACTCAATTTCAGCTTCTGTCGAAACGTCGGTGACACCGGCTGCGTAATGGATGACACGAAAGCGGGTTGATATTCGACATCCACAGACTCGCACCAGTCGTGCCATTTGAAGGCAAGTATCTCTCGTCTTGTAACGATGGGAACCCAAGGAACACCAAGTGCTTCGGCAACAATGGCGCCATGCATTGACTCTGTAAGCAGCGTTCCTGTTTCCGCAATTGCCTTCGCGGATTTCTCAACCGGGTCGCGCGGATCGATATACCCAAAGCCAAGATCCTCGCAAATTCGTCTCCAGCAACCCTGTTCTTTGGCAACACTTGAAATCTGAGGCATGAAGCTAAACTCGTGCGACCTTGAGTCAGCTTTCGAGTAGTATTCACGGAGTAGAATTCCTGGATCAATGATCCCCATCGACGCTGGAAGCGACAACGCTTCAGCTGACTTCGGTCCACGAACACAGTAGATTCTACTCGGCTCACTTATCTTGGGTGCGGATCCATACCCCACTCCGGATCCAATCACGATAGACCGCCCGGACTTCGGGAACCGGTCGTTGAGAAGCGTCCCAATACCGACTAACAATGTGGCGGCGTCTCCCGCATCCACAACGCCCTTCTTTGTCTTCGGTAGTGTTTCAAAACGAAAATCCGGGAAAACCTTTGGCCAAAGCCAAGGGTTGATCAGATCACCAAAATTAGGACGAATGTTCCAGTAATAAATCTTCATTTGTCGAGCGCTGATGTTTTCGTGATCGGGATTGGGCAAGTGTCAAGGCTGCGCAAACAATGAATTTTTGATTGGATCGAGAAGGCGACGTAAAAACGGTTTTCCGGGACGGCCATTCGATGCGATGTATTGCTGAAGAGCGTACCGATTTTGGAGAATCACGGTATCCTCACGGAACGCATGTCCGCGATAATTATATTCAGCGGGAAGAACACAGAGCCGCAGATTTGAAAGATATAACAAATAGCGAAATGTCCCTTGATCGTGCGGGTGAGAAAACATGTCTTCAAAATAAGCAGACTTCCATTTCTCAATAAACGACCTCACATCCGGACTGTTTCTGTAGAGAATTAAGTCGCAGTTCAGTTCAGGAAAGGCTTTGGGAACTTCGGGAATTGAGCTGTTGCCGATTTCCGTATTGATTCTTACCGGAGCGTGCGCGGCTGCGATATCAAATCGCTCAAGAACCCGTTCAAGTTCAGCAACATCATCTTTCAAGGCATATGTGTCGGCACCGAGGTAGAGCACATTGTCCTCCTCCAGGTCGAGCATCGCTGCATGCTTGACAAACATTTGCCCGTTCAGATGCACACGGTTTTTAAATTGATCTGGAACAATGAAATCTCGTTGAACAACCTCATCAAAAACGGCTAGACCTGGTTCATCCCCTTCGAAATTTGTGTAGAGGTAGTACCTCGCATCTGGCAGATGTTCTCTAAAGCTGACTGCCGACTTCACTGCCTCTTTCACGTACTTGGCGTCGCTGTCTTTCGAATTTACGTAAAGTATTGCTAATGACATTTTCAGGATATTCTTATCGAGGCAAAACGCATGCAGCAGACCGTTTAGGACCGCCGGAACAATTAGTGTCGGTTAATTGGCGAGAATCGATAGTTCCATCTCGGTATTTGTTCGTCAAAAACTGTACGCAGAGCTGCTTTCATTGTTGCGGTCGCGTTCTCACCCGTCTCGTACAACCCTCGCAAGACGTTGACCGTAGTGCGAAGGCCGGTCCGAGTCGATGTGTTCCGCATCAACTTGACAACTGTTTCCAACTTATCGAAAAGCATCCCGGAGCAAGCACGTCCAAGATGCGGAAAAAAACGGCGTTCAATCGGATTGTATTTTGAACAGTAGCTTGGATAGTGGGCTACCCGAATTTCGATGCCGATCGTGTCGACCAACTTTTGAAGGTAGTGCTTGAAGATGTATTTTGAAGCTGAGTTGCTACCGCCGCAATCGCACAATAGCAAAATGGAATTGGTATCCGGATAACAACGTTTCCCTATCCGGTTCCAGTACCATTTGAGGCTATCGGTCGCGAAGCGACTCGTCTCGTGAGAGAGTCCAATGTTGACGTGCCCAGCATTTCGTCCGATGTCGTAGATTCCGTGAGGAATCACAACGCCATCAGCCCAACTCGGAAAGTCGTGGTCGAACGCTTCAATGGGCTCTGTGGTGCGAATGCGACCGGCCCGGTAAAGACGGCCCAGGAATTCTTTGCTTTTTGTGTCGATCGAAAAGACCGGATTGCCGGCAGCCTGATAGCTCTCCACATGTCCTGCGATGAGATCAAACTGCTGCTCGCGATCCGCTGACAAGCCACCGGAAATAGTTTTGATCATTTTTCGAAAACCGATCTTCAAGCTATTCAGCCAAGCGGAGACCGTCTTGTCGCTCACAGGGGTGCCGGCCTCGGCCGCCTTCTCAGCCATTTCAGTGGAGGCCAGGTTTGTGTAAACCACGTCGGGCTCATCAGGATCGCCTCCAACACGAACGCTCAATAGTTCGTTCAGATTGTCTTCGAGGTCGGGATCGGTTTCGATCTTTTTTTTCGTCCAGCACCTGGCCGCCGTATCCTACCTTTCGCCGGATCATTGGAGAGTTGATCGAGCTCAGCGATACCTCGTTCGATGGTGCGAGTCGAGCAGCCCAGTAATTGACTGATGTACGGTACACCTCCTCGCCCGAGACGCTGTGCCTCGACAGCCGCGAACCGACGGCGATCCTTTTCGGACAAGGTTGAATAAAAATCGACTGCTCGCTTGGCAGCCAGATCGTCAAGCTGATTTTCGAATACAAACGCCATCCTTGGCACCCTCGCTGGTGGATTGAGACGCGGAAAGTCTACCCCATCCAGCGAAAACCCGCGACACTAATTGTTCCGGCGGTCCTTATCACCCGAGGGTGCCATGCTGCCATCGCATTCCATCTACGCAACGGGTGTTCCATGCCTCCCAGTCGTCTTGGCGGATTACGTGCTTGCACAGAAAAAACGTCTGAGTCTTGGTGGCCCAACTTCAGCAAGGTCAATGAGTCCAGTTGGCTGGAGAACTCGCAAAACTATCGTGTAGGTGAACACCATTGAAGGCAAGCAGATGCACACGACCGAAAGTGCTGAGAAGGCCATTCCAGAAATCGCCGCTTTCAACAGCAGCGCGGCGACACCTCCAAGAGATGCCGCAAGCATTGGTTTTCGAAGTTGCTCGAACTGGCGGAAGAGCGAAATCCCAGGCAGATCAACGAAGATGATTCTGTTTTCTACAAACCAACCAATCAGTGTTGCAAAGAGTAGTGCCCACGCAACGGCTGTTAGTCCCCATCCAATGGCGACTGACGTCATTGTGCAAGAGATAACTAATCGGACCAAATTTGAACGCAGCAGCACGTTAGGCTTCCCGCAGGCAATCGCAACCCTGTGCTTTACAGTCGACAGCGTTGAAATCATTGCCGAAAACGCAAGCACCTGAACGAGTGGTATCGATTCGTGCCACTGGTGGCCAAGCAATAGCGGCACGAGTTCATAAGCAAAAACTGATAACGCAACATAAATTGGCACAATCAGAATCGCAGTGGCACCAATGGCTCGCAAATAGAGATCGCTTATCTCACTTGCATTCTTTTGAGCGCGGGCGAACCGCCTTGAGGCAACTCGGTTTACAATTTGCGTCACTGATTCGTGTGGGAACAACACCAATTTTCGAGAAACACCATAAAAACCAACTGCAGAAGCTCCCAGAACGACGCTGATTAGGATTTTGTCAAAGTTTTGGCGAAGATAGCCGAGGAATTTCACTCCCGACATGTTCGCCGCAAATCCAAACGACGACTTCAGAACGTCTCGATCAAACACCCTCGATGGCGCGAACGGTCGCACGAGATAAAGAGTCACATTTCTGGCGACGAGGCTGGCCAAGGTTCCCAGAACGATCGCCCAGACACCAAACCCCACCACGGCGAGAGCCACCGATACAACTCCCATGACAACGACTTCAGCAATCTCACGAATTCCAATTGCGTAAAAGTTCATGTCACGCTGCAGCAGGCTCTGAGAGACCAACGACATCCCCTCGAGCAGAAAGCAGATCGACAAAGCAGCTGCCACCCAACCGACCATTGGGTTGGCATACATCAACGCAGCGACGGGGGAAAGACAAAGCAACAAGAACGTCGCGGCAGAGCAGATGCCGAGATTCAGCCAATAAAGCGTGCTAAGGGTTCGCTGGTCAATCGTATCTCGCTGAACGATGATTTCGGCGATTGAGAATCCCCGCATCAGTTTCGCAAACATGAAGAACGTGTAAGCCATTTCGATTATACCGAACAACTCAGGCGCTAGCAGCCGAGCCATGACGAGGGAGATCCCTAGGCGTGCTCCGAGAGTTGTGTACTTTGCAAACCCGACCCAGCGAAGAGACTTCGCGACTGATGCGCCCCCCTTCCCGTCTATTGGTTCTTTGTTCAATGTCTGATCGACGGTCTTAATCGGACTTTATTTGATCGAAATGTTGCGTACGCAGCATCGCGGAGAACTTCTTGTTCAGCTGGACCACATTCCCGAAATAGCACAAACCACTGCGTTGCAACGATCTCATAGATGCCCCGTGTTAGCAATGTCGAAATCGAGGAATAGTCCCTGCAAATACTGTCCGTATTCATTGTTCATGGCCAGAGCCTGAATTCTCAAACTTGCTGGAGAGATGTATCCCATGCGCAATGACACCTCTTCTAAGCATCCGATTTTTAGCCCCTGTCGCTTCTCTATTGCAGCAATAAAATTGCATGAATCCAATAGCGAATCACGGGTACCCGTGTCGAGCCAAGCAAAGCCGCGACTCAGTTTTTCGACCGATAACTTTTCACGTTCCAAGTAAACGCGATTGACGTCGGTGATTTCCAATTCTCCTCTTTGTGACGGCCTGAGATTTGCGGCAATTTCAATGACGTCCCGATCGTAAAAGTACAATCCTGGGATAGCGAAGTGTGATTTGGGGGCCTTTGGTTTTTCTTCAAGCGAAATTGCCCGACCTTCTGAATTGAATTCAACAATCCCGTATCGCTGAGGATCCGTAACTTGATATCCAAAAATCGTCGCGCCGTCGATACGTGATGAAACTTGCTGAAGCTGCGTGCTAAACCCCTGTCCGTAGAAAATATTGTCGCCCAAAACCAAAGCCGACGGGCAGTCGCCGATGAAGTCCGCGCCGATGATGAACGCTTGGGCGAGTCCATCGGGACTCGGCTGCTCCGCATATGAAAGCTCAATGCCCCATTCGGAACCGTCTCCAAGCAACCGTTGGAACCCAGGTAAATCATGTGGTGTCGAGATCAAGAGAATCTCCCGAATACCGGCAAGCATTAAAGTTGACAGCGGATAGTAAACCATCGGCTTGTCATAGATCGGCAATAGTTGCTTGGATATGCCTTTGGTGATTGGGTGTAGGCGAGAACCGCTTCCGCCGGCGAGGATGATTCCTTTGCGGGTAGAGGGGGAGTTGGGCAGTGGGGCAGTAGGGGACATTAGGAGGAGGGCAATGAGGGAGAAGGGCAGTGGGGAAGCTGGTCTATGCCTTTGAGCGTATGGAGCGTCGAAGTCCGATCAACATCCGACTGATTGAACCGAGTTGGGAGTCGAGTGATTCGAATGCAGCGTCATTCAGGAATTGGAGTCGTTTGGACAGTTCGAGTTGTGTGTCGAGTTCGGAAAGGGATCCGATGGCGATCGTGAGGAATCGGGAGTAGTCAGCGGCTGAGGATTTAGCTGCCCCCTCGGCGATGTTGGACGGGATTGAAACTGCACAACGACGCATTTGAGAGAGAAGTCCAAACTTCTCTTCCGAAGGAAACGTGTTCGTGCACTGATAGATTGATTCCACCAAAGCCATCGATTCCTGCCAAACACTAAGTCGCCGATGCGGTTTCCCCAAACCTACTCCCCTATTCCCTGTCCTGGCCCACTGCCTGCCCTACCTACTGCCCCACTGCCCTACTCCCCCACTCCCAATCTCTCCATCCGATACTCCCCACTCAAAACACGTTCAACCCACGTGCTGTTGTCCAAATACCACTGAATCGTCTCCACGATCGCGGACTCAAACGAGTGGGCCGGGTCCCAGCCGAGTTCGTCGCGGATTTTTGACGCGTCGATCGCGTAGCGGCGGTCGTGACCGGGGCGGTCGGTGACGTAGGTGATCAGCGATTCACATTCGTGTGCAAGGTTCGGGCAAAGTTCGTTCACCGTCCGGCAGATCGTTCGTACAATCTCGATGTTCTGACGTTCGCAGTTACCGCCGACGTTGTAGGTTTCACCCGGCCGGCCCTGGGCCAGCACGGTGCGGATCGCCGAGCAATGGTCGCCGACGTACAACCAGTCGCGAACATTCTTGCCATCTCCATATACCGGCAGCGGCCTGCCGCCGATCGCGTTGAGCGTGACCAGCGGGATCAGCTTTTCGGGAAACTGGTAGGGGCCATAGTTGTTGCTGCAATTGGTGATCAGGGTCGGCACGCCGAAGGTGTGGTGCCAGGCACGGACCAGGTGATCTGAAGACGCTTTGGAAGCGGAGTAGGGCGAGCTAGGAGCATAGGGCGTTGTCTCGGTAAAGTAGCCTTCGGCGCCCAGTGAACCATAAACTTCATCGGTGGACACATGCAGGAAGCGGAATCCGTCCTTGGTGTCGCCGCTGAGTCCCTGCCAGTGTTTTCGCGTGGTAGTCAGAAGTTGGTAGGTACCGTTGATATTGGTTTCAATGAATGCCCCAGGACCATCGATCGAGCGGTCCACATGCGATTCGGCAGCGAAGTGTACAACCGCATCGGGTGAGTAATCTGCGAACAGCCGATCGAGCAGCTCACCGTCATTAATACTTCCCTGGACGAAAACATGATGCTCATTCTCCGACGGAATGGAATCACGATTGCCCGCGTAGGTCAACGCATCAAGGTTGACAATCCGTGCCAGCTTGTTATCCACGGCATCGCGTACGAATTGGCCGCCGATGAAGCCGGCACCGCCGGTGACGAGAAGGGTTTGCATGATAAGTGTTGCTAGAGGCTAGGTGCTAGAGGCAAGTGAGTAAGGCATGCTGTGCATGCTACGAACGAGCACCTCCGGCATGCACAGCATGCCCTACGACTAGGTCGCCACGCGCTGCTCGTCGCTCGCCACTGCTTCAGGTTGCCACTGTGCGAGCGTCGCTCGGATGCAGTCGTGAATAGGGGTGAGCTTGAGGCCCGCGACGAGTGCTTTGCTGCTGTCCATCACGCAGTTGGATCGCGGGGTCTTGGCGGCCTTGGCCATGAATTCGTCTTCGGAATCGAAGAAGCGGAATTCTTTGTCGCTTACACCGGCTTCCTTGATCATCTCGACGACTTCGGAGGTCGCCACGCTGCCGGGGTTGGTCAGGTTGTACGTGCCGAACGGCACATTTTTTTCGAAGCAGTCCAACGCCGCGGCGACGTATTCGGGCAGATTGGAAAGGCTGTTTTCGGCTTCGAGCAAATTCTCGTAGCGTTGGACTTTGGAGAGGTAATTGCGGGGTGAATCGATGTTTGAAAACGGAATGCGAAGCCGCCAGATGTAACACTTTGATGCGCCTGCTAGAACCTCTTCGCCGAGTGCTTTGGTTCCGGAGTACCAACTGCAGTTGTTTTGGCGGAAGGAGAAGTTGGGTTCGTCCAACTCGGTGAATCCATTCCCATCCGCTCGTCGTCCAGTGAAGATGCAGCCCGACGAAACATGCCCCCAAGGTATCCCGATTGTCTCGCAGGCCTCTTGAATCACGCCCGGCAACACAGTATTCCCAGCGATGCAGTTGGCTTTGTCCAACTCGCACGCGTCGACATTGGGCTTTCCGGTGTATCCGGCGCAATTGATCAGGATGTCCGGCGACGCGTCTTCCAAGACCGAGAGCAATGAGCTAACAGAGTAGACATCGCAATTGGAGCGGCCGATGGCGGTCATTTGATGACCACGGTCGTTGATTTGCTGTGTGAATTCGCTCCCGACGTATCCGGAAGCACCGATAAGAGCGATGTGCATTGCGATGTGGGGCAGTGGATTTTAGGGGCTGGTGCCGGGGTGGGGTGGCAGAAAAATGGTGGGCAGAAAGATGGGTGGGGAATTAGAGACAGGAAAATGGGTGACAGGAAAATAGCGAACACGTATTCAGTCGGGACATTTTCTTGTCATCCATTTTCTTGTCTGTTGTCTTCAATCGCTTTGCAGGTCATTTTTCTTCCCATCATTTTCCTGCCATCTCCCGTCTCAACTGACCAGCGTTCCATCCGCGCGGACTTCGTCCACTTGGGTGGCAGTTGCCCCCGCGGTGTCACTAGCCGAGACAGTACTCGGTTCTCCCCGCTTGCCTACCGGTCGCGCGGGGTTTCCGACAGAAATGGTCTGTGGCTGGGTCGGTTTGGTCACGATGCTGCCGGCTCCGACGACGCACTGCTCGGCGACGTCGGCCAACACGAACGATCCGCCGCCGATCCAACTGTCGCGGCCGATGCTGATTCGCTGGAGCGTTCCGGATTGATCGCGGATGGGGACGTCGAGCCGGCTGATGCCGTGGGATTGTGGACCGCTGGGGATTTGCACGGCCGGGCCGAGTAGGACGTCGTCGTCGAGTGTGGCCAGACCGATCATGCAACGCGGGCCGATGTAGACGTTTTGGTGGAGCCGGGCACCGGTTTTCGAGAACAACACGCCGAAACAGATGGTCGCGGTGGGATCACAGTGGTCGAGCGCAAAACGGTAAAAGGCCACACGGAGGTAGCTGCCGAGTTTGCCGGGGATCAGGGAGAGGAATTGGGAATGGGTTTCGAGGGAGCTGTCGGCGGAGGAGGTGACGGAGAGGAGCAGGTGGGTGAGCAGCAGCGGTGAGATGATCGCGATGGCGATGGTTTGGACGGTTGTTTTCAGGAGGGTGGTCACCGGGGAGTTGGCAAAACGATGGGGGCAAGACGATGAAGGCAGGGTGGAAAAAGGCAGGATGGCAGAATGATACGGGGCAGAATGATGGGGTGCTAACAGCTCAGCAACGAGCCGAATATAAGTGCCGGATCTCTCAAAGTGGGATAGGCTTCCAGCCTGTCATCTCAGCATCGACAGGCTGGAAGCCTATCCCACTTATTTGCCGTTCGTTGCTAACAGCTAACAGCTACACATGCCAGTTGTTGGTACAGCTCGTGGTACTTGTCGACGGCGCCCGAGAGGTTGAAGTGTTGTTGGACTTGCTGGCGGGCGGATTGGCCGAATTGGTGGGCCAACGACGGATCGTTGAGGAGTTCGAGCAGTCGGCCGGCGAGGGCGGTGTCGTCGGCTCGGGGGACCAGGTAGCCGTCGATGCCTTGTCGCAGGTGTTCGGAATTGCCGCCGACATCGGTGACCACGCTGGGGCACTCGCTGGCCATCGCTTCGAGCAGGGTCAGTGAGGCCGCTTCGCTGACGCTGGTCAGGGTGAACACGTCGACCGCGCGGAGGATGTCGCCGACGTCGTCGCGGATGCCGAGGAAGCGGATGCTTTCAGAGAGGTGAGTCGTGAGTGGTGAGTCTTGAGTTGAGTTGTCACCGTTGAGCAAAGCGTTGCCGGATTCCTGGCTCACGACTCGCGACTCAGGACTCGAGACTTGCACGCCTAACCCTCCCCTCGCTGCGCTCGACCCTCCCTGCAAGGGAGGGTGACTTTTGGGGGATTGGGGTGACGCGCCGCTCGCTGACGCTTCCCGCTGGGGTGGAGTGGTCGCGTTGCGGTCGGGGGTGGCGGCTAAAGCCTGGACACCAGCGCGTTGGAGGTCGTCGATTAGGGTTTCGATGTTTTGGCGTTCTTCTCCGTCGCCGACGAGGAGTAGTTGGGCTTCGGGGAGTTTTTGGTGGACCCGCGCCCAGGCTCGAATCAACGTCGCGTGGTCTTTGACGATGTGGAACCGTGCGATGCAGGCGGCGTAGGGACGGTCGGGATCGAGCCCGAGTGTTTGGCGGAGTGCGTTGCGTTCCGATTCGTTGCCTCGCGGTGGCAGTTCGGCGAGGTCGACTCCGTTGGCCAACGTGAAGGCGTCCGGGAATCCTTCGATCTCGCGGAGTGCCTTGGTACTGAAGTCGCAGCAGGCCGTGGTGATGTCGGCGTAGCGGTTCAGCAACCAGCGGTTGGCGATGTGACGTTTCCAGGAGATCACGTCGGGGTAGTGACGCCCGTGTTCGGTGAACAGGATTTTCGCCTTGGCACGGTGACGCAGCCGTGCGAGCGCGGAGTAGAAAAACGGAGTGTATTGATGGGCGTGCAGGATTTGGATGCCGCGATCACGGATTTCGCCGGCCATCCGCTGGGGGACCTTCGCGTCGAAGCCGGGCTTCCGATCCAGCACGATGACGGGAACGCCTTGATCGCGTAGCTGGTACCCGAGTTCGCCGACGTCGTCCAGACAGAAAATCGTTGCCTCGATCTGGTCGCCCAACCGCTCGATGATCTGTTTAACCAGAACTTCCGCGCCCGCCACTTGCATCTTGTGCATAACGAATGCGACGCGGATGGGGGGATGGGGTGGGTGGTTCAAGGTAGAGTGGGGCAAGACGATGGGGGCAAAACGATGAAGAGGGGAAGGCAGAATGATTCGGGGCAGAATGATGGGGTGGGGACAGATGGATGTTGGTCAAAACATTGGGTGGTCAGAAAATGGTAGGAAGATTATGGGGTAGGAAGATTAGAGAAGATGTGATGCACAGCATCACCTACTTTGCTCCACACCATTTTCTTGTCACCCATTTTCCTGTCTTCCTTTTCCCCACCCCATTTTTCTGCCCATCATTTTTCTGCCATCTCCCCCCAATCAACTCGTTTCATGATGCACAGCATGACCTACGGCTGCCAACCGCTTTCTGAATGAGCTCTGTGATTTGTTGCATTCTTGCTGACCAGGCGTAGTGGTTGACGACCAGGTCTCTCGCGGCGTTGCCGATTGACGTGCGGCGCTGGGGGTCGCTGGCGAGATCGCAAATCGCGTCAGCCCAAGCCGCTTCGTCGTCGGCGATGATGAATTCGCTGCCGTCGATCGCGTCGATGCCTTCGGCGGATTCAGTGGTGGTGATCACTGGCAAGCCGCAAGCCATCGCTTCGAGAACTTTGTTTTGGATGCCGCGGGCGAGTTTGAGGGGACTGATCGCGATGTCGGCGGCGTGCAGGTACGGGCGGACGTCGGGAACTTCACCGACAAGCGTGACGCCGTCGAAGGACGCGAGATCTTGGACGGCTTGGTTGGGCCGGCGGCCGACGATGGTGAGCTGGACGGGGAGGCGTTGGCGGAGGGAGGGGAGGATCTTGGTGCAGAACCAGACCAGGCCGGTGACGTTGGGCGGGTAGTCGAGGACACCGGTGAAGAGCAAGTGGCTCGTTGAAGAAGACCCTCCCCTCGCTTCGCTCGACCCTCCCTGCAAGGGAGGGTGACTTTGTAATTGGGATGACGAGCCAGTCGCTGACGCGTCCCGCTGGGATGGATTGGACGCGCCGGTCGCTGACGCGTCCCGCTGGGATGGCGGGCGGAAGTAGTCGGTGTTGACTCCGTTGGAGACGCCGTGGACGGGGGTGGTGGTGGGGATCGTGGATTTGAACAGGTTGGCTTCTTGGTCGCTGACGAGTGTGATGGCGTCGGCTTTCTCGGCGATGCGGTGTTCGAGGTCGCGGACGCGTTTGGATTCGATGGAATAGATCCAGCTCTTCGGGCCCGTGCGCTCGACCGAGAGTTGGCGCCATTTCTCGCTGTCGACGTCGACCAGATCGACGATCATCGGTGTGTCGCGGAAAGCGTCGTGTTCCACGTAGGGGAACATGCTGCTGCAGAACACCAACGCGGCGTCGAACGGTTGAGTTTGCTGGGAGGCGAGGACTTGATCGGTGATGGTCGGACTGTGGAACAGGCCTTCGGTGAGGCTGTGGCCGCCGAGCAGGGAGCCGCCCGCTCGCAGCCAACGGGTCTTGCCGACCGGTGCCGTGATGACGGTTTGGCAGATTTGTTGGACGTGTTGGAGTTCCGCATCGGAGACCGGTTCGTCGTGCGGGCAGGCCAGCGTGACGTCAAAGGATTCGGCCAGCACACGCATCAGGTTGTAGGATCGGATCCGGTCGCCACGATTGGGCGGGTAGGGGAACCGATGGGTCAGCAGCAGGACGCGTTTGCGGCGCGCGGTGCTGGCGGGCTTGGTGATGGGAGCGTTGACGGTGGTGGAGGCGGGCAAGACGATGGAGACAGGGATGGCAGAAAAATGGGGGGCAGAAAAATGGAGGTGGGAAAATGATTCGGGGAAGATTAGGGGCAGCTAACGGAATAGCTTTTGCAGGTCGACGGTGATGGTGCAATCGTCTGCTAGGTTCACGGTCAGGGTTGCGGTTTCAATGGTGTGGGATATGTAGTGGCCGTCTTGGAGTGCCATCTGTGTCACGGAGCTTTTCTCGGTGTCGACGATCAAGTAGTGGGGGACTTGTTCGCGCTGGTAGAGTTCTCGTTTGTATCCAAGATCGTTGGTTCGGGTGGACGGCGAGAGGACTTCGATGACTAATGAGGGCAATGATTGGAGATGCCGATCGGGGATCTCTCCGCAGACGACCAGCAGGTCGGGGCGAACGACGGTGTCATCGCTGACGACCCAGTCCAAATCCACGATGGCTTGGCAATCACAGCTGTTTGCTTCGATATCGGATTGAATCAACCAGGCGAGACGGGTGACCAGCACTTGGTGCCGACCGAAGGGCGACGGCGTCATCGCAATCGGAATCCCTTGATGCAATTCCCAGTCGCCCTGCCATTGGCAGTAGTCGCCGTAGGTGTAGTGGGGAAGGGAACTGGGTTGCGACATGGGGATGGGACGGAGAGCTATTGGCTAATGAATAGGAGTGGCAAAACGATGGGGGCAAGACGATGAAGGCAGTGTTATCGGAAGACGTCTTTGATGCTGAGGGTCCATTCGGGAACGGCGGGGCTGCAGTCGAGGGTTTCGTCAAGCTGGTAGACTTCGATTTGCTTGCGGGAAGGGTAGCGGTGAATCGTTTGGGTTTCTGGATCGACCAGGAGGACCAAGTTCGTGCCGGCGTCGAGCCACTGGAAGGCTTTGGATTCGACTCGCGAAAATCGGTCGCTCGGTGAGAGGACTTCGACGGCCAAATCGGGAGCGAGCGGTAAGTACGCGATTTCGTTTTTGATGGTTGCGTGACGTGCTTTGCTGACGAACGCGGCATCGGGGGCGAGGACGGTGTCGGGATCGGTTTCAATCCGGAAGCCGGTCTCGGCTGCATAAACGACTCCCAAATCGTTCGCGTCGACATGCTGCATCAGCAGATGAGCCAAGCGGATCGCGATTCGGCCGTGACGGCCGCCGGCAGGTGACATCATCCGTAATTCTCCTGCGACGAGCTCGTAGCGGTACCCGTCAGTGACCATGCCGAAAAGTTGCTCGGCAGTCGTTAGCGTGGGTGTCGTGCGGACGGGCATGGGGAGAGTGGCAAAACGATGGGGGCAGGATGGCAGAACGATACGGGGCAGAATGATGGGTGGGGATATCAGCGGGACGCGTGAGCGAGCGGCGGGTGGGGTTCAGGTTGTCACGCGCCACTGGCTGACGCGGCGTGCCGGGGTGCGTGGTGCTGGGGATGGCAGAAAAATGGAGGGCAGAAAAATGGGGTGGGGTGGAGGGGAGAAAGACAGGAAAATGGGTGACAAGAAAATGATTTGGGGAGGATTGGGGTGGCGCTTCGTCGCGGAGGTTGCCAAGACGATTGGAGAGCGACAACCGACCGATTGTGTTGCCGCATCACCTACATCATCGAACTGCCTTGACCGATTTTCTTGTCATCCATTTTCTTGTCGCCTTCTCCGCGCAACCCACATGCGTGAAGTGACGACGCAACATTTTCCTGCCCCTGATTTTTCTGCCATTGTTCGATCCGTCGACTGATGATGCATAGCATCACCCTCCTTGTCTCCTTGTCTCCTTGTCTCCGTCAAAGCGGACTTCGTCCGCTTGGGTGACAGGCGGTTTCTGTTTGCCTGGCAACCATGCGGTTGAATCGGATTATTTTGGGGGTCAAACGTTACCAGGGGTTGCCTGGCGGCGGTCGACGCGGGAGGCCTGCGGGAATCTCACCCGCTGATTGTCACCGTTGGTGACCGGTCGCACTCGATGAAGCGGAAGGGCTCGGTGGCTGGTTCATCGACTGATCGAGGCGTTTAGATCGGAGCGTTTGTCGGCGGTTTTCTTCTGATGCCGGTCGGCATCCTTTCGTGATTCGGTCATGGTTCCGAACGACAATCGGTTCATCATACGACGCAGTTTTCGTTCGGTGCGTTCCAGTCCGATGTAATGTCGGAAAGCGGCCGAGCGACGTAAACCTTTCACGCGGGGTTGCTGGGGGTCGATTTCCCAGGGATGAATGTAAAACATCGCCGGTCGGTGTTTCTTTTCGATCGACTGAATCGCGCGGACGGTCAAGTGAAGTGGCAGTAGCCGGAAATATCCTCCCCCGACCGGCACCGGGGCTTTGCCGAACCTGGCGATCGATGGCGGATATTCGCGGATCGGTCCGTGCGTGGTCTTGCGGGTATGGATGTCTTTTCGCGATCCCGGGACGCCGTAGCGGTCGTGCCCCGCGATCGGAAAAATGCTGCTGTCGTCGGTGAAACCGTTCTCGACCAGAATGTCCAGCGCCCAGAGTGATTCTTGAATGATCGAAAAACTGGGGGCGCGATAGGCGGTCGGTCGGATGCCGCAAGCCGTGTAGATGGCATCGCAGCTGTCGGTGATGTCTTTGGCGAATTCATCCGGGGTGATTTCGTAAACCAACCGGTGCCAATAGCCGTGTGACGCGATTTCGTGACCGGCGTCGGCGATCCGCTTGACCAGTCGGGGAAACCGTTCGGCGACCCAGCCCAAGATATAAAACGTCCCCCGCACCTCGACATCATCGAACAACGACAGCATGCGATCGGTGCTGCGTTCGACCCTGCTTTCCAGTTGGTCCCAATCCGAACGGCACACGCGATCTTCCATGCCGGAGACCTGGTAGTAGTCTTCGACATCGACGGTCATCGCGTGAAGGGGGCGGCCGGTCATGATAGTGGGGTTTGGGAGAGTTGATGGTGCGACGTGGGATTGGCTTCCAGCCTGTCATTCGTTTTCAGCATCGACAGGCTGGAAGCCTATCCCACGTTTTGCGAGATTGGTTTTTGGGTCGCGTCACTGGCTGACGCGTCGTGCTGAGATTGGGACCGCATGGTTGTACTTAGGTCGATGCGGGAGAAAAGTGATTGACCAAAGACGGGGTGGTCAGCAAACGGACATGCGAAATGGTACGGGGTTCATTTTGGTGCGTGGCGACGGTCGCAACGAATCGCGGGATTGCTCCGATGATCGGGGCGGTCGGATCGCTCCGCGGAGTTGCTTGCAACGGAAGCCCCTTGTTCAGGAAACAGTTTTCGATGGTCGGCGGGCAGG